>JAHZBE010000001.1 GCA_019423565.1 bacterium
TTTAAGCAGTTTAACAAGTGCGGAAGGTTTAGTATTACCAAATACATTAAATGGAGATTTAGATTTAAGCAGTTTAACAAGTGCTGAATGCTTAGAATTACCAAATACATTAAATGGAAATTTAGATTTAAGAAGTTTAACAAGTGCTGAAGGCTTAGTATTACCAAATATAATAAATGGAGATTTATATTTAAGCAGTTTAACAAGTGCGGAAGGTTTAGTATTACCAAATACAGTAAATGGAGATTTAGATTTAAGCAGTTTAACAAGTGCGGAAGGTTTAGTATTACCAAATACATTAAATGGAAATTTAGATTTAAGCAGTTTAACAAGTGCTGAATGCTTAGAATTACCAAATAGAATAACCGGAATTTTATATTTAAAAAGTTTAATAAGTGCAGAAGGCTTAGTATTGCCAATTTCATTATTTGATAGAGTTTATTCAAATATTACAATTTCTGAAACATGTTTTATTCCTGATGAGGAATATTATAAATATATAAACGAAGATAAAAATAATGAAAATGATGAAGGAATAAGAAAAATATAAAATAAAGATAGATTAAATATTTAGAACTTTCTAAATGTTTTTTTATTGACTAATTTATTAAATTTTTATAAAATATATAACCATGAAAAAAGAGGTGCATTATATGAAAAATATAGAAAAATTATTGCCTAAAAATGTATGTGAGATAAGTGGTAAGGTAATTAAAATTACTAGTGATGAATTTTATAATTTTACTATTAATAAAAAGTTTAATAATATAGGAATGTTAAATTTTGAAATATATGATGCTAGAAAAAGAAGCACTCAAAGTGTCATAAGTGTATATCAATTTATTAAATATTTGATTGAAAATAAAGTAAAAAATATAAATATAAAAGCATCTGATGAATTAATTCCTGTTTATATTGATGTGCTAAATAGGTTAAATTATGTTGGTAAAAGTAATATATCTTTATATATAGAAAGAATGACTATAGAAGAAAAAGAATATTTACCTCTTGATTTAGACAAATCTAAAAGCAAAATAGATATTCCATCAGGAAGGCTTCTTTGGCAACCACAATTATCTAAATTAGAAAAAGTAATCGACATGAATACTTTAAAAGAAACAAAGATGTTACATAGACATATATATCATATTTATAAAAAAATGAGTGAACAATATTATTCTGAAAAATTTACCTCTTATGATAAAATATTATATGTTTATGATTATATAAAAAAATTAGATTTTAAATATAAAAGTGATTTTGAAATTGCAAAATTGATAAGTGCATTACTCAATAATCCAACTTTGAAAGTAGATGCTAAAGTCATAACTGGTAAATTATATAATCAAGATTATTCTTTTATTGGTATAGTAAATAGTGAAGAAAAAAGAATTTTGGAGTGTTTACCAACTATTGATAATTACTTTAAAAAAACAGACATAAAAATGGATAAACCAAATATATTGCTGGAAAGAACTCAAAATCTTGATGCATACCTATATGATCACTATAATATAGATGATAAGGATGAGAAAAAATTAAGAATGCATTTAGAATGTCTAAAGAAAAAATGATTAATATTATAATTTTTATGAGAAAATGAAAAAAATTTAACTTTTTTTCATTTTTTTTTACTTTTTTTAGGGGAATTTGATGGAGAAACGGCTTATATAATAAGTGGAGGGATAAAATGAGACATAAATTTGTACGGCAACAAGGGATTAAAGATTGTGGTGTAACCTGTCTTTATAATATTATTAGATATTATAAAGGAAATATTAGTATTGATAAACTTAGAAATTTAACTAAAACAGATGAAAATGGGACAAGCATTTATAATATTGTTGATGCATCCAATAAGTTAGGACTTAAATCTAATGCATATATGTGTAAATATAATAGTTTAAATAAAATATCATGGCCTTTCATCGCACATATAAAATTAGATGAAAAATATGATCATTTCGTTATAATAAAAAATATTAAAAAAGATAAAATTATAGTAGAAGATCCTATTAGAGGAAAAGTTATATATGATAAAAATATGTTTTTAAAAGAATGGACAAATGTTGTAATTACATTTGAAAAGACAAAAGATTTAGTTAAAGAAAATAGCAAAAAAAATATATGTTTTTTTAAAAATAGATTTATTATCACTTACTTTCTTTTAATTTTTATTATCTCGATCTTAGCGTCTATATTTTCTTTACTAAATTCGTTTTATTTAAGTGCTTTATATAATGGATTTGAATCCTCTAAATTTATTTTATTTCTATTTTTGTTATTATCCGTTATAAAATCCATTATTGATTATATAAGAAATAGAGCCATTATATCATTTGATAAAAAGTTAAATTTTAAAGTAATGAATAAAGCATATAAAAAAATACTATCCCTTCCTCTTAAATATCATCATAGTAGACCAGTTGGTGATATTGTATCTAGAATAAATGATTTGTCTAGTATAAGAGAATTTGTTAATACCATTTTATTTTCTTCATTATTAGATATTTTGTATATGATTCTTATTCTTGTTTTTATGTTTATAATAAACAAATATTTATTTTTATTAATCTTCCTTATAAGTGTTATTTATATTATTTTATATTTATTTTTTAGAAACAAAATATATTCCCGTTCATATGATTTAAAAGAAAAAAATTCCCTAATTAATTCTTATTTAGTAGAAAGCATAGTTGGTATTAATACAATAAAAAATTGTGGTATTGAAAAAGAAAGAATAAATGATTTTAAAAATAAATATAATGATTTATTAGATTCAAATATAAAATATAATAAGATATTATTAAACTTTAATCTTGTAGATAATTTAATTAGTTCTTGGTCAAATATATTAATTTTGTTTGTAGGATATACTTTAGTTAATAAAAATTTATTATCATTTTCTTATCTTTTAGTAGCAAATTCCGTAATAATTTATTACTTCCTTTCATTTAAAAATATAGTGTCATTAGATAATTTATTTATAAATGCTAAGAATTCATATAAGAGGCTAGAAAACTTTTTTGTTAAAGAAAATATAATAAAAGACTATGGTTTAATATTTAAAGATAAAATTGAGTTTAAAAATGTATCATTCAAATATAATTGTCACTCCTATATAGATAATATTAATTTTACTATAAATAAAAATGATTTTGTCTTTATAAAAGGACCAAGTGGAGTAGGTAAATCAACTATTTTTAAATTATTAACTAAAGAATTAAATACTGATAAAGGATCTATACTTATTGATAATGTAAATATTAATAAGTTAAGTTTTAAAGATATAACGGATAATATATGTTTTGTATCGCAAGACGAAATTATATTTACTGGTACTATATTAGATAATATAAGGTTATATAAAAATGTTAAAAATGAAGAATTAGAGAAAGTTATTAAAGTAACTGGTATTGATAAATTTCTAAAAGAAAAGAATATATCCCTAAATTTTCTTTTAGAAGAAAATGGTCATAATGTATCAGATGGAGAAAGAAAAAGAATATTATTAGCACGAGCGTTACTACAAAATAAAAAAATACTTATATTAGATGAAACTACAAACGGTATTGATATTCTAAGTGAAGAAAATATAGTTAGAAAAGTAAAAGAGGAATATGATGTAACTTTGATATTAATTTCACATAGATATGATAATTTGAAGTTATTTAATAAAGTATTTGAAATTAAAGGAGGTACAAAATGTGAGAGAGTTAAGTAAAAATGAAATGAAAAGTATAAAAGGTGGTGGAATGTCTGCGACTGCATGGGCAGTTATCGCAGGTGTTATATCATTTATATCAGGTATTTTTGATGGTTTTACAAGACCATATAAATGCAGATAGGAGGTAATATGAAAGAGTTAAGTACTTCAGAAATGAAGAATATAAGCGGTGGTGGAACAATTTCAGGTAGTCTTTTTAGTGCACTTGCTAAAGGCTTTAATGTATTTGTTGATATGGGAAGAGCCCTTGGTTCAAGTATAAGAAGACTAGTTAACAATAATATGTGTGATTTTTAAGCACAAGTAAAAAATGCATTATCATACAGGTATAGAATTTTTCATTGTTTAAAAAATTTTAAAAATATTTTGTAAAAGTGGGATTATTCTCACTTTTTCTTTTACTTTTAACTAAAAAACTTAAAAAAATTGTTGAAATAAAGTTTTCTAAGTGATATAATTTGTTTAGTTAATATGAAGGGAGGGATAAGAATGACTAAAGTAGTGGTAAAAAACGGAAATATTGATGGCGCTTTAAAAAGATTTAAGCAAGTAGTAGCTAAAAGTGGTATCCCTTCTGAATGTAAAAAAAGAGAACATTATTCTAAACCTGGTGTTCAAAGAAGAGAAGCTAAAAAAGCTGGTATTAAAAATAGTAGAAAAAAACAAAGTCGTGATAGAGACTAATTTAAGCAGTTAATACTGCTTTTTTAAATAAAAGGAGAGAATATAATATGAAAGAAAGACTTCAAAAAGATTTAATAAGTGCGATGAAAGAACACAACAGAAAGAAAGCAGATACAATAAAATCTGTTAAGGCAGCAATACAAATGGAAGAAATAAATTCTAAAAAAGAATTAAGCGAAGAAGAGATGTTAAGCATTGTTACTAAACAAGTAAAATTAAGAAAAGATGCTGTTAAAGATTTTGAAAAAGCTGGAAGACAAGATCTAATTGATTCATACAATGAAGAAATTGATATATTAAATGAATACTTACCAAAACCATTAACTATGGAGGAAATTAATTCTATAATTGATGAAGCATTTAATGTAGTAAATCCAAAAGCACAATCAGATATTGGTAAAATAATGAAAGAAATATCACCAAAATTAAAAAATAGAGCGGATATGGGTGAAGTAAATAAAATTATAAAAGAAAAATTATCACAAATATAAGATGTCTTAAGTCTTATATTTTTTCATATAATTTACTAGGGTGATATTGTTTATGAAGCATACTAGTAACTTAAGAAACTATATATATCAAAAAGAATTTAAGATAACTATTAAGAAAAATATGATAGATATTGAAAATTTTACTAATATAGGAAAAATAGAAAACTATGAAATAGTTATATATAATAATAAAGAAAAAATAACTATTAAAGGTAAAAATCTTTCTATTAACAAAATGTTAAGTAGTGAAGTACTAATACTTGGAAATTATAATGAAATTATTTTTGAGGGAGAAAATGAATAGTTATTTAATAATAAAAGTAGAAGGAAAAATAATAGAAAAATTTATTCTTAGATGTAAAAAAAATAATATTAACCTTTTAAAAATAGAAAGAATATCAAATAAAGAAATAATAATTAAAATAAATAGTAAAGATTATGAAAAATTAAATAAAATAAAATCAATATATACTCTTACCATAATAAATAATGAAGGATATTTAAAATTTAAAGAAGAATTAAATAAAAATAAAGTATTTATAATAATGGTAATACTTGGTCTTTTATTTTTAATTTATTTATCAAATACAATTTTTAGTGTAAATATAATAAGTATGAATAAAGATTTAAGTGAAAAAATAATTAAAGAATTAGATAGTTATGGAATAAAAAAATATCATTTAAAAAAATCGTATGATTCTATAGAAAAAATAAAAAAGAAAATTACAGATAAATATAAAGATAGTATTGAATGGATAGAAATAACTGATATTGGTACTAAATATGAGGTAAAAATTGTTGAAAGAAAAAAACAAAATAATAATGTAAGTACTGAGTATACAAATATTGTTGCGAAAAAATCAGGTGTAATAAAAAAAATACATGCTGAATCGGGATTAAAAATGGTTGAACCTAATACTTATGTAAATAAAGGTGATGTAATAATAAGTGGTGCGATAACGAAAGATGAAGAAGTAAAAAAATATGTTCACGCTAAAGGAAAAGTTTATGCAGAAGTATGGTATGATGTGTCTATAGAGTTTCCTTTAAAGTATACTGAGAAAAAATATACAAATAATAATAAAAGAAGTTTTTATATAAAAATAGGAAAAGATTATATTTCAAGAAAAAAATATAAAAACTTTGAAAGAAAGAAAATTATTAGTTTAAAAAATAGATTAGTACCATTTGAAGTTGGAATAGAAAATCAAAAAGAAATAAAAATTATAAATGATACTTATAAAATAAATGAAGCAAAAACAAAGGCTAAGGAAAAAGTTAAAGAAAAGATTTTACAATCACTTGATAAAGATGAGTACATACTTGATGAAAAAACTTTGAATTTTTATCAAAAAGATAGTAAAATAGTATTAGATATGTTTATAACATGTTATGAAGAAATAGGGAAAGAAGAAAAAATAGAACCTATAACGGAAGAATAGTAAGGAGTAATAAAATGATAGAACAAACACTAAAGGATGCAGTTAGTAACAACTGGCCAATGCTTTTAATATTTACAGTAGTAATAGTAACAATCAGAATAACATATTTAATAGTGCATAAAGATAAATTTGTACTTTATAAAGAACTATTTATGCTTGCCTTTTTAATTTATGCGATGCTTTTATTTTATGTAGTAACATTCCAAGATGTAAATTATGGAACGAATAATTTTATCCCATTTAAGGAAATACTAAGATATAAGGTTGGATCAAAAGTATTTATGAGAAATATACTTGGTAATATACTTTTATTTGTACCATTTGGTCTTTTTGTTTCATATATAATGAAAACAAGAAAGGTAATGCCAATATTATTTATATCATTAGTTACATCAGGTGTAATAGAATATACACAATTAAAAATTGGAAGAACATTTGATATAGATGATATTATATTAAATGTTGTAGGTGGTTTTGTAGGATATTTAATATTTATTATATGTGACACTTTAGAAAGTCATTTACCAGCGTTTTTTTCAACTGATTTATTTAAAAATATATTAACTATAATATTATGTGTTATAATATTTTTGATTTATACAAATTATTCATTATGGGGGATTTTAAGATGACAGAAGTATTTAATGAAACAAATGAAAAATTAAAAGAAATAGATGAGCTACCAGATTTAATTAAATTTATGACTAAATATATGGGTGAAGAAGATTCTGAATTTAATGTAATTATAGTAGATAATGAAAAAATACATGAAATAAATAAAACATATAGAAATATTGATAGAGAAACAGATGTAATTAGTTTTGCTTTAAATGATGATGAAACATGTAATTCTTTTGTAAGAGTGCTTGGTGATATTTATATTTCAATAGATAAAGCAAAATCACAAGCAGAAGAATATGGCCATTCTTTAAAAAGAGAATTGTCTTTCTTGACAGTACATGGTTTTTTACATTTACTTGGATATGATCATATGGAAAAAGAAGATGAAATAAAAATGTTTTCACTTCAAAATGAAATATTAAAAGAATATGGAGTAAATAGATAATATGAAAGAAAAATTATTAGAGTTATTAAATAATAGTTATAGTCCTTATTCTAAATTTAGAGTAGCGGCTATTGCATTAATGAAAGATGGTACAGAATTTAATGGGGTTAATGTAGAAAATGCTTCATATGGGGGAGCAATATGCGCTGAAAGAAGTGCAATTGTATCTGCAATAAGTGCTGGATATAAAAAACATGATTTTGAAAAAATGTATGTTATGTGTGATAATGAAAAAATTGGTATGAGCTGTATGATATGTAGACAAGTTATTCAAGAGTTTTTTGAAAAAGATAAGATGATAATTACAATGAATCCAAATGGTGATGAAATAGTTCATACAGTAGAAGAATTATGTCCATATCCATTTGATGAAGAGGATTTAAAATGAAAGTAGGATTTGTATCAATAGTAGGTAGACCAAATGCTGGTAAAAGTACATTAATTAACAGTATTATTGGTAGTAAAGTTGCAATTGTATCAGATAAAGCTCATACAACAAGAAATAATATTCAAGGAATATATAATGATGATGATTCACAAATAATATTTATAGATACTCCAGGTATTCATAAACCAATGCATAAATTAGGTAAGTATATGAACTCTCAATCTTATTATTCGATTGAAGACACTAATGTTATATTATTTATGGTGGATGCTACAGAGAAAATAGGTAAAGGTGATAAATTTATACTTGAAAAATTAAAAGAAGTAGATTCTAATGTATTTTTAGTGTTAAATAAAGTAGATAGAATAAAAAAAGAAAATTTATTTCCAATGATTGAAGAATATAATAAGTTATTTGATTTTAAAGAAATTATTCCGATATCAGCTTTAAAGAAAGATAATATTGATGATTTAATAAAAACTATTAAAAAGTATTTAGATGAAGGTGAAAGATACTATAGTGAAGATTATTATACAGATAAAAGTATTAACTTTATGGTATCAGAAATAGTTAGAGAAAAAGTACTTAATTTAACTCATGAAGAAGTACCACATGCAGTAACATGTGTACTTGAGAAATATGAAGAAGAAAAAAATAGCATTCATATTAATGTACTTATAATAGTTGAAAGAGAAGGAATAAAAAGAATACTTGTAGGTCATTCTGGTTCTATGATAAAAGAAATAGGAATAGAAGCAAGAAAAGATATAGAAGAATTAGTAGGTAAAAAAGTATATCTTGAATTATTTGTTAAGACAGTTAATAACTGGAGAGAAAAAGATAAATATTTAACAGAATTTGGTTTTAATAATGAATAAAAATTTTTAAAGGCATCATTATATAAATAGGTGATAATATGAATAAAAATGATGTTTGGTCTTTATTTAAAATGACAGGGAAAATAGAATATTTCTTAAAATTTAAAGAAATGCAAGAAAAGGAAGTAGAGTATCTTGGAGATAACGAAAGTAAAAGGGATAATAATTAGTGAAAATGCATATAGCGAAACAAGTAAACTCTTAAATATATTTACAGAAGAATATGGAATAATTAGTGTAATCGCAAAAGGTGCTAAATCAATTAAAAGTCCTATTAGAAGTGTAACAACAAAATTAACCTATGCAATTTTCCAAATATATTACAAAAAAGGAAAATTATCTACTTTAATATGCGCAGATGTAATAAATCCTTTTACTGAAATAAAAAAAGATTTATTAAAAATAAGTTATGCTTCATTTTTACTAGAACTTACTTCTCAGGTTTTAAAACAAACTAATGAAAAAGATATATTTAAGTTACTTGAAGAAACTCTACTAAAAATAGAAGATGGCTATGATCCAATAATAATAACAAATATACTAGAACTTAAATATTTAGATTATTTAGGTATAAAACCTGTACTTGACTCATGCGCAGTATGTGGAAGACCTAGCGCTATTACAGTTTCTACTAGTAAGGGTGGATTTGTATGCGCAAATTGTCATACTAATGAAAAAATAGTAGATAAAAAAACAATAAATGTTTTAAGAAAACTTTATCATGTAGATATATCTAAAATAAGTAAAATAAAATTATCAAATAATACAAGAAAAGAGATAGATGATTTTATAAATGAATACTATGATAGATATAGTGGACTTTATTTAAAAAGTAAAAATTTCTTAAAATCGATAAAAAATGTATACATATAAAAATAAAATATGTTATAATGAATTTGATAAAGAAGCGATGACTAAGTGTGGAAACTTAAACAGCTATATAACCCAAAGATGATTCTTATTAAAGAATAAGTAAGGTGGAACCGCTCATAATTTTTGAGTCCTTACAAAATTATAAAGAATCATCTTTTAATTTACGGAGGTGTTATATGAAATATATTGGTAAGAAACATCTTAATTCTAATATGTATAAGAAAATTAGAATGAAAGAAAAAGATGGGAAAGTAGTAATTAGTGCAATACCAGATGAAAAGTATAAGAATATGGAACTATTAAAAACTTCGACACCAGATATAACGGATACGATTGATGGATTAAATGATGGAGGGAAAATAGAAGAAATTACTAAGTACTTTTTGAGAAATAATACAATACGTTCAATAAAACAAAATGGTGGAGAAATAATTGTTTCAAGCACTTCAGGCAGACATTTAGTTATTAGTTTATCAAATAAATATTTAAATATATTAAATTTAATATTAGACAAATACCAAAATGACCGATTAAAATTTTTAGATAAAGTATCAGATAAAAATTTGATTCATATTACTACAGGCTATGTAGATCATTCGTTCAAAAATTTTAATAATGAATCATCTTATGGGATACATTATATAACTAAACCTTATGATTTAGAAAATGAGTTGGAAGTAGTACATTTAAATTTAATGGAAATACATCATAAAAAAATATCAAAATTTGATTTAGATTTTTTAGATGAATATTTAAAAGAATTTATTAATAATAATCCTAATATTATAAAGTTAATTTGGAATTATTACGAATTAAAATATGGTTTTAGTGATGGTAATAGAGTAATAGAACTTCCAGAATATTTATGTAAAAAATATGCAGATATGGTATACAAACATAACGAATTTATAGAAAAAGAGGAAAATAAACAACTTTGTTTAGAATTAAAATAACTGATGTTAATC
The DNA here is from genome assembly GCA_019423565.1 of bacterium. GTDB lineage: Bacteria > Bacillota_I > Bacilli_A > RF39 > UBA660 > CAG-433. The sequence continues at coordinate 10,515 of JAHZBE010000001.1, forward strand.
CTTTTGCAATATAAAGGAAAATATAAATAATAATAGAGATGGAGATGAAATAATATGGAAAATCTAACTATGGATAAAATAGTAAATGTATGTAAACAATATGGATTTATATTTCAAGGAAGTGAAATATATGGAGGACTTGCTAATACTTGGGATTATGGACCTTTAGGAGTAGAACTTAAAAATAATATAAAAAAGGCTTGGTGGAAAAGATTTATAGAAGAAAGTCCTAATTCATATGGACTTGATGCTGCAATTCTTATGAATCCTGAAGTTTGGGTAGCAAGTGGGCATGTATCTAGTTTTTCAGACCCTTTAATTGATTGCAAAAAATGTAAATCAAGAGCTCGTGCTGATAAATTAATAGAAGAATTTACAGATGGAAAAGAAACTGGTGATGGATGGTCTAATGAAAAATTAGAAGATTTTATTAAAGAAAATAAAATTAAATGTCCAAAATGTGGAGCATCAGATTTTACAAATATAAGACAATTTAATTTATTATTTGAAACACATATGGGTGTTACAGAAGATACTAAAAATAAAGTATATCTAAGAGGAGAAACAGCACAAGGTATATTTGTTAATTTTCAAAATGTACAAAGAACTATGAGAGCAAAAATACCATTTGGTATAGGTCAAATAGGTAAAGCATTTAGAAATGAAATTACACCAGGTAATTTTACATTTAGAACAAGAGAATTTGAACAAATGGAATATGAATTTTTCTGTAAACCAGGGGATGATTTAAATTGGTTTAAATATTATCAAGATTATGCAGTTAAATTTTTAAATGATTTAGGATTAAAAAATGATAATTTAAGACTTAGAGAACATAAAAAAGAAGAACTAGTATTCTATAGTAAGGCAACAACTGATATAGAATATAAATATCCTCACGGATGGGGAGAACTTTGGGGAATTGCTGATAGAACAGATTATGATTTGACAGTTCACTCAAATCATTCTAAAAATGAACTTAAATATTTAGATCCTGAAACAAATGAAAAATATACTCCGTATGTAATTGAACCTTCTGTTGGATGTGATAGATTAACTCTTGCTGTATTGTGTGATGCATATAATGAAGAAACATTAGAAGATGAAAGTACAAGAGAAGTAATGAAATTATCTCCAGCACTTGCACCATATAAAGTTGCAGTTTTACCACTTGTTAAAAAATTTCATAAAGAACAAGCTGAAGAAATATATAGAATGCTTAGTAAACATTTTATGTGTACTTATGATGAAACTGGTAACATTGGTAAAAGATATAGAAGAGAAGATGCTATTGGTACACCATTTTGTATAACTATTGATGATGAAACAATTAATAATGGAGTAGTTACAGTAAGAGATAGAGATACGATGGCACAAATTACTTTAAATGTAGATGAAATAGTAGATTATATAAATAATGAAATAGAATTTTAAAAGGTATTTTAACAAATATCTTTTTTTATTTATTTGTACCAAATTTTAACTTTTACATAAAAAAACATTCAAAAATTATATTTTTACTTAAACAAAAATTGAATTTTTGAATTAGGAATGCTTCAAAAATGGATTTTTTGTGCTTTGATTATAATTTTTTCATATGCTAAACTACCACTCCAGAAAGGAGAAAATGTATGAAAAAAGAATTCTATACATGTAAAAATGATAGAGCATTTAAAGAAGTATTTTTAAATCCTAATAATAGCGATTTATTAAAAGCACTACTTGAATTTATTCTTAAAATAAAAATAGATAAGCTAGAAATTAAGAAAACAGAATTACTAAGTGGTAATGTAAATATTAAGGATAAGAGAGTAGATGCACTTGTGTATACAGGTAATAAAAAGATTGATATAGAAATTAATTCACAATATGAAAACTATTTAAATCCAAGAAATACTGCTTATATTTGTAATACATATCAGTCTCATACACTCGTAGGTAAAGAATATAATCAGCAAACAGATATTGTGCAGGTTAATTTAACGTGGGGATTAGGTGCAGAAGAAGATGTAATGACTAAGTATATGATAATGAGTGAAAATGGTAAACTATTTGTTAAAAATTTCATAATATACGAAATAAATATGGATTATTATAATAAGTTGTGGTATAGTAAAAATGAAGATGAAATCAAGAAAAATCTATATTTAATAATGCTTGATTTAGATAAAAAGGAGCTTGAAAATATGCCAAAAGATAAGATAGTAGATAAGTATATAACAAATGTAACAATAGTAAATGATAATCCAGAATTTCAAAAATATATGAGTGAAGAAGAAGATAAAAAGAAGATACAAAATAGTTTACTTTCTGAAGCAAAAGAAACTGGTTATACATCAGGTATTAATGATGGTATTTCTAAGGGCGTGTCAAAAGAAAAAGTAAATATTGCTAAAAACTTATTATCAATGAATATGTCACTTGAGAACATATCAAAAGCAACAGGTCTATCTATAGAAGAAATTAATAAACTTAAAAATGAAAAATAATTCTAAAGATATTATTGCTAATATCTTTTTTCTTTACTTAATTTTAAAAAATATAGCAAAAACATATTTAAATTTATTTATTTTTATGGTAAAATTAACTATAGTTAAATAATATGGAGGAATAAATTATGGGAATGTTTGATAAAATTTTTGGAAAAGAAAACGTTGGATCAGAAATAAGTGAAGATGAATACTATTCACTAGGTATAGATGAAGCATATAAAGATTCAAATAGCGAAGGAAATAAAATGATTCTTTTAGAACCAAGAGCATACTCAGAAAGTCAACAAATCGCAGATCATTTAAAAAAGAGAAATACTGTAGTTGTTAATTTAAAAAGAGTGACACAAGAACAAGCTAAAAGAATAGTAGATTTCTTAAGTGGAACATTATATGCGATTGGTGGAGATTTACAAAAACTTGGGCCTGGAATATTCTTATGTACACCAAAGAATATTAATGTACAAGGAAAAATGAGTGAAGAAGAAGATAAACTTAGAAAAACAAAAAATGATAATATGGAACTATAAAGGTTTACAAAATAAAAATAAAGTGTTAATATAATGCACATAGCTTTAAGAGGTGATAACTTGGAAAAATTTAGTAGAACACTTCATGGCTATAATCCAGAAGAAGTAAATAGCTTCTTAGATGAGGTAATAAATCAAGTTGAAAAACTAATTGAGTCAAATAGACAAAAAAATGAAGAAATATTACTTTTGAAAAGTCAAATAAAAAATGCAAAAACTAGTGATGAACTAATTAAAAAAGCACAAAAGTTTGATGAATTGGAGGCTACTTTAAATAAAGCAATTGTTATGGCTGAAAATACTGGAGAACACATTAGAAGGGTTGCTAAACAAGAGCGAGATTTAATGTTGGAAGAGGCTAAGAAAAATGCAAGCGTAATAATTAATGATGCTCTTGTGAGATCTGAAAAGATAGAATATCAGGCATCTCTTTTAAGAAAAAATATTATTATGTTTAAAAGAAAACTTAAGATTAATTTAGAAGAACAACTAAAATTAGTTGATGATATTGAAGTAATCGATGATATAGAATAGATGATAGAGACGGATATTTAAAAGTTTATTTAAAGAGAAAATGTTAATTGGTGAGAGACATTAATAAATTTAAATATTAGATCACTCTTGATATTTTTACCTGATATTTAGGGTAAAACGTAAAACTCATGCGTTAAATGAAGAAAGAGCATAGAAAAGTCTATGAAATAAGGTGGTACCGCGATTTATCGTCCTTACATCATAGGCTTTTTTTATATATTGGAGGGATAAAAATGATAATAAGTATACTACTTTTAATAGTAGGATTTGTACTTTTAATAAAAGGTGCAGACATATTTGTTGATGGAGCAAGTAGTACAGCACTAAACTTAAAAGTATCAAAAATGGTAATAGGACTTACCATAGTAGCATTTGGAACAAGTGCACCAGAATTTGCTGTATCTATTAAGGCACTACTTTCAGGTAGTTCAGATATAGTATTAGGTAACGTAGTAGGTAGTAATATATTAAATATATTATTAATACTAGGTATATCATCATTATTTTCATCTATGGTAGTTAAAGATAATACTGTAAAAAAAGAAATACCACTTACGATATTATTTTCAGTATTATTAACAGTTTTGTCATTTGATAATATATTTGATAAAAATATTACAAATGTAATAACTAGAACAGATGGAATTATAATTTTACTTTTCTTTATAGTATTTATTTATTATTTAGCATCTATTGCTAAAAATAACAATGAAGAAAATGAAGAAGCACCATACAAAATAGGCAAGTCATTATTATTTGTATTAATAGGACTAGTTGGAATAGTAGCTGGTAGTAACTTAGTAGTTGATAATGCAAGTGCTATAGCAAAAGCACTTAATGTATCAGAAAAGATGATATCACTTACAATTGTTGCATTTGGAACAAGCCTTCCAGAGTTAGTAACAAGTGTGCAAGCAGCTAGAAAACATGAAAATGATATAGCAATAGGAAATATTATTGGTAGTAATATCTTTAATATAGGAATTGTTATTGGACTTCCATGTGCATTAATAGGAAACATTAATGTCGGAACATTTAATTATATTGATATGTTTACAATGATAGGAGCGGCAATACTTTTATTTTTGTTAACATTTAAGAAAAGAAAACTAGATAAAGGCGAAGGCTTAATCATGTTATTAATATTTATAGTATATTATGGTTATGTAATTATAGGAGGATAGATTTATGAAAATATTTGAAAGTTTAGATAAAGTATCTAATGAAGAAATGGAAAGTAAAATATTAAAAAAATGGAAAAGTGAAGACATATTAAATAAAACAATAGAAAACAGAAAGAATAGCAAGAACTTTGTATTCTATGATGGACCAATATATGCGAATGCTAAACCTGGTATTCATCATGTATTTGCTAAAACTATAAAAGATTCTATTTGTAAATATAGAACTATGAAGGGAAATAGAGTACTTAGAAAAATAGGACTTGATACACATGGACTTCCAATAGAAGTAAATGTTGAAAAGAAACTAGGATTTAAATCAAAAGCGGATATTGAAAAATTTGGCATTGAAAATTTCTGTAAGGAATGTAATAAAGAAACAGCAACTAATATTGATATAGTTAAAAAAGTAACTGATCAAATGGGTCAATTTATAGATATGGAAAATCCATATATTACATGTAGTAATGAATTTATTGAATCAGAATGGTGGCTTATAAAGAATATATTTGATCAAGGATTAATTTATCATGGAAATAAAGTACTTCCATATTGTCCAAGATGTGGTACTGAACTTTCTGCTAATGAAGTATCACAAGGATATAAAAATGTATCAGTTAATACTGTAATAGTACCATTTAAATTAAAAGATGAAGATACTTATGTACTTGTTTGGACAACAACACCATGGACACTTATAGATAACGTTGCTTTATGTGTTAATCCAAATTATGAGTATTTAAAAGTTGAATCAATGGGATACAAATTTATAGTTGGTAAATCACTTGCTGAAAAAGTATTAGGTGATGACTTTAAGGTATTAGAAGAACTTACTGGTAAAGATTTAGAAGGACTTTCTTATGAACAATTACTTCCATTTGCTAAAGTAGAAGGTAAAGCATTTGTTATTTTAGCAGATACATATGTTACAGATGCTGATGGTACTGGAATTGTACACATTGCTCCAGCTTATGGTGAAGATGACTCTAGAGTAGCAAAAGAAAATGGGGTTGCATTTGTTCAATCAGTTGATAAAGATGGTAAGTATAAGATTGGTCCATGGGAAGGAACAGTTGTAACAGATAGTGATCTTGAAATAGAAATAATCAAATACTTAAAGGCAAACGATAAATTATTTAAGAAAATAAAATTAACACATGATTATCCACATTGTTGGAGATGTAAAAAACCACTTATTTATTATGCAAAACCAGCATGGTATATAGAAACGACAAAAAGACAAAAAGAAATAATAGAAGCAAATAAAAAGGTATCTTGGCATCCTGCTTATGTTGGTGAAAAAAGATTTGCTAACTGGCTAGAAGGTATGGTTGATTGGGGAATTTCAAGAAATAGATATTGGGGTTGTCCAATGCCTCTTTGGACTTGTGATTGCTCTAATGTAACTTGTATTGGTTCAATAAAAGAATTAAAAGAAAAGTCAGTAGATAATATAGATATAGAATCTATGGAACTTCATAGACCATATATAGATAATGTTCATATTAAATGTGAAAAATGTGGTAAAACAATGAATAGAGTAACAGATGTTATGGATGTTTGGTTTGATTCAGGTGCTATGCCATATGCACAATATCATTATCCATTTGAAAATAAAGAATTATTTGAAAGTCAGTTCCCAGCAGATTTCATCGCAGAAGGAGTAGATCAAACAAGAGGATGGTTTAATTCACTTATTTGTATATCTACTTTAGTATCAGGTGTATCAAGTTATAAAAATGTTGTTGTAAATGATATGATGCTTGATGAACATGGTAAAAAGATGAGTAAATCAGTAGGTAATATTATTGATCCAGAAGAAGAAATGTCTAAGTTTGGTGCAGACGCAGTAAGATTCTACATGCTTAATGCATCACCAGTATGGACACCACTTAGATTTGATGAAGAAGGAGTTAAAGATGTAAACTCTAAAATACTTGGAACACTTAAAAATACATATACATTCTTTGAAATGTATGCAAATACTGATAATGTAGATCCAAGAGAGTTTGATGTACCATATGAAAAAAGAGAAGAAATAGATAAATGGTTACTATCTAAATATAATAAGCTTGTTAAAAATATGACAGAAGCATTTGATGAATATGATTTAAATAAAGTAACAAAATATGTATTTACTTTCTTAAATGAAGATTTATCTAACTGGTATATAAGACGTAATAGAAGAAGATTCTGGGGCTCAGAACTTAATGATTCTAAAAAGGCAGTATATAAAACAACTTATGAAGTATTAACTGGAGTATGTAAGTTACTTGCGCCAATTATTCCATTTATTACTGAAGAATTATTTATTAAACTAACAGGAAAAGAATCAGTACATTTAGAAGATTATCCAGTATGTGATGACAATATGATAAATGAAGCTATAGAAGAAAAAATGGATCTTGTTCGTGACCTTATTTCACTTGGTAGAAATGCAAGAGAAGAAGTTAAAATAAAGGTTCGTCAACCAATAAGTGAAATAATTATAGATGGGAAAAATAAAGAATTAATTGGTGACTTAACGGATCTTATTAAAGAAGAATTAAATGTTAAAAATGTAGTATTTGAAAATGATTTAAGTAAATATATGAACTTTACTATAAAACCTAATTTTAAAGTATGTGGTAAAATGTTTGGTAAAGAAATAAATAATTATGCTAAAATGCTTAGTACTTTAAATGATGAAGACGTAAATAAACTTCAAAATGGAAATACTATTACTCATGAATTTAACGGTGAAACACTTGAAATAACACCTGATATGGTTGATATAAGAATCGAATCAAAAGAAGGATTTGATGCTGCTAAAGAAAATAATAACTTTATAATATTAAATACAACTTTAACAGAAGATTTAATAAATGAAGGTATTGTTCGTGAACTTGTATCAAAAGTACAAAATTTAAGAAAAGTTAAAGATTTTGATGTGGCAGATAGAATTACATTATATTATGATGGTGATATTGAATCTATAATAAGTGAATTTACTGATTATATAAAGAAGGAAACATTATCTGTTGGTATAGTTAAAAAAGAAGATTTAAGTGAAAACTTTAACTTAAATGGAATAGATGTTAAATTAGACGTTGAAAAAGTTACACAATAGTGTAATTTTTTTCTTATTTATAAATAAAATAATATAGAGATAATTTTGTCTAAATATGTCGAATTTGTTGACTTTTAAAATGTGTTATGATATTATCTTAAACGTTGCCAAAAAAGGAGATGAGAACGTTGTTAAGACTAATTGACGAAATAAATAGATTAGAACAGGATATACTTGCTTTAAACTTAATTGAAAAATCAAGAGGATTAAAACCACATGATTATAAAATTTATAAAAATAAGTGTGAACTTTTAAGATATAAACAAGCTAAATTAAGTGAAATAAAGAATGAAGAAATAATAAGAAATAAAAAAGTACTAAAACCTGTAAGCGCAAATATAGGCTAGAAAAACAACCAATACTATTCTGTGTATTGGTTGTTTTTTATAAATTCTCGTAATAATTTTGTTAGGGCTCTTTTTTCGATTCTAGAAACATAGCTTCTTGATATGCCAAGTTCTTTGGCAATTTCTTTTTGTGTTAACTCTTCTGTATTATTTAAACCATATCTCTTGTATATGATATTTTTTTCTCTTTCAGTTAATATATTCATATATTTTTCTAACAATTTAATATTATTTTGAATATGCAAATCTTCTGCAAAATCCGGTTTAGGTGTTTTCAATATTTCCATGAATGTTATTTCATTTCCATCTTTATCAAAGCCAACCTTTTCATCAATACTTATATTTTTACTATTTTTTTTATCATTTCTAAAATACATAAGTATTTCATTATCAATACATCTTGCACAGTAGGTTGCAAGTTTAGTACCATGTTTATGTGAATATGTATCAATTCCTTTAATTAATCCAATTATACCAATACTTATTAAATCGTCAGTATCTTTTCTTGTTTGTTCATATTTTTTTACAACATGCGCAACTAACCTTAAATTATGTTCTATAAGAGTATTTCTTGCATTCTTATCTTTATTGTCTAAGTATTGTTTTATATAATATTCTTCTTCCTCATTAGATAATGGATCTGGAAATATATTATTTGAATAACTCCCTGTAAAACAAAACATACCTTTTAAAGCTGCTGCTAAAATACTTAAAAACATTACATCACTTCCTAATTAAATATATGTTTTTCTATAAATTGCTAGTACCTATTATTTAATAAGAACCTTAATTTTCAAAAACATCTTTTAATTTTTTATAAAATATTGTATAATAAAATTAGCATAGAGGAGAGTATATATGAAGCAAATCTTTTCATCATTCGATATCGGATCTAGTTCCATAAAAATTGTTGTATGTGAGTATTTTGAACATAGATTAAATGTCTTAGCATCTGTAAAAATCGATTCTGCTGGAATAAAAAATGGGATTGTAGTTGATTCTATAAAAGCAAAGACTCAAATAAAAAAAGCAATTGATAATATAGATTCAATACTTGGTTTAAAAATTGATAAGGCAATTATTAATGTTCCTATGTATGATGCATCTTATATGGTAAATGAAGGAAGTACTACAATAACAAATCCTGATAGAGTTGTAAAGGGAATAGATATGGTTAATTCACTTCAGGGTTCTATATATAACAAGATTCCAAAATCTAGAGAACTTGTAACGATTATGCCTATAAAATATAATGTAGACAATGAAAAAAAGGATTTAATGAATCCAAGAGGTATTAGAGCAAATAAATTATATGTTAACTCTATGAGTACAACTGTACCAAAGAAAAACATTTATGCTATAATATCAATATTGCAAGAATTAGGAATAGAGATAATTGATATATTGTTTGGAATAATAGGCGATTATTATGAATTTAAAGATAAAAAAATGGAAAATAGTGTTTGTGGTGTGATAAACATCGGATCTGATAAGACAGAGCTTGCAGTATTTAAAAACAATATAATATTTAATTCTAAAATATTAGATATTGGCTCTAAAGATATTGACGAAGACTTATCTTATATTTATAATATAAGTGAAAAACAATCAAAGAAGATAAAAGAAACTTTTGCACTTGCGTATAAAGATTTTTCTAGTACATCTGATGTTTATGAAATAAATAATAAAATTGGAATTAAAACAAAAATTAATCAATATGAAGCAAGTGAAATTGCTAGTAAAAAACTAAAAGAAATACTAGAAATTTCAAAAAAAGAATTAAATGACTTAACAAAAAAGGAAATAAGTTATATAATAGTTTCAGGTGGTATAATTAATATGCCAGGATTTGATGTTCTTGCAAAAGAAATAATTAAGGATAAAGTAGTTATAAATTCGATAAAAACAATAGGGGCTCGTGATAGTGCATATTCACAAGCTTTAGGAATGATAAGTTACTTTATAGATAAACTTAGTATTAGAGGAAAAGAATATACTATGTTTGATGATGATATGTATTTAGATTTGGTTGAAAGTAAAAAAAATAATTTGAATGGTGAGAATACTACTGTATTTGGCAAACTGTTTGGTTATTTATTCGATAATAAGGAGGACTAATTATGGCATTAGAAATAGATCAATTAGCAAAAATAAAGGTAATAGGTGTTGGTGGTGCAGGTAATAACGCCGTTAATAGAATGATAGAGCAAGGACTTCAAGGGGTAGATTTTATAGTAGCAAATACTGATTTACAAGTATTAAATAGTTCAAAAGCTCAAACAAAAATTCAACTTGGTTCAACAGGACTTGGTGCAGGTGCTGACCCAGATGTTGGTAGAGAAGCAGCTTTAGAGTCAAAAGATAGCATTGTTGAAGTATTAAAAGGTGCAGATATGGTATTTGTAACATGTGGAATGGGTGGTGGAACAGGAACAGGAGCAGCACCTATAGTTGCAGAAATAGCCCAAGAACTTGGTGCGTTAACAGTAGGTATTGTTACTAAACCATTTTCATTTGAAGGAAGAAAAAGAAGTGAACATGCTAAGGCAGGACTTGAAGCTTTAAAAGAACATGTAGATACTTTAATCGTAATACCAAATGATAGATTAAGAGATATTATAGATAAATCAACTCCAATGATTGATGCATTTAAGGAAGTTGATAATGTTTTAAGATTAGGTGTTCAATCTGTATCAGACTTAATCGCAGTAACAGGACTTGTAAACCTAGATTTTGCAGATGTTAAGACAGTTATGGAAAATAAAGGAGATGCACTTATCGGTATAGGATGTGCAACTGGTCCAAATAGAGCTGTTGAAGCTGCTAAACAATCTGTAAGTAGTCCACTTCTTGAAAAAGATATCAAAGGTGCAACTGATGCTATTATTAATATAACAGGTGGTAAAAATTTAAGTTTATTTGAAGTTGAAGATGCAGTACAAGTGGTAAGAGAAGCTGCTGGAACTGATATTAATACTATATTTGGTGCCGTTATTAATGAAGCTCTTGATGAAGATATAGTAGTAACAGTAGTAGCAACTGGATTTGATAAAGTAGGTGAACCACTTACAAATACTCCTAACACAATGAGTACACAAGTTATTGATATGATTGATGATGATAATGATGACGATTCATCAGATGATGATATATATGATATTCCAGAATTTTTAAGAAATAGAAGAAGTTTATAGAAAGTTTAACGATTTATCTCGTTAACTTTTTTTATAATTTGTGCTATAATATTCATCACTTGTGAGGTGGTGAATGAATTACGATTTAAAAATAATAAAGAAAAAATATGGCGAAAATATGATGAAACTTGTAAGAACTTTATTTCCAACATTGCTTGAAGAAGAAGGGTTATTATCAGGAATTTTATTAGAAAATTTTAATGCATCCAAAGTTCTTTATGATGATATCAAGAAAAATAATCTTGAAAAAGAATTTAAAATGTTTGTATATAGTTTTTTAGACAAAGAGGAAGCAACAGTTAATAGCAAAAAAACACCTAAAGAGTTATTTGGTGAATTAGGATATGATTTTTATGAGTGTAAAACAGAAGAAGAGATAAGAAAATTTAGAAAATATTATGCTAGAGGGGAAGAATTATGTACATTTAAAGATAAAAGATTAAATAAATGTTATGTATTTTTTGCTGTTAAAAGAAATATTGATGAAATAAAAAGAGAAAATTTTAAAAATCCAGTAAGAGAAGATGAGTATGGTACATCTATTATGAGTATACAGTTTACAAAAGATGAGGCACATACTTTATCTATTAAAAATAGATATAATCACGCACTTTTAGATTCAAATCCAGATGCTACATATAGAAATAATCTTGATAATATTATTCCTGGACTTACAAAAAGCTTTGAAAATACTTATGGACTTGTACAACTTAATCCAAATATTAATTTTGAAATGAAAAATTATGTAAGGGGAAATGACGGGAAATTTTATAAATATAATTATGAAATAAATAATGTGTATTATTGCTCTGATAATGTAATTATTGATAACTTTGAAGTAAAAAGACTTCCAAAAGAGAGATATATTGTTATGGATTATTTTATATTAGATATGAAGGATAAGAAAATAACATTATATGATAAAAATATAAATGATTCATTTTTATTTAGTATAAATAATATTAAGAAAATTGATGTTTTGAAAGATGAATCAAAAAAGATAATAATTATCATTTGTGAACATGGAAATGTTTCTATTAAACTTGATGAAAATGATAGAATAATAGAACTAGAGGACAATAATGTTAAGAAAATCCCAGATGGTTATTTATTAAAGTCAAAGTATTTAGAAAGTATATCGTTAAATAATGCTATTGAAGTTGGTAATGATTTTTTAAATAAAAATGAATCTTTATCTAAGGTATCAATGGATAATGTTATATCTATTGGTAATAACTTTTTGGAAAATAATAAAAGTGTTGATGAAATATCATTTTTGAAATTGGAAAAAATAGGTAATAGATTTATGTTTAGTAGTAACAATCCAAAAATGAAAAAAATATACATGCCTAATGTAAAAATAATAGGTGATAAATTTATGTTTTATAATAATTCTGTTATGGAAGTATTTATGCCTAATGTTATAACGATTGGTAATACTTTTTTTATGAATAATAAAATTATGAGAACTCTTTACATACCGAGTGTACGTGAAATAAAAGATTCATGCCTAGAAAATAATTTATTGATTAATGAAATTAATTTACAAGATGTTTTATATATAGGGAAAGACTTTTTAAAACAAAATTTATCCTTAAAAAAACTAATTATTCCTAATATAACTGAACTTAAAGCAGGTACATTAAAATATAATAATTGCCTTGAAGAATTGTATGCGCCATTTCTAAGAAAAATAAGTGATAATGTTTTAACATTTAATAGTTCATTAACAGAATTTGAAGCCTTTTGTCTAGAAGAAATCGGTAATAATTTCTTAGAATATAATAGAAAGATAAAAAGATTTATTACACCTAATTTAAAGAAAATAGGAATTAATATTTTAAAAGATAATGATGAAATAAAAGAACTTGATATAAATAAATTAGAAGATGAATACATAAATAATTTATCAAAATATATAAAAGAAATGTATGAAACTGAAATGCCATATATATTTAAACTTGTATAAATGTTAATTGTAAAGCCTTTTTCGCTTTACTTTTTCTTTACTATTTACAACAATTGATTCTTTTTTTGTAAATTAGTTATGAAATAAAAAAAACTACTTGTAAGATAAAAAATTAAATGGTAAACTTAAATATAGAATAAGGCTAGTTTTTTTACTCGTTTTAAAAACTAGAATAGGATGAGGAAAAAATGAAAAAAGAAAAAGGGTTTACATTAATAGAGTTACTCGCAGTAATAGTAATACTAGCAGTACTAATGGTAGTAGCAGTACCAAAGATATTAAATGTAATAAATAAAACAAAAGAAAGTGCAGCTGAAAGTAGTGTAAAACTTTTAAAAGATGCAATAAAAACACAAGTAACATCCCGAGAATTAACAGATAATAAATTTGAACAAGATGAAGATGGATGTTATACATTTAATTTTAATGATCAACAAAGTGGAAATGCAAAGAAATTAAATGTAAAAAATAAAGAACAAATAACAGGATCAATTAAATACTGTAATGGAAAATTTAAAGATGATAAGATAAAATCAAAAGATGCATCTACAAATAATGTAATATGTAAAAGAGCAACCACACTTCATACAGAAAAATGTAATATTTCAGGTACATCATATTATTGTTCTGGTGCAGGATATTCGGGGAAAACAATAACATATGGTAATTTAGGAGTGAAAGGAACACTTACATCAGGAGATGCATTTGATTGCGATGTAAATGGTGATGGAGAATATGATAGCAATTCAGAAAGATTTTATTATGTAAGTAATTATTATAATACAACCACAAAATCATTTGAAGATGATACAGCAGTATTAATATATTATAATAATGTTGGTGCAGGTATTCCAACTGTAACTGCAACATATGCATATGATAGTTCAGGAGAAAACTGGCATGGACCAAGAACCGCAATTAAAGAACTTCCAACAACAAGTCAGTGGAATAATGTAAGTTTAAAAAATGATGTGAGAGCAATTCTATCAAATAAAAATGTAAATACGACACCAGGAGGGACATTACCAAGTGATTTTAGTTATGCAGGATATGCTGCAAGATTATTAACAATACAAGAAATAAAAGTGGCAACTAATAATAATAATATATTAGAACATGGTGGACTTGATAACTTTACATATTTATTAGAAAATACACAATTTTCGAATGATAGTGCTGTCTATAAATGGTGCCTTGAAGCACCTGCTTCAGGTAATTCATCTGATATTTGGGTTATAAATGGGACTTTTAGAAGTACAGATATAAATAATTCTTCTAGTTCTAGTAATTATGCTGTTCGTCCCGCCATCGAAATTCTAAAATCTGATATCTCATACTAGAAGAATATGAGTAGATTAAAGAAAAATAAGTGTAAGAAAAATCCTTGACTGCCACAAGTTTTGATTCATCAAATACCATGGTAGGCAAGGTACCAAATAAGGTATTATTTATAATATTTAAATGATATAGGGATATTTCTTTAAAAGTGGTGGTGTTTTTGCTCTTTTGCTTTTTCAATCGCTCCGACAATTTTACGAATGCGTGGAACGTGAACGGCTATGACCGCAATGTGGGCACCATCGCTGTTTCAAACAGCAATGGTGTTCGAAACAGCAATAGAAATTTCAAAATCAAATATAGATTATTAAAATATAAAGTAAAATGTGAACATTTTACTTTTTCTTTACTATATAAAAATATAAATATATGTAAAATTATATGTTATTCTTTTATTTATAAAATTTAAATGATATAATTTATTAGTGAGTTGGTGAAAAAATGAAAAGTATATATGGAATCACAAGAAGTAAACTCGAAGAATACTTTGTTAATAATGGTGATAAAAAATTTAGAGCTACTCAAATATTTGAGTGGGTATATAGAAAAAGAGCAAAATCATTTGAAGAAATGAGTAACATAAAAAAAGAAACAATAGAACTTTTAAAACAAGATTTTTATTTTAATGATATAAAAATCGTTACAAAAGAAGAAGATGAACTTGTTAAAAAATATCTATTTGAACTATCTGATGGAAATAAAATAGAAGCAGTTCTTATGGAACATGATTATGGAAAAAGCATATGTGTATCATCGCAAATAGGATGTAATATGGGGTGTGCTTTTTGCGAAAGTGGTAGACTTAAAAAAGTAAGAAATTTAACATCTGATGAAATGCTTCTTCAAGTGTTAAAAGTAGAAGAAGATATAAAGAGTAGAATAAGCCATGTAGTTATTATGGGAATAGGTGAGCCATTTGATAATTATGACAATGTAATGGATTTTATTAATATAATAAATGATGCATATGCTCTTGCGATAGGAATTAGACATATTACTGTTAGTACGTCAGGTATAGTTCCTAAAATAAAAGAATTTGCTAAAGAAGGATTGGGTGTAAATCTTGCGATTAGCTTGCATGCGCCTAATAATGAAATTAGAAATAAAATTATGAAGATAAATAAAGCATATGATATAAATGAACTTATAGAAAGTGTTAAAGAATATCTAAAGTTAACAAATAGAAGAGTTACATTTGAGTATATAATGCTTAAAGATATTAATGATACAGATGAGTGTGCTAAAGAACTATCTAATCTTTTAAAAGGAATAAACTGTTATGTAAATATTATTCCATATAATGAAACAAATAATATAGGATTTAAACGTTCTTTATCTTCTCAAATAACAAGATTTTGTGGTATACTAAAAGAGAATAATATAAATGTAACAATAAGAAGGGAATTTGGGTCAAAAGTATCTGCTGCATGCGGACAATTAAGATCTAAGATAGAGGAGGAAAATAAATGAAATCATTTTTCTTAACTGATACTGGTAGAGTAAGAGATCATAATGAAGATAGTGTAACTATACTTAAAAATGCAAATAATGAATATTTACTAGCAGTTGCAGACGGTATGGGTGGTCATAAAGCAGGTGAAGTTGCTTCTTCTATGGCAATAAATCATATTACAAGTAAATTTAATTCACTAGAAAGTTTAGGCAGTAAAGAAAAAGCAATTAACTGGATTAGAGAAGAAGTTGCTGAAATAAATAATTCAATATTCTCATATACTGCACTTCATGAAGAAAGTAAAGGAATGGGAACAACCTTTGTAATCGCACTTTATACAAAAGATTACTTACTTTTTGGAAATGTTGGTGATTCATCTGGTTTTGTTATTAAAAATTCAAAATTATATAAAGTAACTAAAGATCATACACTTGTAAATTTATTAGTTGCGTCTGGTGAACTTACAGAAGAAGAAGCACAAAATCATCCTAAAAAGAATATTTTAATGAGAGCGCTTGGTGCAAATAATCCTGCAGAAGTAGATATATTTGATGTTGTAGATGAAGAAATAGAAGGAATATTTTTATGTAGTGATGGACTTACTTCAATGCTTAATCAAACACAAATTGAAAAAGTACTTGATGGACCGGGCTCTTTAGAAGAAAGAGTTACAAGATTAATTAGAAAGAGTAATGTTAGAGGGGGAACAGACAATATTTCTATTGCTTGTCTTATGTATAATGATGAGGAAGGAGAATTATAATGTTTTCTAAAGGTGATAAAATTAACGATAGATATGAAATTATAAAATTAATTGGTGAAGGTGGAATGGCAAATGTTTATCTTGCCTATGACACTATTTTAGAGAGAAATGTTGCGGTTAAAGTATTACGAGGAGATCTTGCTGATGATGAAAAGTTTGTAAGAAGATTTCAAAGAGAAGCATTATCAGCATCAAGTTTGTCACATCCTAATATAGTTGAGATGTATGATGTTGGTGAAGATAATGGTAACTTTTATATTGTAATGGAATATATTGATGGACAAACACTAAAACAATTAATTAAAAAAAGAGGACATTTAACAGTACCAGAAGCAATAGATATAATGCTTCAGTTAACAGATGGACTTGCACATGCACATGATTCATATATAATTCATAGAGATATAAAACCACAAAATATTATGATACTTGAAGATGGTATGGTAAAAATAACAGACTTTGGTATTGCAATGGCAATAAATGCATCTGATTTAACACAAACAAATTCAGTAATGGGCTCAGTTCATTATTTACCACCAGAACAAGCTGCAGGTAAAGGATCAACTATTAAAAGTGATATATATTCATTAGGTATATTATTTTATGAAATGCTTGCAGGTACAATGCCTTTTAGAGGTGAAACAGCAGTTGAAATAGCACTTAAACATATAAAAGATCCAATGCCAAGTATTAGAAAAATAAATCCAAAAGTACCACAATCAGTTGAAAATATAATATTTAAAGCAACTGCTAAGAATCCAAAAAATAGATATAATAATGTTCGTGAGTTACATGATGACTTAAAAACTGCGCTTGATAAAGATAGAGCAAATGAAAAAAGATTTGTGTTTAAGTATCCAGAAGATGACTTAGATGAAACAAAAGTGTTAGATACTTTAAAGGATGAACTTAAAGTAAATAAAGAAAAAGGTATTCCTGAAGAAAAACCAATTGTAACAGAGGTTGAGGAAGAAGAAAAGAAAAAATTAAGTAAGGGTACAAAAATACTTATAGGTGTATGTTCTACAATTATAGTTTTATTCTTACTTATAGTAGTTATAATACCAACGGTATTTAAAACACCTGATGTAAAAGTTCCAGATGTGAGTGGTCTTTCTGTTAGAAATGCAACTAAGGAACTTGAAAAAGCAGGATTTGTAGTAGCGACTAAAGTAAAAGATGATTATACTGATGAAGTTGATAAAGGAAAGGTTTCTAAAACATCTCCTAGTGCTAGAGAAACAGTTAAAAAAGGTGCAACAATAACAATTTATAAGTCATTAGGTAGTGAAAAGATTAAAATAGAAGATTATACTGGTAAAGATTATAATAAAGTTCAGGCAAGTCTTGAAGTAAAAGGAATTACTGTAAGTGTTGAAAAGAAAGCAGTAGATGATAAGAGCAAATATAAAGGTAAAGAAGATTTAATAATTGATCAATCTGCTAAAAAAGATTCTACTTTAGTAAAAGGTGACACAATTACTTTATATATTCCAAAAATAGATAAAGAATATCCAGACTTTGTAAAAGAAGGATACACTTTAGATGAAGTAAAAGAATTTTGTGATGAATATGGACTTACTTTAGAAGTAGAAGAAATTATAGATGATGAAAAAGAAGCTGGTACAATTACATATCAAAGTAGACCAGCAGGATCTATAATTGCTGAAAGAGTTAATTTAAAAATAAAAGTAACTAAAAAATCAGAAACAGAAGCAGGTTCAGACCATACAAATACTGACGATGGAATGGTTCCATATGAGGAAGGAAACAATAATTAATGATAGGAAGAATAACAAGAGTATTGAGTAATGATTATACAGTAAGATATGATGATGGAAATGAAGATATATGCAAAGCAAGGGGTGTATTTAGAAATAAAAAAATATCTCCTCTTGTTGGTGATATTGTAGAAGTAGATAATAATAAAAAAATAATTACAGATATACATAAAAGAAAAAATGAACTAATAAGACCACCAGTTGCTAATATAGATATTGCACTTATAGTAACAAGCGTTAAAGAACCAACATTTTCATCAAACTTATTAGATAAAATGATAGATATAATTGAATATAGTAATATTACTCCTGTTATATGTATTTCTAAATATGATTTATTGGATGATACAAAAGAAATAGATGAAATAATTAATTATTACAAAAGTATTGGTTATAGTGTATTTATTAATACAGAAATAGATAAAATTAGAAAAATATTTAAAGATAAAGTATCAATACTAACTGGTCAAACAGGTGTTGGTAAATCATCTTTAATAAATAAATTAGAAGAATCTATGAACTTAAAAACAAATGAAATAAGCAAAGCTCTTGGAAGAGGAAAACATACAACAAGACATAGTGAATTATATGATTTAGCTGGTGGATTTGTTGCGGATACCCCAGGGTTTTCATCACTTAGTTTTATAAATATGACAAAAGAAGATATTAGAGATAATTTTATAGAATTTAATGAATACAAAGATGAATGTAAATATAGAGATTGTATGCATATTAATGAAGATGATTGTGAAATAAAAAGAAAAGTAAAAGAAAATATAATTATAAAAAGTAGATATGAAAATTATGTAAAATTTATTGAAGAAAAGGAAAGGTGATTATTTTTGAAAGTTGCTGTTTCAATATTAAGTGAAAAAGATAATTATAAAGATTCTATAGAAAAAATAAATAAAACAGATGCTGATTACTTACATTTAGATATAATGGATAGTAGCTTTACAGAGTCATCTTCTTTTTCATTAAATGAATCAAAAGAAATAAAAGAGTTATGTAATAAGAAAATAGATGTTCATATTATGAGTACTAACTTAAGAAAAATTATAAGTGAATACATGAATATTAATCCATATAATATTACATTTCATATTGAAAATAATGATATAGAAAAATATATTGATTTAATTAAAGAAAAAAATATAAAAGTAGGTTTAGCTATTAATCCAGATACAAATTTAAGTGCTATCTATCCTTATCTAGATAAAATTGATAGAGTACTTATAATGAGTGTTGTTCCTGGAAAAGGTGGGCAAAAATTCATGGAAAGTGTTATTTCAAAGTTAAAATACTTAAAGAAAAATAAAGATAAATATAATTATGAGATTGAAGTAGATGGTGGAATAAACTCTAATACAGTTAATTTTGTTAAAGACTATGCTGACATTGTTGTATCTGGTAGTTTTATAACAAATAGTAATAATTATCAAGAAAGTATAGATGAATTAAAGAAAAATTGATAGAAATATCAGTTTTTTTATTTCTTTAGGGGAGTTTTAACTGAAAAGAGAGAATAAAACAATGAGAGGATATTTTTGATAAAGGAGGAAAAATATGGAAACATTTTATACATGTAAAAATGATAGAGCATTTAAAGAAGTATTTTTAAATCCAAATAATAGTGATTTATTAAAAGCATTATTAGAGTTTATTCTTAAAATAAAAATAGATAAGTTAGAAATTAAGAAAACAGAATTATTAAGTGGTAATGTAAATATTAAGGATAAAAGAGTAGATGCAATAGTGCATACTGGTAATAAAAAGATTGAAATAGAGATTAATTCACAATATGAAAAGTATCTTAATCCAAGAAATATGGCTTATATTTGTAACACATATCAGTCTCATACACTTGCAGGTAAAGAATATAATCAACAAACAGATATAATTCAAGTTAATTTAACATGGGGATTAGGCAAGAATAATGAAGAAATGAAAATATATAAGATAATGAACGAAAAAGGTGAATTATATGTTAAAAATTTCATAATATATGAAATAAATATGGATTATTATGATAAAATTTGGTATAGTAAAAATGAAGAAGAAATCAAGAAGAATCAATATATGATAATGCTTGATTTAGATAAAAAGGAGCTAGAAAATATGCCAAAAGATAAGATAGTAGATAAGTATATAACAAATGTAACAATAGTAAATGATGATCCAGAATTTCAAAAGTATATGAGTGAAGAAGAAGACAAAAAGAAAATACAAAATAGTTTACTTTCAGAGGCTAAAGAAGAAGGTATAGAACAAGGTTATACATCAGGTATTAATGATGGTATATCTAAAGAAAAAGTGAGTATTGCTAAAAACATGTTAAATAAGAATATGTCTATGGAAGATATATCAGATATTACAGGCTTATCAATTGAAGAAATTAATAAACTAAGAAAAAATTAAAAAATCTTAGTTTTTTTTATTTACACTTTTTATAAAAAAATTGTAATATACATTTTAAATCATGAACAAATATTGTATAATGATATAGTAGGTGATAATATGAATAAAACAAAAATGATTGCGACAATAGGTCCATCATCAAAATCAAAAGAAACAATTAAGAAAATGATTTTAGAAGGCGTAGATGTAATAAGAATAAATATGTCTCATTCTAGTTTTGAAGATGCTAGAGATATAATATTAAAAATAAGAGAACTTAATAGAGAACTTTCAGTAATAACAGGGATTATGATAGATACTAGAGGGCCTGAAATTAGAATTACAGAACTTGAAAAAAATAAAGTAAAATTAATTAAAGGTAGTACAATTAGAATAATAAAAAACAATATCAAGGGAAATGAAAATATGATTTCGTTATCTTTACCTGATGTTATTAATTATATTAAAGCTGGAGAAAAAATTCTTGTTAATGATGGCAATGTAGCACTTGAGGTTGTTTCAAATAGTTCTGATGCTCTTATTTGCGAAATAAAAAATGATGGTTATATAAAAAGTAATTGTAGTGTAAATATTCCTAAAGCCAATTTTAATTTAAGATTTTTATCTGATTATGATCGTGAAACAATAAAATTTGCAGTTCTTATGCAAGTTGATTATATAGCTTTATCACATGTAAATGATCAATTAGATATATTGGATGTAAATGATTTATTAATTGAATTATCTGATGATCACATTCAGATTATTAGTAAAATAGAAAATAAAAATGCTATAGAAAATATAGAAGAAATATTAAAGGTTAGTAATGGTGTTATGGTTGCACGTGGTGATCTTGGTATAGAAATAGAAATAGAAAAAATACCTAGTGTTCAAAAGAAAATTGCAACAAAAGCTAAAAAGGCAGAAAAAATATGTATTATTGCAACTGAAATGTTATCAACAATGCAAGAAAATCCAAGACCAACAAGAGCAGAAGTATCTGATGTTGCAAATGCAGTGCTTGATGGAACAGATGCTGTAATGTTATCTTCAGAAACAGCAATTGGAAAGTATCCAGTTGAAACAGTAAGTACGATGAATAAGATAATAGATGAAATTGAAAATGAAATTGATTATAATGATTTATTACTTGAATTTGATAGAAAAGATAAAACTGATATTCCAACTGCAATTGCTTATAGCACTGTTGATTCAGCAAATAGAATAAATGCAGATGCAATTGTATGCTCAACAATGACAGGTTTAACAGCAAAAAAGATAAGTCATTTTAGACCAAGTGCGCCTGTAATTGCAATTTCACCTATTGAAAAAACAGTAAGTGGACTTACAATTAATTATGGTATTATACCAGTTAAGGTACCAATGCTTGATTCAACAGATGAGATAATAGAAAAATCCTCCATTATTTCAAAAGAAACGTTAAAACTAGAACCAAAATCGAAAATAGTAATCGCAGGAAGTTTTCCTTTAAATGTAGAATATACAAATTTTTTAAGAATTGAAGAAATAGAATAGGAATGATTTAAGATGAAAATCACAAGAGAATTATTATATAAAGCAAAGGAAGATATAATAAAAAAATATATGTTTATAGAAGAAAAAAAACAACTTGAAGAAGAAATAAAGGAAGAAATAGATAAAATATTACTTGAATTTGAAGAAAAAAAGGAAGATGAACCACTTGATGAATAATGAAATAAGAGAAGATTTATATAAAGAAAAATATAATGAATATGTTAATAATTTCATTAGAAATATTATAATGGATAATCCTATAATATTAAAAGAATATCCTATACTTGAAGTAGAGTACGATGTAGATGGAACAAAAAAAGATATATATTCTTTAGCATCAGAACGTGATATTAAAAAAATGCAAATAAAAAGTGATATAAATGAACTTGATTATAAACTAAGTCAAAATAAAATTACTAAAAAAGAATATGATGAAAACATCAAAAAGATTAAAAAAAATGAAGAGGAACAAGATTTACTATATGATGATTTAATATTTGAGATAATAAATTTAAATGATTCTAGGACAGTAAAAGAATCAATAATAAAATATAATTTAAATAATATTGATTTACAAAGACTTGCTGATGCAATAAAATCTATTTCTGAAAATAAGATAGAAGAATTTAGAAAAAATAACAAAGATTTTATGATGGAAAAATTATCTTATTGGAATTACAAATATGATAAAATTTCCAAGAGCATAAGCAAAGCTAGAGAAATAGAATCGTTTATATTAAATTTAATTGGAACAACAGAAAATAATGAATAAAGTGAATAAAAAACTTCTTTATGACCAATAGTAGGTTGAAAGGAGTTTTTATTATGGCAAAACATAAGGTTGATATAACCGGAATAAAAACATCAGAATTAAAAGTTTTATCGAATGATGAACAAATAGAATTATTTCAAAAATTTAAAAGTGGCGATAAAATGGCACGTGAAAAAATAATTGAGGGTAATTTTAGGTTAGTTTTAAGTATTTTAAAAAAATTTACAAATAGATGTGAAAATATGGATGATTTATTTCAAGTTGGATGTATTGGACTATGTAAGGCTGTAGATAATTTTGATTTATCTTATAATGTTAGATTTTCAACATATGCTGTTCCTATGATAATAGGTGAAGTGAGACGATATTTAAGAGATGATAATATGATAAGAGTTTCAAGAAGTATGAAAGATTTAGCTTTCAGGGTTTTAAGAATGAAAGAAAGCTATATGGTTGAACATGGTAAAAGTCCAAGTATAGAAGAAATTTCTAAAGTGATAGGTGAAAGTGAAATTGATATAATGTGCGCCCTTGAGGCAACAAGAGGAACTGTAAGTATATTTGAACCAATATATAATGATGGAGGAGAAACAATATATTTATTTGATCAAATAGAAAATCCAAATGAAACAAGTTCAAATTGGAATACTAAAATTATTTTAGAAAATGCTATAAACAAATTAAAAACAAAAGAACAATTTATATTAATGCAAAGATATTTGATTGGTAAAACTCAAATGGAAATAAGCGATGAACTTGGAATTAGTCAAGCACAAGTTTCTAGAATTGAAAAAAATGCATTATGTAATGTTAAAAAGCTTATAAAATAATTTGCATAATAAATGAAATTGTGTTAAAATACAAAGCACTTTATAAAAAGATTAATAAAACACTATATTAATTTTATATCAGTAAGTAAAGGAATTGAGATGGATTTAATTTATAAATTCAATTATATAAAAAAGATAATGATGTATTAAATATGGTTAGAGTAAAAAGAAAGTTGGAAAAAATAAAAGAAAAAAAAGAAGAAACAAAGAAAATGATTTCTGATAAAAAATGCAGAAAGAGTGTATTTGAGTCTAATAAGAATAATATAATAGAAAAAATTCAAATGATAGTGGATGATGAAATTGAATATAACGATTTAACAACATCAGAAAAAGCTATATTAAGAAAAAATGTTAATTCTTTTATAAATGATATTAGTCCGAAAACATATACAAAATTAATTTCTAAAATAAAAAGAATAGAACCTATTTCAGAAACAGATGCAAATGATGCAATTAATTTAATAGATTTAAAAATACAGGAAATTTTTTATAAAATTTTTAGATTAAGTGAATTGTCAAGTAAGAATAATAATTTGGATGAAAAAATGGAAGAATTATCAAAAATACATGTAACAGGCGAAGAAAATCTAGGTGAGTTCTATAGAAAACATTATTGTAAATTAAGAACATGGAAATTAAATAAATTAAAAAGATTACTTGATATATATAAAAAATTAATAAAAATATATGATTTAGTTTATTGCCCAAAATACTTAGATGATTTTATAAAATTATCGGATGAAGAAAAAGAAACAATAAAGCTTAATGATGAATCTTTACTTGAATTATATAATAAATTATTAAAAATATATAATGAATATACAAAAGTAAGTAATGATAAGATAATTACAGAATTGAACAAAGAAGAAATAAAAAAAGAATATATAAATATGAGCATTAGAAGTAATATATAATTATTTCTTTTTTTATGCAAAAAAGGCCTTAAATGAATTGACATTTATAGTTAAATTTTATATAATTAAATTGTAAAAATAGGAAAGGAGTTAAACGTAATGGGAAACAAAGTTCAAAACGTTTTACTAGGAGTTTTAGCAGTTGGTCTAATCGGTATAACTGTTGCTTATGCAGCATTATCACAAAGATTAGATATTCAACCAGAAGCTACAGTAAAAAAATCAACATGGGACGTTGAATTTGCTAATGTTGCTTGTACTGCTTCAAATTTAAATGGTACTACAACAACTGCAGTTGTTGATACATCTGAAAGCAAGCTTGCTGTTGATGGTAAAACAACTATTAAAGGTTCTATGGGAACATTAAAAACACCTGGTGACACTATAACTTGTACATTTGACATAGTTAATAAAGGTGACATTGATGCTAAAATAACTACAGCACCAGTTGTACCTACACCAACATGTGCAACAGATGCTAGCAGTATTTGTTCTGAATTAACTTATACTTTAACATATGCTGATAGTCCTAATACAGCTATTAAAGTTAATGATGAATTGGCCGCTGGTGCAACAAAAGCAGCTAAAATTGTATTAACTTATAAGAAAGATTCTACAAAATTAACTGCAACTGATGTTAAAGTTGGACCAATGACTTCATATATTATATATGGACAAAAATAGTAAATAAAAATAATGACAATAATCCAGCAAAATGCTGGATTTGCGTTATTAATATAAAATGAGGGTTGTTTATGAAAAACAGTTTTAAACAAATATTATTACTTGAAATAACAATGTTTTTAGTAATTATTGTTTCGTTTTTTACTAATAATATTTTTACTGGAAACTGGAAATTATTATTTTTATTTGTTATGACTGTTATTTCTATAATGATATTCAAACTAGAATTAAAAAATGATTATGAGTCAAAACAAATATTAAAAACAGTTTTAATATATGTATTAATTTATTTTATATTATCTTATTTAGCAGGTTTATTTATAGGGTTTAATAAAACTGTATTTAGAATAAGTAAAGATAATTTTATATTTAACATAATACCAACAGCGATATATATAGTACTTAGTGAAATATTAAGATATATCTTTATTAAAAAATCAAATAAAAATCTTTTTATAATGATATCATCTTGTATATTATTTATATGTGTTGATATTATGTCAAATATTGAACTATATAATTTTAGTATATCTGATGAATTATATGAATTTATTGGCATGGTTATTCTTGTAAGTATTGCTAAAAATATATTTATGACTATACTTGTTAATAAAAGCAATTATTATAATACTATAATTTATAGGTTTATTATGGAGTTATATGAATATATAGTACCAATTGTACCAGCATTTGGGCCATATCTAGGTTCTGTAGTTGGCATAGCTTTTCCATTAATTTTATCACTAGTTATTATTAAATATCCAAATAAAAAACATTTGGATAAACCTATGCAGAAGCATTATTTCAGAATAGTATCATTTATTATAACAATTATTTTGGGAGTTTTAGTTTTATTAAATACGGGACTTTTAAAATATCAAATGTTTGTAATAGGATCTAATTCGATGGTTTCATATATGTATAAAGGTGATGTAATAATAGTTAAGAAAGCTTATAATGAAGAAAAGAACGAAATTAATAAAGGGGAAATATTGGTTTTTAAACGAGGTGGTAAAATAATATCACATCGTGTACATTATATTGAAAAAAGAAATGGCACTGTTTATTATAAAACAAAAGGTGATAATAATAGTCAACCGGATGAAGGATTTGCAACTAAGAGTGAAATCATAGGTACTGTTTCTTTAAGAATAAAATATGTAGGATTACCAAGTATTTGGATTCAAGAATTATTAAGGTAGGGATTAAATGTGAAAAATAATGTTAAAAGGAATTGCGTTGTATTAGTTGTATTAATTTTATTTTTATCTTTTGGAGCAATTGTGTTATGCAATAAGTCTTTTGGAATAAATATATCTGAAAAACTGGATTATAATGAAAAAGGTACTATTAATTATAAGGTTTATCTAGATGATAATTCTTATTATAATAAAAGTTATTTAGATGAGGGAATGCAATATATATCAAGTATTATTGATTATATTGATATTAATTATAATTATACAACTACGTTCTCAGATACAATTGATTATAATATAAATACAAAAGCTGAAGCTGTTATAACAATTGTTGATACAGATGATAATAATAAAGTTATTTATTCTAGTATAGAAGAATTAGAAGGATTTAAAAGTAATGACTATAAAAATAATGTTCTTACAACTTCTAAAAATTATAAAATAGATTATGCTAGATTTAATAAATTAACTAATGAATTTAAAACTAGATATGGAATAAGTGCTAAATGTGATTTAAAAATAAATTTTTATGTAAATTATAGTGGTTCATATAAAAAACTTTCTAGTGTATCAAATTCAAGAGTTATGAGTGTTGATATTCCTCTTTCAGAACAAATGATTAATATTACTAAGGGAGAAAATATTAACAATAGTGGATCATATACTGGAACATCTAATAAAACAATTATTAATAAAGTTTTATATATAGTTTCAATCTTATTTGCAATTATAGCATTAGCATTATTAGTTGCATTATATAAAATCATTATTAAAACAAGTAAACAAACAAGTAAATATGAAAAGTTTATATCAAAAACATTAAGACAATATGATTCATACATAACAGAAGCGGATAAAACTGATGATACAAAGAAAAGAACTATTGTTAGGGTAAATAGTTTTAAAGAATTATTTGATGTTAGAAATAGCATTGAAAAAACAATAATATATATAAAAGTTAGCGATACAAAGTCTAAATTTGAAATAATAGATACAGATACAATTTATTGTTATGAAGTAAGTGAAGAAGATTTTGAATAGTTAGTAAGTAATGGAGGTAAATATGAGAAAAAGAATAGGTAATATTTTAAAAATTCTTATGGTATTTTGCCTTCTTTTTACGTCTATAGCGTATTCTGGTCTTGCTGAAAGTTTAGCAATTACTACAGAAGCTAAAGTTTATGCTATAAGAGATATTAGAGTAACTGGTATCAATTTATATAATGCATCAAATGGAGCTGTAGAAAGCTATTCACCACAATATAATACAGATATAACAACTACTGGTTTTAAACTTACTAGTAGTTCTTCTAGCATTACATATAAAGTAACAGTGAATAATTATGGTAATACAGACCAAACAATATATGAGTTCATAAAAAGAAGTGTAAATAATTCAAATGTAAATTTTGAAATAATAGATTATAATGCTAAAGATATTATTAATCATAATTCTGCAGTTAGTTTTCTTATAAAATTTACAACAACAAGTCCAAGCAGTCAAGATATTAATCTTGTTATGCACTATGATTTTAGGGAAGTATATACAATTAGTTATGATGCAAATGGTGGAGATAATTCACCAGGTATTCAAAGAAAATATGCTAAGGAAGATATGAACATTACGGAAGATGTTCCAACAAGACCTAATTATGATTTCTTAGGTTGGTCAACTTCTAACGATTCAACTACTGTTCAATATTCTCCAAATAGTGTATATGATCTTGATAAGGACATGACATTATATGCAGTATGGAAAAAGAAAACTGCAAAGATAAATTTAAATTATAATGTAGATGGTACATGGTATTATTCTGGATATAATAATAGAATATTAACTGGAATAAAAATCGATGGTGTTGACAAAGGATATTTAAATGATTTTTCTGGAACGTTTGATTATGGAACAAGTTATGAAATATATGGATTTAAATTAGATAATGTTGAAATACCTTATTCTAAAAAATATACAGTTGATGGTAAAAATTATTTAGAAATACATTTTAATACGACATATATTACATCAAATAATGAGGATTATGGTAGTGTATCTGTAAATCAATTGATAGCTATACCTGGAACAACATTTAAAGCAACAAATAATATAATAACATTATCAGATGGTAGAACTATTACAGCAAGTGTTATAGATAAAGATGGATATACAACTAAATTTGATAATTTTGAATATTCTAGTGCAACAATAAATACTAAAACAAATGTAACAGCAAACTTTATAAGGGAAGCTAATAAGTATACAATAACACTTGATGATCAAAATGGAACAACAAAAGGTACAACAGAAATATATGAAAAATATGATGATGGTATATATTTAGATAGTTTATTAACTAAAAAAATGACATCTAGTACAAATGCAATAACAAAACCAGAAAAAACTGGATATACTTTTAAAGGATATTATACAAAAGAAAATGGTCAAGGAAATCAAGTAATAAATAGTAATGGCTATATAACAGATAAAATAACAAGCACATCATATACATCAAATACAACACTATATGCGTATTATGTAGATGATATAGCTCCTTCAAACTTAAAAATAACAAATTCAAGTAATGGTAATTGGACAAATAAAGATGTAACAGTTACTATAAGTGCAACAGATGAAGGATCTGGAATAAAAGAATATCAATGGAAAGAAAATGGTAATTGGACAACAAGATCAATTGGAATAACAAATGGTATTGGAAAAATTATATATACTGTAGATAGAAACTTAGAAATAGAGTTTAGAGCAGTTGATAATGCCGGAAACAGAAGTAATGTTATAACAACATTTGTAAAAAGAGATACAGTACTTCCTAAAATAGAATTAAATGGAAGTGCTAGTTCATCTGAAATTAATAATGATAATACAATAACAATACCAATTAAAATTACTGAAAATGCAAGTGGTATAAATAGTTCTGACTTTACGGCCTCTGATATAAACATATTGATAAATGGAACAACAGTAAATCCAAGTACAAAAACATTAACTTATAATAGTGTAAGTAATGGAGTATATAGTTATACATTAACAATTGGTGGAGTATCTACTAATGGTAAAATAACATTAGAAATAGGTGCAAGTGCTATTAAGGATATTGCAACAAACGCAAATAAAAAAACAACTTTAGATCCTAGTGTTAATGTATCAAATACATATACAATTACACTTAATAATAATGGAGCTAATACATCTGGTACAAGTGAAATATATGAAAAATATGGAACAGGTATTTATCTTGATAAAGATTTAACTAAATCAATGGGTGAAGGAACAAATCCTATTACAAAACCTGAAAAGAGTTATACAGTAAGCTATGATGCAAATGGTACAGATATAACTGTACCTAGTGCTTCAAAAGTTAATTATAAATTTAATGGATACTATACAGCAACATCTAACGGTACACAAAGAATTAATGGTGATGGTTATATTACAAGTAATATAAACAATACTACATATGCATCAAATGGAACATTGTATGCACGTTGGACAAAAGGTTTAGTAACAATTCCAACTATATCAAAAACAGGTTATACATGTTTATGGAATACAAACAAAGATGGTAGTGGAACAAGTTATAATCCAGGTGATATAACAGATACACTTAATTCACAAACATTATATGCTAGATGTACAGCTAATGCATTAAAATTTGATGAACAAACACTTGATCCTATAGATTATAGTGATGAAAAAGATCAAACTTTAAGCATTAAAGGTGCAAGTAATGGTACTGGAAGTTATACGTATTCATTTGTTTATGGTTCTTCGGAGTTTGAAATAAATGGAACAACAATAACGGTTAAAAAGGGGACAAATGCTAATTCGTATACTTTATTGACAGAAGTTATAGATAATAATTCAGGCACATCAAATCGTGCAAGTATTCATATAACAATAAATAAAATTGCAGCTAAATGTCCAACAATAAAATCATATGAGGGTGATTATGATGGACAATATCATAAAATAGAGATATCTGGAGATACAGATTCAATTCAATTCAGAGCAAGTACTACTGGTAGTTGGACTAATTTCAAATATATATCTTCGTATATTTCAGCAACCTCAAGTCCACAAATATTTTATTTAAAGAATGGTGGAGATTTTAACCATACGGAAGCTGATTGTGGAAGTGCAAGTGTTACAATCAATAAGAAAAAATTAGCAATATCAGATTTTGAAGTAAATTATACTGGAAATAAGTATTTTTGGAGGGAAATAGAAACTGGTGTTGGTAAAGAAACACTTCAATTATCATACAGACCTACTTTGCCAGATAAAGGCACATACAATTATGATAAAAAAGAGTTTACATTATCTGTAGATAACGGAACTTATACAGGAGATAAAAATAACTATGAAATAGCAAAAGTAGGAGATTTAATAATAGGACAAGCTAAGGGTGAAATAAGTTATAGTACGAAAGCAGCAACAAAAACTTATGGAGATAGTGCATTTATTAATTCACTTACAAAAACAGGTGATGGAACTGTAAAATATACTTCAAGTAATGAAAATGTTGCAATTGTAGATGCTGGTACTGGAAAAGTTACAATTGTTGGAGCAGGGACTGCAACAATAATAGCAACAGTAACAGATGGAACAAACTATACATATGCAACTAAAAAAGCAACTTATACATTAACAGTTAATAAAGCAGATAATCCAGTAAAGGTAACTCCAATTACATTAACATATAATGGGAAATCTCAAAATCTTGTAACAACAACAAATGTACAAGGAAATATATGTTATTCAACAAGTGCAGCATTAACAAGTTGTACATCACAAGGAACAATACCAACAGGAACAAATGCGGGAACATATACAGTTTATTATTATGTTGCGGGTAATGGCAATTATAAAGCTAAATCAGGTAGTGTAAGTGTTACAATAAATAAAGCAAATGGAAGTATTGAATATAAAAAAGTTAAAGTAACAAAAACATATGGAGATGGAGCTTTTACAAATGAATTAACAAAAACAGGTGATGGAACAGTAAAATATACATCAAGTGATGTAAATGTAGCAACTATTAATAGTAGTTCTGGAGAAGTTATAATAAAAGATGCTGGAACTACGACAATAACAGCGACTGTAACAGACGGAACAAATTATACATATAATACAAATATTGCAAGCTATTCGTTAATTGTTAGTACAAGTTCAAATCCAATAAGTGTAACAGCAAATACATTAACATACAATGGAAAAACTCAGAATTTAGTAACAACAAAAAATGCAATTGGTAATGTATGTTATTCATTAAGTTCAGAAGTAACAAGTTGTACATCACAAGGAACAATACCTACAGAAACAGATGCAGGGACATATACAGTTTATTACTATGCAGAAGGTAATACTAATTATAGTTCTGTAAAAGGAAACGTAAAAGTTACAATAAGTAAAAAGACTATAACACCAAATGCGTATACTGTAACATATGATGGTAATAAGAAATTTGTTAGAACATATACAACAGGAATTTTAAGTGAAACATTAAAATTAACATATACATCATATGCAGCAACAGCAGGAACATATAGTTATTCAACAAGTGCAGCAGCGAGCAAATATACATTAGCTGTAGCAGATGGAAGCGGAAAAGCATCAAACTATAATATAAGTAATCCAGGAACATTAACAATAAATAAAAAAGCAGCAAGTATAAGCTATGCTACAAAAACAGTAACAAAAACATATGGAGATGCAGCATTTACGAATGCAATAACTAATACTGGTGATGGAAATATAAAATATACATCAAGTAATGTAAATGTAGCAACTGTGGATGTTAATACTGGAAAAGTTACAATTGTTGGAGCGGGAACTGCAACAATAACAGCGACTGTAACAGATGGAACAAATTATACATATACAACCAAAACAGCAACTTACACATTAACAGTTAATAAAGCAGATAATCCAGTAAAAGTAACATCGAATACATTAACATATAATGGAAATGCTCAAGATTTAGTAACTGTAAGTAATATAAATGGTAATATGTGTTATTCTACAAGTGCTTCAGTAACAAGCTGTTCATCATCACAAGATATACCACAAAAAACAGATGCAGGGACATATACAGTTTATTACTATGCAGAAGGTAATACTAATTATAGTTCTGTAAAAGGAAACGTAAAAGTTACAATAAGTAAAAAGACTATAACACCAAATGCGTATACTGTAACATATGATGGTAATAAGAAATTTGTTAGAACATATACAACAGGAATTTTAAGTGAAACATTAAAATTAACATATACATCATATGCAGCAACAGCAGGAACATATAGTTATTCAACAAGTGCAGCAGCGAGCAAATATACATTAGCTGTAGCAGATGGAAGCGGAAAAGCATCAAACTATAATATAAGTAATCCAGGAACATTAACAATAAATAAAAAAGCAGCAAGTATAAGCTATGCTACAAAAACAGTAACAAAAACATATGGAGATGCAGCATTTACGAATGCAATAACTAATACTGGAAATGGAAATGTAAAATATACTTCAAGTAATGTAAATGTAGCAACTGTGGATGTTAGTACTGGAAAAGTTACAATTATTGGAGCGGGAACTGCAACAATAACTGGAACAGTAACAGACGGAACAAATTATACATATGCAACTAAAACAGCAACTTACACATTAACAATTAATAAAGCGGATAATCCAGTAAAGGTAACTCCAATTACATTAACATATAATACACAAGCTCAAAATCTTGTAACAACAACTAATGCACAAGGAAATATATGTTATTCTACAAGTGCTTCAGTAACAAGTTGTTCATCGCAAGGAACAATACCAACAGGAACAAATGCGGGAACATATACAGTTTATTATTATGTAGCGGGTAATAGTAATTATAAAGCTAAATCAGGTAGTGTAAGTGTTACGATAAATAAATATAATTTAAGTAATGCAACTATAAGTGGTATTAGTAGTAAAACATATGATGGTACTGAACAAAAACAAAGTAATTTCACTGTAATAGTACCAATACCTACTGGTAAAACAAGTACTCCAACATATACAACATCTTATAGTAATAATATAAATGTTGGAACTGCTACAATGACATTGACTGGTACTGGGAACTATACAGGAACAAAGAGTGCAACATTTAATATAACTCAAAAAGAAAGTGCTTGTGTAATTAGTAAAGTACCAACATTAAAATATCCAAGCAGTGCATCTGGTACAATTGAATATTCATGTACCGGAGATGGAAAGATAACTATTTCAAGTGGTAGTACTAATATAATTACAGTATCTAATGCAAGTAATACGAGTGCAACATTGACTGCATCAGCAACAGGTACAAGTAAAATAACAGTATCTCAAGCTGTTGGAAAAAATTATAAAGCGTCAACAGTAAGTACAAATGTAACAGTAACATATTCAAGTTATAAAGTAACATTAAATGGTAATGGTGCTACAACAAATGGAAGTACAAGTACTACAGCAACTTATAATAGTACAAGTTTACCAACAATAACATTGCCTAAAAGAGAATATACAATAACATATAATATGGGAAGTACTGGTCTTACTAAACCAAGTAATGGTTCTGTTGTTTATTCATTTGGTGGTTGGTATACAGCAGCATCAAATGGAACAAAAGTTGCAAGTAATAGTACAACACCTGCTTTAATAGCAAGTGTTAATGGCTATACAAATTCAAGTAAACAATGGACAAAAACAAGTAATACAACATTATATGCAGGTTGGACAGAAGAAAGCACAACACTTGCATCTATATCAAGTTCTGGTAATTCATGTACATGGAATACAAAGTCAGATGGAAGTGGAACAAGCTATGCGTCAGGTTATACTGGATTTAAAACTAGTTCAAATATAACATTGTATGCACAATGTTCAGCTAATTCATATGTATTAACAGTTAATCCAAGTAATGGAACAAACGCATATACAGTAACTCAAGGGTATGGAACAACATATACAGTTGCAATACCAACAAGAAAAGGATATACATTTTCGAGTTGGACTTTAACAGGTAAAGGAACATTAAACGGTAATGTATATACATTCTCAGATGGAGCTGGTAATTTGTCAGCAAACTGGAATAAAAATACATATAAAATAACATATAATTTGAATGGTGGTTCATTATCATCAGGAGTTACAAATAAAACAAGTTATGATGTTGAAACAGATACATTCACATTAAATAATCCAAGCAAAAAAGGGTATGTATTTACAGGATGGACAGGAAGTAATGGAACAACTCCTCAAACAACTGTAACAATATCAAAAGGAAGTATTGATGATAGATCATACAAAGCAAATTTTGAACCTCAAAAAATAAAATTAACGTTAGATCCATCACCTGGAACAGGTGGAACAAAAAATATATGGTATTATTATGGAATAAGTAAATTTTATAGTGATGAAGCATGTTCAAATGAAATAACTGCGATAACAAAGCCAACTAGAACAGGTTATACGTTTACAAGTTATTATGGCGATGGAACAAGTGGTGGTAATAACGGTGAAAGATTTATTGCATATGAATCAATAAACTTTGCAGATGATTTAGCAACAGATATTTACAAAGATGCAACATTATATGCAAACTGGTCAATAAGTAGTTATACGGTTACATATGATTATAAAACAAATGGTGGAACTACAAGCAATGCAACTTCAAGTGTATATTATGAATCTTCAGTTGATTTATCAAGGAGTGCATCAAAAAGTGGATATGAATTTGTAGGATGGAATACAAATAAAGATGCTACTACTGGTCTTACTAGTTATAATATGCCTGCAAAAAATGTAACATTATATGCAATATATAAGAAAACTTTAACAGCAACATTTAATTACTATAATTCAAAATCAGAAAAGAAAGAAGTAACAATATATAATAATGTTACTAGTGGAAGTGTAACTTCACCAGAAGCACTAGGAACACCAAGTGGTTATACATTTAGACATTATAGTACAAGTAATGCAGCTAATGCTTCAAAGACAGTTGGAATAAATGAAAAAATAGTATTAACAAGTGATCAATCATATTATGCATCTTATCAAAAAACAACAACAGTAAATTTCTATTATCATAGTGGAAATGATACGACAAATACTCAATCAAGTACAACGGGAACAGGAATAAAGTATTTAGGATATAATGGTTCTGTTGTAGATTCAGATATAACTATACCAACAGCGGTAACAAATAGTATAGGTTATTATGGAACATCATATAAAGGTGTAACTGCTAAAAATTCTACAACGCCAATAGATGTTAATACAGGGACTACAGATTATTATGCTTACTATCAAGTTGATATAATGTTCTATTATTATTTCTATGGTTTAACACGTAGAACTGGTTCTAGAATAGCATATTCAAATGGAACAAATTATATAACAACGGTAAGTGGTGAGCCAACAATTACAAGTACAGGAAGATATGATGGTGATACATTCAAAGGTTGGTCAGTTAAAACAGATAGCATTGATTATGTGACACCATCTAAATCATCTGCGATTGATTTTTATGCTGTAAGTGAAAAGTCAGTTAGTGTAACATTCTATTATTATAATGGAGCTTCTGTTACTGGAGAAGGAATAAGAAATTATTTGGTTACATCATCTGATGTAAATCAATTAAATTCAGAAGTAGAAATTCCTTCAGAAGTAAAAGCAGATGTAAACAAATATAAGTATAGGGGTGTAAGTACAAGTTCATCAGGAGATGCAACTATAGTTACACCAACTACACAATATGATAAATATTATGCATCGTATACATATATCATTAAAATATCATTTGATGCAAATGGTGGAACAGGTACTGGTCCAGCAACTATAACTGGTGCAGGATATATGTCTTATGGAGGTGGCATAACAGGTTTATATGTAGCCATTCCAGATAATACCTTTACAAGAAGTGGTTATTCATTCTCGACATGGAATACAGCAGCCAATTGGTCTGGTTCAAATCGTAAAGTCGGTGATAAATATACATTTACAGAAGATGAAACATTATATGCACAGTGGAGTGCAAATTCATTAAAATTTGATGAACAAACACTAGATCCTATAGATTATAGTGATGAAAAAGATCAAACTTTAAGTATTAAAGGTGCAAGTAATGGTACTGGAAGTTATACATATTCATTTGTTTATGGTCCTTCGGGGTTTGAAATAAATGGAACAACAATAACTGTTAAAAAGGGAACAAATGCAAATTCATATACCTTATTGACAGATGTAGTAGATAATAATTCAGGTGCATCAGCTCGTGCATATATTCATATAACAATAAATAAAATTGCAGCTAAATGTCCAACAATAAAGTCATATGAAGGTGATTATGATGGACAATATCATAAAATAGAGGTGTCTGGAGATACAGATACAATAAAATATAGAACAAGTACTACGGGTAGTTGGAATAATTTCAAATATATATCTTCGTTTATTTCAGCAACCTCAAGTCCACAAATATTTTATTTAAAGAATGATGGAGATTTTAACCATACAGAAGTTGATTGTGGAAGCGCAAGTATTACAATCAATAAGAAAAAAATATCAATACCTGATTTTAAACCAGATTATAGTGGTTCTGCATTCTTTGAAACTACATTTAAAACAGGAGTCAAAGATGAAACACTTGAATTATCATATCATGCAAATTCTGCAAATGGTGGTACATACAGTTATGGTTCATATGGAAATGAAAAAGAATTTTCTTTAACTGTTGAAGGTGGAGCTTCTGGTATTAGTAAAGATAATTATGAAATAGTTAGTGTTGGAATTTTGAAAATTGAACCTAAAGATGCAAGTATAAATTTCGTGCAATCTTCAGTGACTAAAACATATGGAAATAATCAATTTACTAACTCTCTTGCAAATACAGGAGACGGAACAGTAAAATATACTTCAAACAACGAAAGTGTAGCAAATGTAGATGCAAGTACAGGAAGAGTTACGATAAAAGGTGCAGGAACTGCAATAATAACAGCAACAGTAACAGAGACAATAATAGATCAAGTAACAAATGATAAAAATTATACATATCCTGTTAAAACAGCAACTTATACATTAATAGTTAATAAAGCAGATAATCCAACAAAAGTGTCAGGGAACACATTATCGTATAATGGAAAAGCTCAAAATTTAGTAACAACAAGTAATGTTCAGGGAAATATATGTTTTTCATTATCATCTGAATTAACAAGTTGTAATAAGACTGAAGATATACCAACAGGAACAAATACAGGAAATTATAAAGTTTATTATTATGTAAAAGGTAATGATAATTATAAAGATACATCAGGAAGTGTAAGTGCTAAGATAAATCAAACGAAGGCATCATGTCCATCAATGACTTCTTATTCTGCAGCATATGATACAAATTCTCACGGAATAGGAATAAGAGGTAGTTCTGGTGGAACAATTCAATATAGAACAAGTACTACAGATAGTTGGACAACAAAGAAACCAGAAATTACAAATGTAGGAAGTATTACAACTTATGTACAAGTTTATGGCGATAGCAATCATACAACAGTTGATTGTGGAAGTAGAGATGTTGTTATAAGCAAATATAATTTAAGCAATGCAACAATAGGAAGTATAAGTAATCAAACATATACAGGGAAATCAATAACACCTACAGTTAGTGCTACAGTACCAATACCAAGTGGTAAAACAACAACATTAACTAATGGTACAGATTTTACGACATCATATAGTAATAATACTGAACCTGGAACTGCAACAGCAACTATAACTGCTGTAGATAGTTCAAATTATACAGGAACAAAGAGTAAAACATTTACTATAAATAAGATACAAGCAAGTATAAGTTATACTACAAAAACAGTAACAAAAATATATGGTAATGCTAAATTTACAAATACATTAACTAAAATAGGAGATGGAACTGTAAAATATACTTCAAGTAATACAAATGTTGCAAATGTAGATGCAAGTACAGGAGAAGTTACGATAAATGGTGCAGGAACTGTAACAATAACAGCAACAGTAACGGATGGAACATATTATAAATATACATCAAATATCGCAACATATTCGTTAACAGTTAATAAAGCGGATAATCCAGTAAAAGTAACAGCAAATACATTAACATACAATGGAAAAACTCAGAATTTAGTAACAACAAAAA
This sequence comes from bacterium, assembly GCA_019423565.1. Classification (GTDB taxonomy): domain Bacteria; phylum Bacillota_I; class Bacilli_A; order RF39; family UBA660; genus CAG-433. Next base: position 49,729 of record JAHZBE010000001.1, read on the forward strand.
ATGCAATTGGTAATGTATGTTATTCAACAAGTACAGCATTAACAAGTTGTACATCACAAGGAACAATACCAACAGGAACAAATGCAGGAACATATATAGTTTACTATTATGCAAAGGGTAATAATAATTATAAAGATACATCAGGGAACGCAAGTGTAAGTGTTACAATTAAGCCTAAAGCTGCAAGCATAAGTTATGCTGCAAAAACAGTAACAAAAACATATGGAGATACTGCATTTACGAATGCAATTACAAATACTGGAGATGGAACAGTAAAATATATATCAAGTAATACAAGTGCTGCAACTATTGGTTCTGATGGAAAAGTTACAATTGTTGGAGTAGGAACTACAACAATAACAGCAACAGTAACAGATGGAACAAATTATACATATGCAACTAAAACAGCAACTTATACACTAACAATAAAACCTAAAAATTTAACAGGAAGTGTTAAAATATCTGGTTCTGCAACAGGAGGAAGCACATTAACAGCAACAGTTACAAATACAAATAGTGCAACTCTTAAATATCAATGGTATTATACAGATAATGAAAAAGCAACAGGTGGGACAGCAATTACCAATGCAACAGCAAATACATATGTAATTGATACATCTTTATTAGGTAAATATATATATGTAGTAGTAACAGCAAGTAAAGTAAATTATAATACTGCGACATGGACTGATATAACAACAACACCTATTTCTAGTTCAAAATTAAGTATACCAACAAATATAAAAGTATCTACAGAAGGTATTGTTACATGGGATAGTGTACAAAATGCAACTGGTTATGAAATAAGTATTGATAATACAAATTGGATAAGTGCATCAAGTGGTATAAATTATAATGACGTTATTACAAAAACAACGGATGATAAAATTGTTTATGTTAAAGCAATAGCAGATAAATATGCTGACAGTGCTTCAGGAAAATCATCAACTGTAAAAGTATATAGTCTTACATTAAAGAAAGAAACTGGAATAAGTAAAGTTACAGGTAATGGAAATTACATATCTGGAAGAACTGTATCTATTAGTGCGACAGCAACAAATGGTTATACATTTAGTAAATGGACTGGAGCTACTGTAACTAATGCAAGTTCTGCAAATACGACAGTTAAAGTTACAGCTGCAACAACAGTAACAGCAACCGCAACTGCAAATGTTTATACTGTAACATTAAATTCAAAGAATGAAAAAATAGATAGTTCAGATTCATGGGCATTATCTTCTGATAGTAGTACAGCTACAAAGAAAATAACATTTAATACAGCTTATGGTAATCTTCCAAATGCTTCAAAGGATGGTTATTCATTTGAAGGTTGGTTTACAGAAAGCGGTACTCAGATAACAAGTACTTCAACATTTAATGTTGCAGGTAATCAAACACTATATGCTCATTACTTATCTGCTCCTGTAATTGACGGTGGTAGTGCTGAATGGGCACAATCTAGAACAATTACAGTAGCAACAGATGCTACTAGTGATACAGGTATAAGTAAATATCAATATTATTTATCAACATCTAATAGTAGTTTAGATGGTGGTACATGGACTGATCTTAGTTCATCTAAATCAGAAACATTTACAAGTACAATGTCTAAATATATATATTTTAGAGCAATAAGTACAAATGGTACTGAAGGTCCTATATCAAATTATCAAGTCGTTAGAATAGATGTTCAAAAACCATCCGCAACCATAACAGGATATAAAGCAGGTGTAGGAACAGCTGTTAGAACAAATACTTGGTCTGATACAGTATTAAACTTTATGTTTAAAAGCGAAGATATACATCAAGGTGGAAGTGGTGTAACTATATATTATTGTGGTGATACTACTAACACATGTACACCATCTAAAATAGCAACAAAAGATACTGCAATTGATGATTATCAAAATACAGTAACAATGCCATTTTATGTAAGATATAAACTTATTAGTGGCTCTGGTGTTGAATCTGGAATTGGTACATATATAGCAAGAGTTGATACAGTAACACCATCTGCAACCATAACAGGATATAAAGCAGGTTCTTCTACTGAAGTAGCATCTGGAGTATGGTCAGATACAGGATTAAATTTTACATTCTATGATAAAAATGTAAAAAAAGGTAAAAGTGGTGGAACTATTAAATATTGTTTTGATAGAGCAAATACATGTACACCATCTTATGAATATAGTAGTAACATAACGAATTTAAATAATTTGGAAGGCCATTTTTACATAAGGTATCAAATAACAAGTGGTGCTGGTAAATCAAGTAATGTATTTAGCCATATAGCCAATGTTGATACAGTAACACCATCTGTAGATATACTTGGTTATAAAGCAGGAATTGGTACAACAGTATCATCTGGAACATGGTCAAATGCAGGATTAAACTTTAAATTCCAAAATGTTAAATGTGGTGCAAGTACATGTACAATTAAATATTGTGGTGATAGAAATAATACATGTACACCAAATACATCAGTAAGTGTAAGTAATGCTGGAAATGCAATAACTACTTGGAATGGCTTAAATGAAACATATTATGTTAGATATACTATTTCAAGTCAAGCTAAAACAACAAGCACAGATGTTTATACAGCAAGAGTTGATACTGATAATCCAACGTATTCAATATCAAAGAGTGGTTCAACAGTAACAGCAACATGTAGTGATAAAACATCATCAGTATCTGGTGGTAAAACAATAACATTGTCATCATCAAATAAAGCAATTTCAGGAACATGTACAGACTCAGCGGGAAATACGACAAGTTATTATAAATCATATACATATTCTCAAAGTAGTGCATGTGGATATAAATATAATGTAATTACAACTGATTGTACAAAAGAAGGTGGACATTATGTTTCTGCATCATATTGTGGTGGATCAGCAACGAATTGCTGTGCAATACCAAAATCATGTTGGCATTAATAAGAAAATCAAGGATAACCTTGATTTTTTTCTTTTATCAAAGAATTTTTACTTGTTGCATTAATATAATAATGATATAATCATATTATAGGGAGGTTAATATGAAGAATAGAAATTTTAATACTGATGGACTAGTATATTTTGAAGAGATACCAAAAGTAGGTGAGTTTTTTGGATGTATAACAGATATATACGCATTAATTCCTTATTTTGGAGAGGCAAAATGTACTCCATATTTTGAATATACTAAATCAGATAATTTATCTAGTGAAAAGTTACCACTATTATTTAAAAGAATAGATGATGAGGTAGTAGTAGAAGTATATACTAATATACCATTTTTATTTAATGTAAAATGGAATTTTAGTGATATATCAGATTCAAAAGAAAGAATGAAAGAATTTACTAGTAGATTTGATAAATATAAAAAAATAGGTTTAGAATTAAGGAATAAAGAGTATATAGTGCCAAATGATAGTTTTAAATTAAAATACGCTAAAACAATCGAAAAGAAAGGTGAAGAATTTAAAAACTATTTAGAATTTATGTCAAGTAAAGCACATTCGTTATTTGATGAGAAAACTAAAGATATCGTTGATAGAATGCATTCTATTGCTTTAGTAGATAATATAATGTATGAAACAAATAAAAAATATAAAGTTAAGGAATTGACAAAATCATCCGATAATTAATATTAAATATTAGATTGATATTTGTTCAATTCTTTGATATAATCTTTTTGTAGTTATTTTTAATAAAAATTTACAATATAAAAACTAATGAAAGTAAAAAGTAATTAATAAAAAATTATAGAGAGTTAGTGTTTGGTGGGAACTAATATTTTAAGTTAATGAAAGCGCTGTTACTGGAAGTTGCATTTATATGCCGGTTTTAAAAATCGTTAAAATAATTAAGTGAATAAAAGGATGGTACCGTGCATATGCACTCCTTAATAGGTAATGTACTATCCTTTTTTGTATATGTGGAGGTGTTTTATGATAATCGCAATTGATGGACCTGCCGGAAGCGGGAAAGGAACTATCGCAAGTTTAGTTTCAAAAAAATTAAATTTAGTTAATATTGATACAGGAGCAACTTATAGATGTGTTGCACTTGAAATGTTAAAAGAAGGAGTAAGTTTAGAAGAAACTGATAAAATTATAGAAATATCAAAAAATGTTGATATAAATTTAACAGAAGACTCTAGAGTATTTTTAAATAAAGAAGAAGTAACTGATAGAATTAGAGAAAAGGATGTTACTAAAATAGTATCACAAGTATCAAGCATAGAAAAGGTAAGAGAAAACTTAGTAGCTCTTCAAAGAAATATGGCTAAAGGTAAAAATGTAATAATGGAAGGTAGAGATATTACGACAGTAGTATTTCCAAATGCTGACTTTAAATTTTACCTTGATGCATCTTTAGATGAAAGAGTAAAAAGAAGGCTTGAACAAAATAAAGAAAAAGGTATTGATATGAGTGAAAGTGAAATAAGAGATAATATTGCTAAAAGAGATTATAATGATATGCATAAAAAAGTTGGAGCATTAAAGAAAACAAATGATCAAATATATATCGATACTAGTAATATGACTATAGATGAAGTAGTAAATAAAATAGTAAATATTGTGAAAGAAGGTAATTAAAATGAATATAAGAGATAAATATATAGAATTTTTTGTAAGTAAAGGACATAAACAAATACCTAGTGCGCCAGTTGTACCAGAAAATGATCCATCAGTATTATTTAATACAGCAGGTATGCAGCCACTTGTACCATATTTAATGGGTGAAGTTCATCCATACGGAACAAGACTTTGTGATTATCAAAAATGTATTAGAACAAATGACTTAGATGAAGTTGGAGATGTAACTCATCATACATTCTTTGAAATGCTTGGTAACTGGTCTTTAGGTGATTATTTTAAAAAGGAATCTATAACATGGAGTTTTGAATTATTAACAAAACATTTAAATATACCAGTTGAAAAATTATCTGTAACTGTATTTAAAGGGAATGACATTGTACCAGCAGATAATGAATCAGCAGATTTATGGAAATCATTAGGAATTTCAGAAAACAAAATCGCATTTTTAGGAGAAGATGATAACTGGTGGCCAAATATGGAACTTACAGGACCATGTGGACCAGATACTGAAATATTCTACTGGAGAAGTGATGAAGAAGTTCCATCTAAATTTGATCCAGAAAATAATAATTGGGTAGAAATATGGAACAATGTATTTATGCAATACAATCATAAACCAGATGGAACATTTGAACCATTAAAAAAGAAAAATGTTGATACAGGTATGGGACTTGAAAGAATAACAGCAGTACTTGAAGGAGTTAATGATAACTATGAATCAAGTATATGGAAAGGTACTATAAAGAAGATAGAAGAAATATCAGGCAAAAGTTATTATGGTAATGAAAAAGCATTTAGAATAATTGCTGATCATATTAAAGCAGCTGTATTTATTTCAAGTGATCCAGCAGGTATTAAACCAAGTAATACAGACCAAGGTTATATACTTAGAAGATTAATTAGAAGAGCAATTAGATATGCAAAAATGATAGATATAGATATTAATAGTAATTGGGAAAGTGAAATTGCTAAAAATATAATAGATGAATATAAAAAATATTATAGTGAATTAAGTACAAATGAAAATGTAGTTATGGAAGTACTTAAAAATGAAAAAATTAAATTTAATCGTACACTTGAAAAAGGACTTAGAGAGTTTGAAAAAATTGTTAAAAATTTAAATGAAAATGAAATAAATAAAGATTTAGCATTTAAATTATATGATACTTATGGTTTCCCAATTGAGCTTACTTTAGAACTTGCAAAAGAAAGAGGTCTTACTGTAGATGAAAAAGGTTTCTATGAAAAATTTAAAGCACATCAAGAATTATCTAGAACAGCATCTGCTGGTAAGTTTAAAGGTGGACTTGCTGGTAACAGTTTAGTAGAAACTAAATATCATACAGCAACTCATCTTCTTAATGCAGCATTAAAGGTAGTTATTAATAAAGATGTACACCAAAAAGGATCTAATATAACTGATGAAAGAATGCGTTTTGATTTTTCTTGTGATCATAAATTAACAGATGAAGAAAAGAAAGCAGTAGAAGATTTAGTTAATAAATGGATAGATGAGGGTCTACCTGTAACTAAAAAAGAAATGAGTAAAGAAGAAGCTATTAAATCAGGCGCTGAATGCATGTTTATTGAGAAATATCCTGACATTGTAACAGTTTATAGTATTGGAGATGTTTCAAAAGAATTATGCGGAGGACCACATGTTAATAACACAAGTGAACTTGGTCACTTTAAGATAAAAAAAGAAGAAGCAAGTTCTGCTGGTGTTAGAAGAATTAAGGCTATATTAGAGGAGAAATAAATGAGAAGTAAGAAGAATAAAAAGAAGAGTAAATTTAAAAAAATATTTATATTACCTATAGTAGTTATAGTGCTTGTAATTATTTCATGTATTTATTGTTATATATGTACGACTCCAGTAAGTAAAAAGAGTGATAAAGTAACATTTGAAATAACATCAGGTTCTACAATAAAAGATATAGCGACAACTCTTAAAGATGAGGAATTAATTAGAAATTATTACTTTTTCTTAGCGTATGTAAAAATAAATAAAATAAGTGGTATGCAGGCTGGTGATTATTCTCTTGATAAAAATATGAGTTTAAAAGAAATAACTGATATTCTAAAAAAAGGAAGTAATGTTACTAATAAAGAAATAACTATAACTTTTAAAGAAGGAAAAACAATGAGATCAATTGCTAAAACAATAAATGAAAATACTACTAATAGTTATGAAGACGTATTTGAAGCATTATCAGATAATGATTATATTAAAACATTAATTAATAAATATTGGTTTTTAGATGATGTTATATTAGATAGTAATATATATTATCCTTTAGAAGGTTATTTAGCACCTGATACATATAATTTTAAAGTAAATGCTAGCGTAGAAGATATATTTGAAAAGATGTTAGATCAAACAAATAAAATATTAACTGAATACAAAAGTGGAATTGAATCATCTAATTTTAAAGTTCATCAAATATTAACACTTGCTTCAATGGTTGAAAGTGAAGGTGTTTCATTAGAAGATAGAAAAAATATTGCTGGAGTATTTATAAATAGATTAAATAAAAATATGGCATTAGGTAGTGATGTAACAACGTATTATGCATCAAAAATAGAACTAGGTGAAAGAGATCTTTATATGTCTGAAATAAATAGTGATAATCCATATAATACTAGAAGTGCTAAAAATGCTGGTAAACTTCCAGTAGGTCCAATATGTAATCCTAGTAAAGGTGCGATTGAAGCTGTTATAAGTTACACACCAAATGATTATTTATATTTCGTTGCAGATAAAAATATGAAAGTATATTTTACTAAAACAGATGCAGAACATAATAAGAAAATACAAGAACTAAAAAAACAAGGTTTATGGTTTGAATATTAAAATTAACTTCGGTTAATTTTTTTCTTAAAAAGGTTTCTTTTATTAATGGTTTTATGCTATAATTTAAAGTAGGAGTGATAACATATGTTCGAATATATAAATGGAAAAGTAACTATAATTGAAAGTGGATATATAGTAATAGATAATAATGGTATTGGATATAAAATATTTGTAGGAAGTCCATATTCATTTAATATAGATGAAGAATATAAAGTATATTTATATCAAAATATTAGAGAAGATGAAAATACTTTATTTGGATTTAAAACAAAAGAAGAAAGAGATATGTTTTTAAAACTAATTAATGTTAAAGGACTTGGTCCTAAAATGGCTCTTCCTATGCTTGCTGCTGGAAAAGTAGAAGGAATTGTTGATGCAATAGAAAGAGAAAATATACTTTATTTAAAGAAATTTCCTAAGATTGGCGATAAAGTAGCAAGACAAATCATACTTGATTTAAAAGGTAAACTTGTAAATAAAGAAGAATCATCTAAAGTAAATGAAGAACTTGTTTTAGCACTTAATGCATTAGGATATAAAAATTCTGATATAAATAAAGTTGTAAAAAATGTACCAAGTAATTTAAAAATAGAAGATCAAATAAAAGAAGCATTAAAATTATTATTAAAATAAAGGAGGCAAAATAAATGGATAGAGTACAAGATGCAGAAAAAACAGAAGAAGATAATTATGAATTATCACTAAGACCTAAATATTTAAGAGAATATATTGGCCAAAAGGATGTTAAAGAAAATATTGATGTTTTTATTAAGGCTGCTAAATTAAGAGATGAACCGTTAGATCATACTTTACTTTATGGTCCTCCTGGACTTGGTAAAACAACACTTGCATTTATAATTGCAAATGAACTAGGTAGTAATATAAAAACATCTAGTGGACCCGCAATTGAAAAAACTGGTGATTTAGCTGCAGTACTTTCAAGTTTAGAGCCTGGTGATGTACTTTTTATAGATGAAATTCATAGAATGCCAAGAGTAGTAGAAGAAGTACTTTATTCTGCTATGGAAGATTTTACACTTGATATAATCATAGGAAATGATGGTTCATCTAGAAGTATAAAAATAGATTTACCACCTTTTACTTTAGTTGGAGCAACTACTAGAGTTGGAGATTTAACTTCACCACTAAGAGATAGATTTGGTATTATATCAAAACTTGAATATTATACAATTGAAGATTTATGTAATATTATTAAAAGAACAGCGGATGTATTTGAAGTAGGAATTGAGGAGGCTGCTGCACTTGAACTTGCTAAAAGAGCAAGAGGTACACCAAGAATTGCCAATCGTCTTTTAAAAAGGGTTAGAGATTTTGCCTTAGTTGAAGGACTTGGAACAATAACACTTGATATAACTAAAAAGTCATTAGATAGATTAAAGGTTGACTCTGAAGGACTAGATGATACAGATCATAACTTATTAAAATCAATTATATATAAATTTAATGGAGGACCAGTTGGAATAGATGCACTAGCCGCATCTATCGGAGAAGAAGCCTCTACAATAGAAGATGTATATGAACCATATTTACTTCAAAATGGTTTCTTAAAAAGAACTAATAGGGGTAGAGTTGTAACAGAAAAAGCATATAAACATCTTGGAATTGATTACCAAAAAAGTATGTTTGATTAAAGAGTTTTATAGAAAACTCTTTTAGTATGTGTTATAATGTTTTTTAAAGGTGAAGTGTTATGGATAATATTGTTGATATAAGTGATAGATTTAATATTCAAAATAAAAAATTAGAAATATTTAATAATGTAGCGAAGAAGAAAGATTTAAGAAAAAGAATCAGTAGTTATGAAGTGCATTATCAAGACTTATTAACAAATTTTGATAAAATATATGACAAATTACAAAAAGGTTTATGGAGTAATAGAAGTGATAATCAATTCGTAAATGGATTTGAAGCTATAACATCATCTGATAATGATGAACAAAAATACATAAATGAACTTGAATTTATTTCTTTGTATGATTTATTAAAAGATGATTTATATAAAATAAAAGAAGAATATATAAGTGTTTTACTATATACTTATACTTTATTTGAAAAAGTTTCAAAAACTGAATATAAAAAACTTATCGAATGTTTATCAAATGAACAAATAATTTCTAAACTTGATAAAAAAACTACTGATGGTGAAAGAGAAGCTGAAATTTTTGATTATTTTGAATGTATTATGAATGGAATAAATCCTACTGCAGAAGTTTTGTTCGTAGATGAAAATGAAAATCAGTCAAATACATTAAATAACGTGATATTAACAATAGATAAGATATATAATTTCTATATAGAACAAGCCATATTTTTAAAAAGTTATGATATTCTTAATGAAGATGTATTAAGCGACATTAGCAAAATATTGCTTATAAAGAAATATAGTAATAAAAATCAAATTAAATTTATTGAATTATCAAAAATTGTTAAGGAAATTTCTCTTAATTTACTGCAAAATATAGAAAATATTATTTCACTTACTAATATATTTTTATTCTTTGATAAAGAAATAGATAATATTAGTTTAGATACTCTTGAAAAAATGTTAATAGATAAAATAATGCCTAAAAAGAATATTGATGAAATTAAACAGGCACATGAAAGGAAGATGTAAATGAAAACAGATGATTTTGATTATTATTTACCAGAAGAATTAATCGCGCAAACTCCAATAAAAGAAAGGGACCATTCAAGACTTTTAGTACTTGATAAAAAAACTGGTGAAATTACGCATGAGAGATTTGATCATATAATAAATTATTTAAATAAAGGTGATGTACTTGTTATAAATAATACAAAAGTAATACCCGCTAGAATAATAGGTACTAAAGAAGAAACTGGGGCAGTTATTGAAGTGCTTATGTTAAAAGACCTTGGTTCTGATGAATGGGAATGTTTATGTAAACCAGCTAAAAGAGTAAAGGAAGGAACTATTATTAAATTTTCTGATGATTTAAAAGTAGAATGCACCAAGGTATTAGATGATGGTATTAGACATTTTAAATTTATATATGAGGGAATACTTTTAGAAATATTAGATAGATTAGGTGAAATGCCACTTCCACCTTATATACATGAAAAATTAGAAGATAAAAATAGATATCAAACAGTATATGCTAAAGAAGAAGGTAGTGCAGCAGCACCTACCGCTGGCCTTCATTTTACAAAAGAATTGCTAGAAAAAATAAAAGAAAAAGGTATTGATATAGAAGAGGTTACTCTTCATGTTGGACTTGGTACATTTAGACCTGTACAGGTAGAAGATGTAACTAAACATAAAATGCATAGTGAATTTTATATGATGAGTAAAGAGACTGCGGAAAAACTTAATAAAGCAAAAAAAGAAGGAAGAAGAATAATTGCAGTTGGTACAACATCAACAAGAACACTAGAAACAATAATGAGTCTTTATGGTGAATTTAAAGCATGTTCTGGATGGACAGAAATATTTATATATCCTGGATTTGAATTTAAAGGAATTGATTCATTAATTACAAATTTTCATTTACCAAAATCAACACTTGTTATGCTTGTAAGTGCTTTTGCAGGTAAAGAAAAAATAATGAATGCATATAATGAAGCAGTTAAAAATAAATATAGATTCTTTTCATTTGGTGATTCAATGTTTATAAAATAAAAAAATTAGGATTTTTTTCCTAATTTTTTTATTAGTACAGAACTATTTGATTTATTAAATCTTTTTGCATATTCTCTTTCATATTCAATTAATTTTGGATCATAAAATCCGAGAATTTTGTTAGATTGTAATTCAATATTTTTATCATTTTTAGATTTTAAAAATATTTTTAACGCTATTAGTTTTGGATCAACAGCTTCAATAAGTAATATGATTGATTCTTGTGGCGTATAAAATTTGTTGAACGTATTTACTTTATTAATATATGAGAGGATAATATAATATTTGTAATTTTTAATTCGTTCTTGTTCTTTAAATAATGTCTTTTCATTGATTACTTTTGCTTCTTTAATTAGTTCATTTCTTTTTTCATCTGTAATTTCGTTAAATCCTTCATAATTTGTTATTCTTAAGTGAAATCTTGATTTAGTAGTTGCCTTAAACCATTCTATTTTTTTAGCTGAGTAACATACTTCATCAATAAAAACATCTCTTTCATTTATCATAAAAAAATTTCCTTTCATTAATGCTGCATATTATATAATAACTATTAAAAAAAGTCAAAATTTGTGTTATAATCTCTTTTGAGGTGCATTATGAAAATTAAATACGAATTATTAAAAACAGAAAAAAATACAAAAGCAAGAAATGGAATATTACATACAAATCATGGATCATATGAAACACCAATATTTATGCCAGTAGGAACACTTGCGAATGTTAAAACACTTGTTCCAGAAGAATTAAAAGAAATGCATAGTGCGGTAATACTATCTAATACATATCATTTATGGCTTAGACCTGGTGAAGATATAGTATCAAAAGCAGGAGGTCTTCATAAGTTTATGAATTATGATGGACCAATATTGACTGATTCAGGTGGATTTCAAGTATTCTCACTTGCAAAACCAAAAAATATTAGTGAAGAAGGGGTTAAATTTAAAAGTCATATAGATGGAAGAGAATTATTTTTAACACCAGAAAAAAGTATTGGAATACAAAACAAATTAGATAGTGATATAGCTATGAGTTTTGATGAATGTCCACCAGCAAGTGCAGACTATAAATATATGAAAAATAGTATTGAAAGAACACTTAGATGGGCAAAAAGAGGAAAAGATGTACATAGTAATGAAAATCAATCATTATTTGGTATTATCCAAGGCGGTGCATATGAAGATTTAAGAAAATTTTCAGCAACAGAAACTGTTAAACTTGATTTTGATGGCTATAGTATTGGTGGTGTTGCAAATGATAATGAATCAAAAGAAGATATGTATAAAGCAATAGATTATTCAATTCCATATATACCAGAAAATAAACCTAGATATTTAATGGGTGTTGGAGAACCAGTTGATATTATAGAAGGCGTTATTAGAGGAATTGATATGTTTGATTGCGTTCTTCCAACTAGGATTGCAAGACATGGTAATGCCTTTACAAGAGACGGTAAAATGAATCTTAGAAATTTAAAATTTAGAGAAGATTTTACTCCTATTGAAAGTGACTGTGATTGTTATACATGTAAACACTATACAAGAGCATATATTAGACATTTATTAGTTGCGAATGAACAACTTGCGGGTAGATTACTTTCTATACATAATATTAGATTTTTAATAAGACTTACAGAGGATTTAAGAGAAGTAATTAAAAATGATAATATATTAGAATATAGAGAAGAGTTTTTAAATAGATATGAAAAAAATAAAAAAGCATAATTTAAAAATTAAAAATAACTAGATACGTGGTACAGTAATACAATTAGAGAGTGATGATAATGGAAAAATATGAAAATATAATGAACAAATTAAAAAATATTGAAGAATCTTTTAGTATTTATGATTGCTTTTTTCAATTAGTTGAGGGAGTTGATATGGATTCCCTTGATAATTTATTAGACAGAATGGTTGAATATTATAGATATAGTTTCTCAAAGGAAGATTGTTATATAATGCTTCAAAATAAAAGTCTTTCTCAAAATATAAAAGAAGAAATATTTAGATTAGCAAATGATTGTATTGATGAGTCAGGATATTTAGGTACTAAAATAAATGATTATGGAATAAATACAAGTAGTTGGATAAGTCATTCAATATATGAAGCTAGACTTTGTTCACATATGGCTGCTTGCGTTCAAGAAAATCCAATAAAATCTTATAAATTTGGACTTATGCATGATTATGGAAGAAAATATACCCAAAGTGGACTACATGTAATCTTAGGCTTTAAAAAATTATATGCTTTAGGGTATATTGAGGAATCTATTGGATGTTTGACTCATTCGTTCTTAAATGGCAATTTTTTTGCATGTTATTCTCCAAGTGATAAATACACTGTAAACGAGAATTTAGAGGCTATACCTGTAAATCAAAAAATAACTGAAAATGAATTATGTGAATTTTTATCTAAATATAAATATACAATATATGATTTGATTTTAACATTAGCTGATCTAATGGCAACTGATCATGGTATTGTTTCACCTAAAGAAAGAATTGATGATATAGAAACTAGAAGAAAAATGGAAGGCCGTCAAAAAGATTTCTTTTTAAATCAATTAGTTTTATCAATAAAAAAGTTTTTAGAATATATGGGAATAAACGATATTAAAACTAATGATTTTAAATGTTTATCATCTTTACTATACAATAAATTATGTGTTTCTACAGAATCTAATAAATTACTGGATTTTAGGCAAAAAAAATAAAAACAATTAAATTATAAAATAGATGATATATGGCAATTTAACAATTTATCTACTTTTTAACTATTATAAATTTGAAAATGATAAAAAGAACTATAACGTGTGTTTATTATGTAATAATTATATCAAAAATTATTGAAAAAGTTTTTCTTAAAATTGACAAATAAGAAGTTATATTGTAATATACATAACAATCAAAGAGGTGAAGCGTATGATAGATTTTAAAAACGAAATGAATCAAGAAATAAAAAAAGTAACACAATATGATAAACCATTTATTGTAACATTTTCAGGATTACCAGAATGTGGTAAAACAACTATTGCTAGAGAGTTATCTAAAGATTTAGGTATTTTCTTATTAAGTAATGATTATGTTAGAAATTATTTTTATCAATTTACAGAAGAATATAATGAGGAAGTAAGAAAAGAAATAGAAAGAAAAGTTAAAAAGATTAATTTATATCGTCTAAAAAAATTATTAATGACAAGAACATCATTTGTATATGATAGAGATTTTAATACAGAAGAGCAATATAAAAGGTTAGATATGTTTAGAAAATTTGCTCGTATGAATTTAATTAAAATTAAAGTTAATTCTACAGATGAAGGAAATTTAGAAAGAATAAAGAATAGAGATATGGATTATAATAAAATTTATGAAGGTGTAATTGGAGATAAAGTAGAATATTTAAGTACTTATCCAGAAGAAGAATATTATGAAATTAAATCTAGAAAACCACAAATGTTATCTGATGAGTTTTTTGATTATGTTATAGATGGTGAAAATATTGATATTAAAACTTTAGAAAAAAGTATAAGACAACAAATTAAAAGATAATAAAAGAATTGTAACTCATAATTTTTTTGAGTAACAATTCTTTTAATTTTATATTAAAATTATTTTTTTTGTTTCTTAAAGTTAATTCCAATCATACTAGAAAGTACTAAAGTAACTATAGTAATTAAATAATAAATAATTTCTTTTACATTAATTTTATATTTAAATAATAAAGATAATCCTAAGAATATAACAATTGTAATAAAAGACATTTTAAGTCCTTCAAGCCATCCCTTTTTATTACTTAATCTTCCAATTCTAATACCAGTTAAAACAAATATAAGAATAAAACTTATTATTTTTAAGGCATTATTAAATGAGTTACTTGTAATATTGAAATAATAAAGAATAGTATATATTAAAGTAAAAATTAGAATTAGAATAAATTCATAAACAGTAGTTTTTAAATATTTCATATTAATCACCTAGTAAATATTATTCGTTTTGAATAAATTTTATACATTTAATCATAATAAAAATAGGTGATAATATGATTTGGACAATTATTTTTAGAACAGTACTATTTTATTTTTTAGTTGTAATAGCATATAAAATAATGGGAAAGAGAGAAGTAGGAGAACTTGGTGTATTTGATTTTATTATATCAATGCTTATATCACAATTAATCGCAATATGTATTGAAAATTATAAAGATCCAATATGGTTTGTAATTGTACCAACATTAATACTAGTTTTGTTTCAAATAGTATTTTCATTTTTATCATTAAAAAGTAATAAATTTAGAGATATATTAGATGGAAAAGAAAGTGTAATAATATCAAATGGTAAATTAAATTTTAGTGAAATGAAAAAACAGAAATATAATTTAAATGATTTATTACTTCAACTACGCGATAAAGGAATAAGAACAATAGAAGAAGTAGATTATGCAATATTAGAAACAAATGGTAAATTATCAGTATTTCAAAAACAAGATGATAATAATAATGTTTTTCCATTACCATTAGTACTTGATGGTGTAATAGAAGAAAATAATTTAAAATTTATTAATAAAACAAGAAAATGGTTAAATAATGAATTAAGTAAAAAGAAAATAAATCTTGATAATATTTTTTATGCTTTTTATAAAGATGATGATATATATGTAATAGAAAACGAAAATTAATTTCGTTTTTTTATATGTTTATTATATAATGTTAATATTAGTTGACAAATTTCAAAGTTAAAATGCTTGAATGCAACTTATATATTTTTTATAATGAACTTGAAATGAGGTGAAAGTATGTCTTTAGGAGAAAGACTATTAGATTTAAGAAAAAAGAAAGGGTTATCACAAGAAGAAATTGCGGGATTATTAGATGTATCAAGACAAACGATAAGTAAATGGGAAACAGATCAAAGTACACCAGATTTTGATAAAATTATTCCTATTTGTAAGTTATATGAAATAGATGCGAATGAATTATTAACAGGTGAAAAAAGTAGTGCAAAAGCACCTAGCGATAATAGAAAAAGTGCGAAAACAATAAGTTTATCAATAGTTCTTTATATACTATCTACTGTATGGATTATTTTTGCAACAGCAACATTAAATAAACCAATACTTGGTGTATGTGTATTTTTAATAATAATTGCGACTGCAACTGGACTTCTTATTTATAATGCCATCTTAAATAAAAAAGAGAAAAAACAAAAAACAAGAGAAGAAAAATTAGTAAGCCAAATAAATGAAATAATAACAATATTTATACTTGTTATATATTTTATTGTAAGTTTTACAACTATGGCTTGGCATATTACTTGGATTTTATTCATAATAAATGTATTAATTGAAGAAATAGTTAAATTGATTTTTTCTTTAAAAGGAGGTAAATAATGAAAAATAATAAAGTATTAACAATTGTTTTGATATGTATATGTTCTATTTTTACTATTTTATTATCTATATTTTTAGTAGTATCAATAAAAGATAAAAATAAATTTACATTTAATTTTGATTTTCTTAAAAAAGGAGAAAGTAATAATTTAATATATAATGAAAGTTTTGATGATATAAATAAAAATGTTAATATTAAAGTTTCTTCATCAAATATTTATATAAAAAATTCGAGTGATAATAAAACAACATTAAAAATGTATGGAAGTGAAAAATCAAAAGATGATTTAAAAGTAACAAACGAAGAAGATTTAAATATAAATGTTGAATCAAAAGGATGCATTGGTTTTTGTTTTAATAATGAAGTAGATAAAGTTATATTATATTTACCAGAAACATTTGATAAAAAAATAAATATTGAAAATTCTTATGGAGATGCAAAAATAGAAAAATTTGAAAATATTATATTAAATGCAAAAATATCATCGGGTGATATTAATGTAGATACTGTAAAAGAAATTAATATAGATAATGATTATGGAGATGTTTTTATAAATAAAGTTGAAACTGCTAAAATTAATGCTAGTGCGGGAAACATAAAAATTGATGAAGTAAATAATATAAATGCTGATAATAACTATGGAGACATAAAAATTAAAAATGTATATAATTATATAAATTTAAATTGTGATTGTGGTGATATAAAAATAAATAATGCCACTTTAAATAAAAATTCAGTAATTAAAGATGATTATGGTGATATTACCATTTCAAATATTAAAAATGTTTATATTGATTCAAAAACAGATTATGGAGATAATGATATAAATAATAATGATAGAAAATCAGATATAGTTTTAAAGATTAAAAATAATTGCGGGGATATAAAAGTTAATTGAGTTGACTTTTATATTTTTTTTAGATATAATATCATTGCGCTTGAAAAGGGGGATACTATGAAAGAAAAACTAATTGATTTAAACAAAAGATTAATACAGATAAAAAGAAAAAATGATGAAAATGGATATATGCTTATTAATGTAAGTGAATCACTAAAAAATGATGGTATACATTATAGCAGGGAAGAATTTGATAAAATGGTTGTACCTAATAATATGGCAGTATATACTGTATTAAAATATTTTGAAAAACAACTTCAATATCAAGAAAAATTAAAATATACTACTTCAGATAAAGTAGATTTCCAAATTGGTATAGAAGTAGTTACTAAAAGTAAAACATATGAACCTGAAAAGAAAAAATACTATAAATATGAAAATATGGTTGTAATAACTCCATATGCCTTTGCAAATTTAGGACCAAAAACAGATACAATATATTTAGAGGATGTAAATGTTCCAGAAGAAGAAAGAGTAAAAATTCCACATATAGCAGTTAATTATGAAGAATTTTTTAAGGAAATGAAAAGTTATGGATATGATTTTGGTGCTTCTACATTTGATGATTTACTTACAACATTTAAAAACTCAGAATATACATATGATATACACAATGATAGAATTTTAAATCCAACATTAAGTATTGATGCTGGTAAACAAAAGAAATTAATATAGTTCTAAACTATAGGAAATATTCATTTATATTATTAGGTGATAATAGTGGATATTTTCTATAGTTTTTTTATTACTTCTTTAGCAGGCCTAGCAACTATGTTAGGTACATTTGTAATATTTTTTTCATCAAAAAATAAGGATAAAATAATTATTTCTTCGTTATCTTTTGCATCTGGTGTTATGGTATGTGTTTCACTTTTAGATTTAATGCCCGAATCATTAAATATGCTTAATAATAACTTAAATTTATTTTTAAGTATTATATTATTTTTAATATTTTTATGTATTGGTGTTCTAACATCTATGGCAGTAGATAAATATTTACCAGAAACAAAAGAAAATACAAAACTATATAGAGTTGGAATAATATCTATGCTTGCGATTATACTTCATAATATTCCAGAAGGTATTGCAACATTTATGGCATCAAGTATGGATAAAACACTTGGAATAAGTTTAGCAATCGCAATAGCTATGCATAATTTGCCAGAAGGAATAAGTATTGCAGTACCAATTTATTATTCTACAAATAAAAAATCAAAAGCATTTATTTATACATTTATATCAGCTATTTCAGAACCATTTGGTGCATTAATAGCGTTTATCTTTCTAAAAAACTTTGTAAATGATATATTCATGGGATTATTGTTTTCATTTATTGCGGGAATAATGATACATATATCATTTTATGAATTACTTCCAGAATCTAAAAGATATAAAAACTATAAACTTACATCTATATTTTTTATTATTGGAATTATATTTATGTGTATTAATTTATTTTTGTTTTAAATTTGTAAAACTATTGTGTATAAGTGTTTATATATGATAATTTGACAAAATAAATTGTTTATGTTAGTATATATCTCGTTATTAGAAAGAGGGGGAAATTTTTATGATAACAGAATATATTTGTGTTGATGATAAAGTAGTTGCAACAGATGATAATAAAGGATTGGTAAAATTAGATTATCAGGATAATATAGGTGAAGTATTATCACAAAAAAATATAATTGAAGAGTTAGAAAAACATATTAATGATTTAGTAACAACCAAAAAAAATCTAAATAATCCTAAAACTTTTTTGAAAGAAAATTTACGCTTTTTTATACAAATAGATTCGGTTTTTGCAATTGGATTGGCATGCATGTATCATATTAATCCCGATAAACTTTTTGAAGCTATAATTCCTTTCTTAGTAGCATGTTCAGCTACAACGTATGCAGGATATAAAGCATGTAAAAGAGAAAGAAAGTTAAAGGTTGAAGCTGTCGAACAAGAAATAAGAGAATTCGGGAAAACATTAAAAAAAGAAAAACAAAAATTGAAAGAATTAGAAAGTGAAAAAAAAGTGGAGCAAAGGGTATCTGAGGATGTAAACTATGTTGATAATAGAAAATTAACTGATATAGAACGAAGAAAAAAAGCTTATATGATTTTTCGTGATAACTGTTTAAAACCGATGAATGAGATAATAAAAGAAAATTCAAAAGGTAAGCTTATTCGTGATGGTGTCAAAGCTGATGATGATCTTATTGATAATGTAAAACAAATTTCAGATAGTGTTGCATTAGGTTTACGTGCTGGAAAATAAAAATCTCAAAATGAGATTTTTTTTGTGGGTAAAATAAATATAATAAATTGACAAATTTTAAATCTATGATATTATAATTTTGATAAATTTATAGAAGAAATATTATTTGTGAATGAAAAAGAATTAGAGGAGGAGAATTTATGATAAAGATATATAAAACAAATGAAAGCAATATGATTGAAAGAATAGATGAAGTTATTGATAATTGTTGGATAGATTTAGTTTCACCAACAAAAGAAGAAATTGAAGTTGTTTCATTAAAAACAGGCATTGATAAAGATCTTATTTTAAAAATGCTAGATGAAGAAGAAACTCCAAGATTTGAAAAGGAAGATGATTCTACTTTGATTGTAATAGATTCACCATATATTGGTGATGATAATGTTAAATATTCAACTCTTCCTCTTGGAATAATTACTGGTAGTAATAAACATATACTTACAATATCATCACAAAAACTAGAAGTTTTAAAACTTTTTAAAAGAGGAAAAATAAAAGATATAAATACATCACTTAGATCAAGACTTACAATTCAAATATTATATGAAAATGCTAAATTATATTTAAAATATTTAAGAATGATAGATAAGGAAATTGATAAAACTGAAAAAGAATTACATAGTTTATCAGAAAATGAAGAACTTATTAATGTACTTAATATTGAAAAGAGTTTAGTATATTTTATTACATCTTTAAAAGAAAACAAAAGAGTTATTGAAAAGATTAATAGAGGAAATGTTATTCCTATGTATGAAGAAGATTTAGACCTTTTAGAAGATGCCTCAATAGAAAATGAGCAAGCAAGTGAAATGGCTAATATTTATAGAGAAATATTAAGCAGTGTATCAGATACATATGCAACTTTAATATCTAATAATTTAAATATTGCCATGAAAATATTAACAAGTATAACAATTATTTTCTCTGTTCCAACTATGGTAGCGTCTTTTCTTGGTATGAATGTTCATCTTGGAATTATTTCTGATTTAAAATATGGTTTTTTAATTATAATTGGTTTTTGCATTATTGTTTCAATTATAATTGCATTTATATTTAAAAAGAAAAAATTATTATAAAACTTATGGTCTTTTTTTATTGTAAATAGAAAAGTATTTGAATAATTTATTAATAGAAGGTGTTAAAATGATTAAACTAATTAAAGAACAAATTAAACTTATAAAAGAAAAAGATCCTGCAGTTAATAGCATTTTTGAAGTATTATTATATCCTAGTTTAAAAGTACAAATTTATTATAAAATATCGCATTATTTATATTTGAAAAAACATTATTTTTTAGCGAGATTAATATCAGAAAAAGCAAAAAGAAAAACAGGTATTGAAATTCATCCTGGTGCTAAAATAGGTAAAAGATTATTTATTGATCATGGTTTTGGCGTTGTTATAGGAGAAACTGCTATTATTGGTGATAATGTAACGATTTATCATGGTGTTACCTTAGGAGGAACAGGCAAAGAAAAAGGTAAAAGACATCCAACTATAGAAAATAATGTAATGATAGGAGCATCTGCTAAAGTACTTGGAAATATTGTTATTGGTGAAAATTCTAAAATAGGTGCAGGAGCAATAGTTTTAAATGACATACCAAAAAATGTAACTGCAGTAGGCGTTCCAGCAAAAGTTGTTAAAACGAATGATATTTCTTTTGACAAAGAAAGAATAAATGAAATAATAAAACTTTTATAAAATCTTATTGTATATTTTTTATGTTGTGTTATAATATTTTTACATTGATTGACTTGCCAAGTGTCAATAGTAAAATTTGGTCGATAATTTATATTTTTAGGCAAGAAAAATATATCTATTCGGGTACACTTTATTAAAGGTGTACTCTTTTTTTATTAGGAGGATAATTTAACATGAATGAAATTATAGAAGCAGAAACCATAAACATAGAAGATATGATATATGAAATAAGAGGGAAGCAAGTAATGTTAGATTCTGATTTGGCAAGATTATACGAATGTACAAATGGAACTAAAACTATTAATCAAGCAGTTAAGAGACATATAAATAAATTTCCAGAACGATATATGTTTCAACTTAATGAATTAGAATTTAAAAATATTTGCGGTCCCAATTTGGGACCGCAAGTTAATAAAATTCGAACAATGCCATATGCATTTACAGAACAGGGAGTCGCAATGCTTGCTACTATACTTAAAACACCTGTTGCAGATATTGTTGGTATGAAAATAATTGATGCATTTGTTTATATGAAAAGGTATTTATCATTTGAAAATAAAAATTCAATAATATTAAATCATGAAGAAAGAATTCTAAAATTAGAGAAATCTTTTGATAAGTTAAATGAAAAAGAGAAGATTAATGCAATATTTTACGAAGGACAAATATATGATGCATATTCACTATTAATTGATATATTTAAAGAAGCAAATGAAGAAATAATTATAATAGATAATTATGCAGATAAAAGTATTTTAGATATGATTACAAATCTAAATGTAAAAGTAACTATCGTTACCAAAAAATTTAATTTATTAAAAGATATAGATATAAAAAAATATAATAAACAATATCATAATTTAAAAGTAATATATAGTGATAAGTTTCATGATAGATTCGTAATACTAGATAAAAAGGTATTATATCATTCAGGTGCATCATTTAAAGATTTAGGGAATAAATGTTTTGCAATTAATAAAATAGAAGATAATGAATATTTAAAGAATACACTAAAAAAGATAAAAGAATAAAAAATGTGAACTTAACAAAAGATGATTTGTTTAAGTTAAACCTGAGGTCGCAAATTGCGACCTCAAGTTGGAATATTTTAAAATTAATAAATATTTAAAAGGATGCATATTAAAAAATTCCTAGATAAATTCATAAAAAATTTTAAAATATAGACTATGATAATTATTTATGATATAAATTATATTGACTAATATTATGAAAAAATTAAGTATTATTTAGAAAAAATACAAAAGTATATGGTGGTAAATATGGATTATAATGATATTAAAAATATTGATATAAGTAAAATAGATAAAAATAAATGTTTTTTACATTATACAAACAAGAATAATATTGATAGTATATTTAAATTCGGACTAGAACCTAGAATCGGTAAAAATTCAATGGCAATAGAAAAAAGTAAAAAAATCTTTTTTACAGAAGGGTTTGATAATACACTTATTTTAATGGATGCATGGATTAAATGGTTAGTTTTAAGACCAAAAAATAATTTTATTTATAGATGTGGTGCATTTTTTATGACAAAATCATTTTTTCCAAGAGTTATAGTTGATACTATATTTAAAAATTGGATAAAAAGTGATAGAAGAATAGATTACGCTTGTAAAAAACTCAATAATATTTTAAATGAAAGTGTTTTTTTATTTTTAGATTTAAAAGAAAATATAGATTTTAAATATAATGATATTGATGAAGTTAAAAATCAAAAATTTTCAAGAAAACAACTAAAATATGTATACACATATTGTGATAATATAGAAGATAATACTATTGAAAAATGGAATATGCATACATTATCTAATAAGAAAATAGAAAAAGAAAAAATAACATTACTAAAATTAAATAAATCATTTAATGCAAATGATTTATTAGAATATATGTATAATCAATCAAGCCTTAATTTTTCTTTAATTCTTCCATTTTTATACAAATACATTAATGAATATATATTAAGAAAATAATAATATATTGCATCTATTTATTTCTAAATATTTTTTTAACCTTAATGTAATTAAATACAGTAACATAGATTATATTTACAACTGTAGCAATTACTAAAGGATATAATCCAATTTTGAAGAATGATAAAATAATAATTAATGCAATTTTTATAATACTTCCAACAAGAGTACTATGCATTGCATCTTTTGCTTTATCAAGTGCTTGCATTACAGATACTAAAGGAGTTTGAATATATAATAGTAAGAAAAATGGTGCGAGTTTTCTTATGTATGAAACGCCTTCATTGGTATTATATATAAGTTTCATAAAAATTTCAGGGAATATCATTAAAATTATAGTAAAGAATAATCCAATAGCAAATGATAATAATAATGATTGCTTAATTTTTTTCTTAACATAAGGTATTTTATTATTTGCGTATCCATTTGAAATAACAGGTAATGTAGCTTGACTTATTGCCATTGTAAAGAAAGATGGAAGAAGTAGTAGAGGCATAACATATCCAGTTAAAACGCCATATTCATATGTAATATAATTAGTTGTATAACCATTCATTAAAAGAAAACTAGTTAAAACAATTGGTTCTAAAAAATAACCAATAGTACCAATTATTCTAGAACCTGTTGTTGGAATGGAAATGTTTAAAACATCCTTAATAATAATTTTTTCAGGTTTTAACATTTCTTTAGTAATTTTTATTTTTCTGGGTAAGAAGAAATATAAAATTATTATAGATGTTGTTTCACTAATTACATTTGATAAAATAAGAAATGTAACACTTACTCTTGGTTCATAATTAGATAGTAGGGGCAAAAATATTATGTTTAAAACAATTCTAACGACTTGTTCAAAATTATTTGAAAGAACATGTGGAAACATATTTTCTTTTCCAAAAAAATAACCTCTTATTATTCCAGATAAACTTATAAATGGAAGAGTAAGACCAATACACATTATTGGAAATGAGAGACTATCATTATGAAGAAATTTTGCAATTAATGGAGATATAAAAATAAGAAGTATCATTAGGAAAAACGTAGTACATATTGATATAAAAATAGATGAAAATACAATTTTTTTATTATCTTTTTTATTTTCTGATACTATTTTACTAACAGATATAGGAAGTCCACCTTGAGCAAGTGTTATAAACAAATTAAATGTTGGCATTATAAGCATATAAAGTCCAAGAGTTTCTGTTCCAATTATTCTAGTAGTTATTATTTTTATAAGCATTCCAAGTACTTTAGTCAAAAATCCACCAACAAGTAAAATTAAAGTACTTTTAATAAATTTATTCATTTTCATTAATTTTGCCTCCAAAAATAACATTTATATAATAAATATATGCTTTTACCTCTTTAAAAATGGGTAATTTTTTTGTATAATTATATTGCGAGGACAAAAATGGTGACTAAATATGGATATTGAATTTAAAAGTGCAAGAGAATTATATATGAAAGTAATTCCTGCATTAAACACAAAAAGAAGAATATTAAATAAAAAAGGAATAAAAATAAGTGATAAAGAAATATTTGAATATCTAGTAAAAAACATATGGTCAACAAAAGAAGGATTAGCACTTTGTGATATAGTAAATGATATACTTAGTACTAATGATGATGTATTTAGGAAGGTGAAAGAATGAATGTAATGGTAGTAATTTTAATAAGTTTAATTTGCTATTTAGCGCTATGTTTTGTCTTGTCAAAAATATTTGCAAAAATAAATATTAAGAAAGGATATGCTTATATACCATTTTTTAACTTTGTTAAGTTATTAGAAAAAGCAGATTTGAAGTGGTATTATATATTTGGATTTTTAATTAGTCCTATTAATATATGGTTTTCTGTATACTTTAATATAAAACTTGGTAAAAAGTTTAATAAAAGTAATGGATTCATAGTAGGAATGATATTACTTCCTATAATTTTCTATATAATACTTGCATTTAATAAAGATAAATATGACTCAAAAGTAGTATATGAAAAAAGTGGATTTAAACTTGCAACTGTACTTGTTTCAGTGTTAACAGTAGCATGTTTTGCAACAGTTTCAATACCATTTATCTTTAATAGCATTACAAAAGGTCTTGATTTAGCAGGTGGATTTGAAATACTTTATAAAGTAACATCAGCAGATGATAAAACAAAAAAACTAACTAAAGAAGACTTAGAAAGTGCTTATAAAACAATGGTTAGAAGAATTGATAAATTAGGTGTATCAGAACCAGAAATATCAATTGAAGGAAATGATAAAATAAGAGTAAAACTTGCAGGAGTTAAAAATCCAGATGAAGCAAGAGATTATATTACTGTAACTGGTGAATTAACATTCAGAGATAGTAGTGATAATAAATTAATGGATAAATCAGTTATATCTGGAGCAAAAGTTTCAGCAGATTCTGATGGTAATCCAGCAATACTTTTAAATGTAAAAGATAAAGATTTATTTTATGAAACAACAAATAAAATAAGTCAAACAAGTGATCAATTAATAGTTATATGGCTTGACTATGATAAATCATCAGGTGATAGCTATAAAACATCAAAAGACAAATGTGGTGACTTTGAAGATGAAAATACAGTAAAATGTTTATCAGCCGCAACAGTTAAAGAAGGATTTAGTAGTAATGTTATAATACAAGGTAACTTTACTTATGATCAAGCAAAAACACTTGTTGATTTAATTAATTCAGGATCATCAAATGTTAAATATGAAGAAATATCTTCTAAAACAGTAACTGCAGAATTTGGTACAAATTCACTTTATAAAACAGAAATAGCATCTATAATTGGAGTTGCTGCTATTATAGTATTTATGATATGTTTCTATAGATTTTCAGGACTTATATCATCACTTTCAATACTTATTTATACATCACTTGTATTCTTAGTATTCTATTTAATAGATGGTGTACTTACTCTTACTGGTATAGGAGCATTAGTTCTTGGTATTGGTATGGCAGTTGATGCGTGTGTTATTACAAATGAAAGAATAAAAGAAGAATTAAGAAAAGGTAAAAGTCTTAAAACAGCATTTATTAATGGTAATAAAGAATCATTCTCATCAATATTTGATTCGAATGTAACAACATTAATAATCGCACTTATATTATTTGCATTTGGTGAAAGTTCTGTAAAAGGATTTGCTACAATGCTTATTATTAACTTAATAATGACAATGCTTATAATTGTAATTATTAATAGATTTATTACAAAATTATTTGTTAATACAAAGTTCTTTGATAATAAAACAAAAGCATTTGTTAATTATGATCCAAATAAAGAAGTAAAAAAGAGCAAATTTAATTTTGCAACTAACTTTAAATCACATTTTATCGCACCAATAATTGTATTTGTGTTAGCAGTAATAGTAACAATAATTACAGGTGTAAACCTTGGTGTTGATTTTAAAGGTGGATCTGACATATCAGTAGTATCTAATAGTAAAATAAATCCAAATGAAGTTGAAAAGAGTGTTCAAGATTTAGGATACAAAGTATCAGATGTAACTACTCAAAATGATAGTACAGTATACGTTAAAGTAGAAGATGTATTAACTGAAAATGAAATTAAAACAACACAAAATAAATTAGAAGATAAATATGATGCAAAAATAGAAATTGCAGTTGTATCAAATGTTGTAAAAAGAGATTTAATTAAAAACGCAATTATAGCATTATTATTTGCATTTGTTGGTATAGCACTTTATATTTCATTAAGATATAAATTTAGTTATGCAGTTAGTGCTCTTATTGCACTTGCAAATGACATAATAATGATGTTCTGTTTATTCTCAATATTTAATATTGAAATAAATACTATGTATATTGCGGCTATTCTAACAATCGTTGGTTACTCAATAAATAATACAATAGTAATATTTGATAGAATAAGAGAAAATATGAAGATAATGAAACTAGAAAATAAAAAATCAAAAGAAGATTATGACAAACTAGTTGATACAAGTATTAAACAAACATTATTTAGATCAATTAATACAACTATTACAACAATGCTTCCAATAATTACATTGTTACTATTTGGAGCAAGAGAAATATTTGAATTTAATATTGCTATATTATTTGGTTTAATCGCAGGAGCTTATTCATCAGTATTCTTATCAGCACAAATTTGGAGAAGAATAGAACTTAGACCAAAGAAAGAAAAGAAAAATTCAAAAAAAGATAACAAAAAGAATGATAAAAAGAATAGTAAAAAAGAGAAAAAACAACCAGAGGAACTATTAGTTAAAGGAATAAATTCTTAAAACAAGGGAATGATTAAATGAAAAAAGAAATAAGTACACTTGATGAGTTAATTTCATCAGCATCCTATATAACAAATGCTGATGAAATTGATACAATCAAAAAAGCATATGAATTTGCATACAATGTTCATAAAGGTGAAAAAAGGCTTTCAGGGGATGATTATATTCTTCATCCTCTTAATGTTGCTTATATTCTTACAAGTTTATATGCAGATAGTGATACACTAGCAACTGCGCTTTTACATGATGTAATTCATAAAGGAAATAGTACAATAGAAGAAGTAAAAAAGAACTTTTCAAAAGAAATAAGTACGCTAGTTGAAGGTATTACTACAATTAATAAACTTTCATTATCTGCTGAAAATGAGAGTATGGTTAATTACTATAAAAAAATACTTGTGGGTCTTACAGAAGATGTTAGAATAATTATTATTAAGCTTGCTGAAAGATGTCATAATATGAGAACACTTTGGGCAATACCTAAAGAAAAACAAAGATTAAAAGCAAAAGAAACTCTTGAAATACTTGCGCCAATTGCGCATAGATTAGGTCTTTCATATATAAAGGCAGAACTTGAAGAATTATCTTTAAAATATTACAAACCAGAAGCCTTTGATCAAATAGAAGAAGAACTAAATAGTACAAAAGAAGAAAGAGATAAATCTGTTGAAGAGATGAAAAAAAGAGTTTCTGATATTTTAATAGAGAATAATATTGAATTTGAAATAAAAGGTAGAGCAAAAAGCATATATTCAATATATAACAAACTTCAAAAAGGTAAAAAATTATCAGATATATATGATATTTATGCACTTAGAGTTATAGTAAATACTAAAGCTGAATGTTATCAAGTTTTAGGTTTAATTCATGCAAAATATAAACCTTTACCTAAGAGATTTAAAGATTATATAGCAAATCCAAAAACAAATATGTATCAATCACTTCATACAACAGTATTTGGTTTTGATGGTAAACCATATGAAATACAAATTAGAACGTTTGAAATGGATAAGGTTGCAGAAAGAGGTATCGCATCACATTGGTCTTATAAAGAACAAGGTAAAAAAATACAAAATTCTATGGAGCAAAAACTTCAAGTATTTAGAAATATAATGGAACTTAATTTATATGATGTTTCAGATGAAGATTTTGTTAAATCTGTACAAAATGAAGTACTTGGTGAAAATATATATGTATATACTCCAAAAGGAGATGTATTTGAACTTCCTAAAGGTGCAACTCCAATAGATTTTGCATATAGAGTTCATACTAAAATAGGTGAGACTATGGTAGGAGCAATTGTAAATGATAATATTGTTCCACTTGATTATGAACTTCATACAGGTGATATAGTAAATATTAAAACAAATAAAAACTCTAAACCATCACAAGAATGGCTTTCTATTGTAAAATCTAGTCAAACAAAGAATAAGATTCGTGCATTCTTCTCTAAAATAGATAAAAAAGAAGCAATAGAAAAAGGTAAAGATTTATTATTAAAAGAAATTAGAAGAAAGAAAATATCAATAAATGAATTTAATGAAACTATTCCAGATATTTTAAAAGACCTAAAAATAGAATCAGAAGATGATTTATATTATTCTATTGGTACTGCAAAACTTTCACCTAATACAGTAATAAATATATCAATAAAAGAAGAAGTAAATAAAGAAGAATTTATATTATCTAAATTGTCAAAAAGAGAAGTTAAAGATATAGAACTTAAAAATGATATTTTAGTTAGTGGTATTGATAATATAAAAGTATCACTTGCGAACTGTTGTAAACCTGTTAAAGGTGATAAAATAGTTGGTTATATATCAAGAGGTAATGGAGTTATTGTTCATACTAAGAATTGTTACAATTTAAGACATATGGATGATAGAATTATAGATGTTAGTTGGAATAAAGAACAAGTGCAAAAGTATAAGACTAATATATCTATAGTATCAGAAAAACTAGAAAATGTATTACTTGATATAATAACTAAAACAAATAATTTAAATATAAATATTACAAAGGTTGATACGAAACAAAAAGAAAACGAAACTATTTTTAACTTAATAGTTGAAGTAGATAATGTTGATACTTTAAATAAATATATGACACTTTTAAAACAAAATTCTAGCATTATAAGTGTAGAAAGAGTAATGAATTAAAATGAAAGAATTTATAGGAAACTATAGATTCTTTTATTGTTTTTATTTTAATAAAATGTTAGAATTGTTATAAGAGGTAGATTATGAAAGTAGTAGTACAAAGAGTATTAAATTCTAGTGTTAATATTGATAATAAATATGAAGAAAAAATTAATAAAGGTTTAATGATATTGCTTGGAATGACATATAATGATGGTATAGAAGATATAGATTATTTAATAAATAAAATATTAAATTTAAGAATTTTTGAAAAAGATAATAAAATGAATTTAAGTGTAAAAGATATTAATGGAGATATTTTGTTGATTCCTCAGTTTACTTTATATGCAAATCCATATGATGGGAATAGACCTTCATTTAATGATGCATTAGATAAAGAAGAAGCAGAAGAATTATTTTGTATATTTAAAGAGAAAATCAGCAGTATTTATAATAGTGTTAAATTTGGTAAGTTTGGTTCAGATATGAAGGTATCTCTTATTAATGATGGACCTATTACAATAATAATAGAATCTAAAGAGAAGGTGAAAAAATGAAAAAGATAAATTATAAATTATTAAATACTTTAATTTTATTAACTATAGTTTATGTACTTTTTTTATTAAGAGATTTATGGGGTGGTGTATTTTTTAAAGTACTTGCAATATTAAAGCCATTCATAATAGCATTTGTAATTGCGTATGCTTTTTATCCATTTTTAAAATTTCTTGAAAATAAAAAATGGCCAAAGGGTCTTGCGGTTACATTTATTGTTTTGATTACAGTACTTTTTCTAGGATTTATAGTATATTCACTTATTCCAGTATTTAGTGAACAACTAGTATCATTCTTTTCTAGTATTATTACTTTTGTTACTGATTTTGGAAGTAAATTTGATATAGATATTAGTCCAATAAAAACAAATTTATATGATATATTTAATAAAGTTTCTGCTAATATAGGAAAATATATATCAGATGGAGCATTAAATTTACTAAATGCATCAATTAACTTTATAAGTAATTTTATAATTGTATTTGTATGTTATATATATTTCCTTGCTGATATGGAAAATATTAGAGATAACGTTAAAGAGTATTATTTAAAGAAAAAGAAAAAAACATTTAAATTAATTGAAAATGTTGATTATGAAACAACTCAGTATTTTAGGGGATTATGTCTTACTTTAGTTATTCAATTCTTTGAATATACAATTGTTTTCTTCCTTATAGGACATCCAAACTTCTTGCTTCTTGGAATATTATCATCTATTTCTAGTTTAATACCTTATTTTGGAGGATTTATTGTTAATGTTATAGCAATTATGATTGCGGCTGTAGTAAGTCCTAAACTTCTTATATTAACACTTATAGTTGCTATTGTACTTCCTAATATTGATGGATATATAATAAGCCCAAAAGTATATGGTAAAACAAATAATATTTCCCCACTTTTAACAATATTTGCTGTATTTGCGGGTGGTGTACTTGGTGGATTTGTTGGAATACTTATTGCACTTCCACTTACAATTATATTAAGAACAATTTTCAAATATTATAAAGGAGATATATCTAAAAAAATAGACAACATTAAAGAAAAAATTTAATGTTTCTTTTTTTTTCTTGAATATATACTAAATTTGTTGTAATATATTAGTAAAAAAAGAGGTGTATATTATGGAGAAATTTAGCTACGCTTTAGAATTTTACTATAAATAATAGATGAAATTATTAAAAGAAATCATATTAATAAAAATGATTCTGGTATGGTTAGGTTAGGTGCTGAAAGATGGTTAACATTTTATTTGTCATTTATGGAACATGGATATAACTCAAAAATTAAATCTCTAGAATATGAAAATGAAAATCTTTCAGATTATTTATAAAATATGGTATAATTTATATTGGTAGGTGAATAAAAAATGATACAAAAATTAAAAGGAACATATGATGTATATGGAAGTCTTGCTAAAAAACAAGATTACGTAAAAAAATTATTTCAAGTAGTTTGTGAAAATTATAATTATTCTTATATAGAAACTCCATTAATTGAAAGAAGTGAATTATTTCATAGAGGAGTTGGAGAAACAACAGATATAGTTACAAAAGAAACTTATGATTTTGTTGATAGAGGTGGAAGAAATAATACTTTAAGACCGGAAGGAACCGCAGGGGTTGCAAGATCAATTATAGAAAATAAATTATATAATACTTTACCTTTAAAATTATGGTATATGGGATCTATGTTTAGATATGAAAGACCACAAAAAGGTAGATATAGAGAATTAAGACAAATGGGTATAGAAAGTTATGGATCAAATGATCCAATAATGGATGCTGAAGTTATTTCATTAGGTATTAATTTCTTAAAAGAATTAGGTCTTGATGTTATTGTTAAAATAAACTCTATAGGTGGTGCTGAAACAAGAAATAAATATAGAGAAGCATTAATTAATCATTTTGAAAAACATATTGATGAGTTTTGCGATGATTGTAAAGAAAGATTATATAAAAATCCGCTTAGAATATTAGATTGTAAAGTTGATTCTGATAACGAATTATTAAAAAGTGCTCCATCAATTTTAGATTATTTAAATGATGAAGAAAAAGAGAACTTTGATAAGATTAAAGAATATTTAGATTATTTAGAAGTAGAATATGAAGTAGATTCATCACTTGTTAGAGGACTTGATTATTATACAAATGTTGTATTTGAATTTGTTACAAAAAATAATAATTTTGGTTCTATTGGTGGTGGTGGAAGATATAATAATTTACTAAAATCATTAGATGGACCAGATGTTCCAGCGGTAGGATTTGCTTTTGGATTTGATAGAATAATTGCAGAAATTACTGAAAATGAAATAGAATTAAATATAGATGATTCAATAGATGCTTATATATTAACTATAACTGAGAAAGAAAACTTCTATGCACTTGAACTCGCTCAAAAGCTTAGAATGTGTGGTTATAAAGTTGATTTAGATTTATCAGGTAAGAATATGAAAGCTAAATTTAAAGAATCTGATAGATATAAAAGTAAATATACTATTATAGTTGGTGAAGAAGAAGAATTAACTGATACATTAACTTTAAAAGATAATTTAACAAAAGAAGAAAAGAAGATAGAACTAGATAACTTAATTGATTATTTAGATACTAATATATAATGAGAGTAGAATTAATAGAAAATTATTTAGATAATTTAATACCTAATCCAAAATGTGAACTTGAATTTTCTAAAGATTATGAACTTTTGATATCTATAATGCTTAGTGCGCAAACTACAGATAAAAGAGTAAATAAAGTAACAAGAGTATTATTTAAAAAATATGATTCATTAGAAAAATTAAAAAATGCTGATCTTAAAGATTTAAAAAATATTGTTAGAGAACTTGGCTCATATAATAAAAAAGCAGTATATGTAAAAGAAATCGCACGAATAATAGTAGATGACTATAATGGTATTATGCCAAGAAAAAGAAAAGAATTAGAAGTAATGCCAGGTGTTGGAAGAAAGACAATTAATGTTCTTTTTTCTGAGCTTGACATTGAACCTAATATAGCGGTTGATACACATGTAGAAAGAGTAAGTAAAAGACTTGGTCTTGCTAAAAATGATGATAGTGTATATGAAATTGAAATGAAACTTAGAAGAAAGTTTAAAAGGGAAAATTGGAATAAAAGACATAAACAATTAGTTTTGTTTGGTAGATATTATTGTAAAGCAATAAAGCCAGAATGTGATACATGTAAAATTAAAGAAATATGTAAGGAGAAAAGATAAAAATGATTGAATCATTAGTGTGTGGAGGAGTGTATGCAGTAAGCACTCTATTTAATATCTATATGACAAGCAAAAAACATAAGAAACTTTTTAATTTTATTTCTAATGAGTGTTCTAGGTTAGGGTTTGATATAGATCAAAAAAAATTAAAAAAAATACTTAAAGAAGATATTGATAAAGTTATAATTTCAGAAAATGATAAGGAAATTTTCAATCAAAAATTATATGAAACTTTAGCGTTGTTTCCTATTTTTAATTTAATTTGTAATAAATTTAATATAGAATATCTTTTAGATAATTTTAAACATAATAATTTATTTGAATTTGAAAATAAACATATTGATACTAATTATTTAAGAGATAAAGGAATAATTAAAAGATTAGAAAAGATTGAGCCTAAACAAGTACAAAAATCAAAAAGTATAAATATGGGAAAAAATTATTCGGATGCAAAAAGATATGCATGTGTTAAAATGTATGAACAAAAGAAAAAATTGTTAGAAGAAAAGAACAAGGAAAAATCTATAATTAATGGATCTAAGATAAGCAAAGAAGAATTTTTGATAAAAAAATTAATACCTGATGAGGAGAGCAAAAGAGTATGATTGGAGTAGCGATAGGTTCATATTTTGTTTTACCAACATTATTTGATGTTATTGTAGCAAAGTATAAAAAAAATAAAACTCTAAAAATTATTAAATCAAAATTAAGTGAAAAAGGATATACTATAGATAAAAGGATGGAAAAGGACATTGTTAGAAAGATTATAATTGATTGTACAAATTGGAATTATTTTGATTCAGACTGGAATAATGAGATATCTTTTAGCTTTATGCCATTTATTAGATGGATACTTATTCCATCTAATATAAAATATTTATGTGGAGATTATAGTTCTTTTAATGAAAGCTATCGATTTCTTGAAGATATTGTGGATAATAATGAAGATGTCATTAAGTATTTAAAAAATTGTGGTTATATAAGTATAGATGAAGAAAAAATACAATGGATTAATGATAGAAATAATGCATTAAAAGAATTAGAGGGAAAATATGATGAACCAGAAAAAAATAAAAAAGAAAATGTTATAGAAATATCTAAAAATGATGATCTTGAATTATTAAAATTAAAAAGAAAATTGTTAGATGAAATGATAGAGGAAAGAAAACAAACAGATATTTCTTCAAAGCCAAAATCAAGAATATATTCGAATAATAAAAGTGCAAAATAATATTTTGTGCTTTTTTTGACATCTTGGGTGAATATGATATAATAGTAACCTTGAAAGAGGGGATAATATGACAATAACTGAAAAAAATGCACCAATTGTGATTTTATCTGAATATGAAGATGGATTAGCACTTGCTAAAAAAGTATATGCAAGATATGAATTATATGGATATGTTGATAAAGATAAAAATGTAGTAATACCTTTTTCTTTTGAAACAGCACATGCATTTAAAGAAGGTATGGCGGTTGTTAGAAAAGATGGTAAATATGGATATATTAATACTAATGGTGATTTAGTTGTTCCATGTATTTATTATAGTGCAACTGATTTTAATAAAGGACTTGCCCATGTTTTTAAAGACGGACATCTAAAAGAAAATAGATTTAAAGGATTTATTGATAAAACAGGAGAACAAGTAATAAAATGCAAATATGAAGGTAATGGTACTTTTGTAAATGGCTTTTATAAAGTTGCAAATGATGATAAATATAGTTATATGAATTTACAAGGAAAATTAATTTCTCCATTTATTTATGAGGAAGCATATGATTTTAATGAAGGTGTTGCAAGAGTTAAAATAAATGATAAATATGGTTTTATTAATGAATGTGGTAAAATAGTAATTCCTAATATATTTAATTCTGCAACTGATTTTAAAGATGGTAAATCACGTGTTAGAATTTTAGATAGAATGTTTTACATAGACAAAAATTGTAGTGAAGTAAAAGAAGAAAACTCAAAAAAATTTATGGAAGCAGAATTGCTAAAAAGAAAAAGAAGAACGTTAAAAGCAATATCAAAAAAAGATTTAATTGAAAGAACTAAGAGTAAATCTTATACATTAAACAATAATATAAAGAATAATTGATTATATTATTCTTTTTTTATTTTAAATATGCTATAATTAATGAGTATTAATTGAAAGAAGTGAGATAATGAAGAAATACAATAATAATGATTTTAATATTAAAAATGTAGGCGAAAATGTTGAACTTTATGGATGGGCTTCTAAAGTTCGTAATCTTGGAGGACTTATATTTATTGATTTAAGAGATAGAAGCGGTAAAGTACAACTTGTAATTAATCCTGATAATAATTGTTATGAAGAAGCATCAAAAGTAAGGAATGAATATGTTTTAAAAGTAAATGGTGTTATAGAAGAAAGACAATCTAAAAATCCTAATATGGCTACAGGGGAAATAGAGGTAAATGTCAGTTCTCTTGAAATATTAAATGAAGCTGCTACACCTGTATTTGGACTTGATAAAGATGATGTTTTAGAAGATACTAGACTTAAATATAGATATTTAGATTTAAGACGTGATAATATTAAAAATAATCTTATTACAAGACATAAAATAACTATGGCTGCTAGAAAATTCTTATCAGATAATGGTTTTATAGAAGTTGAAACACCAATACTTTCTAAATCAACACCAGAAGGAGCTAGAGACTATTTAGTCCCAAGTAGAGTAAATAAGGGAAGTTTTTATGCACTTCCACAAAGTCCACAAATATATAAACAATTACTTATGATTGGTGGAATTGAAAAATATTTTCAAATTGCAAGATGTTTCCGTGATGAAGATTTAAGAGCAGATCGTCAACCAGAATTTACTCAAATTGATATGGAAATGAGTTTTGTAAGCGAAGAAGATGTTATGGATAATACAGAAAAATTATTTCAAACAATATTTAAAGAAGTAAAAGGTTATGATATAAAACTTCCACTTATGAGAATGAAATATGATGATGCGATTAACTATTATGGATCAGATAAACCTGATTTAAGATTTGATATGAAAATAAATGATGTTACTGATGTATTTAGTAAATGTGATTTTGAATTATTTAAAAGAGAACTTGAAGATAATGGTATTATAAATGCAATTGTTGTAAAAAATGCAGCTGATAAATACTCTAGAAAAGATATAGATAAATTAACTGATTTTGTTAAAACATATAAAGCAAATGGTTTATTCTTCTTAAAATATAATAATAGTGAATTTGCAGGTAGTATTGCAAAAATATTAACTGATGAAGTAAAAGAAGAATTAATAAAGAGTTTATGTCTAGAAGAAAACGATTTAATATTTGTAATTGCTGGTAAAAAACTAATTACTAAAACAAGTCTTGGAGCACTTAGATGTAAACTTGCTAGAGATTTAGATTTGATTAAAAAAGGTGATTATAAATTTCTTTGGGTAACTGATTTCCCATCATTTGAATGGAGTGAAGAAGAAAATAGATTTGTCGCATGTCATCATCCATTTACTGCACCTAAAGATGAAGATATAGATAAATTATTAACAGATAAAGAACATTGTTATTCTAAAGCATATGATATTGTTTGTAATGGTTATGAAGCAGGTGGTGGATCTATTCGTATCCATAATGCAGATGTACAAGAAAAGATGTTTGAAGCACTTGAATTAACTAAAGAAGATATTGAAGAAAAATTTGGTTTCTTTGTAAATGCATTTAAATATGGAACTCCTCCTCATGGTGGACTTGCAATTGGTCTTGAAAGACTTACAATGCTTTTATGTGAAACAGATAATATAAAAGATGTAATAGCATTTCCTAAGACATCATCAGCAAGTTGTCTTATGAGTGAAGCACCTAATAGTGTTTCAGAAAAACAATTAGAAGAATTAAATATAATTGTTAAGTAGCAAATAATGCTACTTTTTCTTATAAGAATATAATTTAAAAATTCTTGACAAGTCTTGTTGTATATGTTAATATAACTTTCACGAAGGGGAGATGAGAATAATGCAAGATGTTGTTAATGAGGAATTTTTTGAAGAACTTGCAAATGATTATGAATTTAATAGTAAAGCAGTAAAAAAGTGGTGGAATATATTAACATCAAGTTTTGATTTTATCCAAAGTGATGATATTGGGGCAATTTGTCTTACTAGAGTTGTTGATTATAGAAATCAAAGTTATCAAGCCCATAAACGTGATCGACATTTTAAACGCAGTAATGTAACAAAAGATATCATCAGAGCGGTAAAAGAAACTTATCCAATATATTTTGACCAACCAATAGAGATCAAAATTGATGAAGAAAAAATTTTAGTTTATTCTAAAGAAGAATTAGATTCATATCAACAATTGTAGAATTGTATTTTTTTAAACTAAGTGTATAACGTTTATATTAACTTTAATCTTATATTATGTATAAAAAAGTAAAGTTTTGTCAAAAGACTTTATTTTCTTATTATGAATATGATATAATTAAATTGCCTAGAAGAGATACAGGTGTAATAAAACCGACTAAATGACTTATAAGGGAATCAGAATTAGTAGGTGGTGTTGAATACTTAAATTTATTTAAGGATCCTAAAGCCTATTATGGGATGCCCACCTGCACATATGTGTAGGTTTATAGTCCCTGCCTCTTTCTTAGGCATTTTTTTGTGAGGTAAAAATATGTTTGATAGATTAGAAAGATTAATTGGTAAAGAAAATTTAAATGAGTTACATACTAAGACAGTCGCTGTTATAGGAGTAGGTGGTGTTGGTGGATACGTTGTTGAAACGCTTATTAGAAATGGTATAGAAAACATTATAATAGTAGATGCTGATACCATAGATATAACAAATAAAAATAGGCAAATAATTGCACTTGATTCAAATTTAAATATGAAGAAAGTAGATGCATTTGAAAAGAGAATAAAAGATATAAATTCTAAATGTAATGTAACTAAATATGATATATTTTTAAACGAAGAAACTAAAAAGATATTGTTTAACAATAAAATAGATTATTTAGTAGATTCATGTGATACAGTAACTACAAAGATAATGCTTATTAGAGAATGTTTAAATAGAAATATCAAATTTATATCAAGTATGGGAACTGGTAATAAATTTGATCCTACTAAATTAAAAATAATGGATCTTAAAAAAACAAGTTATGATCCACTTGCTAAAGTAATAAGACATGAAATAAATAAATTAAATATAAATAATGATATAACTGTATTATCAAGTACAGAAATGCCTGTTAAAACAGGAATTAGAACACCAGCATCTTATAGTGTAGTACCAAATACGGCAGGTATATTAATTGCTGATTATATTCTAAAAGATATATTAAATGATTCAGTTATAAATGTATAATAAAAGGAACAATTATTTACTTTGTTCCTTTATTTTTTTTATTCTTTGATCTATAAGTGCTAAATTTTGTTCATATTTACTAGTTAATTTAGGCTTATAATATACTTTATTTATTAAATTGTCTGGCATATATTGTTGAACTACATAACTACCTTTATAATCATGAGGATATTTATAAATAGTAGAATCTATTCTAATTGTTTCTGGAATAGGGTAGTTATTACCACTTTCAATATCTTTAATTGCATCATGTAGTGCGCTATATGCACTATTTGATTTAGGAGATAATGCCATTTCTGTAATTGTAACAGATAAAGGAATCATTGCTTCTGGCATTCCAACTCTTTCACAAGCATTAATGCAAGCATCAACTTTAGGACCCATTGATGGATTAGCAAGTCCAATATCTTCATAAGCAATAACTGTCATTCTTCTATAAATACTATCTAAATCTTCAATTACAAGAAGTCTTGCAAGATAATGTAATGCTGCATTTACATCTGAACCTCTAATTGATTTTTGAAATGCACTAAGTAAATCATAATGACCTGTTTCATCTTTATCAGCAAATAATGCAGGTTTATTATTTATTTTAGTTACAACATCCATAGTTATATTTTTATCACTAGTAGAGTAATAGCATATTTCAAGTAAATTATAGGCACTTCTAAGATCTCCTGACGATAGTTTTGCAATGTATTCTATTACATCTTTTTTTATTTTTATGCCTTTTAAATCTTCACATTTAATAGCTTTATTAAGTCCTTCTATAACTTCATCTAAAGTAAGAGGCTTAAGTTCAAATATTTGACATCTACTTCTAATTGCCGGATTAATTTTGTGATATGGATTAGATGTAGTAAGACCAATTAAAGTAATAAGTCCAGATTCTAGATGTGGAAGTAGTATATCTTGTTTATCTTTATTAAGTCTATGTATTTCATCCATTATAAGTACAATACCATCATACATTTTTGCTTCTTCTATTACAACTTCTATATCTTTTTTATTATTAACAGTTGCGTTAAGTACTCTATATTTTTCATTTATAGATCCTGCGATAGCGCATGCGATAGATGTTTTACCAATTCCAGGATTACCATATAGAATCATGGAAAATATTCTTTTATTATTTATAAAGTTTCTAATAGGAGCATTTTCTCCAACTAAGTGTTTTTGACCGATAACGTCGTCAATTGTTTTTGGTCTTAATTTAAGTGCGAGTGGTGTATTCATACTTATCAGTCCTTTCATATATAATTATACAATAATTTATCAATTATTCATATAATTTATTATGGATAAAGATAAATTAGATAAGTTAAAAGATATTAAAATAGAAAATTTTGTTTGGGTAATTTATATAATAATTATTATTCTTAGTTATTACGCAAATAGTCTTGAAAAGAAGTTTTTTTTATATGATGATGAAAAAAGTAAAAAGGAGTATCAAGAATTAATGATTTTTATATTCTTAATATTACTTATTGTGTATTATTATTTTGCCCAAGATGGATATAATAAAATTATGGAATTAAATGAAAATGATTCAAATAAAAAGAAAGTATTATCATATGCAGCATTTACAGGTTCATTTTTAATTTTAATTAGTGGAATTATATTTTTATATATTTTGATTGTTGATGATGAAATAGAAACAGAAATAGCATTTAATTAAAAACTAACAGAATGTTAAGAATATATTGGCTAATGTATCATAAATGATATATTTTGCTTAGAGGTGATTATATATCAGTTGTATTAACAAAAGGAATAGTGTAAAACTTAAAAGTATTTGATAAGCAAGAGAAAAAAATTAACGATAAAGATTTTGATTTAATTGAAAGTATTTTAAGAAAATATATTAATTTAGATAATTATTGTATAAAAAAAGAAGATGATTTTATCGAGTTTTATTTAGAAGAAGAGTTTATAAATGAAAACTTGAATGAATATTTAATTGAAGGAAAATAAATCGTTGAATAATAAAAAATATGAAAAAATAATGTATAATGGATCACATTATTTAATCGCAGACGAAATAGATGGTTATATTTATACAGCAAATGTAAATGATGAAGATGATGGAATTATATTTAAAGGACAAAAAGAAAAATTAAAATCTATATAAGATTTTTTGAAGTATACCAATAGAAGATATGTTCTATTGGTTTTATTTTAAAATTTTGTAAAATAGGTGTAAATGATATAATTAAATATTTAATTTTTGTAATAACATGTTATATTTATATTGGAGGGTACAAAAATGAAAAATAGATATGAAAAAATGAAAGAAGAAGCAAAGAAAAGAAACGAAAAAAGAAGAAAAATAGTTAAGGTAGAAAGAAGTGTCATTACATTTGCACTTGCAACCTTTGTTGCTATATCTGCAAAACAATTTTATAACGAAAAAAAAGGTGAATATATAATAAGAGATGGATTTAGGAAAGATGTTTTATCTGGTGTTAGTAATACTGATTCACAAAATGAAGGATTGAGTTTTTATATTGGTACAACACGTTATTCTTATGAAGATGCTATAGATTATTTTAAAAATGAGGCAGAAGAACATGGATATAATGATGTACAAACTTATATAGCATTAAAAGGTGAAATAAATTCCAATGTGGCTAAAGATGTTGTTGGAAGAAGTATAGATAGTAGTGATATAATCAAAGAAGCATACAAGACATATAATACGGGTTCTATAGAAAAAGAAGAGGGTGTCGGTTATGGAAAATAAGAAATTAGAAGCAGTTACATTTAACGATATTGATTATGCGATATTAGATGAAATAGATAATTTTATTTATACAGTAAATGTAAATAATGCAAACGATATTAAGATTTTTAAAACTAAAATAGAAGAAGATAATGAAATATTAGAAGAATTATCAGAAGAAGAACAAAGTGTTGCATTAGTTAAATTTTATGAAAAACATAAAGATTTAGTAAGTAAAAATGAATAATTTAAATGTCATAAAGTTAGATTTAATTTCTAACTTTTTTTAATTTTTACATAATATTTAAAAAATATGAAAAATATGAAAAATATTTCATATGAATATTGCTTCATATGAAAAAGTATGATATCATGTATATGAAATTTATTTCATATAAGGAGGAGCTATGAATAATTTTATAGAATTTAAAAATGTAACAAAAGGTTACAAAATAGGTGATAAAACTTATAATGCACTTGATAATGTAAGTTTTTCATTACCAAAGGGGGAATTTGTTTGTATACTTGGTCCATCAGGAGCAGGTAAATCAACACTTTTAAACTTACTTGGTGGAATGGATACTGCAACAAGTGGTGATATAATAATAGATAAAGAAAATATATCTAAAAAAAGTGATAAAGAACTAACTAGTTATAGAGCAGAAAATGTAGGATTTATATTCCAATTTTATAATATACTTCCAACATTAACAGTTTTAGAAAATGTTGAAATAGTAAAGGATATTGTAAAAAAGTCTAAATCAGCTAAAAAGATACTTAAAGAGGTAGGACTTGAAAACCATTTAAATAAGTTCCCTAATCAATTATCAGGAGGTGAACAACAAAGGGTATCAATCGCAAGAGCAATTGCTAAAAATCCTAAATTACTTTTATGTGATGAACCTACTGGTGCACTTGATTCAAAAACAGGTGTAGAAGTATTAAAATTACTTAAAAAACAATGTGATGCAAATAACGGAGAAAATACAGTTATTATAGTTACACATAATGCTTTAATCGCAGAAGTTGCTGATAGAGTAATTAGACTTAAAAATGGTCAAATAGAAAGTAATACAGTAAATAAACATCCTAAAAACATTGATGAGGTAGAGTGGTAATATGCTTAAGAAAAAAATGTTTCGTGATATAAAACAAAATTTATCACAATTTATAACAATATTCTTAATGGTATTAATTGGTGTAATGGTTTATGTTGGTATTGAAGCATATATGGATGGTATGACTAGTGCCGCAGATAATTTTTACAAAAATAATAATATACAAGATTTAAATGTAATGGGTAATCTGAGTGATAAAGATTTAGATAAAATTAAATCATTAGATAACGTTAAAGATGCAGAAAAAAAACTTGTTGTTAATGCAATTGACAAGAATGATAAAGATAAAACATATTTGCTTAGTTTTATTGATTCAAATAATATTTCAAAATTTCATATAATGGATGGAGAAAAATTTGATGTTAATAAAAAAGGTGCATGGGTTGATAACTTTTATGCAGAAAAAAATAATTTAAAAGTTGGAGACGCAATAAAAATTAAATATGATACATTCTCTTTAGAAGAAAAAATATTAGGACTTATTAATGTACCTGATCATATTTATGATGTTAAAGATGAGTCAGAATTTGTTCCAAATAGAGAAAATTTTGGATTTGTATATTTATCAGTTAATGAAATTCCTGAAAGTTATATAAAAGACTTAGTAATGAAAGAAATGAAAATAACTGATGAAAAAATATTTGATAAATATGTAACAAACTTTAATTATAAAGAATATATACCATATAACTATATTATGGTTGATGTAAATAAAAAGAAAAATGTAACAAGCGTAAAAGAAGATATAGAGGATAAAGTATCTAATGCAAAAGCAATAGTAAAAATTGAAGATACATTATCTTATCAAAGATACCAAGGAGAAATAGATGAAGGAGCATCTTATGTAGGTATTTTCTCAGGGTTATTCTTATTCATCGCAATGCTTTCAGTTATTACAACTATGACAAGAGTTGTTAAAAAACAAAAACTTCAAATAGGTACAATGAAAGCACTTGGTATAAAAAATTCTAAAATAGTAATGCATTATGTTGGTTATGGTTTCTTTGTATC
Organism: bacterium; assembly: GCA_019423565.1. Lineage (GTDB taxonomy): Bacteria > Bacillota_I > Bacilli_A > RF39 > UBA660 > CAG-433. Next base: position 93,484 of record JAHZBE010000001.1, read on the forward strand.
ACTTGCTGCAGCAATAGTTGGTATTATTTTAGGTAAATACTTTATTGGAACATTCTTCCTAAATATGGAAATGGATTATTTTGAAGTTCCAAATGGTATACCAGTTGTAAAACCACTTAGTTATTTAGTAGCATTATTAGTTGTAATGGTAGTTTCATTTATAACATACTTAACTTGTCGTAAGGAACTATTTAAAAAACCTGCTGAAGCACTTAGAAATGAAGTACCTAATGTAAAGGTAAATTCACTTAATTTAAGTACAAAAGGTATATTTAAAAAATTAAATTTCTCTAGTAAATGGAACTATAGAGATATACTTAGAAATAAATTTAGAACTGTAACAGCAGTTGTAGGTATTGTTGGCTGCTGCATGCTTATTGTATGTGCATTTGGTATGTTAAATAGTATGAATCATTTTATTAAATTGCAATTTGAAGATTTATATAACTTTAATTATAAATTATCATTAAAGGAAAATATAAAAGATGATGAATTAAAAGTATTAACTGATAAATATGGTAATAATACTAGTGAAACACTTACTATTGAAACAAAAATAAGTAAAGAAAGAGAAGCAAATACAATATTTGTAACTAATGCTGGAAACTTAGTAAGATTCCAAAATGAAAATGGTGAATTTATTAAAGTTAATAAAAATAATGGTGTTTATGTTACAAGAAAATTAGCAGGTCAAAAGAATTTAAAAGTTGGTGACACAATTAAATGGCATATATATGGCGTTAACAAGTATTATGAATCAAAAATAGTAGGATTAACAAAAGATCCACAAGTACAAAATTTAACAATGACTAAAGAATATTTAGAAAGTTTAGATATTGATTATAAACCTGATTCACTTTATACAAATACTGACTTAAAAGACATTAAAGATATTAAAAATGTAAGTTTAGTACAAGATATAAATGAACTTAAAAATAGCTTAGAATCAATGCTTTCAATGATGAAGAGTATGATTATGCTTATTATAGTATTTGCTATAGGACTAGGTGCAATAATTATTTATAATATGGGAATTCTTTCATATAGTGAAAAACAATATCAATTTGCAACTTTAAAAGTATTAGGATTTAGTGATAAGAAAATCAGAAAAATATTTGTACAGCAAAATAACTGGATTACAGTATTATCAATAATAATTGGACTTCCAACTGGTTATTATATGACATCATGGATATTTAAAAGCGTTATAGCAGATAACTACGATTTTAGCGCATACATTAATTTAAGTACTTATTTAATCGCAATTATAGGTACAATTTTGGTTTCAATTATAGTATCGAGAATGCTTTCTAAGAAAGTAAATAAAATAGATATGGTCTCTAGTTTAAAAGCAAATGAATAAAAATTGTGATATAATTATAAATAGGTGATATTAATGGGTGAAATTAGAAATCCAATTAAAAAAAGTTCAATAGAAAAGAAAAATAAAATACTAGAAAAAGGATTTACTCTTATGTGTGAAAAAGGTTACCATAATGTAAATAGTGTTGATATAGCAAAGTATGCAGGAGTATCAACAGGCATTATATATCAATATTTTACTGACAAAAGAGATATATTTATTGAAGGAGTTAAAAACTATTCAAGTAATATAATGTTTCCTATGATTGATATTTTAGATAATACTAAAATAGATAAAAATAATCTTGAAAAAATATTAAATAGCATGATTGATAGTTTTATAGATACACATAAAATGAGTAAAAAGGCTCATGAAGAATTAATCGCAATGAGTCATATAGATGAAGAAATAAATCAAATTTTTAAAGATAATGAACTTAAAATGAATGAAAAAATTGTAAATACACTTAAATATAATAATTTTAATGTTAAGAATTTAAATGAAAAGGTGCATATTATAATAGGTCTTATAGATAACTTTTGCCATGAAATTGTTTACCATGCACATAAGAGTTTAAATTATGATGTAATGAAAAAAGAAGTTATTAATATAGTGTTATATTTGTTAAAAGATTAGAATTAGTTTACTAATCTTTTTTATTTGTTGTATAATTATTATGGTGAATGATATGGATATAGATGCACAAATAATAGAATATATAAATTATGTTGAAATAGAAAGAGGTCTTAGTAAAAATACAGTTGATGGTTATTATAGAGATCTTGTTGCTTTTTTTGAATATGTAAAAAAAACATATAAAAAAATAGAAAAAAAAGATATTACAAATTATATAATGTATATTAGTAAAGATAAAAATTCTAAAACAGTTAATAGACATATAGTATCTATTAGAAATTATTTTAAATATTTATCTAGAAATGGTTTAATTAGTGATAATCCTTGTGATGATATTGTTGGTCTTAAAATGCCAAAAACAGTTCCGCATGTTTTAAATGAAGATGAAATAAATAAACTTTTGGATATAAAATGTGAAAATGCATTAGATTATAGAAATAAGGCTATGCTTGAACTTATGTATTCATCTGGTCTTAGAGTATCAGAATTATTAAGTTTAGAAGTAAATGATATTGATTTTGAAATGAACGCTGTTAGATGTTTTGGTAAAGGTAGTAAAGAAAGAATTGTACCACTTGATGATATAGCAACTATTGCTTTAAAAAATTATATCAATGTATATAGAAATACACTTTTAAAAAATAAAAGTTCTAATACATTATTTTTAAATGCACACGGGAATAGTTTATCAAGACAAGGCTTCTTTAAAATACTAAAGGAAATTGCACTAGAAAAAGGAATAAATAAAGAATTATCACCTCATACTATAAGACACTCATTTGCGACTCATTTAATTAATCATGGTGCAGATCTTAGAAGTGTACAAACACTTTTAGGACATGAAAATATTAAAACAACACAAATATATACTCATATATCTAATAATTATGTAAAAGAAAAATATAATGAAACACATCCTAGAAGTAAAAAGATATAGAATAAGTTAATTGTAATTTACTAAAATCTAGTGTATAATATGAATAGTAATTAATTGGAGGTTTAAGGTTATGAAAGAAAATAAAAAAGAAGAATATCAAATGAAGTTACAAGATTTTAAAGAGTTTAGAAAAGGTAGCATAACTCCTATATATAAAAATCCTTTATCAGAAATCCCAGAACCTGATATGAGACTATATTCTATTGGTAATGATTACTTTGAATCTATTGATGAATTATTAAAATATTGCAGAAAAAACCATAAAACTTCAGAAGGATTAACTGTTTTAGATTATTATAAAAATCTTGCAGGTCGTTCTGATGTAATAAGAGTGCAAAATAATAAACCATCTATAATGTATTCAGCAGTTGATGAATATGGATATGGCATATATAATAATACGATAAGTGCGTATCGTGGAAAATTTATATGGGATTATAATTATGGTAATATAAGAAATTTATATAAACCATTTAAAGAAAGAGGAATTGATTTTGTTATTGATGTTTATGGAAAAATAGATGAAAGAGTAGAAAAAAGACTAAAATATTTTAAAGAACACAATCTGGCTGATATGTGGCAAAATAATTAACATAAGATTTATAACTATATATAAAAAGCTTTTATGAAATATAAAGTAAATAAATGTAAAGATAAGTGTTAAAAAAATTTACACTTATTTTTTTCTTTTGTATAATTAAATAGTAAGGGAGAAATTTTTATGAATGATAGATATAATAAATGGTTAAATGATAATGGAATAAGTGAAAGTGATAAAGAAATATTAAAAAATATGACTGAAAAAGAGAAAGAAGAATCATTTTCTTCTGATTTAGAATTTGGTACTGCGGGTATTAGAGGATTAATGGGACTTGGCTCAAATAAAATGAATAAATATACTGTAGGTAAAGCAACTGTAGGACTTGCGAATTATTTAAATAAACATCATAATAATCCAAGTGTAGTAATCGCCTATGACACTAGAAATAATTCAAGTGATTATGCACTTGATGCTGCTTTAATACTAAATTATTATGGTATTAAAACATATTTATTTAAAGAATATACATCAACTCCAGAACTTTCTTTTGCAGTTAAATATTTAAATTGTACTAGTGGTATAGTTATTACATCATCACATAATTCAAAAGAATATAATGGTTATAAAGTATACAATAATAAAGGAGGCCAAATAGTGCCTCCAGAAGACGATTTAATTATAAAAGAGGTAAATAGTTTAGATAACTTTGAATCACTTAAATATGCCCCTAAAAATAATGAATTATTTTATATTACACCAGATGAAGTACATGAATCTTTTGTAAAAGAAAATGAGAGAGCAATTATACATAAAGAATTATTAGATAAATATGCTAAGGATATAAAGGTTACATATTCATCACTACATGGTGTTGGAATAAAGACTGCTAAAGAATTACTTGATAAGTATAAATTTAATTATAATATTGTAAAAGAACAATGCATTTATGATGGTAATTTTACAACAGCACCTGAACCAAACCCAGAATATGAAAAAAATTATGAACTTGGAATTAAATACGCTAAAGAAAATGATTCAGATATTATTATATTAACAGATCCAGATGCAGATAGAGTAGGGGCAATGTATAAAGTAAATAATGAATATAAACAAATAAATGGTAACTTAATAGGGGCTTTATTCGCAAATTATATTCTTGAAAATAAAAATATAACTAATAATTCATATATGATAAAAAGTATTGTTTCAACTCCTCTTGTTAGTAAAATGTGTGAAGAAAAAGGTATTAAATGTTATGAAGTGTTAACTGGATGCAAAAATATAGCAAATAAAAGAAATGAATTAATAGATAAAGATTATTTATTTGGTTTTGAAGAAAGTTTAGGATATATGTTTAATATAAATGTAAATGATAAAAATGGATTTTCAAGTATGTTATCCTTTTTAGAGATACTTTGCTACTGTAAAAGTAAAGATATTACTCTTAATGATTATATAGAAAATATATTTAAAAAATATGGATATTATAAGGAAGAAACTTTATCATTTGTTTATTCAGGATTAGATGGTAAAGATATCATAAATAATTATATGAATTCATTTAGAAATAATACAATAAAATTTGATAAAAAACATACTAAAAAAGATTACTTAAACGAAGAAAATGAACTACATACAAATGCATTAAAATATGTATTTGAAGATAATTCATGGATAATGCTTAGACCCTCAGGAACTGAGCCTAAAATTAAGGTTTATTTAGGTGTAAAATGTGATAATGAAGTATCATCAATAAATGAACTTAATGAATTAAAATCACAAATTAATGAAATTTTTAAATCACAAGATTAAATATATACATATTAATTTTATGAAAGGAAAAAAAGTATGGAATATGAAATAAGATTTTATTACTCTAAAAATAAAAAAAATGATATATTAAATAAATTAGATAAGATAAATAAAATTAAAAATGTAGGCACTTTTTATGAAAAAACAACGCAATATAATTCTATGTTACCAGGTAATGATTTTTATTCAAAAGAAATAGATGGAAGATATAGAATAAGAATTACAAAAGGTGAAAATGTTTCAAAATGTATGCTTAGTTGGAAAAGGAGACTACCAGATACTAAAGAAGGTTTAATAAATAAAGAGGAAGAAATAGAATGTAATATTGATCCAAATGATTATGAAAATTTTATTTATTTAACTGAAAATATTTTAAAAATGAAACGAGTAGAAAGTTATGAACGATATAGGACAAATTATGTAAATGATAATATAATAATTTCTGTTGATGAATATCCATTTGGTATTGCTCTTGAAATAGAGGCTAAAACAAGTACAAATCAGGAATCTATTATTGATGAATATATGAAATTACTTGATTTAAACTATGAAGACTCATTTAGATTGTCATGGGATGATAAATATGAAGAATTATGCAAAGAACAAAATATAACTCAAGTGAATGATGTATTATTTAGTTGTACTGATATGCCCCAAATTAAATAATTCGGAATTATATAAGATTTAAAAAATTAGGAGGAAATATGATAAAAGTTATTGCATTTGATTTAGTTGGTGTTCTTGTTAGTGAAAAAGATATTGAATTATCAGAAGTAGAAGAAAAATTAGAGAGAATGTTTGGTCCAAATTTAAATGATGAAGATTACTTAAAACAAGCAAAAAAAATTGTTGAAAAAGATTTGGAAGTTATTAATACAACAAAAGTATTGATTAATAAATTATACAAGGTAAAAGATAAAAAAATATTTAAAAAAACAAAAGAAATAAATGAAAATGTAAAAATTATTATAGCAACTAATCATTTATCTTTTGTGAAAGATTTTATTAAAGAATCTTTTAATATTGACTATTTAGATGATATAATTATCTCTGCTGAAATACATAAGATAAAGCCTAATTTAGATTTTTATCAATATATATTAAATAAATATAGTATAGAGTCAAAAGAACTTTTATTCTTAGATGACAATATTAATAATATTAATGGAGCTCAAGCGCTTGAGATAAATACAATAAAAATAGAAAAAGATACTAATTTAATTGATGAAATAAGTAAATTTATCTGTTAATGTACATTAAAAGTTTTATATTGCAATAGTAGAAAATTAAATTTCTACTTTTTTTAATATTTACTTGACAAGATAAGTGTAAATATTATATAATATTCTCATTTGCGATAAGTGAATGGGGAAGGAGAGTCTAATATGGATATTAATAAGTACTTTGATAATTACTTAGATATCACAACAAAAGACGGCAAAACAATTCATATAGAAAAAAAGAATGTTTATATTAATGACTCTTCACAATTCAATGGAAACATTAATATAATACATAAGGGGAACAATATCGTAATATTAAGAGAAGTATATTCATTTGATGATAAAAGATTAAGATATTCCTATGATGAATATACTAATCCAAAAATCTATGATACATACGAAAAAGATGAAGATGGTAGTGAAAAACCAATTACCGTAATAGAAAGTTATAAAGAAAGAAAAAATAAAATCGGTAGCATAGGGGATATAAAGAGTACAAAAACTGATAGAGATGAACAAGAACAAGTTAAAAGTAAGAAACCTAAGATTTTACAATTATTAAGACCTAAAGATGATAAAAAATCTGATTTAGCTGCCGCATAATAAATAACATATAAAGCACTTATGTGCTTTTTTCTTTTAAAAAAATAGGTACAACTCCCCTAGTTAAATTTTTATAAAAAAGGGTAGATATAACTATTAATATAGATCTAAAACAAACTATTATGTTATCTTAATATAATACATTATTAATTACAATTAAGCTATAAATAAATTTACTATAGAATTATATTAATTATCTGTTAACAAAATAATATTAAATAATACATAAATAAATTTAATATATAATTAATAATAAATCAGTAAATAAAAATATCTCATTATAATAGTGAGATATTAATTACATATATAATATTAGATGTATAATTAATCATATTTATTTTAAAATATGCTAGTTTACATAATAATTATTATCTGAAATTGCATCTATATTTTTCTAGATTGTATTTCAGCCATCTTTTCTAGTACTTCAGAATAATTACTTTCATTTAATTCAGTATAACCAAGTTCTTTTAAAGCTTGTACTTTAGCAGAATTTAATTCTTGCGTTCTAGATAATTTTTCTTCATGTTTTGCTTCAATTTCATTTGTAAATTTCTTATGCATTTCTAATAGCTTATTTTTAGATGCACCTTTGCTATTATATAATACCATTGCTGAATATAATATACTTTCAAATGCAAATTGATTATCCTCTTCAAAAATAAATTCGTTAGGGGAGACGAATCCAGTTGTTTTAGCAACATATCCAAGCATATATTTTATTTCTGGTACATCTTCTAATACTTGTAAGAAGTAATATAAATATCTATATACTTTTGACATTTGTCCAGTTGTATCATCCTCTAAATTTTCTTTAAGTAAGAATACTATATCATTTAATAATGCTTGATCTTTAGCATTTATTCCATCAAATGATATGTTCCCCTTCTCTACTATACCTGAGTTATTATCATTTATTAAATTATTTGCGTGTTTAATAAAATCATTAGTTATTTTTATATTTTCTATTTCATCTGCTGATTTTATTTGTAATAAATTAAATAATTTCATTTTCTTTTCAAGTGGCCATAAATTAACATCTTCCATTTCAAGATAATTATAAACCATTTGTCTTGATACATTTAAGTATTTTGCTAACTTAACTTTTGATATTCCAATTTCACTTAATATTTCATTTAATCTTTTCATCATTGTCTATCTCTCCCTACTCTTCTACTATAATATTATTTTATCATTTTACAGAGAAATGTCAAGTAAAAGTAAAATAAAAAGTGAATTTTTAATCCACTTTGTTTTGAGTATCATCAGTTTCTTTTTTTCCTTCTTCGAAACCTTGACTAACACTTTTAGCAATTGTTCCAGCAGCATCTGCGACTGTTGGTGTAATATCATTAATTGTTTCCTTTTTTATAGGCATTGTTTGTTGTGTAGTATATGCTGTTATTTCTCTTCTATGAGCCATATAAGCCATTACACCACCAACAATAAGTAATACAAAACCTGCTGATGAAACAAAACCACCTAATGCATATAATCCAACACTAGTAAATGAATCCATTGAACTATCTGTTCCAGCTGTTACAGATTCCTTCATTGAATTAACAAATTCTTCACCATCATCATCATTATTAATACTGTTATTGAATGAATCAAATAAATTTGAAGCACTATTGTTAAATGAATCCATTGCTTTTCTTTCTGAATTTTTAAAATTTACAAATGCAGCTATTATCATTATAATACCAATGACAAGAAGAATTGCACCAATAATTAAAAGTGTTTTACTTGTTTTTTTAACCTTTTTATTAGTTTCTTGGTATTTTTCTTCACTTAAATACTTTTCTTGTTCCACTTTTTCACCAACTTTCTATTCACTTAATTTATCTTGTGTGTCATTAGATATATTTTTCTGTTCTGTAATACCATTGCTTATACTATTACTTATTGTCTCTGCTGAATTTGCAACTGTTGGAGTAATCTTCTTTATACTTTCTTGTTTAATTGGCATCATTTGTTGAGTTGTAAATGCTTTGATTTCTCTCTTCTTAGAAATAATATAGAAAGTTAAAGAAACAACAATTCCGACACAAATTAAAATAATTCCAATAATTATTACGAGCTTATAATCTTTAGCAACTGCTAAATCATAATAACCTGTATAATCTTTATTATTTATTTCATCTGTCTCATCATCTAATGCTTCAATTTTAGAGTAAATTTCACTTGCTTCAGAAGAACATTTTTGTTTATTTGCAAGCCAATTTGAAGCACTCATATCTAACGAATTACATTCGTATTGCTTTTCATCATATTGTTTTTTTATTGTTGCTCTTTCATTAACGATTTCTTGTAGTCTTTTTTTTGCTTCTGCTACATTTTGTTTTGATTCGTTGTATGCTGCTTCATATCTTTCTTTATTTAGTTTTTCTGCTTCTTTTTTTGATATATCTGTTGCAACAATACCCGTTGCAATTAAACCACTACCAATTACTATTGCAATTACAAGTATTATTAATGATATTTTAGTAATTCTCTTCTTTGTTTTTTGATACCATTCTTCATTCAAATATTCTTTTTTGTTATCCATTCATAAACACTTCCTTTCAATTTTAATTATTAATAATTAAATGGATTACTAATATTCTTTTTTTTATTATTTTCTCACCATAAACTCACTCCTACCCTTATTCTAAATTAAGTATACCATATATTTTAAAAAAATTATCTATAATTCGACACATTTTTTAAAAACTAATCATTTGTTAACAAAAATGTACAAAAAAATCACATAAAATATGTGACTTTATAAATACCAAAGTTTTTTACCATCTTTCACTATATCTATATAAACTAAATTTTCATTAGTTTATTAGTATTAATTTATATTGTCATTATTATTAGTGTTTTTTATAGTTTGTTCATTATTTTTGATTTCAAACAAACTATAATCATCACTTAGTTCTTCACAATCATCATAATTAGATTTTTTCTTTTTTTTATTTTTTATAATAAATATAATTATTATTCCTATTACTATAAGACATATAATTAATATTATAACGGGTAAAATTGATATTTTTTCGTTATTTTCAACTTTCGTTGTAATGTTTGTATTTGGAATAGTTGACATAGTTACAAAATATTCAGAAGCATTATCTAAACTAAATTCAATATAACCATTATCTAATTTTATTTTATTTTTTAATAAATAAAGTTTATTGTTTCTATATGAATATACATTAACGAAATCATTATTTTCATATTTATTGCCTACAAATAATTTTAATTTTGTACCTGAAGGTAAATCATTTTGTTTTAATACTACAAACAATCCATCTGCATAATTAGATAGTTTTAATATATCTTTTTTATTATCTGAATCACTGGTAATAATTGTTGATAGATTTGATGTTGTTTTTATTTTTGATCCGTCTATTATCCAACTATATGCTAAACTTTTATCATCATTGTAATAATTAAATTTAACTGTCTTTTTGCTATTTTTTATTTTTTCCAAATCTTCTTTAGTAATAATTGTATCAGATTTTATTGTTATATTTATATCAGTAATTTTATTATTATTTAATATTGAATCTAAGTCTTCTAAATAATAACCATCTTTTCTTGTTACTTTAATATTAATTTTATTTTGTGAACCATTTTCCGCAGTCACAATAATTTCTATATTATTTTCACCAATATTTATATTGTGGTTTCCTGTACCTGTTACCTTTGATTTAGAGTCTTCTGCAGTTGCTTTAACATTAATATTTGTTATATCATTTGTTACTGATAAAGTATAATTATTTGAGTCAACTTTTATTAAATTATAACCATCAACTGATATATTCTTAATATTATTATTTTTAGATTTATTGTCACCATCATTTTGAGTACTATTTTGTTTATTATTGTTATTATTTGTTTGATTATTATTAGTATTATTGTTATTACCTGGTTGTGATGGTGTTGGAGATGGAGCTGGGGCAGGTTTTTGTGAAACACTTACACTTCTGCTTCCTGATACAGATACAGCATTACCATCAGAAGCAGATGTTACATCCCCACTCAATCTAATTACAATTGTTCCCTCACCTGTTGCTGTGCATGTTGCACTGAATGATCTATTTGTATCAAGCGCATCAGCAGATGCATCAGCTTGATGTATGGTGCACCCACTTACTGGCCCACTTGCTGTTACATGCACATTCCAAGCAGCAGATGAAGTGACATACAATGATACTGTAAAACTATCACCAACATATACGTTTCCAGAACTAACTGATATGCTACTAGATGCTGCATAAACACTTGTATTAAATGCAAACATTGATATTAAAGATATCAATAAAATTTTTATCTTTTTCACTTTTTATTCCTCCTAATTTCTATTTTATTAGTTTTGAACCCAACAGATGTTGTCTTACTCTTAACAAATCTGCTGAATTTATTGTATTATCATAATTTATATCTGATGACAAGAAATATGCGCCATTTAAAACATTAGTTCCTAATAAATGTTGTCTTATTTTTAATAAATCTGCCGAATTTATCTTACCATCCCCATTTATGTCTCCAATAACAACATTTGTAAATTCTTTATATAAATCTGTGTTATGCATTATTTTTGTTTTACCACCAGTATATAATATTTTTTTATTATTAATTTCTTTATAATCAATATTTACTGTATAACCACTACCTAAAGTAATGTTTGATTTAAATGTATCATATTCTGTATTAACCATTATTTTACTAATATAATTATTTATTTTATCAACTTCATAATTATTTATTATATAAGAAATATCATCTTCAATAGTCAATGTTCTTTTACCAAAATATTCTTTATGATTGTTATCATAAAATACTTTATATTTAATTTCATATATTCCTACTTCTTTATATTTAGGGAGTTCATTTAATGTATATTCACCATTAGAATCCATATATCTTAATGTATAATCACTAGAATATATTAAATCAACATCTATTGTATGTTCTTTACCGTCATACTTTACTGTTACATCTTTAGAATTATCTTGAACAGATATATCTGCTTTACTAATTTCAACCTTAACAATAACATCTTTAGTTGTACCATCTTCCCATATATAATTAGTATTCTTTAATGAAATAATTACATCATAAATTCCAACATTTGTTCCCGTATTATTTTTAGCAATCATAGTATCTTCATTATATCCAGGAACATCCAAAATAATTTCTTTTCCATTATAAACATAATTCCATGTTGGACTAACTGGTTTTGAAATTTTCAATGGTTCTATAGTAAAATCAACAATAAAATCTTTTTCTTGTTTTCCATTATCAAATGAATAATCAATAAATTTATCATCGGATAATTTTAATTTTATAGTTGCTTTCTTCTTGCCTACATTTTCATCTGAAGAAATTGCACTTAAAATACTATACTCATTTTTTTCTAAATTAGAAATATTTATATTTTCTAATGAGATATTTGTTGTGCCATCATATACTTTATTTTGAATAGATATTTCTGGGTTAATTATCTTTTTTTCTTTATTGACATTAATTGTAATATCAATATTTTCTATTGTTTCATAATTTTTTGTATCACTTGGAATATATTTCGCTTTATATTTTACCTTTCCACCTTTGTTAATAATTTGTGAATCATCCATCCATTTAAAACCATCAGGTAACTGAATTTCTGATAATTTTTGTCCAAATTCTGCAGTTAAATCTGTAGGTATAGTATATGTTGGGGTTGCTTTAACTACAACAATTGGAATCTTTTCATTAACTAAGACATCATATCCTTGCTTAGTTTTTATACTTATTATAAGATATGTATCACCAAATTGAATTCCTTTGCTTGGATCTTGATATTCTTTTGAAAAAGTACGTCCTTCTGATAATGGACCTTTAACACTATAATCATCTTCGTATAGATATTCCTCTCTAGTTTCTTTTTCATAATACGTTAATTTTGCATAAGGAACATCATCATTAACTAAATATTGAGCAGCAGTATACTTGTCTTTTAAATTCATTATTTCATATTTATCTGGTTCAAAATGTCTATAATTATAATTATTACTATCTAACCAATCTTTAATTGAAGAATCTTTATGAGTGTAGAAGATTAAATCTTCATTTTTAATTTCTCCTTCATTTGTTCTTTTAAATGTATTTTCATTTATATAAAGATTGTATCCTAAAAAGTACACATTTTTTAACCAATTGCAATCTTTAAATGAGTTTTCGCCTAATCTTTTTACTGTTTCTGGAATAGTTACATTTCTTAAGTAAGTATTACCAGTATATGCATAATTTCCTATTTCAGTAATATAATCAGGAAGCTCAATATCACTTACACTACCACTATTTGATACACCAATTAATAATTTGTTATTATTTTCAACAATCCCAACTCTATCAATAACTTTATATGGTTCATTAAGTTCAGATCTACCATATACCTTTTTTATTGGTGAATAGGCAAAAGCATCCTCAGCAATATAATCTACACCATATAAATAAAGTTCTTCAACGCCAGAATTCAAAAATGCTTTACTTTCAATTCTTGAACCATCAAAAGTTACTTCTTTCAATTTTTTACAGTTTTTAAATGCAAATGAGTAAATAGTATCAAAGGGTGCTCCAATATTAATTCTTTCAATTCCACTCTCAGAAAATGCATATTCACCAATTGAATTAACTGTTCCAAAATCAAACTTTGATAGCATAAAAGTATTATAAAATGCATATCCTTCTATATCAGAAGATATATATAATTCTATAGAGGATAATGAGACACAATTATAGAAAGTATATTCTTTTATTTCATCTAAAACTATTTGATCATATTTAGAATGATATAATTTTGTTAGTTTTTTACAATTATAAAATGCATATTTTCCAATAGACATTTGTCTTGTCCCAGAGTTGTCATTTTTTCCAATGATATCCAATGATAGTAATTCATAACAATCTTTAAAAGCATATTCACCAATTTCTGTAATTGGTATATCTATTGTTTCTATTTGACTTGATTCAAAAGCATGATTACCTATTTCTATTTCATCATTTGTACCATGTATATATTTAATATTTGTATTTGATAATGCATAATTTCCTATTCTTTTAAAGTAACTAGGCAAATATAAATGTACATAATTTTTAAAATCAGCACCTGATTCAGAAAACTTAAAGTCATCTGCAAATGCAGTTACTTGTTTAGAATCTATAGTTTCTGGAACATACAATTTACTAATTTCTAAATTATGATTTTTATAACCTATTATTTCTACTTTTTCATTATCTAAAGCATTGTATTCCCAACCACTTTCTAAATTTGTTGGATTTTTAATTTCTATCTCTTTACTTATATCCCCAACTTTAATAGTAACTTTTTGGGTATCAGAAATAGTTGGAGAATAATTTAATACTTCTAAATCAGTTATATCACCTAGTGATAAAGTTTTTTCTGTACCATCTGCATATAATACGTCCGCCTTAGTTCCCATTAAATTTGTTATAGAATAATAATTATATTTTGTAAATTTAATTTCTTTTATTTCAACATTTATTATTTCTTTACTTTTATTTTTATATATTCCATATTTATCACAATATTTTCCATTACAGAATTCTACATTTTGAAATGATATAAGTCCATTTCCATAATATTGATCCCAACCAGGTTCACCTAAATCAATAGAGCTTTCTTTTAATATATCAATAATATTATCTAACGTTAAATCCTTATTATATCCTTTTAAAATTGCTACTGAACTTACAGCATGAGGTGTTGCCATTGATGTTCCACTTATAGTTTCATGGTCATCATCATCATTATTACCATTTTCTTTTGAAATAGATGCATCTTTGCCCATTATACTTTTAATTTTAGTTCCTGGTGCTGTAAATGTAATGTATGAACCATAATTTGAAAAGGATGATTTTTTTAGATTTGAATCAACAGATGCAATAGCTATAGTATTGTCTAGTGCTGCAGGATAAAGTTTTTCACTTATATTCTCATTACCTGCTGCAGCAACACTTATAATATTTTGTTCTTTAGCCGATTCAATTGCCTGCTCTAACGCACCATTATATCCGTAACCGCCAAAACTCATATTAATTACATCAGCCTTTTTATTACGTACTATATAGTTTATTCCAGCTATAATATCTGTAGAATACATTGAACCATTTCTACTTACTTTAATTGGAAATATTTTTACATTATTAGGTGTTCCCTCTGCTATTGTACCTGCAACATGTGTTCCGTGACCATTTTCATCATTCATTACTGTTATTGAATCTTCTAAAACATTATACATTTCACTAATTTTACCATTGTAATATTTATTAAATAATTCTATGTGGCATCCAGAATCTATTATCGCTACAGTAACCGGTTTTATATTTTCAGAATAGTTATTTGCTGATGCACTAGCACTATCTAATGCCATTTTTTCAATTCCCCATGAATTGTAGTTTGTTGATTGCGTAGTGTATACTCCATTTTCTTCTACACTTTCAATTTTTTTGTCTTTCTTTAATTGTTCTAATGCAGATTTTTTTTCTTCATCTGAATCATATTGTAATATATATTGATTATTTGGTGCTTCAATTATATTTTTTGCACCATAAGAATTTTTTATTTTACTTTTCGATATTACAATAAGCATATTATCTTTATCTTCATTAGAATTATTTTCACTAATTTCTTTAAAATATTTATTAACAAATTCATCAGATAAATAAGAAATATTGATATTCCTTGTTTTTTCTGTTTTAAAGAAATTATCTTTTATTATACAAACCCCGCTTATAACAATTATTATAATTAAACTGCTAAATACAAAAAAATTTGATATTTTTTTGCTCTTTTTACATTTTCTACCCATAAATTTACTCCTACCCTTATTCTAAATTAAGTATACCATATATTTTAAAAAAATTATCTATAATTCGACACATTTTTTAAAAATTAATCATTTGTTAATAAAAATGTACAAAAAAAATCACATAAAAATATGTGACTTTATAAATATTAAAGTTTTTTATTACTTTTTAGAATTTTGTCTGTTGATTGTAAATTATTAACATATTCTTCATATTTTTTATTATATTCACTTGAAATGTTTTCATCTATACCATACATATTTAGCATTATTGAACTACCCATTATATTCATTACTCTTACACCATCAAAGAGAAGATTATTAGATCTCAAACTATAAAATCTTGTCACTCCAATAAAATTATCATCAAGATAAGGTATTAAATCATTTAAAAGTTGTTCGTGTAATATAGATATATATTCTGGAGTAATTCCTAAATTAAAATGTCTTTCAAAATCTTTGTAAGGAACATATATATCAGCGGTACACATATCTTTGCCATCAACTTCATGAATACCTAAATTTATTTTAGCCTTTAATTTATTTCCATCAGATAAAATGTCATTAATATATTCAATAATTAATTTAGATCTAACTTTTGATAATTCTTTTGCTTCGCTTATTTCCATTATATCACTTCTTCCAACTTATAATTTCTATAAATACCAAAGTTTTTTACCATTTTTTCTAACTTTTTTTATAATTCCGCCACCTAAGCATTCTTCACCTAAATAAAGTACGCATGCTTGTCCAGGTGTAACAGATTTAACATTATCATATTTAACACTTAAATTACCATCTTCTAAATATTCAATAGTAACATCTATATCACTTTGTCTATATCTAAATTTAGCAGTGCATTTTTTTGGCCTTTTTTCACTAATAAAATTAACATCTTCTATTATTGCTTCATCAGTTAGTAAATATTTCGTATCATCACCTAAAGAAACATATAATACATTTTTATCTAAATCTTTACCAACAACATATAGTCTTTTTTCATTACCACCAATATCAAGTCCTCTTCTTTGACCTATTGTATAATACATAAGACCCATATGTTTACCAAGTACTTCATTTGTATCAATATCAACAATATCTCCTTCTTGATTAGGTAAGTAATTAGTTAAAAATTCTTTAAAATTTCTTTCTCCAATAAAACATATTCCAGTTGAATCCTTTTTATCCGCAACAACTAAATCATTTTCTTTTGCTATTTTTCTAACATCTTTTTTCTCATATTCTCCAACAGGGAATAATACATTTGATAACTGCTTTCTTGATACTTGTGATAAAAAGTATGTTTGATCTTTATTTTGATCTATTCCCCTAAGTAAATTACCATCTTTCATTCTTGCATAATGACCTGTCGCAATATAATCTGCGCCTAATTTTTCAGCTTCTTTTTTAAACATATCAAACTTAATATATTTATTGCACATGATATCAGGATTTGGTGTTCTACCTTTTTTTAGTTCATCAAGAAAATATGTAAATACATAATCCCAATATTCTTTAACAAAATCTATTCTATGAAGTTTTATTCCAAGTTTATTACATACAGCAAGCGCATCATTATAATCTTGTTCTTGTGTACATATATTATTATTTAAAGTAGGGTTACCATTTATATCATTATTTATAGAACTATCCCAGTTTCTCATAAATAATCCTTCAACTAAATATCCTTCTTTTTTTAGTAAATAAGCACTAACTGCTGAATCTACTCCACCACTTACGCCAACTATAACTTTTTTCATCTTTATCACTTCCATAATTCTTTAGTTATTATACATTATTTAATTAAATTAGTAAATAATTTTGTGAATGATGGAGTTACAAATGCATCAAATAATGCACACAAAATAGAAAGTAATATACTTACTAAAAGTATAAAAAAATATTTGCCCATAAATGTTTTGAAATTAATAGTTTGTTTAGTAAATGCACCCTTTAATATTTTTACCGATATTATTATACTGTAAGATGCTAAAAAAAGGGAAAATATTGATAATATAATTGGTGATGGAATAATGTATGTAAATACTCCTACTATTCCTTTAAAACCATATTTAGCGAATATTGAACTTACTGAAAAACCAAGAGTAAATGATTTAAAAAATATCATAATAAATATTATAGGTAAACCAATAACTGATAAACCTAAAAGCCACATAGAGACTGTATATAATAAATTTGATAATAATTCATTTTTAAATATATCTATTTTATCTTCAAAATTAAGTTTATTATTTGATAAAAAGTAATTACCTACTTCATTTAATATAGTAGTTTTTTCACCATTTTTTAAAATAGTTATATAAATACTTCCAAATATTAATCCTAAAATAAATATTACAGATATTACTAGTAAAATATTATTTTTATTTTTTAAGTCCTTTTTATAGTTATTGTACATTTCTTTCATCATATATTTCTCCTTTGTTATAATATATTAATGCTTGTACAATTTTAGAACTTTTTTTAAGTATTTACATAAACTATCTATGAAAGGATGAGATTTATGAAAAAAGACTATATGTATAAATATCCTAGTAATGTAGTTTATTACAGTAATTATCCTTATATGGATAGAAATAGTAATTATAATTCAAATGATGAAAGATTTGCGGGTGGATTTATTGGACCATTTATTTTAGGAGGTATAACTGGAGGACTTGTCGCACCATTTTTCTATGGTAATGGATATGGATATAATAGACCAAATGTTTATTACTATCAACCCGGACCATATATGCCACCATATTATGGTAGACCATACTAAAAAAGTAGAATAACCTACTTTTTTAAATTAGTCATATATGATTTTTCAGTAACATAAAAGTTATTAGTTTTTATTAAATGTCTTTTATTTCTAGACATTTTTTTAATGCTTTTAATCTTTTTAAAATCTTTATATTCATTTTTATATAACTTTTTTTCTAAGATAAACCTATTAAATATTATATATCTATTTTTATAATTATATATTATTTGTGTAAGTAAGAAAATAATTATTAAGTAGTAACTTGTATCACTTTTAAAATATATAAAAAATATACTTAAAAATAATATTGATATTATTATATTAATCATATATGAGACTCTAAAATTAAATATTTTATTTACTATTACATTAAATATTTTTGATCCATCAAGTGGTATTATTGGAAGTAAATTAAATAGAAAAATTGCTAAATTATAGTTTTTAAATAACTCATATATATATGAATCTATAATTAGATTTTTTCTTAAGATAAATATTATTAAAAATAATAATTCTTGAAATATAAGTCCCATAATTGAAATTATAAATTCTTCTTTTAAAGGCTTATCTATTTTTTCATCTAAAGTGCATACTCCTCCAAATGGATATATTTTAATTTCTTTTATATTCCATTTATATTTATAAAGAAAAATAAAATGCCCAAATTCATGAAATAATATTATTATAGATATTACTATAAATTCTTTAAAAAGTCCTGAAATAAGGCTTAAAAATATAATTATAATTGAATATACACTTATATTAATTTTGTTTAAGAACTTCACTAGAATCAATTTCTACACCATCTTTTTGAAATATTAAATATAATTCATTGTTTTTAGCCTCACCTACTACAGCATTATCTTCTACATAATCATATAGTTTCATAGTAGTATTAGCTAAATTAGAATACCATACATCTATTCCATCTGATTGCTGAATAATTATTGTTTTACCAAGGCCCTCTTTTTCTCCTGAAAATATTACTATTCCTCCTTTTATTATAGGAATCGCATAATTATCACTAAGAGTTAGTTTGACACCTTTATTGTATTTAGAAATAGATTTATATTTAAGTTTTTCATTAAATACTTTTTTGTCTTCAAAAATATTTTGAAAAGGAATAATATTTCCAACATATTTATTATATATATTTTTAAAATATGAAAATGAAAAATTTGTATTATATACTTTATTATAAATTATATTTTTTAATTTTAAATCTTTAGTACATGCGAGTGATGCAAAACAAAAAACTAGTAATACAACAAAAAATTTAAATGTGAAAAATTTAAATTTATTAGGTTTAACTACTTTTTCATTTTTCTTAATACTTTTATTACTTTTATTTTTAATACGATTTTTTACATCATTTATATTCTCCATATTATTCACCCTAGTAAATAATATGAATATTTTTTTTATTTATTCCATATAACCTTTGTAAATAAATACATACTAATTGAATAAATTAAATTTAAAACAAAAAAATATCTTAAAATAACTGAAAATTCTAAAAGTGAATAATTAGTATATAAAAAGAAATTAAGAATACAAAAACAAAGTGCATTATAAAAGAATATAACAAATATTGTAGTTAGAATAACACTTATAACATTATAATCAAATCTTTTAAATATGTGGTATATAAAGTATGAACATAAAAGAAAAATAATAGAATTTAATACATAAAAATTAGTAAAAAATAAATCATAAACTAATCCTAGAAAAAAAGAATAAAGTAAATAATATTTTTTTTCATTTTTTAAAAAAGGATATGCAAATATTAAACTTAATATCGTAAATAATGGAATAAAATATTTAAAGTTTGATAAATATATATTACATATATTTTCTAAAAATAAACTAAGTAATGATATAAGAATACAATATCTCATTATTTACCACCTTTTATAACTGAAACAATATTAATATTATTAAAATTAGAAGCTGGTGATAATGTAAATGTATATGATAGTCCATATGTATCTTTATTTGTTTCTTTTATTTTTCCTATTAATAATCCAGATGAAAAAGAATCACTTAGTCCTGATGTAACTACATTTATATTTTTAACTTTATCTTTATCAAAATCACCTATTACATCTTTTAAAATTAGTTCATTTTTATTTGTATCATATTTATCTATAATTCCATAATACACATTTTCTTCGTAGGTAAATGCTGCGGATATATAATTATCTCTAGTTGATGATATTATAAGTTTAATATCACTTGATTTATTATTTACTTTTATTACTTTTCCTATTAATCCTTCTGAATTAATTACAGCATCTCCCTTTTTTATACCATCTTTTTTACCTTTATCTATAGTAAATATATCATACCAATATTTTGTACTTCTTTTTATTACAGTTGCATTAATAAATTCTTTATCACTATTTACTGTATTTAAATTTAATGTTTTCTTTAATTCTCCAATTTCATTTTGATAATCTTTATTTATTTCTTTTGTTATTTCTTTATTTAAATCATCTTTATTATTTATAACAGTTACTTTACTTATATCCGCTGTTAAATCTTTAAGTGAATTAAATAAAAAGTTATTTTTTTCTTTATCATTTATAAAAAAGTACAATAATAAAAATACAATTATTATAATTAATATGATTATTAAAATCTTTTTTTCTTTCTTCTTATTCTTTTTTTTCATTATTTCACCTCTAAAATTAAATATCACCATTTTCAAAAAAACTATAATAGTTATTTCCAACAATAATATGATCAACAACTGCGATTCCTTGCATTTTACCTATTTCTACTAAATTTTTAGTAAGAAACATATCTTCTTTCGATGGAATAGTATCACCACTTGGGTGATTATGGACACATATTATTGATGAAGCACTTAAAAGATATGCATGTTTAAATATTTCCCTTGGATGAACTATACTTCTATTTAATGTTCCTATAAAAAGCAATTTTTTATCAATTAAATTCTTTTTTGAATCTAAATATAATGCATAAAAATGTTCTTGTTCTAATCCTTCTACTTCACCTTTTATATATTCATATATTTTATCAGGTGAATCCATTTTTATATTGTGCGTATTATTCATATAATATACTCTTTTACCAAGTTCTATTGCCGCTAAAATTTTAATTGCTTTTGCTTCTCCAATACCATTTATTTTTTTTAAATTATTTAAAGTCATATTTTTTAAATCAGATATATCATTCATTTTACTTAATATTGAATTTGATAATTCTTTTACTGATTTATTTTTTACTCCCGTATTAAGTATTATGCTTAATAGTTCTTCATTTGATACATTTTCCTTTCCGTATAATTTAAACCTTTCTCTTGGTCTTTCTTTTATTGGAATATCTTTTATTAAAGTATTATCCATTTTGTAATATCAACTCCTCATATTTAGAGAGTACTTGTTTTTGTGCATTAAAAATAGTCGTCTTATCATCTGTATCTTTTATTAAGTTATCATATTGATCAAGTAATGTGATAAATTCACTATTATCTATATTTACTCTCTTCATATATATATTCTCCGTTATCTTATAAGAATCCACTATTTTTTCTTTTAAATTTTCATTTTTTGTTATTCCAATAATTGCATGATATCCATCATTATCTTTAAAATAAAAATAATTTTTTAAGTTTTTTGTATTATTTATCATATTTTCTTCTGAACTATATACACCATATTGAAGCATATATACATTTTCATTTTTATATTTAAATACATCTTTTGTTTCTGTTTTATTATATGAATCATATACATATTTTCCAATTGTTATTCCTGTTATTACCGCAATTATAAAATATACTATTTTCTTTTTATCCATTTCACTCACCCTTAAATCCTATCATTCATATATTAATACATTTATTTTAAATTTTTTGTCGAAAAAAAAGAAAGTTAAATACTTTCTTCGTCTATAATATCTTGAACTGTATAAAGAACGTCAAATATTGATATTTCTTTTATTTCATCGCTATCTCTTTTCTTTAGTTCAACAATATGTTCATCAATTTTATTTCCGATTGTGATTCTAATTGGAATACCAATTAAATCCATATCATTAAATTTAACTCCCGCTCTTTCTTTTCTATCATCTAGTAAAACATCTATATTTGATTTTTTAAATGTTTGATATAAATGGTTACCAGCTTCTACTTGTTTTTCATTTTCCATATTTACAATTATTATTGCTACTTTATATGGTGCGATACTCATAGGCCATATTATACCTTTTTCGTCATTTTTTTGTTCAACAACTGCAGACATACATCTACATATTCCTATGCCATAACAACCCATAACTACAGGTTTTAATGTATTATCTTTATCTTTAAAATTAAGATTTAAACATTCAGAATACTTAGTTCCAAGTTTAAATGTATTCCCTATTTCAATACCTTTTTTAAATTTTAATGGATTACCACAATTAGGACACATATCTCCTTCTTTTACATTTCTAATATCAGAAACATAATCGTGATTAAAGTCTTCTATATTAACATTTTTATAGTGATATCCTTTTTTATTTGCTCCTACTATAAAATTAACCATCATCATTACTTCATTATCAACTATTATAGGTATTCCAAGTCCTATTGGACCAATATTACCTATTTCACATCTAGCAAGTTTTTTTACTTCTTTTGGGTCTGCTAAATGCATTTCTTTAGCATTTAGTAAGTTTAATACTTTATCTTCATTAACAAATGCATCACCTTTTAATACTAAAGCATAAAATTTATTATCTATTTTATATATTAGTGTTTTTACAAGTTTAAATGGTGCTTCATTTAAGTATTCACTTACTTCTTCTATAGTTTTAGCGTCACCAGTTTCTATTAAATCCTTTTCTAATTTTTTCTCTGATGATTCTTTTTCTTTTGTTATTGACTCACATATTTCTAAATTTGATGAAAAATCACAATTATCACAGAAAACAAGTGTATCTTCACCAATATCAGATAATGCTTGGAACTCTTCTGATAATATTCCTCCCATTGAACCTGTACTTGCTTTTACAACTCTATAATTAATTCCTATTCTTGTAAATATCTTTTTATATGCATTATACATATTTGAATATGATACATTTAATCCATTCTCATCTTTATCAAAAGAATATGCATCTTTCATTAAAAATTCTCTTACTCTAATAAGACCATATCTTGGTCTTGCTTCATCCCTAAATTTATTTTGAATTTGATAAATACTAAATGGTAAATCTTTAAATGATTGTACTTTATTTTTAGCCGCTATTGTAAACAATTCTTCATGTGTTGGACCCAATACATAATTTTTATCATATCTATCTTTAAGCTTAAACATAGCGTCACCAAATGATGATAATCTATTTGATTCAGCATATACATCTTCACTAATTAATGAAGGCATAAGTACTTCTTCAGCATTTATTTTATTCATTTCTTCTCTAACTATTTTTTCAATATTATTAAGTACTTTAAGTCCAAGTGGTAAATACATGTAAATACCTGATGATGTTTTTTTAATCATTCCAGATCTTACTAATAAATTACCACTTACGCTATCTTCATCTTTAATATTTTCTCTGATAGTATAAAAGAAACTATTTTTTAATTTCATATTTAGTCACTTCCTAAAATCAATTAAATTATACCAAAAATTAACCTATTATACAATGAAAAAAAGAAGAATTAATTTTTATTCTTCTTAGTTTCTTTATAGAATACATATGATATAAGTGCTATACCAAATCCTAGTATAATAAATACTAAAGCAAGATTATCAAATATTCTAAATAAATTTACAATCATTGATATTACAAAAGTTATTATTCCAAATACTATAAGTGGATTTGATTTTTTTACAAGTCCATATATTAAAGTTACAATAGAAATTATTAAACTAAATGTTAATGCTTCAGTTAAAGAATATATAAATATCATTGCTAAAATAGTTAATTCTAATACTTCTTTATCTGATTTTTTACTTAGTTTTATAACATAATCACATATAATAAATGTAAATATAATTAGTATTGAAAGTATTAACTCTGTTTGAATACTTTCAAATATATCAACATTTTGTACTAAATTGATATACGGAAGTATTATAACTGGTGTATAACAAGTTATTTTTCTATCTGTATCTATTTCAAGCAAGTACATAGAAATTATAATTATAATGTATGACACTAATATAAATATATTCGCAATTACTATTTTTTCTATATAACAATTAAATAGTTTATAAATTAGTATAAATCCAAGTAATGTATATATGTATTTAAATATGAATCTTAATTTTCCTTCTTTATTATACATATAAAATACTAATGAATATATAAGAACATTTGCAATTACTGCGTACATACTATAATTTTTAATATCAAATAATGTAAGAATTATAAGCATAGAAAATAATATATATTTTAAAACACTTTTAAATGTTATTTTTATTTTATCAGAAAACATATAGATTAACGCTATTATACCCGTTACAAAAAGTAATACATAATATAATTTAATGTTTAATCTTATAGAACACAAGAATAAATTACAAATTGTAAGAATAAGCATTACTATATTTTCTGATTTAATATTTTTATTAATTAATACATATATGAAATAATATATCCATAATAGTTCATTTAATAAAAATGCAGTTAATGAGTTTCCATTAAAAATAATTACAATACTTGATACACTTAAGAATATAAATGCAAATGCTTCAAATATACTATTTATAACAGTTCCTTTTTCATTTTTATTTATAAATGTATTAACTAAGAAACAAAGTATGCTTGCAACTAATAAAATTAGTTCTAGTTTTGCATCTATAAATACCTCAAATATATTATATATTAATATAAACATTGTTATTGGAAGTAATAATTCTGATATTGTTTTTTTAATTTTTTCATCATTAAATTTTATAGTAAATATTTGAATTACTCCTATAATTAAAGTCATTATAATCGCAACTTCAGGTCTTATACTATAACAAAAAACATTAAGGTAAGATAAAATCATTGTAAGAATATAAGACATTACTGAAATACTTTTATCACTAATAATTGTAAGTATAAAATATAATAAAGCAAGTGATAAAATTGTAATAAATAATTCTATACTAATACTACTTGTAAATAGATTAATTGTATCTGGTACTAAACCTAAAGTTAATACATAAATCAAAATTACAAATATACAATTTAATGGACTATTTTTTTCGGTTTTAATAATTATAAAAAGTGATATCAATTCAAATACAAATGGTATTATAGAATTTATAACTGAATCTGAATAAATAACAGAATAAGTTAATGTAATAGGAACAAATATTAAAGGTATTATTGACATAAATGTTCTTATTTGTTTATTCTTTACAAAAATATTTATGATTATTATTATCAAATTAAACAAACATAATACAGGTAATATTAAGCTTTCACTATATATTTTATCCATCTTAAATAAATATAATAATGATATAACCATTAAATATAAAAATACATGTCCAAAAAACAAGAATGTTTTTGATTTCATAAATTTACTACTTAAATAATAGATTAATGCACATAATGCACTTGATAATGCTAAATATACATATATTCCGCTACCTTTGTATGATAAATAATTACCAAGTAATTCCTTTTCTCCTATAAAATTTAATATTACTATTATAAATATAGTTCCAAGAAACCACATTGTTTTATGTGCACCATCATTTTTAAGTTTTTTAAATGCAAAGGATGATGCGAAAAATATTAATGCTTCGATACTTAAAAATATAACTTTAAATATATCATTCATATTTTCCCAATTTGTAAATGCAAAAATAATGCTTGATATAATTACTAGAAATGTACCTAACCATAATAATAATTTTTCATTAGCTTGCTCTTTCTTCTCTTTTTCAATCTTTTTAATTTTTTCTAATTCTTTTTTTGTTGGTTTACCACAATTTGTACAGAAATTACTATTTTCTCTTAATTCATTTCCGCAGTTTGTACAATATTTCACTTTATTCACCTTCTATTCAATTAAATTATACACTATTTTTAGAAAAAATAAAAGATACAATAAAAACTTAGAAATATTTTGAAATGCACCCTTTAGGGTAGACATTTATAAAAAAACTTAGGTATGATAGAATACACTTCCGAAAGGAGGTGTTTTCTTATGGCTTCAAAAGGACAAAAATTTAAAAATTATGACAATAGTGCAAATATTAAGGTGGTTATATTAGAAGAATATAAATTAAAGAGAAATATTAAAGAATTAGCGGAAAGATATAATATTCCAGAAGGTACTATTAAAACTTGGACATCAAAATTAAATCATCCAGAATTGTATCTGAGTCATGGTCAAAAGCGTGGTAGACCCAAAGAAAAAGATTTAACAAAAGAAGACTACAAAGAAAGATATGAAATATTAAAAAAATACCAGGCCTTCCTCAAGGCACAACGAGAGAAAAAGTAACTTTTATAAATCTTTATAGAGATAATTATAAGTTATATAATATGTGTGCTGTACTTAATATAAGTCCTAAAACTTATTATAAGTATAGAAATAAGGAAGATTCTGATTATTATGATTATTTAGTAATTAAAGAGATATTTGATGATTCTAAAGGCACATATGGTTATCGTAGAATTGTGGAAGGCCTAAAAATCAAATATGGAGTTGTAATGAATGGAAAGAAGGTTTTAAGAATAATGAAAAAATATAATTTAATGGCTGAATATATTAGAAAGTCAAAAAAGAAAAATAAAAATGAAAGAATTGAAGATAATGTTAAACCAAATTTATTAAATAGAAATTTTATTACTGATGCACCAAATAAGGTATGGGATACAGATGTAACTTATCTTATATTCAAAGGTTCTAGAGCTTATCTATCAACGATAATTGATCTATATGATAGAAAAGTTGTTGCTTATAAAATATCAAAACGTAATGATAATAAATTAGTAATGGATACATTAAATGAAGCAATATTCAAAAGAAAAGATGTATCTGGACTTATCATTCACAGTGATCAAGGTTTCCAGTATACATCTTACGAATACAAAGCTATCTGTGAGTCAAATGGTATTACAATTTCAATGGCCCGAAAAGGTACTCCAATTGACGATTCTCCAATCGAGAGTTGGCACTCACTTTTGAAGAAAGAAACTTTGTATAACAATAATATCACATCTTTAGAAGAATATATACAATTAGTTGAAGAATGGATTGAATTTTATAATACGACTAGAATTAAAGGAAAGAAAATTAAGAAGGAAAATGATAAATAAAGATGAATTAATATATAAATTAGAAATTATACAATAGATTATGTCCAAACACGGGAGAGCCAGACTCTGGCATTATTGAATATGCAGAAAATGTTTAATATTTAGTTAATTTATTAATAGATAACAAATAAAGACAAGCTTTATTTGAATAAATATTATAATTACATAATTAAAAAATCAAGGGTCTAGATGAACTCACTTCGTTCGCCCTTGATTTTTTTACATAAGTTTTTTATTTGATGTCTACTAAATGGGGTTCACATCAATTAATAAGGTTTTTAATTACTATATGGAGCAATAGTTGAGTGATTACACAACTTTTTCTCACTTCTTGAGGATGATATATAAATCATCAATCTAATTTAATTATAGCATATTTTTTTATATGGATCCAGTAAAATCATAAAAAAATTAAATTATATGTTATAATAGATATGAGAAATAATTTTGTGATTGGAGGTGCAATATGAAGTTAGAAGAAGTATTTAATGATGAATCATTATATTCAAAAAAAGAATTTAAATTATTTACTCTAAAAAATGGAAAATACGATTATGATGAAGAAAAAGCATTAGAAATGATAGATTATCTTGGATTGAAAGCAAAAAAAATAATAACAACTTGTAATAAGTGTAAGAAGGAATTTCCATTCGATATAAAAACAAGATGTATAGGATTTTCAAATGATATTAATCAAACAACAAATTATATGATAGTTACAGAAAACTTTCAAAATGCCTTTAGTGGACGTATTGATATAAAAGATGGAAATTTAATTGGAGGTATGCCACCTTATCCTAAGGATAAATTATTAAAATATAATAAATGGTATATTGAATATGAATTTTCTTGTAATAATGAACCAATCCACAAATATTTAATGGTTTTATCAATTGAACAAAAACTAGATACATTTATCATAAAGAAAATTGGACAGGATCCTTCAATGCTTGATGTTCATGGATATGATTTTGATAAATATAAAAAGCAATTAGAAAAAATTAATGCTTATAATGATTATAAAAAAGCAAATTTATCGAGAGCTGATCAATTTTACGTCGGAGCATATGCATATTTAAGAAGAATTTTTGAAAAAATGCTTAATAGATATTTAAAAGAATATAATATTAAAACTACCGATGATCATGTAGAAACCAAAATAAAATCAGTTAAAGAATATTTTGATCCAAGAATAAAAGATATGTTGAAAAATTTATATGGGATTTTAAGTAAAAGTATTCATGAATTAGATGAGGATCAGAGCAAAACTTATTATGATTATCTCAAGGCAGTAATTGAAATTCAATTAGAGTATGAGTATACTGAAGCTGAAAAAGAAAAACAAACTAAAGAACTTAATTCAGTCTTAAATAAAATAGCTAATGATATAAAATAAAGAGGAAGTGATTAGATGATTGAAATAAATGTTAATGCTAATGAACTATATGATATGTTACTTGCTGATGGTATAATAGGAGCAAATGGAATGATTAAATTTAAACTCGCTTCAACTGAAACAATTATTAGAACTAGAGATACTATAGGGAATTCTCTGCAATCATGGTTAGGACAATGGTTGAAAGATAATAATATTTTCTATTTTGAGCCAGATAACACCCAAGAGTTTCCAGACTTCTATTTAAATTTTGAACATCCAAACGAAAATATGCTTGAATTAAAAACATTCAACGCCGATGCGACACCTGCTTTTGATATCGCTAATTTTGAATCTTATTGTCAGTCTTTGAGAACAAAACCTTATAGATTATTTGCAGACTATTTAATAATTGCCTATCAATTAGATATTGAATCTGGAATAATTACTATTAAAAATATTTGGTTAAAAAAAATTTGGGAAATTACAGGAACATCAAATAGATTTGCATTAAGAACTCAAGTTAAACGTGGTATGATATATAATATTAGACCAATTATTTGGTATAACAATAGTGGCTTTAAGAATAAATATGAATTTGTTAATGCAATATATCTAACTTTAAAAGAATATAAAGGAAATGAGTTTGCTGATGATTGGTTAAGCGAAGTTAAAAATAGTTATAGAGAATATTACGGTAAAGAAATAGACACTGATTAATCAGTGCCTTTTTTATCATATTCTCTAGCAACTCTAGAAATTACCTCTTTCATTACAGATATTACAACAGTATTTCCTAATAAATCAAATGCTTCTGTTTTTCCTTTTTTTGTATCACTAAACATATCTAATGAATAGCTATCAGGATATCCAAATAATCTTAATCCTTCTCGTATAGTTAATGAACGAATTCCACCATTGTCAATTACGCCCATTTTAGCAACATCCATTGCAACTAACGTAGGAGTAACATTGTTTATATCAATTATTTTAGAAAATTCATAGCTTAATTTTCCGCTAACAATATTATATCCTTTTTCTTTTGTAGTATCATATTCTCGTTTTCTTATAATATGACCCGTCTCATTAAATTCTTCTATTATTTTTTTAGGATACTCATATGCTAAGTATTTTTTGCTTACTAAATCAGCTAGCATAGATTTCAAATTATCATTATCATAAAAAGATGATATCTGTTGAATTGTTAATGGCATACCATCCATCCAATCAATACCAATTTCTTCAGCCCATTTCTTTTTTCTGCGTTCCAGTAAAAGTTTGTTTAATAAATTTATTTCATCTTTTGTAATTTTTCCTTTTAATCCTAATTCCCAACTGTGAATATTATTTTTTCCACCGCGTTTATCTTTTATTGATTTTCCATATAATTCTTCTGGTTTATAATGGCTTAATAACGCTTTGCTAAATTTAGAATTATTTGTAGGTTGGTTGTGTTCCATAATATCTTTAAATACTTTATTCTTTACATCAAAATTATCTAAATTTATTTTTTTATCTAAAGTTCCAACAATATAAACTCTTTTTCTTGATTGCGCTACACCAAAATATTGCGAATCTAATAATTTCCAATTAACTTTGTATCCCAACTCTTTTAATATTTTTAGAATTGTAGAAAAAGTTTGACCTATTTCATCATTTTTATTTTTTAAGTCATGTTTAATTAAACCTTCTACATTTTCAAGAATAAACCCATATGGTTTTTTTTCTTTTAGGATTCTTGCTATTTCAAAAAACATTGTTCCTCTAGTATCAGCAAATCCTAAACCTTTACCAGCAGAACTAAATGATTGGCAAGGAAATCCGCCTAACAAAAAGTCAAAATTTTCAATTTCTTTTTCATTTATTTTACAAATATCACCAACTAGATTTTTATGTTTAAAATTCGCTTTCAGTGCCTTAAGTGCACTAGGTTTAATTTCGGAAGTTAAAACACATTCTGTTTCATAACCTAGTTCTTTAAACGCTTGTTCAAATGATAAACGAATTCCTCCTAAACCAGCAAACAAATCAATAAACTTTACTTTTTTCATTTTTAACCTCCTAAATCTCACTAAGAATATTATAGCATATAAAATAATAATTTTATAACTCATAATCATCTTTTTCTTTTATATTATTTTTGCTATTTAAAATGTCATCTAGGGTGTTATCATTTATAATTCTATTATTATGCATATCTTCTAATACTTCTAAATAAGATTCTTTTTTGCCATCTTTTTTAATCATTCTCTTAAATAAATTTACTAACTTCTTAAAGAATTCTTCTAATTGTTGTAATCTGTATTTAAGATTAAAATTATCTTGTTTTAAATCACTAATTAATTCTTCTTGATTTTCTGTTTTAAAAGTGAGATTTTTAACTCGCAGTTCTAATGCTTTATTATTTTCGGTAAGTACCTTAATTGCTTTTTTATCTTCTTTTATGGTTTGATTTAAACTATTAAGTGAAGAAGAAAGACCATTTATTTTTTTATATTCGTTATTAGTTTTATCAATTTTATCAATATAATTTTCTAATATTTTTTTATCTTCGCTTGATAGAAGGTAAGTATCTTTTTTTAAGGAAGCTTTTTTAAGATTTAATATTTTATCTTTTATATTGATTGTGTCTTTATCAAGTTCAATAGAATTATTATTAATGATTTCAAGATTCTTTTGATTTTTTTCAATCAAATCTTTAGTGTCTTGATAATTAATCATATCAGATACATGAATATCTTTATTTCTACCTTTTAATTTTTTCTTTAGAGTAGCATCTAAATTATATTCTTTATTATATTCTTCAATACATAAAATTCTCATTTTATCCTGTAATTCTTTTAGGGAATTTCTCGTAAAAACATCAGTTTTACCAACTTGAATAGACATACCAGTTTTACAATTGTATTTTATGGGTACACCAACTATATGAAGGTGTGGAGAAGTTTCATCATAATGAATAATAGCACTACAGATTTTAAAATTTGGAAGTAATAGTTCTAAATCATCAACTTGTTTTATAAAAATATTGGTCATTTTATACTTATATGTTATTGATTTAGTATCACAGAATTTTTTATTTCCAAGTTCAATTATTATTTGTACTGCTAAATCACTTTTTGAATTATTACTAATTTTTTTGAAATAATCATCTATTTTTCTGTCATCTCTTGTTTGCTTATTGTTATATTCTAATCTTGCTTCTTCAAATTCATTTTTATAAAAATGCAGTACATCGTTATATAGTGAAGTAGTTCCTTTTATAACCACAATTTCATCTTGTCTATTATCATATTTTCTATAGTTATGTTTATCAGCTGTTGATAATTGTTTAGCATTTTGAATAGCATTATTACTCATAGAATTAGTTCCACTAACATTATTTTTTGATGTTAAACTTACACTATTTTTCTTGTTTTTATCACTTCCAATATGGAAAGAGTAAGAAAGTTCTTCCATTTTATCACCATCCTTTTTTAGGTATATTTTGTTTTGACATAATATATAACCCTCTAGGTATCTTGTCATACTAACAAGATACCAGTGGGCTAAGGTTTAACACCTTAGAATCTGTTTGCTTTATTTCGTAATATTTCAAAACTTTGTAATGAAATAAAACTACATAAAGAATTGATATAAAATACTATCGCCACTTTCATTGAACAAGTTCAACAAAACGTGCCACGTATTTTATTTTTTTATTAATTCAATTTTAATCGGTTTACTAGGAACATCTTTTAAATCCCTTAAAGGTGTAAAAGATGCTTCGGTAGGAATGTAGTTAAATAATTTATCTAACTCATCTTTATCTTTAGTTACAACAATGTTATCTTCCTTGATATATATAATTCCAAATCTATATTCTTCCATTTTTA
Source organism: bacterium (assembly GCA_019423565.1). Lineage (GTDB taxonomy): Bacteria > Bacillota_I > Bacilli_A > RF39 > UBA660 > CAG-433. Next base: position 126,759 of record JAHZBE010000001.1, read on the forward strand.
CTTCTGGATCTTTTTTATAATAATCTTCTAATGGAAATACTCTTACAATAGCAGAATTATCTTTTATAAAATTAAAAAAGAAAACTTGATTTTTAACATAGTATGTTGCTTCAGTATAAGATACGTTGTAGAAATTTTTAAGTCTCATAACAATTTCTCCAACTTCTTCTTCAGGTAAGTAATTACTAAACCTTAATTCTCCAACAACATTTCCAAATACAGCAGGAGTTGGTCTATCAATATAACCTTTATCATATAGTTCGTTGCATGGTTTTGCAATTGATTCTCTAAAGTTGATATTTTTAACAAAACATTCTTTTCCAATTAATTCAAGTTCAATAGTATCTACATAATTCATAACTAAAGTTGCTTTTTCTTCACGAGTTCTTTTATTCCAAGTTTTAATTCTTTCTTGATATTCTTCGGGGTGAAGCTTACTATTTATAAATGCGATATCACGAGATATCAATATGTCTTTTGCTGAATAATTAAATACTTCAAATTTATCAGCTGTATTTATTTTTTCTTCTAGTGATTTAATTGTATCTTCAATTATTTTTGCCTTTGCTTTATAATCATCAAGAGTAAATGCACCATCTACGTAAGCAAGCTTAGCTCTTTCTAATCTTTGCTTTTGCGTATTAATTTCCTTATATATTTTGTCTCTTGGTTCATCAAAATTTTTAATTATCATTGGAACAAAGAACTGATTAACAATTGAGTCATACTCGGTTAGTTGATCAACAACTTCTTTAAAACCTCTTTCAATTTCTGATTCTTTTATATTTAATTTACAATCCCTACAATAATAATAGAAATATTCATTACCTTTTTTCTTGCATGCTTTTCCACCTAAAATTCTTCCACATTTAGGGCATAGACATTTTTGTAAAAATATATAAGTCAAAGTTCTAGAATATGCTCTTGAGTTATTTCTTTTTTGATGTTGACATTCTTCCCATAATTCTTTACTAATAATTGGTTCAACAACGTTTTCATAATATGTAGGATTTTTAGTTCTTTTCCCATGAATGAAATCTCCTTTATATATTTCATTTTCAATAATATGTAAAATTGTATTATCTCTCCAATTTTCTTTACCTAGAACTTTTTCTTCTTTAAATAAATTAGCAATTTTTTGATATGATAATACATTATGATACAAATTAAAAGTTCTAATAACAATATCTTTAGTTGATTCATCAGGAACAAGTATTTTATCTACATGTTTATAACCAATTGGTGCTTGATGTGGAATGTGTCTACCTTAGACATAATGACACCAACTAAAAAAGTGTTAGATTTAATACACTTTAAAGGGATTATTAACAATACAGTTTTTAATCTAAATTCAAAGCACTTTAATAAAAGTGATATAGGTTTTGATATTTATGTATCTGTTTTAAAATAAAAAATAATTACTTCGTTCAAATAGATATTTAAATAAAACCTTAAAATAGTAAATAAGTATTATTAAATTTATAGATTAGCAGTTTTTAAGATATGTTTTAACGACATATCTTTTTAAATTGCTTAAAAATGAAAGGAGAAACGATATTATGAATTTAAATTATGCAATATTTAGAAGTCAACCAATAATGACTACTCACGATCTAGCACAAATAGGTTCTCATAATCAGAGAGAAAAACAGGCATATAACTCTAATCCTGATATTAAAGTTGAAGATAGTTTTAAAAATATAGAATTAGTACCTTTAAATAGCAAATATGTTAAAGGATTTAAAGAAATAACTAAAGAATATGAAAAACAACACAATGAAAAGCAAAAAACCGAAAGAAAAGAAAGACAAAGAAGTTATACTCAAATGCTTAATCAATCTAGAAATTGTGTAGCAGATGAATTATTATTTACAGCATCTCCAAAGTTCTTTGAAAATATGAGTAATGAAGATTTAATGAAATGGGCTAATTCTTGTATGGAATTTGTTTATGAAGATTTAGGTTATAAAAAAGAACAAGTTTTACACTCTACAATCCATCTAGATGAAAAAACGCCACATATTCATTGTGTAGTTGTACCACTAGTTAAGAAGTTTGATAAAAGGACTAATACTGAAAGATATACTATTTCTAAAAAACAATTTATTAAAGATAAAATCCATTTATCACAACTACAAGACAAATATCATGCAAGACTTACTGAAAAAGGATTTGATTTAGAAAGAGGTATTAAAGGTAGTGATGCAGAGCATTTAAAAACAAAAGAATTAAAGAAGGCAACTAAATATTATGAAAATAAAGTTGAAGTTATTAACAAAAGTTTAGATAAAGCAATTAGTGATTTAGATGATAAAATGCAATCTAATAAAAATCCTATATTTGATAAGGAATATGTAAAAGTTAAAAGAGAAACCTTTGATTCAATGAACAACGTAATTAAAGAAACAAAAAAAGCAATAGAATTTCAACCTAAATTAGAGCAATTATTTAATGAAGTTAATAACTTTACTAAAAGTCATCAAACATTAGAAAAGGAAAATAGCAATCTTAAACGTGAAGTTAAATCTCTTACTACAAGAAATCAAAATTTATCAGCTGAAAACAATAAATTAAGAAACTATATTGATGCTATATTAGAAGCAATAAAGAAATTCTTTAGAAAAATATTACAATTTGGTAATGAATATTCAAAAGAAGAAACAACTAATGAAGTTAAGGATTATTATGATAATAATGATTTTGATATGAATGATGTAATTAAAATATCAAGAGGAACAACTAAACAAGATGAATTATTTGATTATGTTGATGCACCAGATTATTTAAAAACAAGAGTTAAAGATTATGATGATTATGACAAAGACTATGATAAATCTGATGGATTTGATATGAGTAGATAAAAATAATAATAATACTCTTGATTTTTTTAATTGTTAGAGTGATAAATAAAAAGACAAGAAAATGAGATTAAACACTATTTAACCGATTATATTGGGGTTTTAAGGTAAAGTTTAATCTCTTATCTGTTCTTTAAAATGAAGTGCCTTAAACGGCAAATTAGAAAGGTGGTAGTTTTATGCTATTAGATAGTAATACAGAAAGGGTTATGAATTTAGTTGATATGGTTAATGATTTAAAAGGTATTGATAGAATAAGATTGGCAATACATCTACTTGAAGAACATTATTTTTCTACTAAATATAGTGAAAGTTTTATTAAATTACTAAAAGAAGTGTTAGAAATATTAGATCCTAATTCTAAAAAAGTAATAACTAACTTTGCTAAATATAAAAATTTATTATTTATTTCAGCAAAGTATATGGAATTATCATTATGCGAAAAGAAAAAATTTTCAGTAGAAATGTTGTTTAATATTTTTCAATATGATTTTAAAAATGAAGAAATTAACAATAAAATTAATCAAGAACTAAATGTATATGATTATTGTTATTCGTTAAATGTATTATAAAAGCGAGAGTATGTTTTTTTAAACACATCCTCGCTTTTTTGTTTGCTTTTTTATTGATAATCACTTAGTAAAGGAAATTCAGCATAGTTTTGAAGATAAGCATTTATTCCATCAACTAAATTTATATAATTATTTCTACCTTCTTCAATATTGCTATTTTTTAATACTTCTAAATAATCTTTATAAACTATTATTACTATTTCCTTATTATCACTATTAACTAGCATAATATTATATAATCTATTAAGTTCATCATTAATAGTTTTGTAATCAGAAATTTTACCCTCAAGCATTGCAGCTTCTCTTGCTTTTTCAAGACTAATTTGTGAATATTTATTAACTATTTCATTTGCAACAAGATTAATTCTATCATCTTCTAATAAATTACCATTATATTCAAAATCCATACTATCCTCTTCCTTTTCTATTCATTGTTTGACCATTTGCTTTAATTACTGTTTCAGAATCTAAATGAATTGTATTGTCTGTTCCTCGTAAGACTTCTCTAATAAATGGAGTTCTAATATTATTCATAACTGTTTGCAAACTTCTAGCACCAGTATTTAATTCATATGCTTGTTCAGCAATTAAACCATAAACTTTTTCATCAATTACTAATTGTTTTCCTCGTGCTTCTATCCATTTCTTAAATCCTATTAATGGACTAATAGTAGATTCTCTTAATATTTTTTCTAATGACTCTTTACTATAATCATCAGTATGTAAATATGTATTAAATCTACCTACAAGTTCTCGTTCTAGACCAATGCTCATTAAGTCTTGTGGGGTAATACTGTAAGTTTGTTCTTCAGAAGATTGACTAGTTTGACCAAATCCAATGGTTTGTCTTGTTTCAGTTTTCTTTGAACGCAAATCTGTTAATGCTCCAAGACATACAAAAGTTAATTTTGATGTATCAAATTCAATTTCATTCATATCAAATATACTATTACCAACACGAATATTATATTTTCCACCACCTAGAAAATCTAATAATTGTTGCTGAACTGCTTTCTTCATTTCTAATCCACCACTTCTAGAATAAGCAATTTTATCAAATTCATCAAATACTATAATTCCTCTTTGGGCTTTTTCTAAATCGCCATCTGCTTTTCTATAAAGTTCTTTTAATACATCTGTAATATCTCCACCAACATAACCAGTAGAAGAATAATTTGTTACAGAAGATGATGTAAAAGGAATTCCTAGTTTTTCAGTAATTTCTCTTGTAATTGCTGTTTTTCCAGTCCCTGTTGGACCATCTATAAATATAATTGATCTTTGACCATCAGGTATATCTTCCATTTCAGCTAACTGTTGATTATTAACTATATTATAAAATAATCCTTCAGCAGCAATTTCTTGACCAATAAATTTCTTTTGAATTTCATCAAGTAATTGCCATACACTATCATCAAATTTTAATGCTTTTTGTTGCTTTTGAGTTTGTATTAATGGTTTTGGATTACCTTTTTTCAATGGTGAAGTTGCAAATAATGATGACCCTAATCCGAGATTATTCCCTTTAGGTGAATTTTTCTTACTAACACTACCATCCATAAGAGTATAATTATCTAACGCACTAAATATAGGATGTTCATTAAATCCTAAAAAACTCCTTGGTACATCATATTTTTTTGCAAAATAATCAAGAATATTTGAACCACTTAAACTTACGAATTGTAATGCATTTACTATAACTTCAGGTGTTACAAAATTGATTGTATTATCCCAATTTTTTTTCTTGAGAATAGTTACTAAATCTAATTTTATATTTTTGTCAAAAAATTCTTCATATTTTTCTTTTTCTATTGGTGTTATATCACTTTCCTTAATACCTATAAAATCAAATAGATTATCTAATTTAATGTCATCGTATTGAGAAAATATTTCTTTCAAATTTCCATCGACTAATAATCCAGCAATAAAAAGTGCCAATACTTTCTTATCTAATTTAGTAAATTCATAATTTTTTGTATTAATTAAATCTTTAACAGTTCTATTTATACTTTTATCTTTAATTATTGAATATATATCCATTGTTTTGTTAAGAAATAATTGAGTTTCTTCGCTTAAATCACTATAATTCATATTCTAAACCTCCATATACAATAAAATTATACCAAAAATTAGAGAATTTGTATATTCATTTGACACTTTTCCTATTAAAAATTAGTGTATTAATAATTGTAGAATATAGATTATTTGAAAATGTTAATTATTCTATAAAACTTATCTGTATATCCAGATAAGTAACACACTACCAAGATGGACAAGCCATCTAGGAGTGTGCAAAGGGATTTTACCCCTTTTGAAACCCCATTAAGCAACATTATTACAAACTAACGTAAGTAATAAGTTGCCTTTTTTATTTGTCATACGACTTCATAAAAAAATGAAAAAACTATCCCCACTTTCATCAGCATAGCTGACAAAACGTGCGTCGTTTTTCCAATAAAAAATAGTCTAATTGCTAATCTCACGAAAAGCAAAAAGACTATTTTTTCTATTTATATTATTTACTATCTTTTAATAATTTAGCAGTATCTCTTTTAGCATTCCATATTGATAAGTACATAAATAATTCAAATTCTAATGTCATAATGAACATAATTATTATTGAATAATTATTATTCATTAAATTATTTTTAGATGTATCTAACAATACAATTACTGATAATAATGTACCATAAAAAACTGCTAAAATTGTTGTACTATCATCAAATCCTCTTTTAATTGTTCTTGATTTATTTTTATCAACATCTAATCCAATTTTGCTCCAAGCATTTAAGTCAAGTAATGTTCCTACCATTAAAAATGCTAATGATGCCCAAAACATATTTTTTAAATAATCTGTTGTAATAATTTGAGATAATCCAAAACTAACAACAAACCATATTCCTAATAATATAACTACAATTCTTAATATTTTTTTATTTCGCATTTTTATTTCTCTCCTTTACTTTCAAACTTTGAATTAAGTTAATTATTTCTTGTTGTGTATTGATTTGATAATTTGTATCTTCAATAGTATGTAATAATAAATCTTTTTCACTTTCTAATATGTTATTATCTTTTAATTTTTCTTCACAAGAAGATACTAATTTCTCTAAATTTTGCTTATTACCTAAAACATTAACTTCAGCCTCATTTAATTCATTACCTTTTAAATTAGAATAATAATCTTTAATAAATGGATTTAATGGACTAACTTCAATACCTAATCCCATTTTATACATTAAGTCATTATAATTAACATCAATATGTTTACTTATCTTTCTTAATATTTTAGGACTAGGATCTCTTTCTCCTGCCTCTATTTTAGATAATCCAGAACTATTAATTCCAGCAAGTTTTGCAAGTTGTCTTTGAGATAGATTCTTTTGTTCTCTAGCTTCGGCAATTACTTCACCGATAGTTTTATCAATAGACATTTTCTTCACCTCACACACTAATCATACACTATTTGAGTACAAAAGTCAACATTTTTATTTAAAATGAATAAAAAAGTATTGACAAGATAGTATTTAACATGTTAAGATTGATTTATCAAGTGAGTACTAGCGTACACATTTAATTAAGTGTTGAATACAAAAAAAAGGAGGAAATCAAATGTATGCAGAAGAACAAACAACCAGAATTAATTAATCCAAGAATATGGAAAGACAAGAATATAAAGTTTGAAACTAAATTTATATACAAAATACTTTGTGCAGAACGATCCAACAGAAGTGAGTTCACAAGTATAAGTATAGGTAGAGTTCAAAAAAGATTAAGTATAAGTAATGTTGGATTTAAAAAGAACCTACAAATATTAGAAGATAATAAATATATAAGGTTCAATGAATACGACAGAGGATTATACGTATATGAGTTTTGTTAGAATAGACACAATCGCTAACAAATAAAGGTTCAGTAAATGTTCGTAGATTTATGTTAGAACCTAGTCTATAAGACTAAATTACTTCAATCCTAGGGAACGGGATTTAAAATAAAGTCCCAGGGATACTATTGCCTTTTTTGAAGTTTATATCGGTATTGCTTGTAAGTTGTTTTTACAAGTTTTTTTGTTTCTAAAAATTAAAGAAAGGAGATTGATATTATGGAATATGATATTACTAATTTAAAGTATGTAGAAGTTCCTATGGTGGTATTATTAGATGAAGATATATCTTCTACTTCTAAACTACTAATGGGATTTATTACTACTTTAACTATGCAAGATGGCTTTTGTTATGCAAGTAATAGATATTTATCTAAACATTTAAAAGTATCAAAAAGAACTATTACGAGTTGCATAACATCATTAAGAAAAAAAGATTATATTAAAGTAGAAAACGAACCTAATATGAGAAAAATCTATTTAACAAATATCTTCTAGAGTAAATAGCAAGATACTGCTAATATGTATAGTGAAGAACTTCTAACAGAATAAATAATATTAATAAATAATTATAATAAATAAAATAATTTAAAATTTATTTAAATAATTTAAATTAATAAAAGAATTAAAATGAAAGGAAATGATAAATGAATGTAGATTTAAATGAAATAATTATTTCAGGAATTATAAACAATATTACAGACAATAATCGAGATTATATTAAGTTTGGGTTAACCACTCTTAAATATGATAAAAACAAAGTATATTCTAGTTTAAATATTAACAGAAATCTTTATATAACTTATAAGGATTTTTTTGTTAAAGGAACTAAAGTATTTATAAAAGGTTATCTTAACTCTTATGTTACCAATAATAAAATCCAACTATTTATTACTGTCACAGATATATCTAATAACAAAGAAGATATTTTAAATGGTAAAAGAGAACCACATATTAGATATGATCCTGATGGTGTTATGGTTTGGGATGGTAAAAGATGTGAAAAAGAAATACCCACTGAAGCAGAACAACAGGAAATGGAACAACTTTTAAGTGAATTTAAATAATGTGCAATGGAGGTTTGAGATTAGTTATGAAAAATTATTATTTAATACTATTACAAAAATTTTAAAACGAAAGGAGACGATTTAATGTATGAAATCATTGAAGAAAAAACCACTAAACAATTAAATCAGTTAGAAATAGATAATATTATTGATGAATCAATTAATTTGTATATTATTTCTGATTTATTAGATTTAAAGTTAATAACTGAAAAACAATTTTATATTTTAAAAGAAAAAATTAAAAGTTTTTATTAAAGAGTACAGATTTATACAAAAATAAGGTATAATTCTATTGAACGGAGTATTTAGTTCAAAATGAAATTGAAGAATTAAGAAAGTGAGGTGCAAATGGCACAAGTTGAGATTATAACTGCTAATCTCAAATGTGAAGATAATACTACTGTTGCAAATAAGAAAAAAAGAGTTTGTGCTTATGGTCGAGTTAGTACAGATGATGAAGAACAACTAACGAGTTATAACTCACAAATTAAATATTACACTGAAAAGATAAAATCTAATCCTGATTGGGAATTTGTAGGAATATATGCTGATGAGGGTATTTCTGGAACACAAGTTAAGAATAGAACTGAGTTTCAACGTATGATAGATGATGCTATGAATGGTAAAATAGACATCATTTTAGCAAAGTCTATCTCACGTTTTGCTAGAAATACTGTTGATACTTTAAAATATGTTAGAGATTTAAGAGATAGAAAAGTTGATATATATTTCGAGAAAGAAAATATTCACACATTAGATTTAGATAGTGAAGTATTTTTAACTGTTTATAGTGCATTTGCTCAAGCAGAGAGTGAATCCACTTCTCAAAACGTTAAATTAGGTTTAAAAGCTATGATGAAACGTGGCGAATATGTTGGAAGTCCTGATTGCTATGGATTTGATTGGAACAAAGAAACAAAACAATTAGATATAAATGAAGAACAAGCAGAAGTTGTAAGAATGATTTTTAATTGGTATGTATCTGGTATGGGTTGTAGAAGAATTGCTAATAAACTAGAAGAGATGAAAATACCTAGTTATACAGGTGCTAGATGGTCAACTTCTTCAGTTAGCAATATGATACACCAAGAAAAGTATGTTGGTGATTTATTACAACAAAAATCATACACAGTAAGTCCTATTACTCATAAGAGTGTTTTAAATAAAGGAGAAAAAGACAAATACTATATCAAAGATCATCACGAGGCAATAATATCACGAGATATATGGGATAAAGCACAAGAAATTGCCAGTAAAAGAAGTAAATCAATGACTATGAAAGGTTATACTAGCCGAGAAACAAGCAAATATGCTTTTAGTAGCAAGATTAAATGTGCATTTTGTGGAACTAACTTTTGTAGAAGACATAGTTCCTATTCTAAAAAGAACCCTAAATATAATATCTACTGGACTTGTATTAAAAAACGTGAGCATTCTGATGCTTGTCCTGATTCTGTAGGATTAAGTGAAACTAAATTAGAACAGGTTTTTGTTATGCTATATAACAATATAGTTAAAAATAAGCACAAAACAAAGGAAGTTTTATTACAAGCAATTAAAGAAGTTGTTAATGATAATGATTATCAAGACAAATTAAATGATTTGAATAATCAAAAAACAACCATAGAACAACGATTATCTAAAATAATTGATATGGAACTTGATAATACTGATATTGATAGAAAAGAATTATTTATGAAAAAGGAAAAGGAACTACTTGATGAATTAAATAATATCAAAAATAAAATTAGATATTATGAAGAATTACTTGCTGAAAATAAAGGATTATCTAAACAACTTAAATCTATTGATGACTATTTCAATGAACCAAGAGAGTTAAAACAATTTAAACGAGAAGTATTTGAAAAAATGATTGAATGTATCATTGTTGGAGATTATGATGAGGACGGTAATAAACTACCTAGAGTTGCTAGATTTGTATTAAAAACGGGGAAAGAGTACAAGTTTACTATTCCCCCTAAAAACAACAGTAAAAACGATAAAAATGAGTTGGTGCCATTTGATACAGGGAACGTGTCCTTGTTTTATTGCCCCAGCAAGTCCAACTTTAGTTCTTTCAGAAGTTCTTTCTATTTCATTTTGAGATACACTCATCATAATACGTGAAATCATTCTACCATTTGAAGTAGTGGTATTAATATCATCATATACAAAATCTAAATAAGCTTCATTTTCTTCTAAAAAACTTAATATATTTTCCCAATCATAAATACTCCTAGTGATTCTATCTTGTTTTAAGGCAATCATTGTATTTATTTTTTTACTTTTAATATCTTCTTTTAATCTTTCCCATTCAGGTCTATAGTTTCCTTTTTTAGCACTAATACCAGCATCTTCATAATAATCTACTATTTCAAAATTATTTAACCTGCAGTAATCTTCTAATCGTTCTTTTTGCTCTGGTAAACTAAATCCTTCACGAGCTTGGTCTTCAGTTGATACCCTCATATAAAGACCAGCATGAACTTTAATACCATTATTCATTATTTTCAACTTCTTCTAAATTATCTATTTTCATTAAAGTTGTAGAGCATAATGGATTTTGAACTAATAAACTTTTTACAGATTCTTTTGAACATTCTTTTTTTAGTAAGTTAATCTCTTTTTTGCTTTTAAGATATACAAATAATTTCTTTTCATTTCCAAACGAATTAGTTGCAAAGATTATTCCTTGAAGTTGCGAAGATTGTTCAAATAGCTCAATTAATTCTCTTGACAACATTGGATGAAAAAGTAAAGGTTTACAATCATTATCTAAATAGTGATTCCCAAATGGAGTTACATCTTCTATAAAAAACCAAATTTCTTTTTTTAAATTTGGATAGTCTTTATTAAGATTTTCTAAATAACTTTGAATTCTTGAATAATGATAACTGTATATTTTTTTATAATTATTTATGTAATTATTCAAATCTTGACTCAATTCTAATACAGAAGTATTGTGAACCTTATCTTTGATTTTTATTTCATTATTAACCTTATTATCTATAATTCCTATCTGATGTTTAAACTTACTTCCTTTTTTATCATTTCTTGTACTATCAAACTCAAAATGTTCAATTCCATAAATTATATTGTCTGTTTTTGATATTAAATCAGGACCTTTATTTTCATCTCCATATTGTTCAATATTACATAGTATTTTTAAAGCCTCTTGAGCTTTTTTTTCATTCAAGGCTTGCAAATACGTACTACCATCAAAATATTTTTCTTTGATTTTCTTTTCTTCATTCATAATTTTTCCTCCTTTTATAAAAAAAGAGGAGAAAATAGTATTAGTAAAGTCTAAATACTACTGACTCCTCAAAATCTTCAATATTATAATTTTTTTGTTTTCGTATATATTTTATCATAGATGTACCTCTCTTTCTAGAGAATACCTCTTTCATTGGTTATTTATAATATCACTTTTGAAAATAATGTCAATAGTTCATAGACTTTTAATATATTCTTGAAACTCGCTAAGTTTAATATGTTTTTGTAAATTTTCTACAAATATATCTTTTCCATGATTAAATGCTAAAAAAGTAGTATCTTTAATAATTATCTTATTTGGCTCAATATAATTAATATTAGTTTTTTCAATTCTACGAACTGAACCATTAATAATAGTTGGTTTAATATTACAAAAATCACACATAAATTTAATTCTTGTTTTAAGTTCTTCATCAATTGGAACTTCTTTTATAATAATATTTAACATAAATAAAATCCTTTCTTATCTTAAATCTTCATCCCATTCAGTATATGGAATAGGAGCAGCTATTAATTTTTTAGTTTCTGAATCGTACTTAATATACTTATTGATTCTTAGTTCAAGTAAAGCATCTTTTATTGTTTCTTTATTATCAGTACAATATTTTTGAATATCTAATCCAATAATTCCATCATTAAATAAAATAATAGTTAAGAAACCTTTAGCATTTAAAGATAAATTTTGATCTGTTAAATATTTCATTGTTGACTTATAAGTATTAAATTGTCTCATTATTTTCACCATCCTTTCTTTTTGGGATGGATGATTTATAAACACAAAAAAATCATTCTTTCGAATGATTCATATATGTAAGTCCGGATTTTCCGAACAGATTCCTCAATGGAGCAGGTGAGGAGAATCGAACTCCCGTAGTCAGCTTGGAAGGCTGAGGTTCTACCATTAAACTACACCTGCATCAAAAATAAGTACTATTTAAGTATACTTATTTTATATATATTTGTCAATACATTTTTACTTTTTTTCTGACTTTTCTGTTTTTTTTACTTTTTGTTTTGGTTTTGTATTTGACTTATTCTTAAATTTATCTTTATACTTAATGCCAATCTCTTCTCTTGCTTTTTTTAATAATGATAGTCTTTTAATTTTATATTTAATAATTGTTTTAACTAATTCATCTTCTACTTGAGAATAATTGCAACATCTTGCATCTTCCATTCTTAAAAATCTTTTAGGATTCTCTTGCAATGTGTCAAGATCACTTTTTATCTGTACCTTTTCTTTTTGTAATTCAAAAATTTCTTGTTGTGTTAATAAATTTTTAAAAGAAAGCTTTTCTTCTATATTTCTTAAATACAAATTAAGGTTTGTTTTATAATTTTTTAATCTTTGATAATCACAATTTTGAGTTACAATATAGGGAACTTCAACTTCTCCATCTAATTTTTCATGTGGTATATTTGATATTATTAAATTATATATATCTTCTTTTAATTGTCTAATAGAATTATCTAATTCTGTTATTTCATTTTTTGTTTCTTCTTTTAATACATCTCTGTGAGATAAATCATATTTTTTTTCTATTTGTTCCATAATAAACAACCTCCTTGTTAAATGTATTCATTATAATATCACAATATTCAAAAAAATTCAATTTTTTATTAAAGAAAGTGCTACTTTTCCCTTATCTAAAAATATTTCATCAACATAACAAGTTACAATATCACCAACACTTAATACTTCTGATGGATGTTTTATATACCTATCTGTAATCTTTGAAATATGAACAAGCCCATCATTTTTAATTCCAATATCAATAAATGCACCAAAGTCTACTACATTTCTAACTGTACCTTCTAGTTTCATTCCCTTTTTTAAATCTTCTATATGAAGAACATCACTTTTTAAAATAGGTTTATCAAAATCATCTCTTGGATCTCTATTAGGTTTCTTAAGTGAATTTATAATATCCTCAAGTGTATAAATATCTATATCAAGTTTTTTAGAATAATCATCTATATTAATATTATCTAATTTACTTATAAGTTCTTCCGTTCCAAGACTATCATAATTCATACCAATACTTTCAAGAAGTTTAGTTGTTTTATTATAACTTTCAGGATGAATACTTGTTTTATCAAGTGGATTAGATCCATCTAGTACTCTCATAAATCCTATTGATTGTTCATATACTTTATCACTTAATATCTTATTATCTATAAGTTCATTTCTAGAATTAAATCTACCATGTTTATTTCTAAAATCTATAATTTTTTCAATAGATTTTTTAGTTAAACCTGATATATATTTAAGTATTGATGCACTAGCTGTATTTATATTAACACCAACATTATTAACTGATTTACTAACAACAAAGTCAAGTGCTTCATTTAGATTCTTTTCTTTTACATCATGTTGATATTGTCCAACACCTATTGACTTAGAATCAATTTTAACAAGTTCACTAAGTGGATCTTGAAGTCTTCTTGCAATCGATATTGCACTTCTTTCTTCAACATGTAAATTAGGAAATTCTTCTATTGCAAGTTTACTTGCTGAATATACGCTTGCACCAGCCTCATTAACTATAATATAGCTTACACTTCTTTTTGCATCTTTTATAACATTTGCGATAAATGTTTCACTTTCTCTTGATGCAGTACCGTTACCAATTGCTATTATATCAATATTATATTTATCTATTAAATCAAGTACAATTTTTTTGCTGCCCTCAAAATCATTTTTAGGTTCATGAGGATATATTACTTTTATATCAAGCATTTGACCAGTATAATCTATAACAGCTAATTTACAACCTGTTCTATATGCCGGATCTAAACCTAATATCATTTTATCCTTCATTGGAGGAGTAAGTAAATAATTTTCTAAGTTTTTAGCAAATACTTCTATTGCTCCTTCTTCACTTTTTTCAGTAAGTTCACTTCTAATTTCTCTTTCAACACTTGGTCCAATTAATCTTTTATATGAATCAACTATTGCATCTTTTACATATACTGCACATTCTGAATTTTCATCTTTTATAAGTTTTTTCTCTAAATAATTATAAATATATTCTTTATTATATTCTAGTGAAACACTTAATACCCCCTCTTTTTCTCCTCTATTTATAGCAAGTACTCTATGTGGTTTTATATACTTAACGTCTTCAGAATAATCATAATACATTTCATAAACTTTTTTCTCATCAACAGCATTTTTCTTTTTCTTAGTAACTATTTTAGAGTTATTATATATATCATTTCTTATCCATTTTCTATAATAAGCATTATCACTTATATACTCTGCAATTATGTATTTAGCACCCTCAATAGCATCTTCTTTAGTTTTAACATTATCATTTAAGAATTTATCCACAGCATAAAGTTCTTTTGGAAAACTTAATATAATTTTTGCTAAACCTTCAAGACCATTTTTAATTGCTTCTGTTGCTTTTGTTTTTTTCTTTTCTTTATATGGTCTATATAAATCTTCTACTTCTACCAATTTTGAAGCATTCATTACTTCTGTTTTTATTTTATCTGTTAATAAACCTTTTTCATCTATTAATCTAATAACATCTTCTTTTCTTTTTAATAAATTAACTTGGTATTCGTAAACTTCACTAATTGATCTTATTTGTTCTTCATCAAGATTACCAGTTACTTCTTTTCTATATCTTGCGATAAATGGTATTGTATTACCATCTTCTAACATTTTTAATGTGCTTTTTACTTGTTCTACTCTAATATTTAGTTCAAGTGCAATTTGTTTAATTATATCTTCATTCATTTTTTTACATCCTCTTTCTTTGATTTCCAATATCAAGAAAATTTAATATTTCATTATATTTTACATTTTCAAGATTATATTCGTCTCCCGATACAATACAAACAAAGTTTTGTTCTGGATTAATCATACTTTTTAATTTCAATAAACTATTTTTCTGTGATTTTTTTAATTTTTCTGGAACAAATAAAAATGATGTATATTCATTATTGGTAAGAACAACCATTCCATTATTCGCAAGTAATTTAAAAAATACAAATTCACTATCTGGATTAAATCTTTCCGCTCTTAATTTTTTTAATAATTTTTCATTATTCTCTTTTAAATACTCTTTAATATGATCAATATGATAATATATTTTATTTTTTTGTTTTAAAAGACTTATATCATCAATATCATCTAAAAAGCATTCAAATTGAAATTCATTTGTTACACTAATTGTTTTATAATTATCTGATTGAAATAAAAAATCTAAACTTAATTCATTTTCATTATTTGGTATACATACCGCCAATATATTTTCATTCATAATTTCACCATCTTTCAAAGTACTATCTTATTGTACCTAAATAAATTATACCATAACAATTATTTATATAAAAAGAAAAAAATGCTAGTTTATATTTTTTTGCTTAGCATTTTAAATTGTTTTAATAGTTTCATCTTCTAATAAATTATATTTTTTTATAAAATAGTTGATACTATCACCTAAGATTGTCTCTCCTAAATTTAAAAATCTTTCTTCATCTTTATATAATTCTAACAAATTATCTTTATTATTTGTTTCAACTAAATATCTACCTATTATATGGTAGAAATCATATGCATTATACTCTTTTGTTTTTACATTTTTATTTTCAAACGATATATCATTCATATTTGGAAGTTCGGCACCTATATATTTTTTTATTTGATTTATAAATGTACCATTATTTATATTATTTTGTACTTCACCAGAAAAATTAGCAGCAAAAGATTCATCAAGCCATGTTATTCTTTTATTATTTTTATAATTTGAATAAACATACTTAAGAAATAACAAATGACAGGTTTCATGTGCAGGTGTAAAAAATTTTTTATTAATATCACCTTCTGGAAATAATATTTGATTTTCTCCCCCATAAAAACAACCAGATGCCCATACAGGTGGATTTGCATTTTTATCTATTTCGTGAATTCTATTAAAAAAGTCTTCTCTACTATCAAAAAATGAAACTTTAATAACATTACCATAAGATTCTTCACCAAAATATTTTAAATTTTCAATCAATTTTTTAGTCGTATATTCCAGAATTTTTTCAATTTCTTTTTGATACTTTTCATCATACAAAAACTCATAATAATCATTTTTAATTTTTTTATATTCTTTCATAACAAAACTCCTATATTTAATAAATTATATTTTATATTATTCTTCTATACCTTTCAAAAATATTAATTTCATATTTATAAAAAAACAATCAATTGAAATGCACCCCTTAGGGTTCACATCAAATTAGATTGTTTATATTTTTGGACCATAACCATTATTATTTTCTTTCATCTCATCCTTTGATAATTTAATTAATTCAATTGTTATTTTAACTTCACCCGTTGACAATGGTTCTTTCTTTACATCACCGATTATCCAATCAGGTCTATTTTTATATTCTTCTTTAACTGCAGCTATTTTATAATCAGCCTGGTTTTCATTCATGCAAGTTCTAACAAATGGATATTTTATTCCCATAATATACCTCCTACGATAATTTTAACTAAAAAAGAAATAATATGCAATAATCAATTAAAAAATTTACTCTTTTTTTACACCAAGTGTTACAGATGAACTACCTAGTTTACTATTAATATTATCTACTAATTTCTGCAGTTGTTCTTCCTTATAACTATCATTATTTTTATCGAACATAGATAGCTGCACACTATTTGTACTTGTAAAATCAGTTGCTCTAAGTCCTATTAATCTAACTGGCTCTTTGTCCCAAAACTCATTAAATAATTCTTTTGCTTTCTCATATATATCGTTTGTTAAACAAAATGAATTTGTATACTTTTTTTGATGATTTACTGTTTTAAATTCATAATTTCTAATAGTTACCATTAATGTAGAAGCATATACTTCTTTTTTTCTAAGTGAATATGAAATATCTTTTGCAAAATTGTAAAGATATGAATAAAGTTCATCTACATTATCTGAATCATCTATAAGAGTTCTAGAATACCCTATCCCTTTTCTTTCTTCATAAAGATTTTCAACTTTACTATCATCTATACCATTTGCGTATTCATAAAGCATCTTACCAATTCCTTTTAAATTACGAACAATCATATTATAATCTGCACACGCAAGGTCTTTAATAGTATTTATATTAAGTTCTCTTAATTTTTTACATGATGATTTACCAGCCATAAATAACTCCGATATATCTAAATTCCATACCTTATCTTTAAATTCATATTCATATAATGTATGAACTTTATTAGGTTTTTCAAAATCTGATGCCATTTTAGCACATAATTTATTATTACCTATACCAATATTAACGGTAAAACCAAACCTTTTATATATTTCATTTTTTAATTTATAAGCAAACTTCACTTCATCACCATATATTCTTTTCATAGATGTATATTCTATAAAGCATTCATCTATTGAATATTGTTGAAATTCTGGAAATAATTTCTTTAAAAAATTCATCATTGATTTTGATTTTTGATAATAATAATTATAATCTGGTTTTACTACTATTAAATCTTTATATTTTCTTCTTGCCTCATATAAATTAATTGGTGCTTTTATCCCTATTTTTTTGGCTGGAATACTTGCTGCCACTATTATTCCATGTCTTTTTTTGGGATCTCCCGCAACAACAGCAACTTCATTTCTGATATCTTTTTTATATCCCTCTTCTAGAAGTTTAACTGCAGACCAAGATAAAAAAGCACTATTAACATCTATATGTAAAACTATTCTTTCCATAATCTCTTCTCCATGTTTATTATATCAAACATTTGTTTTATACTCAATAGGCAAATGCTCATTCAAATATAAATATTATACATAATATAAAAAATGAAAGGATGATAAAAATGAATGAAAATAAAGAATTATATAGCATAGTTTCTCCAAGTGAAGCACTAAATAGAGGTAATCTTTTTGATTATTATTTCTGGCCTTACAAATATGTTGCAAATATTAAGCCAATGAATGAAAGAGATGAGTTAATGCAAAAAATTCAAATGTATGCTTTCGCAGCTCATGAACTTAATTTATATTTAGACATATATCCAAATGATGCACAGGCTATTGGACTTTATAATCAATATTCAGAAATAAGTAATAAATACTTAAAAGAATATGAAAAAAGATTCGGAAATATTATTTTAAATTCAAATGAAGGCTCTCCTTGGCCTTGGATAAATAGTCCATGGCCATGGGAAAGACAGTAGGAGGTTCTTATGTGGAAGTATGAAAAAAAATTACAGTTTCCTGTAAATATAAAAAATAAAAATGTTGAAATGGCAAAATATATAATCACACAAAATGGTGGTTATGCTGGTGAACTTGGTGCAACTCTTAGATATTTAAATCAAAGATATACAATGCCAGATGATAAAGGTAAAGCTATTCTTTCTGATATAGCAACCGAAGAAATGGCACATCTTGAAATAATAAGCGCAATGGTATATCAACTTTTAGATGGTGCGACTCCTGAAGAGTTAAAAAAAGCAGGTCTTGGAAGTCAGTATACTGAACATAAAAATGCTGTTTTTCCACAAGACGCAAATGGAATACCTTTTACTGCCGCATATTTTGCTGTGACTGGTGATCCTTTAACAGACCTTGCTGAAGATATGGCCGCTGAACAAAAAGCAAGAACTGTATATGAAAATCTAATGGATTTAACTGATGATGAAGATATTTTAGCGCCTCTTTCATTCTTAAGAGAAAGAGAAGTTATTCACTATGAAAGATTTAAAGCTTTATATGAAGAATATGCTAAAAAAATGCTTGGGGACAAAAGTTATTTAATATAAAAAAGATCTCTTAAAAGAGGTCTTTTATTCTTCCATAATATCTATTAAATATTTAGCAGTTCTAATCATTTGGCTTGTATAACTCATTTCATTATCATACCAAGCGGCTACTTTAACAAGTTTTATACCATCACTTTCAATTACTTTTGTTTGTGTTGCATCAAATAATGAACCATATCTAATTCCAATAACATCACTTGAAACTATTTCATCTTCAGTATATCCAAGTGTTACATTAGCAGCCTTTTTAAATGCTTCATTAATTTCTTCTTTTGTTACATCATCTTCTAAAACACAAGTAAGTTCTACTATAGAACCTGTTACTACTGGAACTCTTTGTGCAGTTCCATCTAATTTACCATTTAATTCTGGTATTACAAGTCCAATTGCTTTAGCTGCTCCTGTTGAATTTGGAACAATATTAGAAGCTGCTGCTCTTGCTCTTCTTAAATCACCTTTTTTATGTGGTGAATCAAGTGTATTTTGATCATTTGTATAAGCATGTATTGTACTCATAAATCCAGTTCTAATTTTAAAGTTATCATTTAATACTTTAGCGACTGGTGCCAAACAGTTTGTTGTACAACTAGCTGCAGATATAATTTTTTCATCACCATCTAATTCTTCATGATTAACGTTATATACTATTGTTTTTACATCTTCCCCAGCAGGTGCTGATATAATTACTTTTTTTGCACCAGCAATTATATGTTTCATTGCTTTATCTTTGCTTGTAAAGAAACCAGTACATTCAAGTACTACATCTACATCAAGTTCTTCCCATGGAAGTTTTTCAGGATCACTTTCTTTATATACTCTTATATTTTTACCATCTACAACAATATCATCTTCTGTATATGTTATTCTATCATCTAAAAATCTACCTTGTGCAGTATCATATTTAAGTAAATGCGCAAGCGTCTTTGTATCTGTTAAGTCATTTATTGCGACTACTTCTATATCACTATCATCATATACTTGTCTAAATGCAAGTCTTCCAATTCTTCCAAAACCATTTATTGCTATTCTAACCATTTTATAAGTCCTCCTATAATTTAAAATATCCTCCGCCAATAAATTCTCTTACTATAGAATCTACTGGTATATAATCATTACTAATAGGTAAAATATTTTTAAGTAAATTTAATAATCTTACTGCCTCTTTATACATTGGATCACTTTCTTCTACTGAATAAAGAAGTGGTTCAGCGTAAGTTTTAAGTACACCAAGTTCATATATAAGTGATGTATTAAATATAACATCTGCTTCATCTTGGAAAGGAAATACATACTTTTCTTCTCCTTCTCTTACTTTACCCCAAGAAGATAATGTATCACTCGCACTATAACCTCTTGTTCTATTGTCTCTTACAATTCTTCTTAAAAGTCTATTATCTGTTGTTCTTATTCTGTTATGATTATCTAAAGAAAGTACAGTAAGCGGACATAAATAAATCTTATATTTATTTTTTCTATCTATTGAATAAGTAAGTTCTTCATTTAAAGCATGTAATCCTTCTACTATTAATATTTCCTTTTCTCCAAGTTTTATACTTTCATCTGATAATTCACTTTTTCCTGTTATAAAATTATATACTGGAAGAGTTACTTCTTTTCCATCTAATAAATCTTTCAAATTTTTGTTAAATAATTCAACATTTATAGAGTTTAGTGATTCAAAATCATATGAACCATCTGGTAATCTTGGAGTTTTATCTCTATCTACAAAATAATTATCTATTGATATTGCGATAGGATTTAATCCAAATCCTTTTAAAAATAATTCAAGTTTTTTACTTGTTGTTGTTTTACCTGAACTAGATGGACCTGCGAGTAATATTAATTTTAATTTTTTATTATTATAAATTGTTTCTGCTATTTTAAATAATGAGTTATTTTGTATATTTTCACTTAATAATACTAAATCATCTACGTTTCCTTTTGTTACTCTACTATTTAGTGAACTTACATTTTCAATACCTAGTTTTTCGCTCCACTCATCATATTTTTTAAACTCATTAAATAGTTTATCATGATGTTTATATACAGGGATTTTATTTAAATAATATATATTAGGATATCTAAGTACAAAACTATTTTGATCAATATATGTTAATTTAAATTCTTTTAATGCTCCTGTACTTACAGGTAAGTAAGAAAAGAAATAATTATATATATCCATTAATCTATATAGATTAACATTTGTATTTACTGAATATTTTAATACATTTACTTTATCATAATTTTTTGTACTTTTATAATAATCTATAGCTTCTAATCTATTTACTAAATTTTTTTGTATTGGTAAATCTCTTTTTACTATTTCCTTCATTTCTCTTGATACTTTATCAAGATCTTCTTTTGTTATTTTTTTATAAGTTTTTATATATATTCCTTTATCAATTGAATACTTTACTTCTATTTCAGAATTAAGCATATTAAGACATGCTTTTTCTAAAACAAATATAAGACCACTTTCATAAACTCTATTACCTGTTGGTGATGTTAAATCAAAAAAATCAACAGTAACATCATCAGTTACTTTATAATTAAGTTCATATGGTCTTCCATTTACTTCTGCCATTATTATTGTTTCTGAATAATTATCTTGAAAATCTTTTGATATATCTTCTAATGTTATATCTCTTGGATATAAATATGATTTACCTAAATATGTTACTTTTACCTTTTCCATTTTTATCCTTCCTATTCTCACTATAAATTTTAACATAAAATACATAATTTTGTCACTAATTTATAGGAATATTTACTAAAATTATTGATAACATATTAATGGGTGAATAAAATGAATTTAATACCAAATGTATTAGAAAAAACTAGTAGTGGAGAAAGAGTATATGATTTATACTCAAGACTTCTTCAAGATAGAATTATTCTTTTATCTGGAGAAATAGATGATAATTTATCTAATATAATAGTATCGGAACTTCTTTATTTAGATTCTATTAATCATGAAGATATAAATATCTATATTAATTCTCCAGGTGGTAGTATAACAAGTGGTATGGCAATATATGATACAATGAATTATATTAAAAGTGATGTATCAACAATATGTATAGGTATGGCAGCATCTATGGCAGCATTTCTTTTATCAAGTGGTAAAAAAGGCAAAAGATATGCACTTCCTAATAGTGAAGTAATGATTCATCAACCATTAGGAGGAGTAAATGGTCAAGCAACTGAAATAAAAATTGCTGCGGACAGAATACTAAAGCTAAAAGATAAATTAAATAAGATTTTATCAAAAAATACTGGTAAAGATTTAGAAACAATCGCACAAGATACTGAAAGGGATTATTTCATGGATTCTAATGAGGCATTTGATTATGGTATTGTTGATAAAGTATTAGATAATGAAAAAATATCAGAATAAAACTGATATTTTTTTAATATTATGCATAATATTTTTTTATTTTAAGTTATTAATTTCATCAATTGTTAAACCAGTTACATCTGATATATCTTCTATAGACATATTTTTCTTAAGCATATTTTTAGCAATATTTGATACACCATCAGATTTACCAGAATCATACCCAGAACTATAACCATTTTCTTTAGCATCTTCTATGGCATCTTCTAGTATACACTTATTTTCATAAGCTTTCTTTTCTTCTTCATCATATAATAAAGCATAATACTTATCTTTTGATAAATCATCTAATTTTTTATATACCTCACTCATACTCTTATCTCCTTTAGACACTTCTAAAAGTTCTTCTCTTTTTCTTAATTTTAGCATTAACATATATTTCTCTAACTTTGTTAACTTATCGTTATTATAATATTTTTCTTTTATATTTTCAAGATATATATCATATTTTATTAATCCTATTTCATCTTCTTCTTTTCCTTCATCATCTTTTAGTGTATATCTTTTTACTACACTTCCATCTTTTGACCTAAAATTATTTATATTTATTTGTATTGTTACACTTTTATCTGATAATGATACTATTTTAAATAAATATATATCATTTCTTTTATTTAATTTTTTATAATAATGATTATTCATCTCTAAATTTATTACACTATCTTCTAATTCTATTATTAAATCCGATGTTCTTCTCTTTTCATTTATATTTAAAATAGGATACTCACTATTTATTATTGTTCCTTTTAATACTTCTTCTTTTGGTATTCCTGTTACTTCATATATTATATCCGCTAAGAATTCTTTTACGCTTTTAAATATTTCTTTAAATATTGGATCAAATGTTCCTGGTATTACTTCATGTTTTTGTCTTACAACATCTTCATGATAACTTTTTATATATTTAATATATATGCACCTACCTTTATTTATGTTTTTCTGAGGTCCTCATATATTATTTACTCCGTCTATAACCTAAATTCCCCTAAAAAATAGAAAAAAATTGATATTTCTATCAACTTTTTAACTATTTTAACTTATTTTAATTCAAACTCAATTGTAGCTTTATGATTTTTATAATGGACATTTGCTATTGCACCATTTATTATTGTCATTCTAGGAGATACATGTCCTAAATCAAAATCATATATTATAGGAATATTTAAACTACCTAGTGCTTCCTTTAATGCTTCTTTAAATGATATATCATAATAACTTTTTTCAGATATATTTCTTCCAAATATTATTAACTTTGTATACTTAAAATAACCATTATCTTTAAATTTCCACATAGTTCTTATTAAATCTTCAATAGAAAGTTCACAGTTATCAAAATACCATATAAAACCATCATTTTTATATTTTTCTAAAAAATCTTTTGTTTTATCAAATCTTGTTCCGAAAAGTTCTGTTAATATATCAAGGCAGCCACCTATCATTCTTCCTTTTACAGCTATTTCTTCTTCTGTTAATGACTTATAACTTACTTTTTTAGTTAGATTATATCCTTCAAGTCCAGTTATATATTCTTGTCTTTCACCTTCATATTTATCATAATTTTCTTGCTTTATAAGATTTCCCTTTAATATTTCTATATTGTCTAAAAGAGATTTATGATAATTTTCCATACCAAATGTTTTAAAATTATTTGCGTAAATTGTTGAGATATCAAAACAAACCGTTATTACATATAAAAGTCCAGTTGGATCAGAATACCCTTGTATCCATTTTGGATTATTTTTTATAATGTCAAAATCTACATATGAAAGCATTTCAAGTAAGAAATCTCCTCCGCCAGCACATATTATTGACTTAACTTTTTCATCTTTAAATAAGTCTTCTAATTCCTTTGCTTGAACTGTTGGTACGCTACTTCTTCCCTTTACGCTTTTTCTTACATTACTTGTTTCAACAACTTTTAGTCCTAATTTTTGTAACTTACTTTTTGCATTATCTAATCTTTTTAAATCTAGAATATCAGTTACTCCATCAGAAGGCGCAGTTACACCTATATAATCACCATTTTTTATAAATTCTGGATATATCATTAATCGTTATCCCTTCCACCAAAAATATAAATAAGTCTTAATATTTGGAATATTGTTGATGCAATTGCAGAAACAAGTCCGGCAACATATGTAAATGCTGCAGCCTTAAGCATTGCTTTTGTGCCATCATGTTCACCTTCTGAAACTATTCCCATTTCAAAAAGTATTTTATTTGCTCTTCTTGATGCATCAAACTCAACTGGTAGTGTTACAAGTTGAAAGATAAGAGCTAAAGATACCATTATAAGACCAACTATAAATAAATGCTTAAATGAACTAAATACTAAACTAGCAATTATTACATAATATCCAACACTACTTCCAAAATACACAAAAGGTACTAACATATTTCTTATTTTTATTGGAACATATCCTTCTTTATATTGTATTGCATGTCCACATTCATGAGCCGCAACAGCAGCAGAAGCAATTGTTTTTCCACCATATATATTACCTGATAAACTTACTCTTTTTCTTGAATTATTATAATTATCTGTAAGTTCACCAGAAATTTCTACTACATCAATATTATCTAGATCATATTCTTTTAATATTTTATTTGCAACTTCCATTCCTGTTAATCCAGTGTCTGTCTCTATACTTTCGTATTTTCTATATGTTATTTTTAATATAATTTGCGCAAGTAATACAAGTAAAAAGGGTATTAAAACAAGTATTATCATTGTGTCTATTCCCATATAATAACAACTCCTTCTCTTGTATCTTTAATTTCAGCACCAAGTGCTTTTATTTCATCTCTTACTTTATCTGCTTCTTCATATCTTTTTTCTTTTTTTAAATTATTTCTTTTTTCAATTAATTCATTTACTTTTCTTTCTAGCTCTTTATCAACTACAACATTATTTTCTTTTAATAAATCAAGTGATAATACTGTATCAAATTTTTGAACTAAAGATATTTTAGTACTTTCATTAATACTATTATCTTTTAATACATCATAAAGAATTGTTAAACACATAGAAGTATTTAAATTATTATTAAGTGCTTCCTTAAATTTATTATCATAACTATTAAATTTATCTGTATCTATTTCACCATCTTCTTTTAATGATAAAACCTTATTTTTTAATTTTAGATATTCTCTTTCTGCTCCATCTAATATTTCATAACTGAATGTAAGCGCATTATGATAATAAGAATTTAAGCATAAATATCTGTATGCAAGTGGATTATATCCCTTTTCTTCAAGTACTGAAACTGTTAAAAATTCACCTTTACTTTTACTCATTTTTCCATTTTTATCATTTAAGAAGCCAAAATGAACCCAATAATTACACCATTTATGTCCTAAATAGCATTCACTTTGAGCAATTTCATTTGTATGATGTGGAAAAACTGCATCTTCTGCACCACAATGTATATCTAAGTTTTCTCCTAAGTATTTTATCGATATACCAGAACATTCTATATGCCAACCAGGGTATCCTCTTCCCCAAGGCGAATCCCATTGCATTTCTTGATTATTAAATTTTGAATTTGTAAACCATAAACCAAAATCAAATGGATTTTTTTTAGATGTATCTTTTTTTATATCTTCTCTAACTGCAACCATTAAATCATCGGCATTTCTTCCTGATAATTCATAATATTTAGCATATTTAGTTGTATCAAAGTATACATTACCATCACTTATATATGCATATCCATCATCTAATAGTTTAGTTATTATCTTTATATATTCATCTATGTTATCTGTTGCTGGACTTACTGTATCTGGCCATCTTACATTAAGTTTTTCACAATCACTTTTAAAACACTCTGTATAATATTTTGCTACTTCATATGAACTTTTGTGTTCCCTTTTACTTGCAACAAGCATCTTGTCTTCTCCAGAATCACCATCACCAACCATATGTCCAACATCTGTTATATTCATAACCCTATCAACTTTATATCCAACATATTTTAATGCCTTTTCAAGTATATCTTCTGATATGTATGTTCTAAGATTTCCTATATGAGCAAAATGATATACAGTAGGTCCACATGTATACATTTTTACATATCCTTCTTTATTCGGAATAAAATCTTCTATTTTTTTTGTAAGTGTATTATATAGTTTCATAAAATAATACCTCCTTTAATTTATATACTAATATTTTACCATATATGAAGAAAAAAGACTATAAATTAGTCTTTTATATAATAATTTTTACATATGCATAATATTAGTATTTTCTTGTTTTGTTTCTTCTTCTAATTTTCTTCTTTGTTCTTTCAAATAATCAAGTTCATCATAACCAAATGCGTTTAATTCTCTTTCTTCTAAGGCACTTTCATATTCATCTTCGTCATCTATTTCAAATGCATTTGGTTCTTTTCCTTGACTAAAACTTTTATTTTCATCTGTTTCACCATCAGGAGTTAATTCTAATTTCTGACCACTATCACAAAAAGCTTTTATATCTGCGCTTGTTTTTTTATCCATACATATATTATTAGAATCTATTCCTAATTTTTCCATTGCATTTCTGACACTATTACAAAGAATTGCAGGAAATTCTTTGTCAACTTTTGGAATAGTTTTAACTAATACTTGTGTTTTCTTTTTTAATTCAAAAGAATCATATTCACCAAAATAATACTCCTTCATATTTTCTTTTCCAATTGTAGCAGTTATATTATCTAAACACCAATTCTTTACAGCATTTTCTATTCCATTTTCAAATGATTTACATATTAAAGTTGTATATGAACATTTTGCATTTTCTGATTCAAATGCATATCCAATATAGTCATTAATTTGTCCAACTAACTCCGATGGAGCATTACAATTTCTAACTAATTTTGGATTATTTTTTTCGATTTGTAATATTGCTTTAATCGTATCATCTAATAATGGCGTTGATGTATATAAAACAATACTGTCTTTATATCCCTTTTCATTGTTTTCATTACCCTGAATTTTAAAATAAAATAGTATTTTTCTTTTCTTTAATTCATCATATATTGCATTTGAAAGTGCCATTAAATTACTAGATTTAGAATTTATATACAGTCTATGACGATACTCTCCTTCACTTATTCTATCTGTACCAAGCAATTTCCATGACTTATATGTGAACCATCCAGGTTGTTCTTTCAATGGATTAAATTGTGGTATTCCATACCTAGAAGTGAAATCACTTTTTACTTCATCAGCAAATTTTCTTTTATCTTCTTCATTTATTTTACCAACACTATTTTTATCAGTTCTAAGTGCAACATATAATAAATCACTTACATCACAAAATGGTGAAGTTTTATCTATATCTATATTTATATATTTTCTAATTATAGACTTTATAAAAGCATCATCAGCTTTTTTTTGAACAATTTTTTCAAGATTTTTTAATGAATATTCCATAAAATTCCTCCTAATTTACATATAAATATTTTATCACATAAAAACTAAAAAAACTATAAAATAATAATCGTCATAATTTTTATATTATTGTATATGTAGTAAATGTTCTTGCACAAAATAAAAAAAGAAGCATTTAAGTTTTTTAAAGATGCTTGAATGCCTACCCAAAATTTGGTTTTGACATTTAAGTCATCTTTGAACTTAAGTGTCTATTTTTTATTGTTTATACAAAAAAAGATAAATGGTTGTTTCATTTATCTTTTATTATGAAAATATATTACATACTATTTGATTTTCTATTTCTTTTCTAACTGCCTTACATAATTTTCTAACACCATATTCTTCATAATTAGACTCTTTAATAATTCTATTTATCATATCTAAACTAATAATATTTTCACTGTTATATTTTTTATAACATTTATTTGCTTCTTTTATAATTATTTTATTTATATCTTCCTCTGTAAATTTCTTAAATGGCACTATTTCATCAATACGATTTATAAATTCTTTTGAAAAGAAATCTTCTAAAGAATTATTAGTAGTCTTTTTATTAAATCCCATTAATAATTTACTTACATATGCATTACTTGTCATTATAATTAATACATTATCAAATCTAACTGTTTTACCACTTGAATTTTTACAATTTCCTTCATCTAGTATATTTAAGAAAAAGTTAAGAACTGATTTATGTGCTTTTTCTATTTCATCTAATATAAGAACAGAATATGGTTTATTTCTTATTTCTTCAAGTATATTTTTATTATCATCATATCCTACATATCCAGCCGGTGAACCAATTATTTTATTTATACTAATGCTTTCAGAATATTCACTCATATCAAGTTTTATAACATTGTTTTTACCTACTAAATTTTCAGCAAATAGTTTAGATAAATATGTTTTCCCAGTACCAGTTGATCCACAAAATAGAACTGAGTAACTCCTATTTTTATCCTTTATACCTAGTTTTATTTTTTTAGAAATATCAATAAGTTTATTTATTGCTTCATCTTGGCCAATTATATTTTCTTTTAAAGTTTTCTCTATTTCATTAATACTTGTTATATAATCTTTACTTATTTCATTTATTGGTATTTTTGTTTTACTACTAACTACTTCTACAATATCTTTTAATTTAACTTTTTTCACTTTTTCTTTTCTCATATAATCAAGTTTAAGTTTATTAATTTTACTTTGTAATTCTTCTTCGTCTTCTTTTAAAGAATATGCTTTATCATAATTTTGATTAATTATTGCATTATTTTTTTCTTTTTGAATTTTTGTTAAACAATCACTTAATTTTATTATTTCTTTTTCTTCTTTTGCTTCTTTTAATGAAACTTTAGTACATACTTCATCTAATATATCTATTGATTTATCTGGTTCACACCTATCATAAATATATCTATCTGATAACTCAATTATTTTATCTATCAACTTTTCTTCTATTTTAACACCATGATATGCTTCATATATACTTTTTAAATTCATAAGAATATTTTTTAAATTTGATTTATCTGGTTCTTCAACAAATACTTTTTGAAATCTTCTATCTAAGGCATTATCTTTTTCAATAAATTTTTTATATTCGGATATAGTTGTTGCACCTATTAATTTTAATTTACCTCTCGCAAGAGCTGGCTTAAGTATATTTGATGCATCAATTGCGCCTTCAGCACCTCCAGCACCTACTAATGTATGAATTTCATCTATAAATATAATAACATCATCATTATCTTCTAATTCTTTTACCATTTTCTTAATTCGTTCTTCAAACTCTCCTCTATATTTAGTACCTGCAACAGTACAAGCCATATCAACAGATATTATTCTTTTATTTTTAAGAGGCATTGGTACATTACCAGATACTATTCTTCTTGCAAGTTCTTCAGCAATTGCTGTTTTTCCAACTCCTGCTTCACCTATTAAAAGTGGATTATTTTTTGTTCTTCTAGATAATATTTCTATAACTCTATTTAGTTCTATATCTCTTCCAATAACAGGATCAAGTTCATTATTTTTGGCTCTTTTAGTTAAGTCTACTCCAAGTTCTTCAACAATTAATTTTTTAGATTTTTTCTGTTTAATTTTTCTTTTCTCACTTATATCAGAGTATAATTTATTAATATCTACACCTAATGATAATAGTATTCTTATTGCTTTTCCTTCTCCTTCATTTAATAAAGATAAAAGAAGTTCATTAACACTTATTTCATCACCTGTTTCTCTTGACTCTATTATGACATTTTCAAGTATAGTTTTTAGAGTTGTACTATATAAAAGTAAATCAGGAGTATTATCTCCTATACCTACTAAATTTATCAATTCTTCTTTAAAACTTTTATAAGTTATTTTATATTTTTTAAATTTGTTAACCAAGTCTTGATTATTTTTAAGTATTGCAAGTAATAAATGTTCACTACCTATATATGGATGCTTTAGTTCACTCATTTCTTTTTGTGCATCTACTAAAACTCTTTGTGCTTCTTCACTAAATTTTCCAAACATAAATATCCTCCTCTTATTAATTCTATGATACTTATGATACATTTAATAAAAATTATTCAAGAAAAAACAGACTTTTTTTAAAGTCTGCTTTATATCTTGTTATTTCTTTTTAGTTGTATTTTTCTTAGTTCCTGTTGTTTTCTTAGAAGTTTCTTTTTTCACACCAGTAGTTTTTTTAGCAGGAGTTTTAGTTTTAATTTCTTCTTTCTTTTCTTCCTTAACTACTTTTGTTTCTTCTTTAACAGGTTCTTCTTTTACTTCAACTTTTTCTTTTTTTACTTGTTTTTTTGTATCTTTTCTTGTTACAGAAAGAACTACAAATAATACAAGCATTACAATTACTACTGCAAGTACTACATATGATAATGCTGAAATATAATTTCTACCTACAACCATAATTAATACAAAGAATACAATTAATAATCCTAAGAAATATTTATAAATATATTTAATCCATTCTTTATAACTTACATTTTCACGTTGTAATCCAAGTAATACAAGAATACTTGTTGGTGAAATTAGTAAGAATAATGAATAAATAACTTGGAATATAACTGCAAGTACAAGATAGAATTTTGTATCTGTTATTGTATAAGTAATTGTTGATAATGTAAATTGTGTAGCATATGTATAATCTGGATATACTACTGAAGATAATGCAGATAATGTTGTTCCAGATAGAACTTTATCTGTCATACCAGCAATACTTGTAATTATTGTTGTATAGAATCCTGAATTATAAACACCAACTAATACTAAGTTAGCAAGAATTACTATCATAGCATATGGTAATGCTCTTCTTATTCCACTTGCGATAGATTCAAGTAATCCATCAAATTTAATTTTGTAAATTATTGATAATATTACTGTAGTTACTACTAATAATACAATAACATTATATAAAGCCCATTCACCAAATGCACTTAGTGTTGAACCCAATATTGCATTGAATAATGAAACATCAAATACTTTAAAATCAGTTAAAGTTTTATGGAAATTTGTGAATCCTTCAAATCCAAAGTATCCATTCCAAGATACCATACCAAGTATTAGAAATACGATAATTACATCAAATGCAATCATCATTGGTAATCCTTTTTTAACTTCTTCTTTTTCTAAATTTGTTTTTTCTGGCTTGCTTGTTAATATTGTAAATAATATTAATGAACCAAGTCCAAGTGCTAATATAACTATTTTAGCAATTATATTAGATGATACTGTAGTACTCATTATTTGATTTACATAATTTGTATATAATGAACCAGCACTTCCTAAAAGTATTGCGCCTACAGTTGATGCGATAGATGTTTTACTATCATAACCTAATTTTTTAGCAATATCTATAAAAGCTGGAACAAAGATAAGCATAGGCATAACGTCACCTATAACAGCTGTCATAATTCCAAATGTTAATATGCTTATTACTAAAAATAAATCTTTTTTCTTTTGAAATTTAACTGCAGTATTATTAATAACTGCTTCATATTTACCAGTTTTCTTAAGTACTGCATAAAATACACCAATACTTAAAATAAATATAAATGCACTGATAAATACACTAAATGATGTTAATCCATTTGATATAGAATCAACAAGGTTTATTGGATTAATAGTTCCCTTTTCAATACCTGATGTATAATATCC
The DNA here is from genome assembly GCA_019423565.1 of bacterium. Lineage (GTDB taxonomy): Bacteria > Bacillota_I > Bacilli_A > RF39 > UBA660 > CAG-433. Next base: position 159,165 of record JAHZBE010000001.1, read on the forward strand.
AATTGTTGAACTAGGGATTAAAAAACTTACTATTATTGCTGCTGCTAAAACTAACAATAATACTTTAAAAATATTATATTTCTTCATTTTTCCTCCTAATTTTCTGTAGTTTCTTGTGGTCTCATAAGTGGATACATAACTACATCTCTTATATTATCGCTATTTGTTAAAAGTTGAACCATACGGTCAATTCCCATACCCCAACCAGATATTGGTGGCATACCATATTCCATAGCTCCTATATAATCATAATCCATATCCATAGCTTCTTCATCACCGTTTGCTTTATTCATAGCTTGTTCATGAAGTCTCTTTTCTTGTTCTACTGGATCCACAAGTTCTGAGTAACCATTAACAATTTCAACTCCGTTTATTACAAGTTGGAATCTATCTGTTATTTCTTTGTTATCATCATTTGCTCTTGCAAGTGGCGATAAACTCATTGGATGCTCTGTTAAATAAACAGGTCCTAGCATATGTGGTCTTGCAACCTTTTTGTATAAATAGTCAACAAGATTTCCATATCCTAAATTTTCAATTGGTGTTTCACTATCAAGTTCAATCTTATCTTCTTTAATTTTACTTAATAGTTTTTCCTTAGTATTATATTCATTAATATCAATATTAGAATATTTCATTATTAAATCTCTAAATGAAACTCTTCCCCATTCTCCAGATAAATCTACCATTTTATCTCCGATTTGAATATTTAATGTACCAAATACTTTTCCGATTACTGTTTGAAGTAATTCTCTTATAAATTTCATATTATCTTCATAATTATAATATGCTTGATATGCCTCAATCATAGTGAAGTCTTGTAAATGGGTAGCATCCATTCCTTCATTTCTAAAACATCTTGCTATTTCATATACCTTTGGAATACCTGCGATTACTGATCTTTTCATGTAAGTTTCAGGTGCAATTCTTAAATATACATCCATATCAAGTGCATTATGATGAGCCATAAATGGTTTTGCAACAGCACCACTTGGTTTATTGTTTAGAATTGGTGTTTCAACTTCATAATAACCTTTACTATCTAAGAATCTTCTAAGTTCTCTAATAAAGTTCATTCTAATTAAGAAATTCTTTCTAGTATCTTCATTCATAATCATATCTACATATCTGTTTCTATAGCATAACTCTTTATCAGTTAAACCATGAAATTTTTCAGGTAGTGGTTTTAATGCTTTACCTAAGAATTCAAAACTAGATGCTCTTAAAGTTTTTTCACCAGTATGAGTTGTGAATATTTCACCTGTTGCACCTATAAAATCACCAACATCAAAGTTTGATTTGAAAAATTGATATCTTTCTTCGCCAACAAGATCAACCTTTATAGAAATTTGTAAATCTGCTTCAATATCTCTTACTTTAATGAAACTCATTTTACCCATTTTTCTCATGAATACTATTCTACCTGCAATACTAACATTATCAGTACCATCTTCTAAATTAGATGCTTCTTTTAGTGTATGAGTAATTTCATATCTTTCAGGATAAGGATTACATGTTTTTCTAATTTCATCAACCTTTTGTCTTCTAACAATTTCTTGTTCTGTTAACTCTCTCATTTTTTCACCTCGAATCCTCTTTTATTATACCATAAAAAAAGGGAAAACCAATAGCTTATTACTATTTTTTCCCAAATTTAATCAGAATTTTTATAATCCAATAATACTTTTTCTAATTCTTCCCTTGTTTCACATTTAAATATTTTATTTTTTATTATTGCTGAATCTTTCATTCCTTTTATATACCATGCTGCATGAGTTCTCATTTCAAGTATGGCAACCTTTTCATTTTTTATTTCAAGTAAATATTTCATATGTTTTAAACACATATCGATTTTTTCATTTTTTGTTTGTTCACCTAAAATTTCATGTGTTTTTAAATAGTGTGATATCTGTTTAAATATGTATGGATTACCTAAGGATGCTCTTCCTATCATTATTGCATCACAATTAGTTTCATTAAACATTCTAATAGCATCATCTACTGATTTTATATCACCATTACCTATTACTGGAATATTAACATTTTCTTTTACTTTTTTTATTATGCTCCAGTCTGCAAGTCCTTCATAACCTTGCGCTCTAGTTCTTGGATGAACAGTAATTGCACTTGCACCTGCTTCTTCTACTATCTTTGCTATTTCTACTGCATTAATATTATTTTTGTCCCATCCACTTCTAATTTTAACAGTTACAGGACATGGTACTGCATTTACTACTGCTTCTACAATTTCTTTTACCTTTTCTGGATTTTTTAAAAGTGCTGCACCTGCTTGTGCTCTTAAGGCAACCTTTGGAACAGGGCATCCCATATTAATATCTATAATATCTGGATGCATTAATTCATATACTTTTTTAGCTGCAATAACAAAACTTTCTTTATCACTACCAAATATTTGCTGAGCAATTGGTCTTTCTTCTTCTGTCATATAAAGCATCTTTTTTGTTTTTTCACTATCATACATTAATGCTTTATCACTAACCATTTCTGCAAATAAAAGTCCTGCACCATATTCTTTAACTATTCTTCTAAATGCACTATTACATACTCCAGCCATAGGTGCTAAACATACATTATTTTCTATTTCTAAATTACCTATTTTAAACATTAATTAACCTTCTTACAATGATATATTTTATTTGTTTTTTCATTATATATAGTTGCATAATTATCATCATATATTTTTGCTTTTATATATGCATTTTCTTTTCCTTTATCATCACCATTTACAATTTGATGATCTATTCTTAACTTAAATTCATACGTTGTAATGCCATTATTATATTCTCTTGAATTAATAAGATATGTTCCATCTAAATAATTTTTGTTAGTGGAATCATTATATTTTTTCCAAGTAAATGTTTTATCTTCATTAAATGTTGCAGTAACTGCATAATATGAATAATTAGAATATGAACAATCCCAAGTACCATTTAATTTTGATGAACCACTACCAACCAAAGTAAATACAACTACAACAAAAATAATAATCATATGAATTATAGTCATTATAATTGAAATTATAAGTCCTGCAAATGACAAACCTTTATATTTTGAATTATCTCCAGTTTTAGATTTATATTTACTACATTTACAAATGGATATAATATTTAAAATTAATCCTATTATTGGAATTATAAAACTAAATATCATACCTAAAATAGATATTACTTTTGCATTATCTTTTGTTTCATGTTCTTCCTTAACTTTACCATTTACTGGATAACCACAAGAAGTACAATATTTACTACCTTCATATATATTTTTTCCACATCTAACACAATACATAAAAAACACCTCTTTATAAGTATAACAAAAAAAGGGAATTATTTCATCCCTTTATTAATTATAAATTCTACACCATTCTTTTTATTTTTAGCAATAACTTTGTATCCTATCAAATCGCAGTTGCCTTTTACGATTGATAAGCCAATACCATTTTCACCTTTCTTTCCTTTTTTGTAGGGTTCAAACATTGAAGAAAGTATTTCTTTTTCAATTGGTTCACCGTCATTAAAAAATATGATTTTATTTTCTTTTATAGTTATTACTATTTCACTTTTAGCATACCTAACAAAATTACTAAGTATATTATTTGTTATTGATTCCCACATATCAGGTGTACCATCGTAAAATATATCTTCTTTATCACATTTAACTAAATAGTTTATATCATTTCGTACTATCTTAAATTTATCAATAGTACTATTTATCGTAGTAATAATTTTCGTTTTTATATCGTTTTTATAGGAGTTTTGTAAATATGTAATTTTATTTAATTCTAATAGGGTTTTTACTTTATTTTCTAATTTTTTAATTTGTTCTTCGCTTACATTAATGACTTCATCATAGGGTTCAATTCCGTCATGATAAGCTTCAATATATGATTTTATAACTGTAATAGGTGTTTTAAAATCATGTGATATATTTTGATACATTTCACTTTTATATTTATCCTGAGATAATATAATTTCTTTCATTTCATCTATAGTTTTATCTAGTAACATAATTTCATCATCAAATTCATATTTGCTTTTTGCTACATAAAATTTTTCATTATTCATATTGTCAACTTTTAGTTTTAATTTTTGAAGTCTATTTACAACTATTCTTGACCATAAAAATAGTAAGATAAGAATTATTGCAAATGTAATTATTACAATCGGAATAACTATTCCAAGTGAATTTCTTCTAATAAATTTAATATAACTATCAGTTGTTATTGCAATTGTTTTATAATTATTTCCTTTATGATTTACAGAATAATAGTAATTATTTCCTTTATATACGAATTTTCCTTGATCAGTTACAATATACTTTAATAGTTTTTGATAATCATCAACACCTAATATATTTTTGTAATCTTCACTAATTAAAATTCTATCATCACTATATATAATGTACGCAATATTTTTATATTTTTTAGTTAATGAATCTTCTTTTTCTATCATTTGAAGTGGTTGATCTAAATAACTATATACTGTCTCTTCGAAAAAGGGTTCAAGTGATTTAGGCAGTACAATAATTATAGATACTATCATTACAAGAAGTGCGATTAGAGTTATTACAATTAATTGATTTGATAAACTTGTCTTTTTATTATTCATGATAATCTATATCCAAATCCATAAACTGTATTTATATTAAGATCATTTAATTTTTTTCTAAGTCTTCTAATTGAATCATCAACTACTCTGTCACTTCCATAATAATCGCTTCCCCAAACTTCATTTAATATCATCTCTCTTGTAAGAGGTTTATTTTTATTATTTACTAGATATAATAACAAATCAAATTCAAGCGTGGTTAAGTTTATTTTTTCTTCTTTATAATATACAGTTCTTTCAATGGTGTTAATTTCATAATCATTATATTTTATCTTATGAAAATCTTTACTATATACGCGTTTTATTATATTTTTTACTCTAAGTACTAATTCTTTTGGAGAATAAGGCTTTGCAATATAATCATCACATCCTAATTCCAGTCCCATAATTTTATCTATTGATTGATCTCTAGCTGAAGAAAATATTATTGGAACTTCTTCATCTTGAAGCCTTATTGCTTTAATTATGTCATAACCTGTGACATCATCCGCAAGCATTATATCGAGTATCCACAAATTAACATTATTTTTATCATTTATAAAATCTAGTGCATCTTGACCCTTAGTAAAGGTTTCGACAATAAAATCTTCCTTCTCAAGATAGTTTTTTATAAGCTTGTTTAAAGCCTCTTCATCTTCTACAAGTCCAACCTTATACATGAATCATCAACACTCCATTTCATATTTATTATAACATTATTCCCCTCTTTTTTCTAGTACACACCACCTCCTTTAATGTGATATATTTTATCAGAACTTTCAGCAAGTTCCTTTGAGTGAGTAACAACTATTACTCCTTTACCTTGTTTTGCTAATTTCTTAAATATATCTATTATCTTTTTTTCAGTATCTTCATCCAAATTACCAGTAGGTTCATCTGCCATAATAAATGGTATATCTGTAACTAAACATCTTGCGATTGCGACTCTTTGTTGTTCTCCTCCTGATAATTTTAATACTGTTCTAAATGCAGCACTATTATCAATACCAAGTTCATTTAATGTACTTAATATCTTTTCTTTTTTCTCTTCTTTGCTTAATTTTATTCGCGCAATATCAAGTGCTACCTCAACATTCTCATAAGCAGTCATATATGGTATTAAATTATAACTTTGAAATATTATATTTACATAGGAATTCCTATATTTGTTATATCCTATTTTTTTAATACTTTCTCCATTATATAATATATCGCCTTCTTCTATAGTATCAAGTCCAGAAAGAAGTGATAAAAGTGTTGTCTTACCTGAGCCACTTTGTCCAAGTATTGAATAAAATTTACCACTTTCAAACGAACAAGATACATTGTCTAATACTTTTTTCATTTGCATACCATCTTGATAAAAATGGGATAAATTAACTACTTCTATCTTATTCATTTTTTATTCCCTCCTTGATAATATGTCCTTTGGATCACTATGTAATATTTTTATTGAAGGTACAATCATTGATACAAGTATGATTCCATATCCTATTACAAATAGTAATGTGATATCTTTTAGTGTTACACTAACATCTATACTATCTATTGTTTTAGAAGTACCAAGTCCTGTCATCTTTCCAATACTCATATCTTCTATTTTGTTCATATTTCTATTCATTACCGCACAATTACCTCTGTTACCAGATACTGATGTATTCATTTTTTCAGTAACAGTTGTCTGATTTTCAAGTAACGTATCTGCTAATTTTTGACTTACTAGTAATGATGAACCTATTGATGTAATGAATGCAAGTGTAGCAATTATTACAAGTTCTATTATGAATTGTCCTATTATTTTCTTTCTCTTTTCTCCAAGTGAAAGTAGTACACCAATTTCATAATTTCTATCTTTTAAAGAGTTTATTACCATTAAACTTATTACTACTATTGACGCAATTACAACAATAACAAGTACTGTATTTGAAAATTTTGCAACACCTTCTATTGATGAAATCATTTGTTCATATGATTCATTATCTATATCTAATGTTAAATTTCTATCTGAAAAATCTGTTACTAATTTATTTGCTTCTTCTTTAAATTTATCTGCATTTTCTGGATCATCAAGATAGAATACAGCTTTACTTACTTTATAGTTACCATCATTATATTCCTCTTCTGTTAATAATTTTTCACCTGTATTTGTATTAACATATATTAAGTTATAGTTATTATTAAACTTATCTGTTTCAGAATTTTGATAAATACCAATTATTTCAAGTTCTACATCTTTATCATCACTTGATGTAATAGTTATCTTATCCCCAACTTTTAAATTATTTTCTGTTGCAAGCTCATAAGAAATAATTGCTGTATCATCTTTTGTTTCATCAAATGCTTCTCCATTAGTTAATTTTATTGTACCATTTACATAATTATCTTCTAGTTTAAATGTATTTATTGCTTTTACCTGAAGACCTGAATTCATTTTTTTATCAAATCCTGGTCTATCATTATTGTTATCATCTTTAGAACTTTCATATAAACTAAATGACTTTTCTGTAGCATTTACATTAAAATAATATTTTACATCTGTTACATAACTAATTTCTTTTAATTTATTAACATCATTTATAGTTGCAGTACTTTCATCCATAGCATTATGCATATTCTTCATATCATCTTTTTTGTTTTCATCAGTATATTGTTCATTATCTTTATTGTTCATAAACTCATCTCTGATTTTTTCCATATCGGTTTGAAGAATAACTTCACTACCAAGTGAAACTCTTGCCATCTTCATTGATTCTTCTGTTGCATTTTTTATTGATATTGAAGATAAAACTAAGTTAGCAACTATAAGCAAAAATAAGAAAAATATAATTGTTTTTGACTTTCTTCTAGTAACACTTATTTTTGCTCTTTTTAACATTTATTTCCTCCTTACACTTCCATAATAAAAAAATAATATGTTAGAAAAACAAATTAATTGTGTGAAATTGTGTGAATATATTTTGCAGTTACTACATATCTTATTTGATTATTGCTTGTACATGTTATTAAAGTTAATATTTTCTTATCGTATACATTATCTAAAATACTTTTATTTTTTATATTCACTTTAGATATATCATATACTTTAAACAAATACTCATAATTAAAATCACTAACTATTATTTCATCATCTTTATTTAATTTATAAAGATTTGAAAATACATATTTATTATTGTGACCCGCAAGTATTATATTTCCATATTCACTTTCTAGTGTTTCCTTATTACTAATCATAAGAACTAAATTTTGATTTAATATTTCATTATAATCACCATATTTTATTAACCATTTTTTATTTTTAAAAGAAATATATCCATCATATTTTCTATTTATATTATTTTTTTCTATTAATAAATCTACATTATCATCATAGTCTTTTACCTCTTTAAAATTACTTATTATAAAAAAAGAAGAGATAGTTATAAGTATTAAACTAACTATCTTTTTTAACATAATTATATACTCCTATTCCAAATAAAATTATAAATGAAACTAAATACATACTGTTTTGTTTACTAGTAACTGGCATAACTGTTTTCTCATTTGTAACATTTATGTTTGAATTACATGTACTATCATTTACATAGAACTTATATTCATCATTATTTAGTATAAATCCACTTGGAACCTTTATTTGTCTAATATAATATTCACCGTATGGCAAATTATTTATAGTAACCCTTCCCTGTGTATCAGTTTTACCATTAAACACTAAATTTCCATCTTTATCTACCACATTTATCTCAACATTTTCTAGAAAATTACCATCTTTGTCACTAGTAATATAAACCAAATCACATCTAATTTTTTCATTTACAAGTTTTATGTTGCCTAAAACTACCTCTTCATTTTGATTATTATAATTTAGATTAACTTCATAAAAATTACTATCTAATTTATAACCTGTAAGTGTACTAATTTCTTTTACATAATATTTTCCTAAAGGTAATATTTTAGACTCATTATTGTTTTTTTCATCCGTTTTAATCTTCTCAATTAAATTTTTATTTGAATCATATATTCCAATAACTACTCCTACTAAATCATTACCATCTTCTGATACTTTTTTTATTTTTATCTTACCTTTAGTTTTTTTATCATATAAATCTACTTTAAATACACCATCTGATAATTTTATATCATTGTTAATTGTTATAGTTGTTTTTTCTTTATTTAAAGAGTACCCAAATGGTGCCTTTATTTCTTCTAAAGTATAAACACCTTTTGGTATAGTTATATTAGATATACCAGTTTTATCTATAACAATTTCTTTTACTTCTTTTGTTTCATTATTGATAAGTTTATATTTTGCATTCTTATCCTTAATTACCTCTTTTGTTTCAATATCTTTTTTTGAAAACTCTATTTTTGCATTATCAACACTAATATTAATATTTCCACTATTTAATGATGGATGACCAAATACTACTATTTTCTGACTATTATATCTATCAGCTACATAAACAGTTGTTTCTTTATCATTAAAATTCTTTTGATTAAAATAGATTGTTCCTTTTCCAAACTTATTAGTATTTATATTAATAGTATTTCCATTTACTGTATAGGCTATATCACCATTTATATCATAATTTGAAAGTACATTATTATAATCTACTAATGTTAATTCTTTACCAAATTCACTGGTATAACTACTATTTATAAATGATGGAAGTTTATCATGATTATTAACAAGAGTCATAATCTCATTTTTTTCTCCTTCTACATTTAATGTTTCACTAGAAAAGCCTCTATTTTGTTTCCAAACAACTGTATCTTCACTAAAAAGCCATATTAATTCTTGAGTAGCCATATAATATTTTAAATTATTATGACCAGGGTACTCATATCCATAATACGCAATTAGTTCCATCATTCTTTTAACATCTTCACTAAATCCACTTTTACTCCAATCACTATATGAACTATATGTATGAACTGTTATTGGTTTACTAGGTTCAATACAATAACCCATTTTTCCATTTAAATATCTAAATGGAAGACCACCATATGTTACAAGATTTCCGTTCTTGTAATGATATGCCCAGACTCCCGTATAATTTGTCTCTAAATAAGAGTCATCTGAGAGTGCTTTTACATCTTTACTACTGAATAACAACCCACTTATTATTCCTACTACAACTAGAAGAATTTTTTTCTTCATTTCAATCACCTCATATATCTTATTAGCCATAAAAATTAAAATTCCCCTAAAAAATAGAAAAAAATTGAAAAAAAGTTGTATTTTTTTCACATTTTTAATAAAATATGACCTATTTTGGTGAAATTCTCTTATTCTTCTTAAATTAATGGTTTATTTTTTTTCTATCAAAATTAATTTAAAATTATCGTAATAATACCATTTTTATCAATACTACCTATAATATATTCTTTATTATTTTTTATCTTATTTGTACTTTCAATTTTATTTATTAAATAATCACTATTTAATGAAAGTAATGTTTTAAATACTATAAATACATCTTCATTTTGTATAATCATATTTTCTCCTTTCATATATTTATTCTCCACAGTATAACTGTTTTCCACTAAATATTAAAAAAAATTGATATTTCTACCAATTTTCTTAATATATTTCTTTATCTAAACTATTTTTAAAACTATCAAATGCTTCTTTAGATGTTTCTTCATCTAATTTATGTAGATTAATTAAATCTTTATTATTTCCTTTTATATATTCATAAATTATATCATCTCTGAAACCTATTTCATTTGCTTCTTCTTTAGTATTTGCATAATAAACTTCTTTTATATTAGCCCATATAATAGCTGATAAGCACATTGGACAAGGTTCAGCACTTGTATAAAGAATACATCCTGATAAATCATGTGTATTAAGTACTTTTGATGCTTCTCTAATTGCATTAACTTCTGCATGCGCAGTTGCATCTTTACTTTTTAAAACTGTATTATGGGCTCGTGATATTATCTTACCATCTTTAATTATTACTGCTCCAAAAGGTCCACCATTTACAAAATTTTCTTTCATATTAATATTTGCTTCTTCAATCGCAACTTTCATATATTCATTATTATTCATATTTATCCTCTTTTCTATTTTTTATACTGATAATAAAACTCAGATATTTCAATATTTCCATCAGTACTATTTGGATTATATGATGCGACATAATATTTATATACACCCATATTTTCTGGTACAGAATTATATTCTTTATTATCAGAGTTATATATTAGGTAGTAACTTGAATCATTATAATCAAAATCATCAATAAATATATATAAATCTGATTTTAATAAATATCCTTTTATCCAATTTTTACTATTCTTCATAGATTTTTCAATATTATTTTTATCTTTACCATTTAATTTTATTTCAAAATCTCTTTCTTTTTCTTTTCCCATTTTTGAGTCATATACAAGATCTTCACTAATCTGTACATTATCTGGTAAAGTAATTGAAATAAATTCATTATAATCTAATTTTTTCCCTATATTATTAAGTTTATATGGTCCTATATGTTCACCAAGGTCTATAATTGCAAAACATAAAAATATAAATATAAAACAAAAAATACCAATTTTAATATCTTTTTTTGAATTTAATTTTTTATCTGATTTAAAACTAACACCAACTATGAATGTAATCATAGGAATAATTTCTAATAAATAGAATAAAATATCTAGTTTAAATCCAGATTGGATTAAGGGTAACATTATAAAAATTAAAAATACATTAATCCAAAATAAAATATCTACTAATTTCTTTTTATGACGATTATTGAAATTGATTTTTCCTTTTCTTTTATATGCCTCCTTGTTTAAATTTATAATATATTCGTAAAGCTCATTTGATATTAATTCTTTTTTTAAACCAAAAATCCTATTTGAAGCAATTATATAAATATATTTATCACTTTCAACAATTTTAGTTATATCACTATATTTGTTTTTTATAATACTTTTTTCTGATTCAAATATAAAATGGTCATCATAAAAATAAATGTTATAATTTTTATTATCTATTTTTTCAAGTTCTTTTAAGCTATTATTTCTAATGATTTTGTTAAATGCTAATAATCTTACAAAAATCAAGAATAAAAGTAAAATAAAATTTTCTAAAAAATAAATTCTTACTGGTGAATTACCTAAAAGTGCTGAAATCGTATTTATTCCAAACAAAATCAAAAATATAAAAATAATTTGTCCCCAAAACAAAGCAGTTGGATATGTTTTACACCCTTCAACAAAATATTCATATGTATATTTTCCATCATATGTAAATATACTTTTTTTCTTATCAAATTTCTCCATATCATAACACCTCTGCTATTTTAATTATAACACGTATTACACTAATTTTTATATAATAATTTTTTTAACTCAATTAATTTTATTATTTCATCTTCATAACCTTTATTTTGTTCTTCATTTAACAAAGTAAATTTATTATCTTTAACATTTTCAATCATACCAATTAACTTTTTATCATCTTTTCTTATAACTAAATAATCACAAGAATCATCTACTCCATTAAACTCTCTTTTCTTTTCTATTAAATAATTTTTTATTTCATTTTGAAACATCGTAGATGGCTTAACTAATCTTATATCACTCATTCTTTCTTTATCTTTTACAATATAATTTAAATATCTTTCTTCTTCACTAAATACACATCCACAGTATTTCTGCATATAAAGTCCAAGTCTTTTTGCTTCTTCTCTGCCTTCTTTAAAATATGGTCTAAAATCATAATAATAAAATTTAATTCCATACTTTTTTTCTAAAGACTCTCCTACTTCTTTAATTAAATCATGCTTTTGATATGGACTTATAAGAAGACTTGTACAAAATGCATCATAACCATTTTCTTTTGCATATCTAGCAACTTCATCAAGCCTTGAATAATAACAATATCTACATCTATTATCAAGTATATTAATAGTATTTTTAGTAAACTCTCTAAAACCATATTCATCTTTATATATTACATTAAAATTAATCATTTCACTATATTTCTTTAAAGTATCTCGCCTAGCCTTATATTCCATATATGGATGAATATTTGTATTATACCAAAAACCCGTAACATCAATATCTTCTTCCCTTAATTTTTTTATACACATAATACTACATGGGGCGCAGCAAATATGTAATAATAATTTCATATAAATCACTTCATTTCTAGAGAATATTATACATTAAAAAAGTTAAAATAAAAAGCCCTAAATAGGACTTATCTTGTATCACCATATCCAGCAAAAAAGGAACATTTATTATTTTCATTTCTAAAAGAACCATATATATATCCACCGTTTTTAGAAACCCATATATATTTACTACTCAAATCTGTTTTTTCAATAAGAATACCATCGACTCCACCTATTTGTTTTATAAACTCATCATATTTTATTCCCGAATCTACTTTCTTTTCTAAATTTTTTAAATTTGATAAATCAACCTTTCGATTTGCAAGTTTCTTTTTATTATAAGATGCAGATACAATTGCGCTATTACCTGAATAATATTTCAAAGTAATTGTATCACCATTTTCTAAATCATATCTATAAAAATTATTTTTTTTATCATATAAAACACCTTCAACTCCAGTTATTTTATTAACTTCTTCAACTGTATTTTTTGGCTCGATTATTTTTATACATTCAAGCGCACTACAATTGGATTTTATTTTTTCTTCATCCGAAGCACAACCAACAATTAATAAAATTAAAGCAAAACATAAAATATATTTAAATTTTTTTATCATATTATTACAACCTCACTTATTAAATTTTTTATAAAAATTATTTTATATCCTTATATCCAGAAAAAAATGAACAGACATTATCACTAGTTTTAAATGTAGCAATTACAGATCCACCTTTTTTGGAAACCCATATATACTTATTGCTTAATTCTGATTTTTCTATTAAAGTACCATCTATACCTCCTATTTCTTCTTTAAATTCATCATATGTAATCCCTAAATTAACTTTAGATTTTAATTCTTCAATTTTTGATAGATTAACCTTTTTATTAGAAATTTCATCTTTATTATATGACGAAATTATAATTGCTTTATCTCCAGAATAATACTTTAATATAATAGTTCCATTATTCCCTAAATCATATTCATAAAAATTATATCTCTCATCAATTATTTTTCCATCTACACCAATTATTTTATTAACTTCTTCAACTGTATTTTCTACTTTTATTTTTTTTATACATTCAGTTGCAGAACACTTTGCTTTTAAACTAGATTTTTTAGAAATAGATAGATTGCTTCTTGATTTACAACTAGTCATTAAAAGTAAAACAAAAGTGCATAATAAAGCAATAATTAACAATTTACTTTTTTTCATTGTATTCACCTATATGTTAATTATACACTATCTTCTTTAAGAAATACAAGATAGTACAAAAAAAATATGAACTCAATTGTTCATATTTTCTTACATTATATTTTCACCAGTCATAATATCTTTTATATTTCTAAGTAATAATTCAAGAATATTTGCTCTTTCTACATTCTCATCAACAGTAACATTTATTTTATATATTTCCTTGTTATTTTCATGAACTGATAAATATCCAATTACATCACCTTTTTTAATAGGAATATCCTTTTTAATTATTTCTAGATTATAACTTAATTTTCTATCTTTATTACCTTTTTTATTAAGAACATTTATATCTTGTGTTGGAACTACATTTACTCTTCCTGTCTTACTCTTATCATTTTTAAATGTACCAACCTTAGTTTTTGTTGTTAAATACCCCTTTACTGTATAAAGATTAAATCCATAATCTAACATTTTACTCATTTCTTCATTTCTTTTAGCACTTGTTTCTTCTCCCATAATTACACCAATTAATCTCATATTATTTCTTTTAGCAGTCGCAGTTAAACAATAACCAGCTTCTTTTGTATAACCTGTTTTTAATCCATCCATTCCATCATATGTTTTTATTAATTTATTTGTATTAACAAGCCAAAATTTATTTTTAGTATTTTGTCTTAAATATGTTTCATATATTCCAGAATATTCAAGTATTTTTTTATGTCTTACAAGTTCTCTTGCCATAGAAGCCATATCATATGCTGAACTATAGTGATTAGCAGTATCTAATCCCGTTGCATTTTTAAAATTTGTATTTTTAAGTCCCATACTTTTTACTTTTTCATTCATTTTAAATACAAATGCTTCTTCTGTCCCTGATATTCTTTCTGCTAGAGTAACAACTGCATCATTTGCAGATCCTACACATATTGCTTTAAGTAAATCATTAACAGTCATCTCTTCTCCAGCTTCTAAATATATTTGAGATCCACCCATAGATGCCGCTGTCGCACTTACCTTTACTTTTTCATCAAGTGATAAATTACCTTTTTCAAGTTCTTCCATAATAAGTATTAAACTCATTATTTTAGTCATTGAAGCAGGCGCATATCTTTCATTTGGATTACTCTCATGAATAATTTCACCTGTTGATGCTTCTATTAATATAGAACTTTTAGCACTCTCTGTAAGCCCTAAGTCTTCTGCTTTTACATTTGTAATAAACATAAAAGATAAAAATAATACTATTAAAACTTTTTTCATATTACACCTCTAATAAAAACTATGAATAAATATATTAATTTATGAAATTATTTGAAAAATTCGTATATTTAAAATTTACATTTAAATGAATTATATACTATTTACATATCTTTTAACTTTAGCTGTAACTTAGAACCATTAAAATAATTATTTTCTAATTCTTCAATTACCTTATTTCCAATAATGATATTTCCCTCTCTTGAAGGATGAAAATCAAATTTAGCACAAGGTAATTTTTCTGAATATAAATCTATTAAATGAACATTAGAAAACTCATTACACAAATCAAATAACCTTCTATTAAATTCAGCTTGTATATAATATATTAAATCTTTTGGTAAGATATTGTTTTTATCTCTTACATTTTGTAAATTAATAATCTTATCAATCAATTTTACAATATTAGAATAATATACACTTAAAACATATATATCGACTTCAGGGTTCATTTCTGTCAAAAAAATTAAATTATTTCTAATATTATTAATAGCTTGTATAAAAAAAGATTGAAATTCATTTGCCATATTAGTTCTTATTGTTTTATTGAGTAATTCAACAGGACCAGCATGCATAAAAACAAACATATCATTTATACCCGTGCTATACAAAAAAATAGGTTTAATAGCTTTTTTATAAACATCCCCAATCTTTTCGTCATTATTCATAAGTTTTAATTTTTTTTGATATTTTTTTGGAACTACTAATTTAAATAAAAAGTTGGTATTTCTTAAATTATCAATAGAGGATATTTGTATTTTTCTAATTTGTGACATTGAATAATTACATTTAAATACCTTTTCTAAATCCCAAGTATAATTACGATCTAATGATGAAATATTATATGTACTAACATTATATCCTTTATTAATTAAATAATCTCTTACATAATCTACATACCCATAATTGTCTTTATTATCAACAGTGTTAGGCATACCTAGAGAACTAATACCGCTGAATAAATCTATCCTATCCATAATTACTTTATCCTTTCATTACTTAATCTTATTTCATAACTTTTAATATGTTTATATTTTGGTAAATCATCATTTATTGAACTAAATGATTCATCATAATTGGCTAAATCATTTGTATAGAGAATAGCATGTAATACATCATTATTTAAATGAATATTAACTTTTTCTACATGACATCTTTTTTGAATTAAAGCTTCCAATTCCTTAGGATTTACTTTTTCTCCATTTTGTAAAACAAATATTCTATCTTTCCTTTTTTTGTAATAAAACTTATTATCGACTATTTTTCCCAAATCGCCAGTGTGATAAAAGCCATCTTCATCTAAAGCTTCTTTAGTACTATCATCATCATTATAATAACCCAAAAAAGGATCTGGCTTCTTTACAATCAATTCTCCTATTCCATCTTCATCTTTATCAATAATTTTATATTCATATTTATCATATAAACTACCAGTTGCTTCAATGTCATCATCATAAACTGAATTTCCTGATAATGTCGTAACCATTTCTGACATTCCATAAACTTCTTTTAACCAAATGCCTGCATCATAATAATTTTGTTTTAATTGTTTTGATACTTTTGAACCTCCAATTATTATTTTTTCTAATTCACCACCATATAACTCTTTTAATTTACTGCTTTCTCCATTAACAGCACTATACATTCTTTCACAAATCAATGGAACACTTATCAAAAAATTTGGTTTTACTTGTGATAATTCTATTTCAATATTTTTAATAGATGAACTTAAATATAACTTTTTACCACTTATTAATGAATAGTAAAAATCACATGATGCAAATACATGACTTAATGGTAAAAATAAATAATCACGTTGATTTTTATTCATTGGTATTCTAAAGTTACAACATGGATATCCATTAATAATATTTTCACCTGAAATCATAACAGGTTTAGGTCTAGAAGTAGATCCCGAAGTAAATATAATTTTACAGCATTTTTTTGCATTATTTTTATGCATTTCTAATAATTCAACTTTATTTTTAATTACACTTTTCCCTATCTGGATAATTTTTGGAATATAGCTTTCTAATTCTATATATTTTATAGTTGGATACTTTTCTTTTAATTTATTTACAATATCCTTTTGTCTTGAAGAATAAAGAAATACATCTGGAAGAGTTTTAGTTATTGCATTATCCAAATCATATACTTTATAATTTTTATCAACATTAATTATTATTCCTGTATAACTAGTAACAGCGGTTTCACATAATAAATAGTTTAATGAGTTTTCAGAAAAAATCATAAATTTATTATTATTTAATCCTAATTCGCTAAAACCTTTAGCAAGATATAATGTATTCTCAATAAATTCTCCAAAGGTATAATATTTAAAAATACCATCTTCTTTTGTATAAATAAATGGTTCGTCTTTCCACTTTATATAATCATCAATTAATATACTTGCAATATCCATAAAATAATCACCTTTTTTCGCAAATTACATATATTATAACATTATATTTTATAATTTCAAGATATTTATAATCAATAAACTATTTGACAAAAAGGTATTCAAATATCCTCTTTATTTATATGTTTATTATCTATTAATTATAAAGTAAAAAATATCCATATCACAATTAAAAATAACTTTTTTTCATTATTTAGATTCAAAATATTCTTATCCATACTAATCTATTTAATTTCTAAATTAATATATTCTAAAATTTTTTTAGTATATATAATATTCCATCTATATACTTATTATTAATCACATATAATTTTACATTTCTATATCGCAAAATTGCATATGACAATTTTATATAATAGTATACATTTTTATTTTTTCAATTATAAATAAAGTAATATCTTTATTTTCAAATAAAAAGAAAGGCTATGAATAAATATATTAATTTATGAAATTATTTGAAAAATTTGTAGAACAAATTACATCTATTTGATATAATTAAGATAATAAGGAAGGTGATATTTTGGCTAAGAGAAAACCAAATTATAAACTTAGAAGAAATCTTGCAAAAGCATTTTTAGTGTTTATTATTATAATTCCTATAATACTTATTAATAGAGTAAAGCTTGCGCATTTACCACTATATTTATCAAATACAAAATATACTAATGTAATTGATGCTATGTTTGAGGTTCAATATACAGGTTCTGAAGCAAAGAATACTTTAAACTACCTAAAAGAAAAGAAAAAAATAAATGATAATACTGATGATTATATATTAAAACTATATGATAAAGGATATAATAAAAACACTATTGATTATTTAATTAAAAATCTAAATAAGTCGCAAATTACTGACTTTCTTGATAAAAAATACAGTAAAGATTTTGAAGAATATATAAAACTTGATTTATTCAAATACTCAAAATATAATAGATATTTAAAATATCAAGAAAAACATAAAGACTTAAGTTTAGAAGATGTAGTTATTAGAATAGAATTAAATATGGATAAAACTTATTACGAAGATAGTGAATTTATTAAGAATCCTGATGAAATAACTACTCTTGCAAATAAATATTATGAAATACCAGAAGATTACGAACCAAAAGATTTAGTTGATATGGAAGATGATTATGCAAATAATATGTATGGGACATTAACTCTTAGAAAAGAAGCATATGAAAAATTTAAAGAAATGTGTAATGCATCTAGAAAAGACGGCGTTAAATTTTATGCTGAATCTGCATATAGAGGATACAATTATCAAAATATAATATACAAAAATTATATTGATGAAAATGGGCAAGAAAAGGCAGATAAATATGCTGCAAGACCTGGTTTCTCAGAACATGAATTAGGTTTAGCACTTGATCTTGCTAATATTTGGACAATAACTACTAAAGGTGAAGAATATAAATGGCTTACTAAAAATGCGTATAAGTATGGATATATAATAAGATATAAAAAGGAATGGGAAGATATAACTGGATATTCTGCTGAAAGCTGGCATATTAGATATGTTGGAGTAAAAGCAGCAAGTGTTATACAAAAGGAAAATATTACATATGAAGAATATTATGCAAAATATATATTAACGAAAAAAAGTTCAAAATAATGAACTTTTTTATTTATCTTTTTTTAATTCTGATTCATATAATTTTTTATATTCTTTTGATTTTTTTAATAATTCTTCATGTGTTCCTTCTGCAGTTATTTTTCCATTATCTAGTACCATAATTTTATCACTATTTAATATAGTTGAAAATCTATGAGCAATAATTAAAATAGTATATTCGCCTTTCATATTATTTATTGCTTCTTGTATTTTCTTTTGTGTTTCATTATCAAGTGCACTTGTAGCTTCATCAAATAAAATAATTTCTGTTTTTTGAACTAATGCTCTAGCAATTGCAAGTCTTTGTTTTTGTCCACCAGATAAATTTACTCCACCTTCTCCAACAACTGTATCATATTTATCAGGAAGTGTATTAATAAAATCATCTAAACAAGCAACTTTTAATGCTTCTATCATTTCTTCTTCAGTAATATCTTCTTTTACAAGTTTTAAATTATCTCTTATACTAAGATTAAAAATATATGGACTTTGATTAATTATTGTAATATTACCTCTTATTGAATCTTTATCTAACTCATTAATATTAATTCCATCTATTGTTATTTCACCAGAATCTATATTATATAACTTACATAAAAGATTAAATATTGTTGTTTTACCTGCACCACTTTTACCAACAAATGCTACAGTACTATTTGCTTTAACTTTAAAATTTATTTTGTCTAGTATTTTCTTTTCATCATAAGCAAATGTAACATCTTTAAATTCAAAATCACCATTAACTTTATCTATATGTTTGTTTCCAAAACTTTCCTTTTCAAATTTATCACCATTCATTATTTCTTTAATTCTATCTACTGATAAATTAAAATCCTTAACTCTTTCAAGTAATGACCCAATCCAATATATTACATCTGATACTCTACTTGAATAATTATGTATTATTAATGCACTGGCAATAGTAATATCTTTATTTTCTATTAAAAATATTAATAAAACTATAAGAAGAAAATCCTTTAGATCAAGAAGTGTTCCACGATATAAATTATAGTTTCTATCAACCTTATTCATTCTATATCTTTCTGTATTTAATTCAATAACTTTATTATGTAATTCATTTGTAAAACTATCTTCAGAATTAAGCATTTTAACATCTCTTATTCCTCTAACCATTTCACCAACAAAGCTTGAAACTTTTTCATTCATTTTTCTAAATTTCTTATCATTTTCATTTCTTAACTTTACTCTTTTTCTTTCTACTAAATATAATATTATAGTCATAACCATTATATAAACAAATACAACTTTATTTATTATGAAAGTAGCTACAAAAATACCAATATCAGTGACAATATTTGTTAAAAAATCAATAAGCATAGGAAATATGTCTGATAATTTTGATGTATCATTAGTTAGTCTTTGAATGAATAATCCAGAACCTGTACTATCTATATCTTTATTTTCTATCTTTAATATTTCTTTACCTAAACATGTTTGAAGATTTATATATGTCTCCCTAAACAAAATATTACTATTATGTCTTTTAAAATAATTACAAACATTTCTAAACCATTCAATTAGTAAAATAACAAAAGCAATTAATAATAATTGATGAAATTCATTATCAGTTAAATATACAATTATTTTAGCAGATAATATTGGTACAACAACACTTATAATTATTATTAAAATATTAACAATAATGAACCATATTAAATTTTTCTTTTGATCTTTTGCATAATTCCATGCAAATTTTAAATTTTTAAAAAACTCCATAAACACCTCGCAATATAATTATATCAATAATACGAATAAATACAACTCTTGAATTATCAAGACATTTCTGATATAATATAGTTGTACAGAAAAAAGGTCATGTTATTGACCTTTTTTTACTTTACAACATCAAATATAATCTTTGGATTATCAATTTTTTCATTACTTATTTTAAACGCACTATATAATTCATTGATGTCAATTTTTTCATCGTAAATAACAGTTAGTAATTTATCACCAACACTTACTTTTTCATTAATTTGTTTATTTAATTTTACACCTACACCATAATTTATTATGTCATCTTTACTTTGTCTTCCGGCACCCAATTTATTAATAAATTCTGCTAAAACTATAGGATTTATATCTGTAATATATCCGTCTTCCTTACTTATTAAATCAACACTTTCTTTTGAAAGTGAGATACTATCTATATCTCCATCTTGACTTTTAACAAGTTCTTTAAATTTATTTAGTGCTTCTTTATTATTTAATTTTTCTGTAACCATATCAAGTGCATCTTCTACACTTATTTCTTTTCCAATTGATACCATATATGAAGCAAGAACAAGACATAGTTTCGTAAATCTTTCTTCACCCTTACCATCAAGTGTCTCGATTGCTTCTTTTACCTCAATAGCATTTCCTATAGTATAACCAAGTGGATAATCCATATTAGTTATAAGTGCGACAACTTCTTTACCAAAATTATTTCCTATTTTTATCATAGTTTCAGATAATTTTTTAGCATCTTCTATTGTTTTCATAAAGGCACCTCTTCCCACCTTTACATCTAAAACTATTTTATCTGCACCTGATGCTAATTTCTTACTCATTATACTAGATGCGATAAGTGGTATTGATTCTGTTGTACCAGTTACATCTCTTAAAGCATATATTTTTTTATCTGCTGGTACTAAATTACCAGATTGTGATACAAGTGATATACCTATATCATTTACTTGATTAATAAATCTTTCTTCACTTATATTTGTATTAAATCCTTTTATTGATTCTAACTTATCTATTGTTCCACCAGTAAATCCAAGTCCTTTTCCACTCATTTTAGCAATAGGAACACCACATGCTGCCGCAAGTGGTCCAACTACTAATGTAGTTTTATCACCAACTCCACCTGTTGAATGCTTATCAACTTTAACACCATTTATTTTAGATAAATCAATTTTATCTCCACTATCTAACATTATTTTTGTTAAATTAAATATTTCTTCTTCTGTCATTCCATTTAATACAATCGCCATTAAAAGTGAACTCATTTGATAATCTTTTACTTCACCACTAATAAAGTTATCCACAGCATATTTTATTTCATCATATGTAAGTATTTCTTTATTTTTCTTTTTTACTATAATATCTATTATATTCATTTTTTCACCTCTATTATAAGTTAATTATATCATATTTAATTTTATTTTACATTACATTAAATTAGTGTTATAATACTTTCCTAGAAAAGAGGTAATATTATGGAAAAAAACAAAAGAAAAATAATGATAGCGTATTTATCTTTAGCTTCTTTATGTCTTAGTGGATGCAAATCAAATACTATTACTAATAATGAAAATAAAACTAATATAGAACAAACAACAGAAAGTACTACTATAACAACCACTGAAACAACAGAAGAATATATTAATACAACAGAAACTACAATAGTTACAACTGAAGAAATAAATAATGACGATGATAAAGATTTAGAAATAAAAGAAAATTTCGATGATTATCAGAAAAATCTTAATGAATTAGTAGAAAATAATGATATTGATAATATTAAAAAATATGGAAAAGAAATTTTTGTAAATATGGTTGATTTTATATTTTATGATAAAGAAATCAGAGGTATAAAATTTAGTGAATTGAAAGAGGAAACAAAACAAGATATATATGAAACTTTTTGTGATATAGATTCTCTTATAATAAGGTATTGTCCTGATTATAAAGAAAATATTGGTGAAAAATATGAAGCTGTAAAAGATTTTACAAGTAAGGCATATTATAAAACATTAGATGTGATTAAAGAAAAAATCGGGGAAGAAAACTATGAAAAAGTAAAAGAAACAAAAGACAATTTCAAAGAAAAAGCAAAAGATGGAACTGAGAATGTAAAAAAATACATAAAAGAGAAATATGAAAACTGGAGAGATAAATAAAAAAAACATATAGAAATAACTATATGTTTTTTATTTTACTAATATATTCAACTCTTCTTTTAGGGTCTTCTCTTAAATATTCTACTAATTTTGGATTTTTTCTTATTTCATTTATAATTTGAATATCTTCTTTTGGAAGAACTACCTTATAATCTTCTTCATTTTCAGCTACAACTACGTTATCCATACCAAGTAAGTATGCTGAAGTTGTATCAAGTGCATTAATTAAATCCACAAAAGTATCCAAATTTGGAGTCCTAGTTCCTTTCTCATAACAACAAACAGATACTTTTGTAACATTAATCATATCTGCAAGATCTTGTTGTGTTAATCCTTTTGCTTTTCTAAGTTCTCTAACTCTTGATCCAATAAACATTTACTACTACCACTCTTTCATTAACTTATGGTTAAAGTATAAATAATTAGATAATGTAATTGTTTAAAGTTAACTAAATAGAAATTATTATTTACATTTATAATTCTTATACTTTTCAAATATTATTTTGGATAAGTTTTATATTTATATACGAAAAGAAACAGATTTATTTATTTTCTGTTTCTTTATTTTTATTACTTGATAAAAATGTTACTTTTTCTGCAACTACTTCTGTTGCATATTTCTTTTCTTCATCTTTTTCATAAATTCTTGTTTGAACTCTTCCTTTAACACCAAGAAGATCACCTTTTTTACAGTACGCACTTGTATTTTCTGCAATACCTGTCCATAATGTACAATCAATGAAATCTGTTTCATATTCTCCAGATACATTTTTATAACTTCTTGGAACAGCAAGAGTAATATTAGTTACTTTCTTTCCTGAATCTGTTTCTCTAAGTTCAGGATCTTTAACAAGTCTTCCAACAATTACTATTTGATTTAACATGACATTTTCCTCCTTTCAGTGCTGTATAATACACTACTAAAAAGAAGAAATCAAAGCACAAAAATGGTATTTTTGCATAGAAAAAATACTCAAAAATTGAATTTTTGTATAACAAAAAAGGAATTTTTGCATAAAATTCCTTTCTAAAATTTAAATATTGCACATTTTTTGAAAATTGTTTTTTAATAAATTATTTAATTCTACTGCATATTCAAGTGGTAATTCTTCTGTAAATTCTTCTATAAATCCTATTAATGATAATTCTATTGCTTTTTCTTCATCAATTCCTCTACTCATAAGATAGAATAATTTATCTTCATCTAATTTTGAAACTGTTGCCTCATGTTCTATTATTGATGACTCATTTTTACATATATTAGTAGGAATTGTATCGCTTTTTGAAAATTTATCTAAAAGAATAGTATCACATTTTATACTTGATCTTGAATTAGTAGCATTCTCTTCTATACTTACTAAACCTCTATAACTAGCATTTCCACCACTTCTACCTATTGATTTTGCGATTATATGACTTCTTGTATTTTTACCTAAATGGATCATTTTAGCACCTGTATCTTGAATTTGATTATTAGATGCAACAGCAATAGAAATACATTCACCAACTGAATTATCTCCTTTTAAAATACATGCTGGATACTTCATATTGATTTTAGAACCAATATTACCATCTATCCACTGCATAGTACCACCTTCATCAACTATTGCTCTTTTTGTTACTAAATTGTTTACATTATCTGACCAGTTTTGTATTGTTGTATATCTACATTTTGCATTTTTACCAATAAATATTTCAACAACAGCTGCATGAAGTGAATCAGTAGTATAAGTTGGTGCTGTACATCCTTCTATATAGTGTACTTCAGAATCGTCATCAACTATTATAAGTGATCTTTCAAATTGTCCCATATCTTTTGTATTAATTCTAAAATAACTTTGAAGTGGTCTATCTAATTTTGTATGTGGAGGTACATAAATAAATGTTCCGCCACTCCATACGGCACCATTTAATGCTGTAAATTTATTTTCATTATAATCTACTAATGTACCAAAGTATTTTTTAAATAACTCTGGATATTTTTTTAGTGCAGTATCTGTATCACAAAATATTATATTTTTTTCTTCCAAATCTTTAATCATATTATGATATATTGCTTCACTATCATATTGAACACCAAGTCCATCTAAATATTCTTTTTCCTGTTCTATTACTCCAATATCATCAAATGTCTTTTTAACATTTTTGTTTACATTATTCCAAGAATTATGTACTTCATTATCAATTCTTTTATAATAAGTTATATTATTAAAATCAATATTTATCTTTGGTCCAAAAGAAGGAAGAGGTTTATTTGTAAAATCTTTATATGATTTTAATCTATATTCTAGCATCCATTCTGGTTCATTTTTTAATTCAGATATTTTTCTTACCTTTTCTTCATCTAAACCTTTTTCGAATTTTACTTTCTTCATAATTACCTCCTATTTTTCTATTAAATCTTTTATTCCAAGTATTGCGAGTGTTGCACATTTTTTTCTTGCTGGTTGTTTATATATATCTTCATACGCAAGTAATTCTTCTAATAAATCTTTATCATATTCTTCTTCATTAATCATTTTTTCATAGTTATCTATTATCTTTAGTGCTTCTTCTTTTGTTTTACCAATTAATTTTTGAATTGATATAGATGCCGATGATACTGCGATTGCACATGCTTCTCCTTCAAATCTTATATCTTCTATTTTATTATCATTCATTTTAAGTTGTATATCAAAATTATCAATACAAGATGAATTGTTTTTATTTTCTTTTAAATATGTACTATCATCTACAAGTCCTTTATGAAAAGGTTTTTCATAATTTTCTAATATTAATGTTCTTTTAAAATTTGGATCCATTTTTATACACCTAAACTTTCTTCTAATATTCTATCATTATCCAATGCTTTTATTAATTTGTCTGCATCTTCTTTATTATTATAAAAATATATACTAACTCTGCATGTATTTTTTATTCCAAGTTCATCTTCTAGTTTTTTTGCACAGTGGCTTCCACTTCTAACGCATATATTATATTTATCTAAGTATATTGCTGTATCTTGCGCAAATACACCATCTATATTAAATGCTACTGTAGCACCTTCTACATTTTCATTGTATATTTTTACATTTTTTAGTTTCTTTAAACCATTTATAATATAGTGTTTTAATTCATCGCAATATTCTTCTATGTTATCAATACCTATATTATTTATATAGTCAATCGCACTTCCAAATCCAATAACACCAGCAATATTTCCTGTTCCTGCTTCTAATCTATAAGGTAGTTCCTTATATTCTATTTCACTAGGACTAACAAATGCAATATTCATACCACCACCTACTTTAGTAGGTTTTATTGTATCAAGTAATTCATACTTACCATAAAGCACACCAACACCTGTTGGTCCAAGCATTTTATGTGCCGATATAGCTAAAAAGTCTATATCTAAATCTTGTACATCTACATTTGTATGACCTACACTTTGTGCTCCATCAACTACTACTAATATACCTTTTTTATGTGCATAATTTATTATTTCTTTTATTGGTCTTACATCACCTATAACATTTGATATATGCGCAATTGAGATTACTTTTGTTTTATCTGTTATACTTTTTATAACATTTTCCATTGTTACTTCATGATTACTAGTTAAAGGTATATAGTTTACTTTTATACCCATTTCATTTTCAAGTTCAAACCAAGGAAGTATATTTGATGCATGTTCTGCTTTTGTAAGTAATACTTCATCACCTGGTTTTAAATTATACTTAAAATATCCATTAACTATTTCATTTAATGACTCAGTTGAACCACTAGTAAATATTATTTCTTCTCTTCTACTAGCATTAATTAATTCTTTTACTTTATCTCTAACATTTTCGTATTCATCACTTGCTTTTAAACTAAGTGAATAATCACCTCTATGTGCATTAGATGAATAATTCTTATAATAATCACACATCTTATCAATTACACAATTTGGTTTAAATGTTGTCGCACCATTATCAAAATATACAATATCTTTTTCTAGCATAGGGAAGTCTTTTCTATAATTCATTTTTTCACCTCCAATACTTTTTAATAATTTTCTTTAAATCATCCTTTACATCATCAGTTATATTAAATTCATTTAATAAAAATCCATTAATTAAAAGTTCGTAACATTTATTTTCATCTAGTCCTCTTGAATTTAAATAAAATAATTCTTCTTCATCAAATTTACCAATATACGCACCATGTGATGCTTCTACATCATATTCATCAATAAATAAATTAGGTTCTATTTTTGATTTATTATCATTCATAATAATAATTTTATTATCTTGATGTAAAACACTTTTTTCTGAACCATTTGGTATATATCCATTGTTCTTTATATATATAGAATTATTATCTATTGTAAGTCCATGTATATTTGTATTACTTGTGCAGTTTTTATTATTATGATGAATACTAACATCATAATTATTTTCATTTAATGAAATAGATGAAATATTAATTAATACATTTGAATTTTTTCCATTAATATTTACATTTATATTTCTATTTATATTTTTTGATGCATCAAATATATTAAATATAAGGTTACAGTTTTCATTAATATCAAAATTATAACTTACATCCTTATCTTCTTCATTAATTATAGTAAGCGTAATATCTACATTATCATTTACTCTTATATCTTTATTACCATTTTCTTTTAATATAAATTCTCCATTATCTTCAAAATCAATACTACTCTTTTCTATTAATATATTATTCATATATCAATTATTCACTTACGATACTTGCACTATTTTTGTAAGCATCATATCCTTTTTCTTCTATTTCAAGAGCAAGACTTGCATCTCCTGTTTTCTTGATATTTCCATTTACCATAACATGTACATAATCTGGTTTTATATATTGTAGTATTTTAGGATAATGAGTAATTATAAGTACTGATGTGTTTTCATGTTCTTTTAAATAACTATTTATATTTTCACAAACAATTTTTAAACTATCTACATCAAGTCCTGAATCAAGTTCATCAAGTATTATGAATTTAGGTTCTAATACTTTTAATTGAAGTATTTCATTTTTCTTTTTTTCCCCACCTGAAAAACCTTTATTCATACTTCTGTGAATCATATTTTCATCCATTTTTAAGTCTTTTACTGCGCTATCAATTTTCTTTATATATTGATATAATGAAACTTCTTCTTTTTCATTTAATGCAGTTCTTAAAAAATCAGCAGTTGTTACTCCATCTATTTCACATGGAAGTTGATTACATAAAAAGATTCCTTTTCTTGCTATTTCATCTGTAGACATATTTGTTATATCTACGTCATCAAACATTATTTTTCCAGATAACTTTTGATATTTTTTGTTATTTAAAATAACTTTCGATAAAGTACTTTTCCCTGTACCATTTGGTCCCATTAAGGCATGTACTTCACCATCATTTATGTTTAAGTAAAAATTCTTTAATATATCTTTACCATCTATACTTGTACTTAAATTTTCAATTTTAAGCATAACATCATCTCCAAACATTATTATTTTACCATAAAAGTATATATTTTTTTAGTGCTTTTTGTTAAAATTATTAGAGGAGATGATAAAAATGGATTGTATTTTTTGTAAAATTATTAGAGGAGATGATAAAAATGGATTGTATTTTTTGTAAAATTATTAGAGGTGACATTCCTTCATACACAATTTATGAAGATGACATTGTAAAAGTGTTTTTAGATGTTAATCCTATGAGCCCTGGACATATGCTTATAATACCTAAAAAACATTTTGAAAATTTAGATGATATTGATATTAATACATTAACTCATATTAATGAGATTGCTAAAAAAATGCATATATTATTAAAAGAAAAATTAAATATTGATGGAATGAGTATAATACAAAATAATGGTGATGTTCAAGAAGTAAAACATTATCATATGCATTTAAAACCATATTATAAAGAAAATAATGGTATAAGTGTTGAAGAAGTATATAAAAAACTGATTGGTTAATCAGTTTTT
The DNA here is from genome assembly GCA_019423565.1 of bacterium. Classification (GTDB taxonomy): domain Bacteria; phylum Bacillota_I; class Bacilli_A; order RF39; family UBA660; genus CAG-433. Next base: position 188,263 of record JAHZBE010000001.1, read on the forward strand.
TTATAGCTTTTTATATTTTTTATCATATCAGTAAAATCTTCTATATATAAATAATCACTAATTGGTTCGTTAACATCAGAGTATGAAGTTGTTGTATACATAACATAAGATTGATTTTTTAATATTTTTTTTAATATAATTAATTCTTTTTTTAAGATTAATATTCTTTTTTTAGATGCAACCATCCTATTAAAATCTAATTTTTTTACAGCTTTTTTATATTTTTTTGTTTCTGATTTAATTAATTCTATGACATTTAAAATTCTATTTTTCAAATCATCTTTTAAGTAAATTCTATTTTCTTTGAAACTATTTTTTTCACTTTCTAAAATAGCAATTTCTCCATTGGAAATCTTTTTTATTATTTGAATAATTACATCATCATCCATTTTAGGTACAAAACTGGGTATTTCAATCATTTATTTTTTCCTTTCAATAGTATTATATTTGATAATATATTATCAAATTACAATTTTATAGTCAATTATAAAGAAATAAAATTTCATAAAAAAAAGTTCAAAAGAACTTTTTTAACAAACGAATGAACTAAGTATTATAGCAAGTAAGATATAAAGTACGATTATTGTTACATATCCGCATCCGCGTGATGTTTGTGTGCATGTATTAGTACATGTTGTATTTGTACATCCCATTTAAATTACCTCCTAACTTAATTTATTTAGATATAAGCACCTATTATTATTACTAATAGTATGAATAGTACTAGTATTATACCAGCACCTGATCCGCATGAGTGTGTCATTTTCATTCCTCCTTTTTTATTATTCACATTATTTTATGGCAAAAGTACGAATAGTGTGATTATATTTTGAAAAATATTGTTTTTATTTTATAATTTTGTTATTATATATATGTGCATTATTAAAGGAGGATAAGGAAAAAATGAAGAAAAAAATAATGTTAGCAAGTTTAGCTGTAATTTGCACAATATTATTAACTGGATGTGGTAATGCGAAATTAAAAAATGGTGAAGATGTAGCGATTACTGTAAATGGTACTAATATAACTGCAAACGATATTTATAAAAAGTTAAGAGATAAATATGGAATCTCTACTGCACTTGATATGGTAGATAAGGAAATACTTGATACTATCTATAAAGATGACGCTACTATTGAAAAACAGGCAGCAAATCAAATAGAAAGTTTAAAATCACAATATTCTGATAGTTGGGAAGAAACTTTAAAAAATGCAGGATATGAAAGTGAAAATGATTTAAAAGAATATTTCATATTAAACTATCAAAGAAATCAAGCTATTGAAGATCAAATTAAAGATAATATTAAAGATGATGAAATAAAAAAATATTATGAAGAAAATACTGTTGGAGATATCAGTGCTAAACACATTCTTATAAAAGTTGATACAGATTCAGAAGATGGTTTAACTGATGAAGAAGCTAAGAAAAAAGCTGAAGAAATAATTAAAAAATTAGGTAAAGGTGAAGATTTTGATACACTTGCTAAAGAAAATTCTGATGACACTGGTTCAAAAGAAAAAGGTGGAGATTTAGGATATTTCAATAAAGGCGATATGGTTGAAGAATTTGAAACAGCAGCATACAAACTTAAAGTTAATGAATATACTAAAGAACCAGTAAAAACAACTTATGGATATCATATTATTTTAAAAACTGGCGAAAAAGATAAACCAAAGTTAAAAGAAGTTAAAAGTAATATTATTGAAACTTTAACTAAAGAAAAATTAGAAAATGATAAAACTCTTGAAGTTACAACTTTAGATGATTTAAGAAAATCTTATGGATTAAAATTTAAAGATGCTAAATTAAAGAAAAATTATAATAACTATATAAAAGATGCAATTAAACAAGCTGAAAAATCTGATTCATCATCTGAAAGTTAATAGAAAAAAGTGATTAATCATCACTTTTTTTTAATCCTTTACTATATAATTTTTGTTTAATAAAATATTCAAGTTCTGAGCCACTATATTTACTTTTATATTTATTGTATAGCTTATTATATTCTTTATTATATAAATCTTCATTATTCAAATCTTTCTTGTTTAAAATATCAATTATATCTTCCTTGTTGTAACCTTTATTCACAAAATCTGTAATTATTTTTTGTTTTAATAAACTTCCACCATATGATCTATTTGTTCTAATTTTTTTATCAATTAACTTTTCTAAATTATCAATTATATCTTCACCTGAATAGTTATTAATTTCTTCATCAACAATATCTTTATCAAGTTTTAATTTATATAATTCAGATTTTATTTTGTTTAGTCCTATGTTATTTAATCTTACTTTATCTGATATGTAACTTTTAACGTAATCTCTATCATTAAGTAAACCATTTTCTCTAAGTTTTAAAATAATTCTATCTGATAACTCATCATTAATTTCTTTGCTCTTTAGATACTTTCTTATTTCACTTTCACATCTCATTTTTTTACTAATATATTTAACTGTCATATCATAAATCATATAATTATTATTATCTTTTATTATGTCATCATAATCTTCTTCTATTTTTTTAGTTATAAGTAAATTATATTTTATGATTATATTTTCGTGTAAAAGAATATTTTTACCATTATCAAAAAAAACTTTGTATTTACTTCCAGCCATTTTTTTAAATTTTATTATTTTCATCCTTTTCTCCTTATCACGAATTTATGTTCGCTTAAAATTTTAATTAAAAACTTAATACTATTCTTTTACATGTATTAAGTTTTCAGCAACTTCTTCCAAAGCTCTACCTATGTTTTTTGTATTAACATATTTTTTTTCATCTAATTGATAATGTTTTGTTTCCTTCATTTGATGAGATCTTTTAGATACAATATAAACTAATTGATATTTTGAAGGAACAATATTTAATACTTTATCGATTGATGGATACATTATTATCACACTCCTCACCATATAATATATTAATATTAAAAATAAATCAACATTTTTTACAAAACTTTACATTTTCGGTTTGTTTTCTAACATTTTTTCTTTTAATTCTTCCATATTCAAATCATAAATTCTTCTATTTGCAATCGAATTATTGTTATAACTATCCATTGAATTATAAAGATCAATTGCATTCTCTTCACTACCTAAAGCTTCCCCAACTTTATAAAATAATTCAGAACCATCACCATTTATAAAACTTTTTAATAAGAATTCTGCACCAAACACCTCACAAAAATCATGAATTGCTCTATCAGGTATAGTTTCATAGTCTTTAGGACTATCTAAATAGAAATCTTTTACACTTGTTTCTTTGTTATAGCCTGTTATTAAAGTTCCAATATATGCTTTTAACATATCATTTAAGGCAAAACCATGAAATCTTAAATTTGTATCTCTACTTAAAAGTCCTTTATCATATCTATCTTCTTCAAAATTTAATTTCTGAGAAAGTACACTTAAAAGAGATTCAACAAGTTCTGCCTCATATTTTTTAGGACTAAAATCCGGATTTTCAAAATTTTGTTTAATAGTATTACTTGTTTCATCATAAGAAACAACATAATTTTGTTTTCCTTGTACGTCTACAATTTTTAAATTTTCAAATAATTCTCTTGAATTATCATAATCAATATTAACTCCAAACTTAGCGAAAAACAAATCTATTTTACTAATAGTCTGTGCTAATAAATTCTTATCAATATCACTAATATTCTTACCCAATAAATTCTTATCAAACATTTTATTCACCTACTACAATTATAACACCATTTATGATAAAAACACAAATATAATATTAAAAAAATCCCAAAAGGGACATTTTTTTATTCTAAAACTTTTATTTCAATACCAAGAACACCGTATTTTTCTTGTTTATCCTGTGGATAATATTGCTCCATATCTTTAGGGTCTGCAATTTCATCTTCAGCATAACCTAAAGATATTTTATCAAAATGTTTATATAATTCTTCAAAATTATCAAATTTATGTAATTTAATTACTTTTGTCTTTAATTTTTCTTTTGTGATCCTATTTTCAAATTCAATAATATCTCCTTCTTTTATTAAACTCCTCTTTTCATCATTTAATCTTATTTCAATAGTTTTTGTTCCATTTTTTATAAGTTCAAATGGAGCATTATGTAATCTCATTTCGTACATATTTTCCTCCTCATAATTCCATAATCCTAATTTTCCTTTTATAGGAATAGGTTTATCATATTTTATAACATTTTCTAGTTTCCATGCATATGTCATCTCGTGTGATTCTCTTCCATATACTGTTTTATCAATTTTTAATAATTCATCTTCTAACTCTTTTGTAACAAGAATACAATCAGTAAGAAGCGCTTCACCTATAATCATACCTTTAGAACAATTTAAATTATAGTCTTTAAATTTTTTAAACATATCTTTTTCTTCGCTCATTCCAGCATGTATTAGTATTTTACCTCTATAATTTGTTTTCCATGATCTAAATTCATATTTTTTATAACCATCTATTATAAGTGTTGCCCATGGTTCTTTAATTGTTAATGCTTTCATGATTTTTCTCTCTTTCTAAATCAATTTTAATTTCTTCTATTATATGACCAATATTACCTTCTCCTGCATATTTATTCAAATTGAAGAAATTATCTGAAAGACTTCTCCACTCTAATTTATTAACTTCTTCTATTAGATTAACATCACTATTTAATACACCATAATAAACTTCAAGTTCTATATTCCATTTTATATATGACAAGTTCATAAAATATACTAATTTAATATCATTTTTACTTATATTTGTTTCTTCATAAAGTTCTCTATATGCCTCTTCTAAGCTATTATCATTTTCGATTTTACCACCAACAAAATTATACATTCCTTTATATGGTTCTTTTGTTCTTTTGCACATTAATGTACTTGTTATGTCTTTATCAAATATAACAATTATATTCATTTTTTTCATTTATAACCACTCTCCATACTTTTTAATATATATCTTTTTAATAATAGAAACAATAGCAAAATATAAAATAACAAGTAAAATTAAGAATACATAAAATTCAAATGGTAAAATTACGAAGTGAAATGTGCCAATTTTAGTTAAAAGCATTGGAGTGATTATTGTTAATACAAGTGAAAAAATAGTTAATACATTTAATTTATGACTTGCATTTGATTCTATAAAAGGCTTTTTACTTGTCCTAACATTATATATAATCATAAGCTCAGTTACAAGACAAGTTATAAACCACGCTGTTTGAAAATATGCTTGTTTATCTATACTATTATAACCTAATACAAACCAGAATATTATAAATGATATGACATCTATAATTGAACTTGTTATACCCATTACCTTCATAAATCTTGATATTCCCTTAGTATCCCATTTTTTAGGTTTAATTAAAAAATCTTTATCTACATTATCATATGGTATACCTATTTGAGAAAAATCGTATATAAAATCTTGAAGTAACATTTGAATTGGAAGAAGTGGTAAAAATGGTAAAAATATACTTGAAATCATAATACTAAAAACATCACCAAAATCCGCACTTAATGCCATTTTCATATATTTAATAATATTCCCATATACTTTTCTTCCTTCAATCACACCATCATATACAACTTTTAAACTTTGTTTTAATATAATTATATCGCTTGCTTCTTTCGCTATTGATGATGCGCTATTAACAGATATTCCAACATCTGACTTATTAAGTGAAGGAGCATCATTAACACCATCTCCCATATATCCTACTACATGTCCATTTTTCTTATACAAATCAACTATTCTTTCTTTTTGAAGTGGATTCATTCTAGCGAATACATCTATATCTTCTATTTTTTTTGATAATTCCTCATCACTCATTTTGTCTATATCACTACCAAGTAATATATCATTGCCATTAAGTCCTACCAAATTACAAATATTTTTTGTAGCATATGGATTATCACCTGTTAATATCTTTGTTTTAACGCCTATTTTATATAAATTAGATATTGTTGTCTTAACATCTTTTTTAGCAGGATCTAAGAAACATGTAAATCCTACAAATGTCATATTTTTTTCATATTCCGAATTAAATTTCAAATTTCCTGGATAATCATTCTTTTCTGCTAGAGCAATAACCTGCATACCATTATTCGCAAGTTCCATTGCTTTATCCTTTATAACATTTATAAGTTCTTTTGTTATTTTCTTAATTTCACCATTAATAATTACACTATCACAATCATTAATTATTTCTTCTAGTGCACCTTTTGTTATCATTCTATATGCTGATTTATTTTTTACAACAACACTTTGTTTTTTTCTATTATAATCAAATGGTATTTCATCAATCTTTTCATACTTTACTAAAGTAGTATCAAGTTTATGTTCTTTACCATAAGAAATAATTGCTTTATCAATTAAATTCTTTATACCTGTACTATAATAACTATTTAAATATGCGTACTCTAATATATCTTCATTTTCATTACCTAATGCATCTATATATTTTTGAAGTGTTATATTATTTTCTGTTAACGTACCTGTTTTATCAGTACATAAAATATCTATTGCACCCAAATTTTGAATTGAAGCAATATTTTTAACAAGTGTTTTTTTATTTGCTAAACTTTTACTTCCTTTTGTTAAATTAACATTAAGAATCATTGGAAGCATACTTGGTGTAATACCTACCGCAACTGATAACGCAAACAAAAGTGCTTCACCAATATTTTGTTTAATTATACCATCTATAATAATTACTACAAGACACACAACAACCATATATCTTATTAATAATTTAGTTATATTTTTTATACCTTTATCAAAATTAGTTACTTCTTTTTTTGTATTAACTTCTTTACCAACTTTACCTAAATATGTATTAAAGCCTGTATTTATTACAATGCCTTCTCCTCTTCCACTTACTACAGAAGTTCCCATAAGACAAATATTATTTATATCAAATATTTCTTTTGCATTATTATTTACTTTATTATTTTTTTCTACTAATATACTTTCACCAGTAAATACTGACTCATTTAAAAATAAATCTTTACTGTCAATTATTCTTAAATCAGCAGGAATTATTGTACCAGCATTTAATTTAATAATATCTCCAATTACAACATTTTCTACTTTTACTTCTTTTTCTTCATTATTTCTAAGTACATTTACTGTGGAATATATCTTTGACTTCAATTTCCTATTAAATTTATAAACTGAATAGTCTTGAAAAAATCTAATAAGCGCACTAATTATTCCTATCACTATAATTATTAATGATCCAAGAGTATCACCCAAAAGAAAATTAATTAATGAAAGAAACAATAAAATTATTATAAATTCATCTTTAAATGACATTAATAAAAAGTATAGTGGACTTTTTTTATCATCTTTTATAACAACATTTTTTCCATTTTTAGAAAGACGTATCTTTACTTCATTGTCATTTAGTCCTTGAACTTTCGAATTATATTTTTTCATTAATTCTTCATTATTTAAAATTGATTCATCCATGTATTTTTTTAGCATTTCACTATCATTCGTTTTAAGACTTTTTTCCTTTTTTATATCAAATATTTGAATCATTTTATCGCCTTCTTTATTATCTATAAAAATTATACCATAAAACATAAAAAAGAAAAAAATTCCTAATGGAATTTTTTAAAATTTTTTACAACAATTATCATCTACATTTGTACATACATTTTCTTCAGAACAAGTATATTCTGGTACATAAGTATGTTTATAAATGTGATTATTTACTATTCTTGTATGTACTGGACATACGTGAACTATTTCATGTACAAAATCTTTTTTTATACATTTTTCAACTGGTGCTTCATATACTGGATCTTCACAGCATTTTTCTTCGCAAACAGTTGGACAACACTTATTTTCGTTATTGCAACAACCATTCATATTAAAATTATTATAAAACATTTTAATCCTCCTTATCTATTACTAGAATATGAGAATTATAAATTTTTGAATAGTTTATTATCCTAAAATGGCATCTTAAATGAACCATTACTGAACATTTTCATCATTTTTTTACTTTGTTCGAACTGAGTTAATAATTTATTTACTTCTTGAACACTTGTTCCAGAACCTTTTGCTATTCTTATTTTTCTATTAGCTTTTATTATTTCTGGTTTTCTTCTTTCTTCAGGAGTCATAGAAAGAATTATTGCTTCCACTCTTGCCATGTCTTTTGGATCAATATTAATATTGTTTAATCCCATTTTTTTAGCACCTGGTATTAATTTCAATAATCCTTCTATTGAACCTAATTTCTTTATTTGTTTAAATTGCGCTAAAAAGTCTTCTAAATCAAATTTACCTTTTTGCATTTTTTTAAATGTTTTTTCGGCATCTTTTTCATCTTCTTCAGTGTAAACAGATTCAACCTTTTCAACAAGAGACATAATATCTCCCATACCTAAAATTCTATTTACCATTCTTTCTGGATCAAATACTTCAAGTCCATCAAGTTTTTCAGAAGTACCCATAAATTTGATTGGAACATTTGTTAAGTGTCTAGCTGACAAGGCAACACCACCTTTAGTATCACCATCTAACTTAGTTAAAATAGTACCTGTAAGTGGTAATTTATCATTAAATCCATTAATTACATTAATAGCATCTTGACCAATCATACTATCTAATACAAGTAATATTTCATCAGGATTAAATTCTTCATTTAATGATTTTAATTCGTTCATTAATTCTTCATCAACATGAAGTCTACCAGCAGTATCTATTAATATATAATCAAGTTTATTTTCTTTAGCATATTCTAATGCATTTCTAACTATTTCATTAGGATTTTTTATGCCTTCTTCATAAACTGGAATATTAAGTTCTTTACCAATAGTTTTTAATTGTTCTATTGCAGCTGGTCTATATATATCACATGCGACAAATAAAGGCTTTTTATTATATTTTTTTCTAAGTAAATTACCAAGTTTACCAATAGTTGTTGTTTTACCTGAACCTTGAAGACCTACAAGCATTAATATTGTAGGGTTCTTTTTAGTTTCTATTTCACTAGTTCCCTCACCAAGTAAATTAAGTAATTCATCTTTTAATATTTTTAAAAATACTTCACTTGGTTTTAAACTTTTTCTTACCTCTTCACCAAGTGCTTTTTCTTTAACATTATTTGTAAATTCTTTAACTACTTGATAGTTGACGTCTGCTTCTAAAAGTGCAAGTCTAACTTCTCTTAAAACATCACTTATATTATCTTCAGTTATAATTCCATATCCTTTTATTTTCTTCATTGCACTTTCTAATCTATCACTTAAATTTTCAAACATTATTTCACCTTCTAGCTTTCTAATATATCTATTATTTCTTCTTTTAATCTTTCATCATTAGTACTTTTTAATTTTTCTTTTATTAAATTACTTTTTTTAATTATCTTTAATTTTTCCTCATACTCTTTTAATTTAGCTTCAGCACTTTTTATTTGTTTATGAACTGCATTTCTACTTATTTCTAAGTTATCTGCAATTTCTCCTAAACTTAAATTATTAAAATAGTAATCCATAAAATATTCTTTTTGCGAATCACTTAATAATTCTCCATAATAATCATATAACATTATTAATTCATTTATTTCATCCATACTATCCACCTATAATAATTCTTTAAAAAGTCCATATATATATTTTTCAATATCAAATGTTTTTAAATCTTCCATGCCTTCACCAAGACCAATAAATTTAACAGGAATATTAACTTCTTCTTTAATAGCAAGAACTATACCACCTTTTGCAGTACCATCTAATTTAGTAAGTACAATGCCTGTTATATTTGTTATTTCTTTAAATTGTTTTGCCTGTGAAATACCATTTTGACCTGTTGTTGCATCTATTACTAAAAGTGTTTCTTGTGGTGAGCCTTCTATTAAATTACCTATTACTCTATTAATTTTATCTAACTCTTTCATTAGATTTACTTTATTTTGAAGTCTACCAGCAGTATCTATTAAAACAACATCATAATTATCTTCTTTCGCTTCTTCAAGGCCTTTATATATTACACTTGATGGATCTGCATTTAAAGTTGATGATACTACTTTTACACCTATTTTTTCTCCCCATGTTTCTAGTTGTTCAACTGCACCAGCTCTAAATGTATCTCCTGCGACCATCATTACTTTCTTACCCTTATCTTTTTCTCTTTTAGCAAGTTTTGCAATTGTAGTAGTTTTACCAACTCCATTTACTCCAACAAATAAAATAACAGTTGGACCATTATCATTATATTTTATTTTGTCTACTAAAATTTCATCATTAACATATATTATGAATAATTCATCAACAATTAATTCTTTTAACTCTTTTGGGTCAGTTATTTTTTCATTTTTGGCTCTTGTAACTAATCTATCCATAAAACTCATAACTGTATTAACTCCAATATCAGCCATAATAAGTATTTCTTCTAATTCTTCAAAATATTCACTATTTACTTTACTATATTTTTTATTTAACTTATTTAACTTATCTGTAAATTCTTTTCTTGTTTTTTCAAATCCTTTATCATATAAGTCTTTTTCTTTTTTATCTTCAAATGTATCTTTACTTACAATTTTTTTTAATTTATCAAAAAATCCCATTCATATCACCATAATAATTATATCATCTAAAAGCATAAAAAAAAAGAAAAATAAATTCCTTTTTTATACTGACATTACATAACCATATAATATTAAAACAAACATTAATACTATAAATACTAAAATTAACGCATCAACCCATACATTAAACATTGCATCTTTACTTAATTTAAAACTTTGATCAGCATTTGAAATGTTATCATTTCTCTTTACTGTTGCTTTTTTAGTAGTACTTGTTTTAGGTGCCTTTTTTTCTGTTGTTGTTTTTGTTGCAACTTTTGTTGAAGGTTTTTTTGAAGTACTTTTAGCTGCTACTTTCTGTGTAGGTTTTTTTGTTGTATTTTTAGTTGTAGTTGTTTTTTTCTTAGTTGTTGTTGATGTCTTTTTTGTTTCTGCCATATTAACACTCCCTCTTTATTATTGTATTCATTTTTATTATACATTATTTTTGTATACTTTTCTAGTATTTTTTTTACACTTTACACAAAAACATTTAATAACTTCTTACATCAAGATTATTATCACGTAATATTTCTTTTACAAATATTGATTCATTCTTTTTATTTACAAATAAATATACATTATTTCTAGTTCTAGTTAAAGCAACATAAAATAGTCTTCTTTCTTCTTCATATGGATAATTATCATTTTCATTTAACACATATTTTAATATTTCATTATTTTCTATCTTACTTGGAAAACCATTAATCTTATTTTCAAGATTAATAATTATTACATTTTCTTCTTCTAATCCTTTCGATTTATGAACTGTTAAATACCTTATTTTTATATTTTCATTTTTTAAATAAATTATATTTTGATTTTCTAGTCTAAAATTACTATTTAAATACTTATAAATATCATTATTATTTCTTCCAAGAACCATTATTCCATTATTATTCTTTGAATATATATCAAGTATTAATTTTTCAAAAGAATCTTTTATACTTTTATAATAAATTATTTTTATAGGCTTCTTAAGTTTTTTACTTGATTTTAACTTTTTTCTCATTTGATGATTATTTTTCATAATAAAATTACCTGATACTTTTATTAAATCTTTACAATTTCTATAAGTATTTTCTATTTTCATTATTCTAGAATTTTTATAATACTTTTTAAAATTTAAAAATATATTTAAATTACAACCTGTAAATCTATAAATAGACTGAAAATCATCTCCTACACAAAATAATTTAGCGTGAGTTTTATTTTTTATGGTTTTTATTAAATTATATTTTGTTAAAGACGTATCTTGATATTCATCAATAATTATGTATTTATATTGTTTAATTTTTCCTCCTTTATTTAGAACTTTAATCGCATCATTTATCATATCATTAAAATCAACTTCATTTTTACTTTTTAATTCACTCATATATTCAAGGTATATTTCTCTTACTATTTTTATAAAAATATAATCATTTCCATATTTTAATCTTTTTAATATTTCATCAAACTTTATGTAATCATAATTATTTGATTTAAATAAATTAATAAAAGTTCCTATTAGTTTTTTTAATTCATAAAATTCTTCCTTTTTTTCTAATATATTTAGGCCTGAAAAGTTTGAATAAAAATACTCAGTTATAATATAATCAAGTTCATCACTAGAAGCAATATTAACTATATTTTTATTATCTTTCAAAATATTTAAAGCAAGTTTATGAAATGTAAATACATCTATATCATAGTTATAATTTTTGAGTAATGAATTTTTAAGACTATTAACAGAATCATTAGTAAACGATATACATAATATATCTTCTTTTTTTATTTTTAATATTTCTATTAAGTATCTTATTTTACCAACTATAGTAAGAGTTTTACCTGAACCCGCTCCTGCGAGTAATAGTGCACTATCAGATGAATCAATAACCGCAAGTCTTTGTTTTTTATCTAATGAATAACCATTTACATTATCAAGTAATTCTTTACTTTTAAATAAATTTTCTTTTGTTATTTTTCTTTTATTTATAAAATTTCTAATATATCTCATATACTTTATATTCTCCGCAAGTATATAAAACTCCACTAAAAAAAGAAAATTATTTTTCCTTTTTGATTGCCATATTAAAATGTTCTCTAACTTTTTGTTCAAGTTCATCTCTTAATTTATCATTTTCTTTTAATAATGCTTTAACAGTTTCTTTACCTTGACCTAACTTTTCTCCATTATATGAGTACCAAGCACCACTTTTATCAATGATACCTGCTTCTACACCTAAATCAATTATTTCAGAAACTCTACTTACACCTTCACCATACATAATTTCAACTACTGCTGTTTTAAATGGTGGTGCAACCTTATTTTTTACAATTTTAACTGTAGTTTTATTACCAATAACACTATCACCTTGTTTTATTTGTTCGCTTCTTCTTACATCCATTCTAATTGTTGAATAAAATTTTAATGCTCTTCCTCCTGGTGTAGTTTCAGGATTACCAAACATAACTCCAACTTTTTCTCTTAATTGGTTAATAAAAATTGCAATTGTATTTGTTTTATTAATAGTTCCAGATAATTTTCTAAGTGCTTGACTCATTAATCTTGCTTGAAGACCAACATGAGAATCACCCATTTCACCTTCTATTTCAGCTTGTGGTACAAGAGCTGCAACTGAATCTATTACAACTATATTTATTGCTTCACTTCTAACTAATGCTTCACAAATTTCAAGTGCTTGTTCACCTGTATCTGGTTGAGAAAGTAATAATTCATTTATATTTACTCCTAAGTTTTTAGCATATACTGGATCTAATGCATGTTCAGCATCTATAAAAGCTGCTCTTCCTCCTGCTTTTTGAATTTCTGCTATTGCATGAAGTGCAAATGTAGTTTTACCAGATGATTCTGGTCCGTATATTTCAATAATTCTTCCTTTAGGATATCCTCCAACACCTAATGCTAAATCAAGTGTTAATGATCCACTTGGTGATACTGCTATTTCATTATGAGTATCATCACCAAGTTTCATTATTGCCCCTTTACCAAATTGCTTTTCTATATCTAAAAGAACTTGTGATAATATCTTGTCCTTATCTGTTTCATTTGTTTTTGCCATCTATTTTTCCTCCTTGTAGCTTAATACATTTCTATTATAACGCAACTTAAAAACAAAATCAAGTATTTTTTCAAACATTTGTTCTATTTTTATTTTTTAATGAAATTTTTCTTTCTAACTATTCATAATTTTAATATTTATTTTCTGAATAATTACCTCCTTTCGCTTGTATGAAATAACCCTTTCATATGTTATATTCTCTCTTTATAATTAAAATTCCCCTAAAATTAAAAAAAATATGATTTTTTTCATCATATTTTAATCTTGTTTCTTAAATAAATATTTTTTATAAGCTTCATAATATTCAACACCAGATATTAATGATAATATTGTACCAGCAATTAAAAAGAAATCATCAGCAGCAATATTGATTAAACCAAATGGAAAATTACCAAAAAGTTTAAGTGTTAAACCTATCATTAAAAATGCAGTTTTAAATTTACCTGTATAACCTGCTGGAACTACTTCACCATTTGTATTTGCAAAAAGTCTAATAGTATTAACTATCATATCTCTCATTACAACTATTACAGGAATAATTGGATGTATATAACCATATGCTGATAAAATTATAAGCAGACTATTTACTGATAACTTATCCGCAATTGGATCCATTAACTTTCCATAATCACTTACATTATTATATTTTCTTGCTAAATGACCATCTAGGAAATCTGTTATAGAAGAAAGTATAAATAAAACTCCAACTATAATCATTTTTGTGTCCATTATTAATATATCATTAACAAGGAATTTTTTAAAACTTACATTTATCATGTCAAATGGAAATACCAATATAATAATTATTATAATTGACATAATTAATCTTGAATTAGTAAGTCTATTAGGCAAATTTTTATTCTTCATAACTACCCCTCTACTCCTTATCACTTATTTTAATATTATCGCTTGAATTACTATTTTTGCTATTATTATAAGCTGTAACGCCTACAAATACTACGATTAATACAACTAATATTATAATTAGTATAAGTGGTAATTTACTCTTTTCTTTTTCTTCTTTTGTATATGGAGATGCAATCTTATCTTCTTTTTCTTTTGCTTTACTTGCTTTTTCTATATCATCTATAGGTATCTTAGAAGTAGATTCAAATACATATTCATTAAATTCATCTATTATTTGTTCAGAATTAAGTCCTAAGTATTTAGCATAGTCTGTTATCATACATTTAAGTAAGAATATATCTTTAAATGTTTTATAATTTCCAGATTCTATTGCTTCAAGTTGAGAAACTTTATAATTTAAATCCTCCGCGGCCTCCTCTATAGACACCCCATTTTGTTCTCTTGATTCTTTTAGAACTTCTCCTATTTCTTTCAAATATTTCACTCCTTACAATTTAAAAAAATAATAATTTTAATAAGCCATGTTCTGTACCTATTACTAGGTGGTAAACATTTATCTATGATTAACTCATCCTATGCTTAGTTCTTTTTTCCCTTGCACAGGTTCCCCTACCATATTTTGGGTTTCTCGCTTGCGGAGTTTACCAATCGTTTCACTTTTTCCTTTCGGAAAAATATCGTCACTGCGGCACTTTATGACTACTAAATCCATAGAAAACCTTAGGATTATTCATCGTCGTTAGCATAAACTACTATAGGTTATTTTTTTCCTATACACAAACACTACTCTCATCACAGAAGAGTGCGAGCATGGACTTTCCTCTACATATAAATGCAGCGTTTACCTAAAAATTATTATTCATTATCATTATTTCTTCCATAAATTATTTTTTCTAATTCGGAAATTCTACGAAGTAAGTCAACATTAGTCACTTGTCTTTCGCTATTTTTTACAATATCCATATTGGCTTTGGCATTTCTAAGTTTTTGCTTAAGTTCAAGAATTTGATTATTCAAAGCATCGATTTGTCTATCTTTTTCTCTAATCATACTGTTATATGCATTATAATCACTTATAACCATATCGAGTACTTTATCAACTTCTTGAGGTCTATATCCTCTAGCATCAACTTTAAAATCCCAATTATAAAGCATATCTGGATTTAACAAAATTTCCTTTGACACTTTTGCCTCACCTCTTTTAAGTAATTATCACAGAAAAAGGTCTATTTGTCAATAGACATATATTTACTTTATTTGTTTACAAACACATTAACATTAAATCTAATTTACTATCTTCTACATCCTCAATCATATTATCAATTACATATATAAGATATAAATTATTCATTTTGTTTTTCTCCTTTATTATTAAGTTATCACAAAACTAAATTAGTTTCATTACAATCGACAAACAAAGATAATTATAGATATAATTAGATTATAGAATTCAAATTTTTTAAAAGAAAATATATCAAATTTTTTCAATATATAGTATAATTAATATGGTGGTTATAATGAATTACCCAAATAAAAAGAAAATTATTAATGAAAATTATATATATTATGGGAAAAGAGGTATGAACTTAGAAGATGATATTAATTCATCAAATAAATATTATCTTGATAATGATATAGCGGTTATATATAAAAAACCTACTCCAATAAAAGTAGTTAAAGTAGATTATAATAAAAGAATTAATACAAAAATAACAGAAGCATATTATGAAATACCTTCTACTACTGACTATAATGGTATATATAAAGGAAAATATATAGACTTTGAAGCAAAAGAAACAAAATCTAAGACATCTTTTTCATTAAATAATATTCATAAACACCAAATTGATCATTTAATTAAAGTTAAGAATCATGGTGGAATATCTTTTTTAATAATCAGATTTACGACGATAAATAAAACTTTTTTATTAGAAACTCAAAAATTAGAAGAATTCCTATATAATAATGAAAGAAAATCAATACCTCTTTCATATATTAATGATAATGGTTACTTGATTAATGAAAATTATAACCCAAGATTAGAATATATAAAAATAGTAGATAAGATAATGATTTAAAATACATTATGTCTATATATTTTGTTTTCCATATATAAACATAATTTATGATAAATAAAAAAAGATAAAGGTGGCTGATAAAATGATTAAAAAAACAAACAAAAAAACAAGTACAAAGAAAACTAAATCAAATGATACTGTAGTTAAGCAAAAGAAAAAGAAAAAAGTTAAAAAAATATTAAAATTATTACTTAATATATTCTTACTTTTATTGCTTATTGGATTAATTGGTGGAATAGTATTTGCAGTATACATAGTTGTAAAAGCTCCAAATTTTGATCCAAAAAACTTATATAGTACAGAATCATCTATAGTATATGATAAAAACGGAAAACAAATTACTAAACTTGGTGTTGAAAAAAGAAAAAACGTTAATTATGACGATTTACCACAAGTTTTAGTTGATGCGATTATCGCAACAGAGGATTCAAGATTTATGCAACATAATGGTTTTGATTTACCTCGTTTCTTAAAAGCATCCGCAGGACAAGTAGTAAATAAAATAACAGGTCATGGTAATGCTGGTGGTGGATCAACACTTACAATGCAAGTTTCAAAAAATAACTATACATCTGTTGAATCATCCGGTTTTGAAGGAATAGTTAGAAAATTTACAGATATATATATTTCAATATTCAAACTTGAAAAAAATTATTCAAAAGAAGAAATAATGGAATTTTATGTAAATATACCATATCTTGGAAATAACTCATATGGTGTTGAACAAGCATGTCAAAGTTATTTTGGAAAATCTGTTTCTGATATTAACTTAAGTGAGGCATCTTTAATTGCTGGTTTATTCCAAGCACCTGCTTCATATGATCCATATAGACATCCAGATTATGCAGAAGAAAGAAGAAATACAGTTCTATACCTAATGCAAAGACATGGATATATTACTAAAGAAGAAGCAGAAGATGCTAAAAAGATTTCAGTAACAAGTCTTCTTAGATCATCAAATCCAGAGAGTGAATCAAACGAATATCAATCATATATAGATGTAGTAATTGATGAAGTTGAAGAAAAAACTGGTAATAATCCTTATACAACAGGAATGAAAATATATACAAATCTAGATACTGATAAACAAGCAGTATTAAATGATTTAATGAGTGGTAAAACATGGACTTGGAAAGATGATAAAGTTCAAGCTGCTGTAGCTATAGTTGATGTTAATACTGGCGCTTTAGTAGCTGTTGGTGGCGGTAGAAATAGAACTGGTGCAAGACAGCTTAATTTAGCAACTGATATAACAAGACAAATAGGATCTTGTGCTAAACCATTATTTGATTATGGTCCAGCATTTGAATATAATAATGCAGGCCTTGCATCACAAGTTTACGATGGACCGCATTCATATTCAAGCGGAGTTGCAATAAGAAACGTTGATGGTAGTTATGGTGGTACAATGACTTACAAATATGCCCTTGCTGCATCAAGAAATATACCAGCGCTTAAAGTATTCCAATCCGTTGATAATTCAAAAATTAAGGAATTTGTTACTAAACTTGGAATAACTCCTGAAATAGATAGTTATGGGGGACTTCATGAAGCACACGCACTTGGTGCATTTACTGGATCAAATCCAAAGAGTATGGCTGCTGCTTATGCTGCATTTTCAAATGGTGGTTATTATGCTGAACCATATACGATTAATAAAATAGAATATATTGATTCAGATAAAACTGTAAGTTTAAAAAGTAAGAGAACAAGAGTTATGTCAGATTCAACTGCATATATGATAACTGATGCATTAACATATGCTGTTTCTGGTTATGGAAATATTGGTGGATCTGTAAGTGGCGTACAACTTGCTGCTAAAACAGGTACAACGATGTTTGATTCTGAAGCAAGAAAAAAATATGGTTATCCATCTTCTGCTAATATGGATATGTGGGTAACAGGTTATACTCCTGAATATGCTGTATCATTGTGGTATGGATATGAAAACGCTGAAAAAGGATATTACTTAGGAAGTGAAGGATATTCAGTTCGTGGTAAAATATTTAGACAAATAATATCAAACATATCTGATAGAAGTGGTAGTAAAAAATTTACAGTACCAAGTAGTGTTGTAAAAGTAACTGTTGAAAAAGAAACATCACCTTTAATGCTTCCATCTGCTAATACACCAGATAATATGAAAGTTACAGAGTACTTCAAAAAAGGAACACAACCTACCGAAGTATCACCAAGATATAGTGCACTTCCTAATGCATCTGGATTAACTGCTAAAACAAATGGTAATCAAGTTGAACTTACTTGGGCAGCTGCTTCTAAACCAGAATATTTAACTGATGATTATTTCAGAAAAAATTATAAAAACTATTTTGGTAGTAGTTTAGAAACAGCACTTTCAAGTAGAAAAGCATCAAATGGTGAATTTGGTTATGAAGTATTTGTAAAAAATAATAAAACAGGTACAACAACATCATTGGGATTTACAACAAATACTTCATTTAAAACAACAAAAATAAATAGTAATGTTACATATATAGTTAAAACAAAACTTGCTAATTTAAGTTGTACTTCTAGCTCTGGTATAACTACAGATGTTAAAGGAGAAGAAGAAAATCATAACTTACTAACATATGAGCTAATAAAAAGTGAGGTTGCAGCTATAGTTGGTACAAGTTATGTTGATCCAGGAATTACGGTATTTAATAATGGAGTTGATGTAACAAAAGATGCAACAATAACAGTATCTTGTATACAACTTGGAACAAGCAACAAAAAACAAAAAGATTCATATATATTTAATAGTTCTGGTACATATACTTTTAAATATACAATAACATATGAAGGTTCATCTACAACAGCAACAAGAACAATTACAGTAGGAAATTCTGGTAGTGGATCAAATGATAATACAAATGACAATACAACACAAAAAGATAAGAGCACATCTAATTAGACGTGCTCTTTATTCATTTAACCAATCATAATCGTACAATTCTTCTATATATTCATCTTTCTTTTTACTACTAACTATATCCATTGACGATTTATAACCTTTTTTATTCCATTCAAATAGAATTTTATCAATGTATCTTATACTATTAACTCCGTTTAGAATTGCTTCTTTTAAAGCACTCTCTATAAGTTCTAAAGGTATATTATTTTCAATCCATTTATTTATTGTTTCATACTCGACAGGAGAAAGTGTTCTACCAAATTCTTGTTCAAACTTTGAAAATATATCTGATGAGTTATCTTTTTTTTCTGATTCAATTAGAAAAGAATTAATCTTTGAATAAAATAAATCTAAAGATATATATTCTTCAATTATTCCATTATTTTTACTTATTTCAATCGAAATGTAATTTTTTTCTGCTAAACTATTTACATTTTCAAGTATATCATTATGACTTACATATAATTCTTTTGAAAATTTATCAACATCAAAAATTATTTTTTCTTTAAAATTTAGAAAATATACAAGCATAATTAATTCATTGTTTTGTAAATCAAACTTATCTAAAAATTTTATTAAATAATTTGGTATAATAAGGTTATCATTTACCCTTAATAATGTATTAATAACATCTTTATTCATTATAATCACTCTCTTCATAATTTGACTTTATATAATAAATTAAATAACTTTTTTTGTTTTTTAATTTATTATACAATATTTGTTTTTCTAAATCTACATAAATTTCATCAATATTTTCTTTACTAGTTATTTTCATGATATCATATATATTAATATCTATATCTTTTCTATCATGTATTGGTAAATTACTATATCTAATTTTATAATCTATATCTATATTTAATGTTAAAGATGATGTTTTTATTATATTAAAATCATATTTATATAATACATAATCATCTATATAACCTTTTTCTATAATACTTTTTATTATACTAATTTCATTCTTTTCTTTTTTAGAAAAATTATAATCATCTGAATATGATATTTGTGCCCAAACTCCAATATAATTATCAGAGTCAATAATCATATTTTTATGGCTTATTTTAAGTACTTTATCTAATTTTAAATCATCTATAAGTTTAAATGCATTATTGGCTTTATTATGCCTAAAAATAATATTTAATTCTTCTTTTATTCTATCAAAAGAAATATACTCTAGTCTATCTTTATATTTAATAATTGATGAAACTAAATTATCATCTAAACTAAAATCATATATACTTGCAAATCTAATAGCTCTAAGTATTCTTAATGGATCATCATATATCTTTTTATCAGAATCACCTATTACACTTATAACCTTATTATTAATATCATTAATTCCATTTAATAAATCTACATAATTTTCATTTTTATCTATACAAATAGAATTTATAGTAAAATCTCTTCTTATTAAATCTTCTTTTAAATCATAAATATATTCTATTTTATATGGTCTTCTATCATTATCCTTATAATATTCTTTTCTAAAAGTAGTTATTTCAAAATTATAACCATTATATGGTAAAATAATACATCCATAATTATTTGAACATTCTTTATTAAATATTTTATTTAGCTCATCTGGTTTAGCATTTGTAATAATATCTATATCATTAGATTCAATACCGAGTATTTTATCTCTAACATATCCACCGACAATATATGCTTTATAACCATTATTTTCTAATATATTTAATATTTTAATCGCACTCTCATACATAATACCACCATAAAAATTATATCATAAAACGAGAAAAACCACTCAATATGAATGGTTTTTTAATTATTTATTAACTGATTCTTTTAATTTGCTTCCAGCTTTAAATGAAACGCTATTTCTAGCAGCAATCTTAACTGGTAATCCAGTTTTTGGATTTCTTCCTTCTCTAGCTTCTCTTCTTGAAACACCGAATGTTCCAAATCCAGTTAAAGTAATTTTTTCTCCTTTTTGTAATGTTTCAGCAACTGCACTCATGAATGCTTCTAAAGCACGAGATGAATCTGCTTTTGTTAATCCAGATTTAGCTGCCATTGCTTCGATTAATTCTGCTTTTGTCATGTTATAAACCTCCGTATTTTGACTTATTAATAAGCATACTATGCTTATAAATATAGAATACCATTATTTTTAATTTTTTACAATACTTTTTTTATATTTTCCCTTAAAAATAAAAGAAATGCATACCAATTAGGCTGCATTTGAAAGAAAGGCTTGTATATCACTTATATTATCTTTTTTATCTTTATTCTTATCAGATAAAATAGCATCTAAAGGAACAAATTTTTCTTCTTCTTTAAGTTTTATTATTGTTTTTGGAATTTTATACTTTGACCATACGTTAAGAATCGTCTGAACCTTTGCTTCTGTTGAATTTGCTATTTTAGCTGGTTCAGAAGGTTCATTAATAATTACTTCTGATATTTCTTCTTTAGATACTGGTTCATCAATTTTATTTCCATCAAGTATTGAATTCACCTCTTTCTCATTAAGAGGAACATTATTATTAACATCAACTTTTGATTCTATATTTACTGGAATATTTGGCGCAGGTACTTCAAATGTTGGAACTTTTACTTCTGATTCAGTATTTGAAGTTTTAATTAAATTTGATGTTGATAAATCTAAACTAGGCATTCCAACAATTTTATTTTCATTATCTTGAGTATTCAAATCTGTAATTACATTTTCAGTAAGAACGTTTAGGTTAATGGGTTCTTTAGTAGTTTGATCTAAATTTTCATCAATTGTACCAACATTCTGTTCTATGTTGGAATCAACTTGTAAATTTACTTTTGAATCATCCCCTGTTAACTCTTCTGAATTATTATTAATTTCTTCCACATCTGTATTGATATTAACTATATTTTGACTTTCATCATTTAAATCTTCAGAATTTTCACTCTTATTAATTGCATCTTCATTATCATTGGCATTAATTACTTCAATTTGATTTTCTTTTGTATCTATTTTGCTAACATTATCTTTTAATTCATTAACATTTTCTTCCCCACCAATTATTTTTTCTTCTTTAGTATCATCTTTTTCTATAAATTTTGGAATTCTACTCAAAAATTCTTCGTTTTCTTCCTTTTTCATATTGTTACTATTATATAATTTTTTTAACATTTCATATGGATTATCATTTTCTACTACTTTTTCTTCATTCGATTTAAATTTTTCTATTATTTCATTAACTATATTTATAGTCGTTTTAGATATTATAGAATTTTCAATTGAATTAAATACTAGGATAATATCATTTAAATCAGTTGATTGAATATGTACGACTGTATTTAATGTTTCAACCTTCATTCCTTGATTTGTACTCAATGTTTCAATTTCTTCCATAGTAGATACTTTATCTATTTCTTTATCTATTTCTTCGATTTCATTTATAATATCACCATATTCTTTAAGCAAAACTGAACATATATCAATCAAGTCTTTTTTTTGTTTCCTTTCTGGCTTAATATTTTCTAAAATATCATGCTTTTTTTGGACTTCATCAATAGAAATAATTTTTTTATTTTCGCCACCTTCTTGATATTCATTCTTTAAAATTAATAATTCTTTTTCGATATTTTTTATTTTATCTAATGTTTCTATAATTTTTTTTTCAAGTTCTTTCTTTCTTAAAAGAACCCCCTTTTTTGAATCATACAATTGTATTAAAACTTCAAGTTCATCATCCGATAATTTTGTAATATCCATGATTCTCACCTCTCAATCTTATTTATCATTTTCCCTTAAAGACTTATAAGTTTCAGAAAAAATCTTATACGCTTCTTGTCTTTCTTCTTCATTTTCTAAATCTTTCATTATTTCTTTGCCATCTTCTTTTATTATCTTAGATGCATATATTGATACATTATTATCATCTGTATTCTTGATAAAATAATATATATATTCATTTTTTGCATTTTCTGCATTAATTCTAGTAATTAAAGTTGCTTCTTCCTTTTTTCCATTTTTTAATTCTATTTCAAATTTATCTCCCATTTTATTCCTCCTAAATTATTACATTGACATAATTTGTGTTTCTTTTTGTTCCTGATTATTTGATTCGAGTAATTGTCTATACATTTTTTGAATTTTTATTGTACTTTTAATGTCATTTATTTTTTGATTTTCTTTCTGCTTTTTATAATTATTTTCTAAATCTGATAATCGTTGATTTAAAGTTTTAGATTCATTCATTTCATCATTATGTAGGTCACATAATTTTTGATATATATGTGGAACATTTCCAATTATTTTTCCAACTGATAATTTAAATTTTGATTTCATTTCATTAATAGTTGAATCTTTACCCTTTGCAATTACACTTGTAATCTTATTTTTAATTTTTGGTTTATTTGTAAGTTTAACTTTAGGCTCATTTACCTTTATACCTATTTTTCTTATCGATTCATTATTATTTACTTTTCTATCTTTTTCTTTTTTTAACTTTTCATATTCTAATTTTTTTGCCTGTAACTGAATTTGCTTTTTATTAATTTCTCTAATTTTTTCTATATATTCATTTACATTACTTTTAGTTGCAAGGTCATAGGCAGAAATTTCTGGATATTTTTCTTTTAATTCATAGATACTACTTTCAAGATTATCTATTTCTTTTTTCATTTCAGTTAATTTTATGTTTAATTCTTCTAATTCTTCTAAATTTTTCATAACTGCCTCCTTTTTAACCTTTTAAATTTTTAAAAGCAGTTGAAAACAGTTCAAAAGCAATCTTTTTTTCTTCATCATTTTCTATTTCATCAATTTCTTCTGTTCCGTCCTCATTTACTTTAATTCTGGATGCAAATAATAAATAATCATCATTTATATTTTTTTCACCATCAACATTATAATAGATATATTCAATGCCTGTATTTTCTAATTCTAATCTAGTAACTATATGAGCTATTTTATCAACACCATTAATATTTATTTTAAATTCATTCATATGCATACCCTTTTCTATTATAATCTTCTTATTATATATATTATCATACCATTTTATTTTAAAATAGTCCATATTTTTAAAGAAAAAAACTAAAAATAAAAAGATATCAATTAAATAAAATTTATATCTTTTTTAATTTTTTGGTTAGCACTTTTTCACTAAATTTACTTTTTATATTTTTTTTGAATAATGAAATTTTCTCTTTTATTTCTTTTAGTTTTTCTAAATTTACTTTCCTTTTGCTTACTATAAATGGTTTTGTAAGATTTTGCATTTCTTCAATTTCTTTATCTGTTTTATTTTTTCTTCGATAACTCATTACAACAATTAATTCTTCTTCAATAACACGCTTTCTAATATATTCTGAATTATAACCATAAAGTTGTTTCTTTAAATTCATTATATAAGTTTTACATCTATTTATTTGATCATCTAAATACAAAAATTCTTGATTCGCACTTTTATCCAAATTTTCTTTTCTTAATTTCATTTCATTTTTCTTTTGTTCTAAATTTTTTATCCTTTTTAAATAATTATTGATGGTATTTTCAAGTTCCTCTATACTGGAATTTTTTATATCTTTTCCGTCGCCCTCAAACGTACCATACCTAACTACATTAAGTTCTTTCTTATTATTTTCATAAGTTGTTCTAAACATTTTTTATTTTCTCCTATTTTAACTAACTAATCTTTATAATATACTAACAAGAAAAAATAGTCCATATTTTTTAAATTTATTTACAAAAAAAAGACCTTGAAGTCTTTATTTATATTTTCTATTTAATAAACTCAAGAATAATGCAACTATAACAATATTTGATAATGATACAAGGATATTATTAACATTTGCCTTATTATATGATTCATTTTCTTTCTTTTCTGCAATATAACTTGCATAACAATTATCTTTAATTGTTTGTTGATCAATTTCTTCCGTAGGAATTTTATCTAAATCACAAATTTGTTTTGAATAATCAGAATAAGATAATGTTACATCTTTATTAAATATTCTTATCCCTACTCCAAATGTAATTACAATAGCCGCAATAAGCCATATCACAAGTATTGAGTTAATTACTTTTAATACTATATCTTTTTCTTTTGAAAATAATTTTGCCATTTTTTCCTCCTAATTAAATATAACCAAGTAGTATTTTTTCTTTCCCCTTCTTACTACTATATATTTATTATATAACGCTTTTTCTTTATTTACAAGCATATCAGTTGTATTTATTTTTTCTCCATTAATACTTATTGAACCATTATTAATAAATTCTCTTGCTTCTCTTTTACTTGATAAAATTTTAGTGTTTACAAGCATATCAACAATATTCATTTCTTCTGTTATTGTTTCTGCCTGAACCCCTGATAATGCATCTTTTAATTCATTTTCTGAAAGTGATGCAATATCACCACTAAATAATGCTTCTGTTATTTTTAATGCTTTATTATATTCTTCTGTACCATGTAAATCAGTTATAATTTCTTTTGCAAGTGTTTTTTGAGCAATTCTTTTTTCTGGACATTCTTTATGTTCACTCATAACTTTTTCAATTTCTTCTTTACTCAAGAATGTAAATACCTTCAAATATTCTTCTACTTTTTCATCACTGCTATTTATTAAATATTGATATATTTCATAACTTGATGTTTTATTTATATCAAGCCATAATGCATTTCCTTCTGATTTTCCAAATTTCTTACCATTTGAATCTAATATTAAAGGCATTGTAAATGCGTATGCTTTTTTACCTAATTTTTTGTTTATTAATTCAATTCCAGTTGTAATATTACCCCATTGATCAGAACCTGCAGCTTGCATTATACAATTTTTTTCTTCATATAAATGCACAAAGTCATTACCTTGTAGTAATGTATAAGTAAATTCCGCAAAAGTTATACCTGTTTCAAGTCTTCTACTAATAATATCTTTATTAAGCATATAATTAACATTGATATATTTTCCTGTATCTCTTAAAAAATCAAGAATATTAACATCTTTGTACCAATCATAATTATTAACTACTTCAACATTACCATCAAATATTTTTTCAACTTGTTTCTTTATAGATTCGACATTATTTAAAACTGTTTCTTTTGAGATAATCTCTCTTTCTGATGTTGGTCTTGGATCACCTATCATACCAGTTGCTCCTCCAACTAATAATATTGGATGGAATCCTGCTTTTGCAAGTCTCTTAGCAGTTACTAAACTAGAATAATGTCCAATATGAAGACTATCAGCAGTAGGATCTGTTCCCCAATAGAAACATGCCTTCTTTTCGTTTATTATTTTTTCTAAATCATCTCCAGCCTCATCTTTTATAAGACCTCTCCATTTTAATTCATCATAAAAATTCATAATTTTTCCTCCTAATACTTAAAAAAAGCCTATGATGTAAGGACGATTAAACGCGGTACCACCTTACTTCATAGACTTTTCTATGCTCTTTTTTTCATTTAACGCATGAATTTACGCTTTAATTCATAATATTGTAATTTCATTATTATTATGCTTAGTTTTCAGCAAACCACTAAGTCTCTTTTTTCATAAATAATAATTACTTATATATTAATCACAATCAAATTACAATTATATTTTATTATAAAGATAACATTTAGTCAATACTAATCATTTTCATGTATTTCTTTTATTATTTTTTCTATTTTATTTCCATAATCTATCGATTCATCAAATACAAAATGAAGTTCTGGGATTTTTCTCATTTCTAATTTTCTTTTCATAAGTTCACTTCTAATGAATCCTTTTGCTCCATTTAAATCATGAATACATTTATCTCTGTTCTCATCATTTAAAACTGTACAATAAACTTTTGCATAAGATAAATCGCTAGATAAATCTAAATGTGTTATTGTTACAAATTTAATATCTTCGTCTTTTATTTCAGTCATTAAAATTGAACTGATTTCTTTAACAAGTAAATTTGCAAGTCTTTCTGTTTTAATACTCATTTTAACACCTCTTATTCTGGTATATATACTTTTGTTTTACTTTCGTCTAATTTTACATTTTTTCTTTGTTTTATGTAGTTTAAAGAATTATTAAACAAATCTACTTTGGTTGATTCTTTTATTAAATTAGATACATGACTTAATAGTTCTTTATTATCTTCTATTAGTTCTTCAATTGCACCACTTGCCTTTGTAGTTTCTTTACCTTTTTTAATTTCTATGTATGAAGAATTTTCATCTTTTTGATTATATAAGATACATATAGAAATGTCATTTACTCTAATTGTTATTTTTGATTCTTCATAAGTCCAAATAAAGAAAAATGAAATTTTATCATTATCATAATTTATAGAAAAATCTTGTTTTTGTTCTTTAAATGTCTTAACCAAAATATAATCGTCATTTAACAAAACGGCACATCTATCTAATATATTTCTATCCGAATGTTTATTTTTTATACCATTATAACAATCAAATTTGTTTTTCCCATCTTTTATACATATATGACACATAGTGTGTATATTTTTTTCTTTTTCTCTTGAATATCTTGGATTTTGTACTATATTTCCAATTAAATACCCATCTTTATCAAGGTAATACAAATTAGATTTTTTTATATCAAATGTTCCAACCTTTGTATTACCTTTTTTTATATCTATACTTTCAAATAATGGGATTTCACCTTTTTTTATATCTATATCATATCCAATAAAATTTAATAATTCTCTTTGTGCTTCTATTATACTTAATAGCTTCTCCATAAACTTCCCCCCAAAGTGTATTTATAACTATCTTTTTATTTCAACCATTTCATATGCTTCAATTACATCTTTTTCTTTTATGTCGTTATAATTTTCAAGAGTAATACCACATTCAAATCCTTTTTTAACTTCTTTAGCTTGATCTTTTTCTTTTTGAATTGTATTAATTGCGCCATCATAAACAACAACACCATCTCTTATTAATCTCGCTTTAGCATTTGATCTTACTACTCCGTCTGTTACCATACATCCTGCGATAGTACCTACTTTAGAGAATTTAAATAATTTTCTAACTTCTGCTGAACCAATTACTTTTTCTTCATATTCTGGATCAAGCATACCTTTCATTGCACTTTCCATTTCTTCAACTAATTTATAGATAATATTATGAAGTCTTATATCTACATTATATTCTTTTGCAACTTCTAAAGTTTTTGCATTTGGTCTTACATTAAATCCAATGATAATAGCATCAGATGCATTTGCAAGTACTATATCACTTTCAGTAATTGTTCCAACACCACTTCTAATTACATTAACTCTAACACCTTCAACTTCTATCTTAGATAAAGAATTTTTAACTGCTTCTTCTGTTCCTTTAACATCAGTTTTAAGTATTACATTTATTTCTTTTACACCTGATTTAATTTTATCAAATAAATCATCTAGGGAAATTGCTTTATTATTTTTACTATTTTTAAGTTTTGCTTGTTCTTTTCTATTTTCCGCAATAGTTTTAGCTTCTTTTTCTGTTTCAAAAGCCATAAATCTATCACCAGATGATGGAACTTCACTTAAACCTGTTATTTCAACTGGTGTAGATGGAAGTGCTTCAACTACTTCTCTTCCTAAATCATCTTTTAAAGTTCTAACTTTTCCATAAGTTGTTCCAACAACAATTGGGTCACCTAATCTAAGTGTTCCATTTTGAACAAGTAATGTTACTGTTGAACCAACATTTTTATCAAGTTTTGATTCAATTACTGTACCTAGGGCATATCTATTTGGATTTGCTTTTAATTCACTCATTTCTGCAACAAGTTGAATACTGTCTAATAAATCACTAACACCTTCACCTGTTAATGCAGATATTTTTTGATATATTACATCTCCACCCCATTCTTCTGGAGTAAGACCACGAGCTGCCATTTCAGTCATAATTTTTTCTGGATTTGCACCTGGTTTATCCATTTTATTTATAGCAACTATTATTGGTACGCCTGCAGCTTTAGCATGATCTATTGCTTCTTCCGTTTGAGGCATTACACCATCGTCTGCTGCGACAATTATAATAACTATATCTGTTACAGCAGCACCTCTTGCACGCATTTCAGTAAATGCTTCGTGTCCTGGAGTGTCTATGAATGTTATCTTTTTACCATTCTTTTCTATTTGATATGCACCAATATGTTGTGTAATTCCACCGAATTCACCAGTTGTAATATGACTATTTCTGATGTAGTCAAGTAAACTTGTTTTACCATGGTCAACATGTCCCATTATGGTTACAACTGCTGGTCTATCTACTAAAGATGCTGGATCATCATTAACTTCAAATTTTTCAAAATTAGTCTTGTCTTGTGATTCGAAGCTCTTTAATGTCTTATCATAATCAATTACAATCATCTCTACATCATCATAACTAAGTGAATTATTTAAACTAGCCATTATACCTAAATTCATTAGTTTTTTTATTACTTCAGTTGGATTAACATTTAATTCTTTAGCAAGTTCGCTAACTGTCATTCCTTCTTTATAAACTATAATATTATCATCATGAGATGCTTCATTTTGCATAAGTTTTTCTTTATTCTTATACATTTGCTTTCTTTTTGCATGCATATCTTCTTTTTGAACTTCAGACTTTTTCTTTAATTTTTGTTTTTTTACAGTATCATCAAATCTAATATGAGATGCACTTGCAAGTTCTTCAGCCTTATCTTCAAGTTCTGCATCTAAATCATAATCCTTTTCTTCAGTTATTTCATCTATATATTCTGGTTCTTCTTCCTCATTCACATTCATAGTTAAAGTATTGTCCAAATCAATTATTTGGTCCTCATCTAACATATCATCTGCATTTTTAATATCATAACCTAATTCTTGTGCTTTTTTAATTACTGCTTCAACTGTAACATTTATATCTAAAGCATATTCTTTAACACTCATCATAAGCTATTCGCCTCCTTTTAATTTTTTCTTTCTAGTTTTTTAGCAAGTGATAACACATCATCTGTTACACTTTCTACTTCTTCCTTTGTAATATCATCTATACCATAACAAACTACTTCTACACCAGCATGATTAAGCATTATTTTGCTTATATCTACTAATTCTTTTTTTGAATACATTCTTAAATAAACAACCTTTTTAATACCTACTTGAATTATTTCCTTTGTGCATTCTGTACAAGGAAACCAAGTTACATAAAGAGTACTGCCTTTTAAATCATCTAGGCTACCCCTATAATTTAATATTGCATTTCTTTCAGCATGCACTACATAATAGTCTTTAACATCTTTTTTTATTCCTGTTATTTCACCACTTGATGCCCAGTCAAATGTATCATCATTCATACCTTTTGGAAGACCATTATAACCAACTGATAAAACTTTATTATCAGAATTTACTATACATGCACCTACTCTATTATGTGGATCCTTACTTCTTGCAGATATCAAAAGTGCGTTCATCATAAAATATTCGTCCCAAGATAAATAGTTTTCTCTTTTATCCGACAAAATATTACCCCCTAATACCGTTTTTATTGATTTATTATTTCTTCAAGTTTTTCATATACACTATCATCAATAGTAGTTTCTAAATGTTTATCTAAAATCTTTGATTTTCTTGCTTTATTTAAAACATCTATATCTTTTTTAATGTATGCGCCCCTACCGTTTGCTTTACCTGTTAAATCAACAAAAACTTCATTTTCATTATTTTTGACAACCCTAATTAAATCTCTTTTTTCTAATTTTTCTTTTGTTACAACGCACGTTCTAAGTGGTATTTTTTTATTTTTCATTAAAAACCTCCTTATGCTTCGTAATATTTATAAATATTTATTCCTTCTTCTTGAACTTGTTCTCTTGTTTTTACATCAATTTTGCATTTTGTAAGTCTTGCGGCAAGTTTAACATTTTGTCCTTTTTTACCAATTGCTAATGATAAATTATCTCCTTCTGCAACTGCTAATGCTTCACTTTTCTTATCATCTAATATATATACTTCAACATCTTTTGCTGGAGATAAGGCATTTTTAATAAATTGAACTAAATCTTTGCTATACTCTACAACATCAATTTTTTCACCGTTAAGTTCCTTAGAAATATTATTAATTCTTATTCCTTTTTCACCAATGCAAGCACCTACTGCATCTACTTTTTCATTTTCTGAATAAACTGCTATCTTGCTTCTGCTTCCTGGGTCTCTTGCAACGCTATAAAGAATAACTATTCCTTCATTTAATTCTGGAATTTCTTTTTCTAATAATCTTTTTACAAATCCATAATGACTTCTTGAAAGAAGTATAACTGGGCCACCTTTTTGACCAAGTTCTATTTTTGAAACATATACTTTAACTTGTGAACCCATTACTAATTCTTCACCAGGAATTATTTCTGATTTTGGAAGGATTCCGTGTGCTCTACCAAGATCTACATAATAATTTTGTTTATCTTCTCTTGCTAAAGTACCTACCATTAATTCTCCTTCTTTGTCTTCGAATTCTTTCATGATGCTTTCTCTTTCTGCTTCACGAACTTTTTGTGTAAATACTTGTTTACAAGTTGATGCTGCTACTCTACCAAAATCTTTTGGTGTTACTTCTTCTTCAATAA
The DNA here is from genome assembly GCA_019423565.1 of bacterium. Classification (GTDB taxonomy): domain Bacteria; phylum Bacillota_I; class Bacilli_A; order RF39; family UBA660; genus CAG-433. Next base: position 220,280 of record JAHZBE010000001.1, read on the forward strand.
CATCTCCTACTTTTAAATGGTTAGGGTTATCTCCTAATTCTTCTAGTAAGATTTGTGCATCTTCTTCATCTTCCATATTTATTTCGTCAACAACTACCTTGTATGCAACTACTTTTATTTCTCCTGTTTTTCTATCTATTTTTACTTTACTATTTGTTGCATTATTATTTTTTTTGAAAGCTGCATGAAGTGCTGTTTCCATATACTCAAATATTTCATCTTCACTAATGCCTCTTTCTTTTGCAAGGGCTTTAACTGCTCTTATAAAATCTAATCCGTTCATCTTATTCTCCTCCTTTTGAGCATACATTTAATACATAACTTTCTTCTATTAAATCTGCTTTGTCTAATATTGGATTAACTATATTAGTTGCAAGCACACATGTATCTATATCAACATATGGCTTTTTATCTATAATTATATATAGATTTTTTACTCCTTCTTCATCTTCATATAAAACATCTACAATGTCTATATTTTCTTTTTTTAATGGTTCAACTAACATCTCTTTTATTTTTTCAAGCATATATACCTCCCATTATATATAAAGAGCGAGGTTTTTTGCCTCACTCTTTGCTGATGAGTTAATTATATCATAATTTTTTAACTTTTACACCCTTTTGAGCGATTTTTTTGTTATAATTATAAAGAAAGTAGTGATAAAAACATGAATAAAGATAAATATATTAAAATTACAAAGAATGTGATTATGTTCTTTATGTATTTTTTGTGGCAAATAGTACCTATACTTTTTTTAGAAGTTATGGGACTTGATTCTAGTAAATTTAACTTATTTCAAAAAAATTTATATTTAATTTTGTCAAATCTATCATATTTAATTATTGTTGTTTTGGTCTATTATAAGGAATTAAAACTAGATTTTAAAAAATATAAGAAAAACTTTAAAGAAATCTTTATAAAATATTTGCCAGTTTATGTTCTAGGAGTTGTATTAATGGGAGTTACTAATACAATTATTTCTGAATTTACAAATATGAATATTCCAAGTAATGAATCAAGTGTAAGAGAATATATAAAATTACTTCCTATATATATGAGTTTTTCAACGGTAATTTATGCGCCTATTGTAGAAGAAATTACATTTAGAAAAATTATAAAAAATGTAGTAGATAATAAATATTTATTTGTAATAGTAAGTGGGGTTATGTTTGGACTGGTACATTTAAATATCAATCCTAGTATAAATGACTATTTAATGATTATTCCTTATATTATTATGGGGCTTGATTTTGCTTATATTTATAGTAAAACAGACACAATTTTTTCTACTATTGGATTTCACATGTTACATAATTTAATACTTTTAATTATTCAGTTTATTGGAGGTTAATATGAAGAAGAAAAAAAAGAATAAAATGGATGATACATCATATGATATTGAAATAAAATATTCCGATGATTTTTTAGATGAAGACGATGATAATGATGATGAGTTTACTAACGAAGAAAAAAGAAAACCAAGTATTTTTAGAAAAATATTTTTTGCACTTATATTAATTATTGCACTAACTATAATATACTCTAGATATATTGCAACAAGTGGTCTTACTATAAAAGAATATCCAATAGAAAGTGATTGTATAACAGAATCGATTAATGGATTTAAAATTGCACACTTTTCAGATGTACATTATGGTAGAGTAATAAAATTAGATGAACTAAAAAATTTAGTCAAAGAAATTAATCTAACTAATCCTGATATTGTTGTATTTACTGGAGATTTAGTTGATAAAACAAAGAAGTTAAGTGATAATGATATTAACAATATAATCACAGAATTATCAAAAATAAATAGTAAGTATGGAAAATATTATGTTACGGGGGAACATGATGTTAAATTAGATAAGTATTATGAAATTATGGATTCAGCCGGTTTTAATAATTTAGATAACAAATTTGATATTATATATAAAGATATAAATAGTTCAATTTTAATAACCGGTCTTTCTGTTAAGCCAGATGAAAGTTTTATTGATAAAGTTATAAATGAAAATAAAGTAAATTATAAGATAAATATTATGCACTATCCTGATGAATTTGACAATATAAAAAAATATAACTATGATTTAGTACTTGCCGGTCACTCACATAATGGACAAATTGCATTACCTGTTTATGGAGCAGTTATTACTCCAGAAAATGCTAAAGAATACTACAAGCCATATTATAAAATAGATAATACTTTATTTTATATATCAAGTGGTGTGGGTACTACAAAATTTGATTATAGATTTTTGAATAAACCATCATTTAATCTTTATAGAATATTAAAAAAATAGGAATAAATCCTATTTTTTTAGTTCTTCAATATATTTAAGTAATGTTTTTGCATTTGGTCCTAATATAATTTTTAATTGATTGTCAATTTCAACTATACCTTTTGCACCCATTTTTTGAATTGCTTCTTTATTAACTTTCGATACATCATTAAGTGTTACTTTAAATCTGGACATATTAACTTCCATCGCAATAATATTATCTTTACCACCTAAATAATCCACTAACTTATTTGATTCTATGTAAAAGTCCTTTTTGTTTGCTTTTAACACTATTATTACTATAAAAACTAGCACTGCAAAAATTATTAAATATTGATAATTCATTATGTTCATATCAATTAAATATTCAAAATTCATTATATTCATACTAATCACCTATTATAATTATACTATAATTTATCAAAAAAACAAGCAATAAACCTACACTTTTAATAAACTTACGAATATTCTATAGTAGAAAATATAATAAAAGGGGTGGAATATATTATGTGTAAAAACAATTGTAACTGCATTAGTGATATATTAAAAGTTATTTATTTATTACAAAAAAATGCTGATCAAGAGGAAGATTGTATTTTAAGTTGTGACAAACCTAGCTTAGGCCAATTCTCATGCTTATATTACAATACAAGACCAGTTATGCTTTATACTTGTATGAGTAATGGTGCAACTCCATGGAGCGCACCAACATCTAGAGTTGCAGAACCAACTACTACTTCGTCAGTATTTAGAGTTGAAAAAATAGATAACTGCTGCTGCACATTTAGAGTTTTAATCGCAAACGAAGATGGAACATACACTGCAACTGAATCATTCTTTACAATGAACTTAGAATGTATTTGTAGTATTAGATGTTTAGGTGATACATTTATAGAAAATGTTTAGTCTAAAAAGTCAATTTGGCTTATTTTACTAACATCTATAAGTTCATCATCTATCGTTATAAGACTATTATTGGTTCTTCCAATGATAGTCTTTTCTTGTGTGGTTCCATCAGTTAATTTTATTGATACATTTGCTTTGTAAACAAAATTTGGTGATGAAAATACATCTTTTATTTGTCTATTAACGCTTTTACCATTAAGGTTTGTTCTTTGTTCTTTATTAATTTCTTCTTTTTTTTCTTGTAAACTACTTGATACTAATGACTGTTTTTGATTTTGATTAGTATTTTTTACTATCCCCTTATAAATATTTGGTAATTTCTTTTTCATTTTAACACTCCTTTTTATAAATTTTATGCTTAATGTGACAAATATTTACCAAATAATTGTTTATACTAAAAATGGTGATTTATATGGAAAAAGATAAAAAAAGATTTTATTTGAATACAAAGATTGTTATTATTATATTAATATTTATGATTATAAGTTTACTTAGTATATATAGTAGTCAAAAATTATTATCTTCAAGTTATAACAATTTATACATAAAGCAGTTAATATGGTATGTTATTGGATTCATTATTATGTGGATAATTTATAAATCAAAGAATACATTTATATATGATCACTCTTTTTTGCTCTATATAATCGGTAATATTTTACTTGTACTGGTTTTGTTTATCGGAACTGAATCAAATGGTGCAAAATGTTGGTTTAAAATACCAGGAATTGGATATTTTCAACCAAGTGAATTTGTTAAAATATTTATGATTTTAGTCCTCGCTAATATATTAGATAGATTTAATAAAGAACATAAAAAAAATACATTCAAAAATGAATTGAAAGTTATTTCAAAATCTTTTTTGATTGTTTTGGGGCCCTCTATTCTTGCATTTCTAGAACCGGATACAGGTATAATATTCATTTTTTTGTCTATTTTAATGGTAATACTTTTTTCTTCTGGAATAAGACTTAGATGGTTCATATGCTTTTTTATTATAGTTGGTGGGTTACTTTCTGGATTTCTTGTTTTGTTCTTTAACTATAAAGATCTTTTTATAAGTATATTTGGTACTAACTTTTTTTATAGAATGGACAGACTTTTAGATTGGAAGAATGGAGCGGGAATGCAACTAACTAATGCACTTGCTGCGACAGGTAGTGCAGGACTTTTTGGATACGGTTTTGGTAATACTCCAATATATTTTCCAGAGCCTCAGACAGATTTTATTTTTTCTGTTTTCACAAGTAATTTTGGTTTTATTCCTGCGCTGGTATTAATTTTACTTATTTTATATTTTGATATGCAAATAATTAAAGTAGCACTTTCCAAAACAGGAAAATATAGATATATCGTGTGTGGAATTTTGGCAATGCTTTTATTTCAACAAATTCAGAATATAGGAATGAATATAGGTTTGTTACCAATAACTGGTATAACTTTACCTTTTATAAGTTATGGAGGGTCAAGTTTAATGAGTTATATGATTGTTATTGGGATAATATTAAACATAAGCTCCACAAAAGTATAAAAAAAGTGTACAATTTTAATAATTATGTACACTTTTTCTTTTAGTATTAAAAAAATCCCTAATGAATAAGGATTAATTAACATTATGGTGGAGCTTAGGGGACTCGAACCCCTGACCCTCTGCGTGCAAGGCAGATGCTCTAGCCAACTGAGCTAAAGCCCCAAGACTACTTGCAAAAAATCATTGCAAATAGATTATAGCATATTAACTATACAAAAGTCAACTAGTTATTTTCACTTAATTTACTTTCTACTACTTTACATAGTCTATCAAACTCATCTTCATCATCAATGCTTACAAGCATATCACCTTCATCAGTAGTTTGAATTTCAAATATATAATAACTTTCTCCATCATCTAAATCACTTACAATTGCATAACTTTTGTCGTTATCATCAAATGATCCAACAACTTGAACATTTACCTTTTCACCGTTAACATCTTCCATTTCAAGTACCATTGGTTCATCATGGCAGCAATCACAAGAATCATCACAATGTTCTTTGTCGCAACCACATTCACATTTTTTTTCTTCTATATTTTCCATTTTTCCCTCCACAATATGTATTATACCATAAAGAATATAAATATTATACATAATAAAAAAATATTTTTAAACTGTACTATCTTTTATAAATTCTTCCTGACATTTTTCCAAAATCATTTGAACTTAAATGATCTGGTTTTAACAACAAATATGGTTCAATTTCTAGTGCATTAGCAATTGCTTCTATTTTACTAAGACTTGGAGAAAATTTTCCTCTTTCCAATGCACTAATATATTTTGCTGTTAAATTAGAAAGCTCAGCAAGTTGCTCCTGGGTATAATTTTTGTTAAACCTATACCATTTCAAATTTATCGCAAAACATTCCTTTAATATATACTTGTCTAAAGTACTTACATTCATAACATCACCACTTTTAATTAAGTATACTTATATTTTTTATTAATAACACCTAGTCAAAAGCGATATAATTTGTTATAATTATACTGGTGGTTAACAATGAATAAAAAAAGCATTGAAAATGAAGCAAAAAGAATTTCAAATGAACTTCTTAAAAAAAATAATTATAATGAAAGTTTTGATGACCTTATTAATTCTTTGATTAAAAAAAAATATATTAATAACATTTCTACTATTTCATATAATGTTACAAAAAACATGTCAAGTTATATTGAAATTGTATCAATTAATCCTTTTGTCTATAATTATTACAAAAATCTCAAAAAATGAGATTTTTTTGTTTTTTTAGGGGATTTTGTATAACCTATGGATAATAAAATATATAGGAGGAAATTTTTATGAATAGTGATATATTAGCATTAAAAGAAAAACTTGATAAAATTAAAAATTTAGGATGGATAGAATGTAAAAATAAAAATAAAAGTGTAACAGGAAAAACTCTTGAAAATTTACTAGAAATAAATCCTGATAATTTTGAAATACCTGATTATAATACAATTGAGATTAAATCAAAAGTGAGTAAAAGAGAAAATTATATTGATTTATTTTGCGCAACACCAGATAGTTATGTACTTGAAACGAAAAGACTATATGATAAATATAGTTACTTAGATAGTAATAATTATAAAATTCTTAATTTTGTTTTATATGGGGAATTTTTGAAACCAATAAATAATGAATATTCTGCAAAATTAAGAATCGATTACAAAAATAAAAAAGTAATAATGGAAGTATATAATAAAGATAATGAATTGATAGACAATTTATCATCATGGTCTTTTGAATTGTTAGAAGAAAAATTATGTAGGAAATTAAATTATGTATGTTTAGTAGAGGGTGACAAAAAATTTTCACATAATGTACTATATGTTAGATACGACAAATATAAGTTTTATAAATTAAAAAAATTCAGTAATTTCATCCGATTATTAAAACGAGGACAGATTAGAATATCATTTACACTAGGAGTATATAAAAGTGGTATTAAATCAGGTAAAATGCATGATCATGGAACACAATTTAGTATAAGAAAAGAAAATTTAAAACTTTTATTTGATGAAATTGAACTAGAATAATTTAAGAAACAAAAGGTCAGGTCAGTTTGATAAATGTTTTGGGACAGAAAAAAACAGACTATAAAGTCTGCTTGATTACTAAATGGTCGGGAAGACAGGATTTGAACCTGCAACCTCATGGTCCCAAACCATGTGCACTGCCAAGTTGTGCTACTTCCCGATAATATATGGTGCGCCCGAAGGGATTCGAACCCCTGACCTTTTGGTTCGTAGCCAAACGCTCTATCCAGCTGAGCTACGAGCGCATTCATCGGACCTAATAAACATAAATGGTGGCTCCGGGCAGAATCGAACTGCCGACACGAGGATTTTCAGTCCTCTGCTCTACCGACTGAGCTACAGAGCCAAAAAAAATAATGGCGGTTCCGACGGGACTTGAACCCGCGATCTTCTGCGTGACAGGCAGACGTGTTAACCACTACACCACAGAACCAGAAATACTCAAATTGCTATTTAAGTATACTAAATTTTTGGGGTAATTGTCAACACTTATGTGATTTTTTTCTTATTTTTAGACAAATAATTTGTTAATAAGAAGGAAATTACCATAAAAATCATTGATAAAATACCTCTAAGACTAAATTCAAGTCCTGGAAATATAGATAAAGTAGATCCACACACAAATCCAATTATAATACTGTACGTTAAAGATAAATGTTTATTAAATAAATAATTTACAGCCTTAATTAGGATTATTACGCCAACAATTATACCAATTATAAAAGGTATAAAAGAAATCCATTCAAAATAAGATAAGCTAAATGGGTTAGATAACATTAACAACACTTTCTCATACATTCCAAGTAGCATCATAAAAAACGAACTGCTTATGCCTGGAATAATTTTACCCGAAATGTATAAAATACCTGCTATAAAAAGTTTTATAGGATTTAAATTAGAAACATTATCATAACTAATAACACTTGGAATTACAATAAGTAATAATGAAAAAATAACAGAAAAAATTAAAGTTTTCATTTTAAGAACCCCACCATTATCTTTTAACTCATTAACAAGAATAGGCACTCCACCAAATATCAATCCTATAAATATATATTTCATTTGGAATTCGTAATATTCATATATTTTAAGGAGTATATTCCCAAAAATAATCACTCCAACCATAATTCCAATTATTATGGGAAATAATATAATGATTTTTTTTAATGTTTTTATACTAGAATCATTAAGTACAGTTAAAACTTTATCATAAATACCAACTAGTATTGCTATTGCAGACCCACTAACACCCGGTAAAACAACTCCTATACCAATTAATATTGAAACAAGAAAACTATACATTCTTTCTTTCCTTCTTTAGAAATTTTTTCACATCATAACCACTATCATATATAATTCTATCCACACCAATATTTTTTAACCTTTTTATTTCAGATTTACCCAAAACACCCCATGCGCTTACAATAAAATTATTGTTTTTAAGCTTTGTAACCTCATCCTTGCTAAGGCAAATTGCAGTACAAAGTACATGGTTTAGTTTTATATTTTTGCAATCTTTAATAATTGAATCGTTAACATCATATATCAACCAACCAAGTTTAATTGAATTATCCATTTCTCTTATTCTTTTGAGCAAATTGTATTTAAACGATATAAGCACGACATTTTTCAAACTATATTGTTTTAATGTATCTACTATGAGTTTTTCATAACCTGTTTCTTTTAATTCAATATATACATTTACATTTCTTTCAGAAAAATTTTTTAAAAACTCAGTTAATCTAACAATTTTCTCTCCCTTATAATATTCATCTCCAAAATCCATATTTAATAATTCATCAAATGTATAATCAGCCACTTTACCACTATAATTAGATGTTCTATCAACAGATTTATCATGTATAAGTACAAGTACATCATCTTTTGTTTTTCTTAAGTCAGTTTCTATACCATCACTACCTACTAAATATGCTAAATAATAGGCGCTCATAGTATTTTCAGGAGCATATTTTGATTCACCTCTATGAGAATATACTTTCATTTTATCACCTATTATATAATATGATGAAAATAAAAAAAAAGACTGAGCAGTCTTCATTAATCAATATTGGTTGCGGGAGTAGGATTTGAACCTACGACCTTTGGGTTATGAGCCCAACGAGCTGCCAGACTGCTCCATCCCGCGATGTAAAAAATTAGTGGCGGAGAAAGAGGGATTCGAACCCCCGCGCCGGTTACCCGACCTCCTGGTTTTCAAGACCAGTCCCTTCAGCCAGACTTGGGTATTTCTCCATAATGGTGCCTCAGGCCGGACTTGAACCGGCACGTGATTTAACTCACGCAGGATTTTAAGTCCTGTGCGTCTACCAATTCCGCCACTAAGGCAAGCACCAATTATGTCCAATATCACTGGACTTCTTAATTGTATAATAAAATTAATAATTTTTCAAGTCTTTTTTTTATTTTCTTCTAATTTTTATACAAAAAAATAAATAAAAACTCACATTACTGCGAGTTTACTTACTAAATGGTGTCCTGTATGCGACTTGAACGCATGACCCTTTGATTAAAAGTCAAATGCTCTACCAACTGAGCTAACAGGACATATAACAACACAAACATGGCTGCCTAGGCTAGATTCGAACTAGCGCATGTCAGAGTCAAAGTCTGATGCCTTACCACTTGGCTACTAGGCAAGCTATGGTGGGGAGAAGTGGATTCGAACCACTGAACCCTAAGGAGCAGATTTACAGTCTGCCGCGTTTAGCCACTTCGCTATCTCCCCAAGTGGTGCCGAAAACAGGAATTGAACCCGTAACCTACTGATTACAAGTCAGTTGCTCTACCAATTGAGCTATTTCGGCATAAATGGTGGACTCTACAGGACTCGAACCTGTGACCCCCTGCTTGTAAGGCAGGTGCTCTAACCAACTGAGCTAAGAATCCAGTGACATTGACATGATTAAATATAACATTGATATTTAAATTTGTCAATGGAATTTTGAAATTTTTTTAATTATTTATTCAATTTATTATTTTCTTTGCAAGAAATCTCTTCCATTTTACAAGAAATCCACTCTGGAAGTATCTCGTCAAACAAATCAAATCCTAAATTTGTATCAGACAATTTAGTTCGTTTTCTTTTTTTAGTTTTTCCATTTTTATCTAAAATCATACTTAATTTTATTTGTTTTTTTTCTTCATCCACATCTAAAATTCTTACCTTTTTTTTATCGCCAATTTTAAACACATCATTTATATCCTTTATAAAAAGGCCATTAATCTCTGATATATGGATAAGTCCACCATACTCATTATCCACCTTTGCGAATGCGCCATAAGGTTTTAGTGCTGTAATTTCAACTTCAATTATTTCATCTTTTTTATACAACATAATGCACCTCTTATATTATTTATTATAACATATAATATCTTTTTTTATAATTATCTTTACTACTTTTTAAAATATATGTATAATTTATTTGGAGGTTTACTATGAAAGTTGAAGATCAAATAAAAGAAATTATAGAAAAAATTAGACCATTTTTAATAAACGATGGTGGAGATGTGAAATTTGTTAAATTTGAAAATGGTACTGCATATGTAAAAATGGCAGGTAACTGTGCAAACTGTTTATATTCTGACCTAACTATGTCAGAAACAATAGAAACAATATTAACATCAGAAATACCAGAAGTTACAAAGGTAGAAGAATACAGAGATTAATTTTTATCCTGTAACCACTCAATAGGTTCCAAGCGAGCCTTTTTTTCATATAAAATAAATTTATATATAGTATTTAAAAGTGATTCATACTCATCAGTTCTATCAATTATATTTATAACAAGTTCCTCACTTTTACCTTTATTTATTATATCATCATAAATATCAAAATAATAAGTTGGAAATAAAAGTCTTCCAAGCAAAAGAATATATTCATTTTTAGTTAAATTTGCCATATTAAAATATGACTTTAAATCATATAAGTTTAACGTTTTATTATAAAAAGTTTCCTTTATAAATTCAGCAACATCCCTTACTCTACTATCAACAACAAAGTTTAAAGGATCATAAAAATTTAAACTTCCCCTTTCTTGATATATTCTTTTATGACTCACAACTAAATTTACATTAGTTTTGGAATCCAAATTATTCACAAGATAGCTAATAGCATTTTCACCCATTCCAATAAAATAACTTAAACTATCACACAACAATGGATATTTTTTCCCCACCTGACTAATCTGATATTCGTAATAATCTATTTTTTCACTCCATAATTTTATCCAATCATTCCTCACCAAACTTTTATCACATTCTATATTAACAGTCATATTTTGAATATAATTTATATCATTTAAAAATACCTTATCATTTTTATACTTACAAAGCTTAATTAGAACATATGAAATACCATTTACTACAGTTATAATACTTTTGTCTTTATTTAAAACAAGTTCATGAACAAGGCATCTTCTCTTTTTCATTTCAAGATTAAGCTTATATATACTCTGTACATCATCATATGGTCTATTTAATGGTACAAAATAATATTCATCACCACCATAATAAAAATAATAACAATTATCTTTTTTTATAAGTTCATCTAAAAAAATATTATAATAAAAATTAATGGTATTCTTCATACTTTCACCTACATAAATATATGATTAAATGCAAAAAAAAAGAAGCATTATCTTGCTTCTTCTACTGCTCTTGTTTCTCTTATTACAGTTATTCTTATTGTACCAGGATATTGCATTTCATTTTCAATCCTATCTTTAATATCACGGGCAACCTTGATAGATGTTAATTCATCCATATCTTCAGGTTTTACAATAACTCTTAAATCTCTTCCAGCCTGCATTGCAAATGATTTTTCTACGCCATCAAATGAATTTGCAATTTCTTCTAATTGCTGTAATCTCTTTACATAGTTTTCTAAAGAATCATTTCTTGCACCAGGTCTTGATGCGCTAATTGTATCTGCAATTGCAACTAATGAAGAAATAATACTTGTTGCAGGAGTATCGCCATGGTGTGATGCAATCGCATTTATTACAACTTCATCTTCATCATATTTTTTTGCAATCTTTTCACCAATTTCTACATGACTTCCTTCAGCTTCAAAATCAATTGCCTTACCAATATCATGAAGTAACCCTGCTCTCTTAGCAAGTGAAACATTTTCCCCAACTTCTGCAGCTAAAAGTCCTGCCAAATTAGCAACTTCAATAGAATGTTGTAACGCATTTTGACCATAACTTGTTCTAAAATGTAATTTACCAATAATTTCAACTAATTCAGGATCAATTTTAGATATCCCAAGTCCAAATATTGCTTCCTCACCTTTTTCAATGATTTTTGCATTTATTTCTTTACATGTCTTATCATATATTTCTTCAATTCTACCTGGATGTATTCTTCCATCCTTTATTAAATTTTCAATTGTAACCTTTGCAATCTCTCTTCTAAGTGGATCAAAACTAGAAAGTACTATTGTTTCTGGTGTATCATCAATAATTAAATCAACACCTGTTACTGCTTCAATTGTTCTTATATTTCTTCCTTCTCTACCAATAATTCTACCTTTCATATCATCATTTGGTAAATTAATTACTGATATCGTAGCCTCATTTGTAACATCTGACGCATATTTTTGCATTGCAAGTGTTAATAAATTTTTTGCCTTTTTATCAACATCAAGTTTTGCTTCTGCTTCCTTGTCTTTTATATATGCTGCAATTTCTTTAGTCATTGATTCTTCAACATGTTTCATGACCATTTTTCTTGCTTCTTCTTTAGAAAATCCAGAAATCTTTTCTAGTTTTTCAAGTTGCTCTTTTAAAACCCCATCAGTTTTCTCTTCTAACGCCTGAATATCCTTTTGTCTTTGTACTAAATTGTTTTCTTTTTCTGATAATAAATTTTCTCTATCTTGGAGAATTTGATCTCTTCTATCTATACTATTTTCTCTTTGTTGTAATCTATCTTCTAAATCCTTTACTTCAAGTTTTTTCTCTTTAACTTCTCTATCTACATCTTGTTTTAATTTATATTGTTCTTCTTTTATTTCTAAGATAGTATCTCTTTTTAATTTTTCTGCTTCTTTTTTTGCTTTTTCAATTATATTATCAGATTTCTTTTCTTTTGACTTCATTATAAGTACTGCACCAAATATTGTTAGTAGTGCGCCAAAAATCAATCCAAGAGTAGAAAATAATAATTTTTCCATATTTTCCCTCCATGATTTTTATTTATATATATTAATATTATTTAATCTATATATACTTTTAGTATAAAGTTTATTTTAAATAAAGTCAATAGCGATAGTTTTTTAACAAAAATAATTATTTATATTTTTAGAACAAATTACAACCAATAAGAATTATACAAATATATTTTTAGAGTTCAATAAAAGAAAAACAATTACGATCTGTAATTGTCATCATTTTCATCTTCTAAGCCATTTTTAATACCCTTTGTAACACCTTTTGCAATTTCACCAGCTGCATTTCCAATAGTTGGTGCCATTTCATCAATGCTTTCTTTAGCAACAGGCATAGTTTGTTGTGTTGTAAATGCAAGAATATGTCTTCCTTTTGCAAAAGCCAAAACAAAAACAAAAATACCAATTGTTGCAAAACAAATAAATGCACCAAACATGATTGAAGTAATATTTGAAAATTCGCTTATACTATTTTTAGCAGCACAATATTCTTTTGTTATAGAATTATTTTTGTATTCATCAAATTCGCAATGTGGAAAACTAGGATCAAGTGCTTTAGTTATAATATATAAATCATATTTTTCACCATCAGTATATTCAGAACTTTCATCATACTCTATACCTTTATTTATAAGTTCATTTCTTTTTACTTCAAGTTCCTTTTCCAGAGTTTCAACTTTTGAAGTCGCTGGCTTTGCAATACCACGATATATTAAAAAACCACCTATAAATAAACCAACTACTAAAATTAATATTGCAAATACAGTAATACCTTTCTCAGTTTTTTGATATTTCTCTTCATTTAAATATTTTTTCTCATCCATACAATTAACTCCTTCACTCATTATAATAATATAACATTTTTATTTTTTTTGCTAGTATAATCACAAATTACTAAAAAAACTGTACACTAATAACTTTTTTAAATTTATGAATTACATTTTATAAAGAATATCAATCACATTTCATACAATTTAATGAGGAGTTTTACTATGAATTTAATACCAAACATACCACCAAAATTATTTTCATTAAGCGCTGTTGCAGTTGGTTATTTATTAATAGATGATACAACGGCAAATGAACAAAATGCACTTGGAAACTGGCTTATGCTTGTTGCACAAATTCTTTGTACAAATGCTTTTTATAAGCAAGTTATGCAAGAACGTGGCCTTAATAATACTAAAAGCGATAGTGAACAAACAATAGTTATGATGCAAAAAATGATGGATGCTCTGCAAAAAGAAATTGACGAAATAAAAAAAGGAAATTAATTCCTATTTATTTGTATTATGATAATAATTAAATTCAGAAAGTTCAATTGAAAGTGCTTGTAAGTCATCCGCATCATAAACTTCTTCAAGTGCTGTTTCTACTTCGTACATTAAAGACTTTATATCATTAAATTTTTTATAATCAATTTCATATCTTTTTAAAATTTCTATCTGTCTATTCGATAAATATAAATTATCACTTATTTTATTAAGTTTATTATCATAAATCGATTTTTTTGCTATTTCATTTATTTCTTCATCACTATACATATTATTTATCCTTTAATTCATATTTTTTCACAGAATCAAGTATTTTTTCTTTATCATCTGATACACTTATATTATAATTTTCACTATTTAACTTATAGAAAATCACATTATTAGCATTTATCTGATAAATTAAATCATAAGGTAATTTATCAATATCATGATTTTCCAAATATTTTTTTACATATTCTAAATTATAATTATCACTTTCTACTTCAGCAGTTAAAAGTTCATCATTATATAATTCATTCATCTTTTCCATATAATTTATTATTAAAACATTATTTTTAATCATCTCTAGAAGGATTTTTTCAGCAGATTTTTTATCGATCAATAAAAATGTATGTAAGAATATTGCGGATTCATCTAGCAAATCTTCTACAGAATATTTTGAATTCATACAAGATGATACTTTTTTACCAATATATTCTGCATCTACATCTTTATTGTAACTTTCTAAATCAGAATCAAATAAAGTATTTATTCTTTTAATATTATCAATATCATTTTCATTTAAGCATTTTCTTCTAAGAATTTTATGAAAAACACTAGAATTATAAAATTCTATCATTTCTTTCATTGCTAAAGAAAATAATTCTGTTGAAGAAGAAATTTTATCATTAAATTCGTCAAAAGATGATATACTTTTTAACATTTCAAATACTTCACTATCAAATTCAGATAATGTATTGCATTTTTGCATCAATGCATATTTTGAATACAAATCATTATATGCAGTCATTTTAAGCATTGTATCAAAAACTTTAGCAATTTTATCTTCATCAGTATCTAAAGAGCCATCAAATTTTATATCAAATGATCCATCCATCCATGTATAAATTTGGTCCAAAAGTATTTTTGAAATTTTCATTTAATCTATTAATACTTTTTCTTACTTCTTTATTATAATTCATATTAATCCCCCCTTTAAAGCATCAACTAACTGGCTAGTATAGATTATATTATCTATTTTGTCAAATTAGAAACTGCTTTTATTATAGCAATTTTACCATATTCATAAGTTAAAGAACCTTGCATATATGCAATATAGGGTTTTCTAATTGGTCCATCACAAGAAAGTTCTATTGAAGAACCTTGTGTAAATGTACCAGCCGCCATTATTACTTTATCTTCATATCCAGGCATATCCCATGGCATAGGAATAGCAAATGAGTCTACTGGTGATGCCATTTGAATACCTTGACAATACTTAACTAAATCCTCTTCTTTTCCAAATTCAATATTTTGAACAATATCTACTCTTTCATCATTGTATCTTGGTTCTACTTTATATCCTAATTCTTCTAATACTTTACTTGCAAGTACAGCGGTTTTAAGTGCTGATGCAACCACACTTGGTGAGAAGAATAACCCCTCTAAAATTTGTTTATTAATACCAAGTGTTGGACCTACTTCCCTACCTTCACCTGGAAGCGTTAATCTTTCACCAGCTAAATCTACTAATCTTTTTTTACCAACGATATAAGCACCATTAGGAGCAATTCCTCCACCTAAATTCTTTATAAGTGAACCAACTATTATATCCGCACCCATTTCAATTGGTGAAACCTTATCTACAAATTCACAGTAACAATTATCAACCATAATAATTACGTCTTTATCATAATTTCTAATTAAATCTACTACTTTTTTTATTTTTGAATTCGATATACTTTTTCTTGTGGAATATCCTTTTGATCTTTGTATTTCAATTAACTTTATTTTTGATTTATTTAATCTTTCTTCTATTTTTTCATAATCAAAATCATCATTAATTAAATCGATTTGTTCATAATTTACACCAAATGATTTTAATGAGCTATCATTTGGAACAATGCCTATAACTTCATGAAGTGTATCATAAGGAAGTCCACTTATACTAAGCATAGTGTCACCAGGTCTTAAATACGCAAATAGAGCAACTGTAAGAGCATGTGAACCTGATATAAATTGACTTCTAACAAGAGCATCCTCTGCGCCAAAAATTTCAGCATATATCTTTTCTATTACATCTCTACCAATATCATCATATCCATAACCTGTTGTTTGTGAAAAATGTGCTTCTGATAATTTATTGTTCCAAAAAGCATTTAAAACTTTCAAACTATTATATTCACAAATTTCATCTATTTTTTTAAACTCTTTATCTAATTCTTTCTCTGAATCATTTACTAATTTTATTATTTTTTCGTCCATACTAATCCTCCAACTCTATTATCATACCACTTTTAATCTGTTCATCTTTTATAATATTAATTATTTGCTTTGATACATCTTCTACTGTGGATAATTTTTCTTGACCTATTCTTTTAAGTTCACTATCTAAAAATTCTGGATTCATCTCCCTTATGCTTTCTGTATCAATCCACCCAGGCATAACTGCAATGACTTTAACATTTTTTAGTGCAAGGGATAAAGTTTTAGTTAATGAATTAAGTCCAGCCTTACTCGCACAATAATCCATACTTATATCATTGTATGTGCTAACAGCATCTTTTGATGAGATATTAACAATTATACCATCATTCATATATTTATATGCATATTTTGAAACAAGAAAAGGCCCAACCAAATTTGTTTCAAGTACTTTCATAAATTCTTCTTTTGTTTTATCATAAATATAATTATCCTGTGCATAAGCAGCATTATTTATAACAATGTCTATCTTACCAAAGTTATCCACAATATAAGTTATCGTATTTTTTATAGAATTTTCATCTGTTACATCACATTTAATACTTAATGATTTTACATTATATTTTTCTTCTATATTTTTTTTTAGCCACTCTGCTTTTTCTTTACTTTTATTATATCCAATTATTACATTGCATCCATTTTTTAATAACTCTTCTATTAAACCTTTTCCAAGTCCAATAGACGCACCAGTTACAAAAACTACTTTTTTATTTAAATCCAAGAATACCACTTCCTTAAAAAATATTATATCATTATTCATATAGAAAAAAAAGAACTACTCTGTTCTTTTAATTATATCTCTAGCAGATACAAGTCCGGTTGCAGCTGCTGTAACTATATTACCTGCTTTACCAGCACCATCACCTATAAAATATACATTATAATTATCAAGTTTAAAATTATCATCTGTTGTTATTTCATTACTAAAAAACTTTATCTCCGGTCCATAAAGGAGTGTTTCATCATTATTCACACCTGGAATTATTTTATCAAGTTCTTCGAGTCCTTCTAATATATTTACTATTATTCTATGAGGAAGTACAAGCGCTAAATCACCTGCTACACAATCCTCTAAAGTTGGTGTAATAAATGATTTATTTATTCTACCAAAGTTACTTCTTCTACCACTTTTCAAGTCTCTAAGTGTTTGAATTATTGGTTTTGAATCACCTAAAACATTTGCAATTTTAGCAATCGATTCACCATATTCTCTTGTATTTGTAACTGGTTCTGTTAAATTAACTTTACTAATAAATGCAAAATTCGAATTATTTGATTTGATATCTTTTAATGAATGCCCATTTACACATATATATCCATAGTAATTTTCTTTAGCAACAAAACCTCCGGGATTTGTACAAAATGTTCTTATTTCATCATTGTATGTTTTTGTTTTTATAAATATTGTTGGATCATATATAACACTACATATTTCCTCAAGTACTTCTTTTCTAACTTCAACTCTAACACCAATTTCAATACTCTTTGATAAATATGGAATATTATATTTATCAGCAAGTTCTTGTATCCATTTTGCACCTGTTCTTCCTGGTGCGATTACAACATTTTTAGATGTTACTTCTTTTTTTTCTTTTAATTCTTCATATCTAATTATATGTTCATCTTCTTTTATACTTTCTATATCAGTAACATTAGTGCATTCTTTAATAGTTACGCCTTTTTCTTCTAAATAATTACTAAATTTCTCAATATATTGAGGCAAATGATCACTACCTAAATGTTTTTGCTTTATTAAAAGTAGTCTATCTCCTAATCTTGTAACCTTTTTTTGTATTTCTTTTGCTTCTTCCATATTGCTAGGAAAAACTTCTGCATCCATATGAAATTTATTAAAAATTTCTTCAGTTTCATCTATCAATTTATATGCTTCTTCGTCTTTCATATATCTAAATAAATCCGATTTTCCTAATTTAGGAATAAAATTTAATTTACCATCAGAAAAAGTCCCAGCACCACCATAACCTGATAATATATTACATGGGTTACAATTTTTACATTCTGTTTTATTTTTATTCATCGGACAAACTCTATTTTTAACAAGTCTACCTTTTTCTAACATTAATATTTTTAAATTTGGATTTTTTTGTGTAAGTTCATATGCGCAAAATAATCCGGCAGGTCCGGCACCTACTATAACAACATCATACATCATTTTAACCTCCTAAATACATTATATCAAAAAAAGAGCATTTTTAATACTCTTATTCGGCTTTGTCAAATTGTGAATTATATAGATTTGCATAGAAACCATTTTCTTTAATTAATTCAGCATGATTTCCTTGTTCAATTATATTTCCATCCTTCATAACAAGAATTAAATCAGCATTTTTTATTGTTGATAATCTATGTGCGATTATAAATGATGTCTTACCTTCTGATAATTTATCCATTGCTTTTTGAACAAGTTCTTCTGTTCTTGTATCAACATTGCTTGTTGCTTCATCAAGTATTAATAATGGTTTATGATCTATCATACCTCTTGCAATTGTTAGAAGTTGTCTTTGTCCTGATGAAACACTATCAATATCAGATAAAACGGAATCATAACCATTTGGAAGTGTTTTAATAAAGTGATGTACTCCAACTTTTTTACATACATCAATAACTTCTTCATCAGTTACATTTTCATTATTATATACTATATTTTCTTTTACAGTACCATTAAAAAGCCAAGTATCTTGAAGTACCATAGTAAATAAATCGTGTATATTTTCTCTAGATAAATCTTTTATGTTAACTCCATCAATTTTTATGTCACCACTATTTATTTCATAAAATCTCATAAGTAAATTTACCATAGTTGTTTTACCCGCACCAGTAGGTCCAACTATTGCGACCTTTTGTCCAGGTTTTATTTTTGCATTAAAATCTTTAATAATTATCTTGTCAGAATCATAACCAAATTTAACATGATTAAATTCTACCTCTCCTTTTGCTTTAGCCTTATCTAACGTTTTAGTTACATTTTCTTTTTCAAGTTCTGGTTCTTCTAAAAATTCAAATACTCTTTCTGATGCAGCCGCAGTTGATTGAAGTGAAGTAAGTCCTTGAGCAATTTGAGAAAGTGGATTTGTGAATAGTCTTACGTATGTGATAAATGCAATTATTACACCAAATGTAATCATATCTTTTGATACTAATAATGCTCCAACTATACATACAGCAACATAACCAAAGTTACCAATAAAGTTCATAATGGGCATCATTAATCCTGATAAGAATTGACTTTTTCTATTGCATTCATAAACACTTTTATTTAATTCATCAAATTTTTTATCTGATTCATTCTTACCATTGTATACTTTAACAACATTAAGTCCAGAATATATTTCTTCAATATGACCATTTAATTTACCAAGTTCAACTTGTCTTGCGGTAAAATATTTTTGTGATTTTGAAAGTATTTTTATCATAAATACAAAACCAATCAAACTAGATAAAATTGCAGTTAAAGCCATTATATAGTTTGTATAAAACATCATTATTATAGAACCTATAAATAATGTAATAGAACTTACTAATGACGCAAGTGATTGGTTCATACTTTGAGCAATTGTATCAACATCATTTGTTACTCTAGATAATATATCACCAGATAAATTTTTATCAAAATATTTAAGTGGTAATTTGTTTATCTTTTTAGATATATTACTTCTTAACTTTTTAGCAAATTTATTTGCAACATCAGTCATTAATATAGATTGAATAAATGTAAATAAAGCACTTAATACATAAAGTATAACAAGGAAAAGTGAAATACTTTTTATTTTATCCATATTCATTTTTGGACTTAATATAGTTTTTATACTCTTAGGAAGTTCATCAACTTTAGAATATATTTTCTTTACATCCTTATCACTATCAAGACCACTCATTTTTTCTAAAAATTCAAATTTTTCTTCTGAAGTAATTGTTTGACCTGATATTTTACTATTACTTAATAAAACTTTTTTTATTGAATCTGGAATATCATTTAATGACTTTTCATCCATTCCACTAGTCATCATTGAAAGTAATTTTCTTTTATCATCTGTACTTATTACTTCACCTTTATATTCTGTATTTTCTAAAATAATATTTTGAATACTATCAGGTAATTCTAATAAAGTGCTCATCATATTTTCTTTGTTCATACTTTGGATACTATTTTGAAAACTTAATTTATCAGTCATGCTTACATTATCTGATGACATTATTTTTGTAATTGTTTCATTATCCATTTTTATATTTAGTATTTCACTATATCTATTTTTTAAATCATCGCTTTTAAGTTCATCTGTTATATCATTTGTCAATTTCTTTAAATTTGATGTATTAAGTACAATTCCTTTTTGAATTTCATCTGTTAAATCTGATAATTTATTTGGTGCGCTAAGTGATAAGATTGCCCCTCCCATCGCTAAAATTAACGCAACTAAAATAAAGATTTTAAACGAACCAAGACTTTTAAATAACTTTGATATTGATGTTTTAAAATCTTTTGGTTTTTCTACTGCTCCTGGACCATGACCTGGTCCTCTTCTTGGAGGTCTATTGTTATTTTCTTCATTATTCATTTTCAAGTTCCTCCTTCGATAATTGTGATAATGCGATTTCTTTATATACATCACATGTTTTAAATAGTTCCTTATGTGTTCCTATTCCGGCACATTTACCATTATCTAGAACAATTATTTTATCTGCATTCATGATTGTTCCAATTCTTTGTGCCACAATTAATATAGTTGCATCTTTTGTGTATTTCTTAAGTTCTTTTCTTAAAACAGAATCTGTTTTATAATCAAGTGCTGAAAATGAATCGTCGAATATATATATTTCTGGATCTCTTGCGATTGCTCTTGCGATTGAAAGTCTTTGTTTTTGTCCACCGGATACATTAGTTCCACCTTGTGCAATATGTGCATCATATGTATTTTCCATTTTTGAAACAAATTCTTCTGCTTGAGCAACTTTTACAGCATCTTTAATTTTTTCTTTTGTTATTTCACCTTTCCCATTTTCACCATAAGCAATATTACTTGATACTGTTCCATTAAACATAACTGCTCTTTGTGGAATATAACCAAGTTTATTATACAAATCTTTTAACTTATATTCTTTAACATTTACTCCATCAACTAATACTTCACCTTTTGTTGCATCATAAAATCTTGGTATTAAGTTAATAAGTGTTGATTTACCACTACCAGTTGATCCAATAAATGCGATTGTTTCTCCTTTTTTTGCTTTAAATGATATATCTTCTAGTAAATATTCTTCAGCATCTGGATACTTAAATGAAACATTTTTAAATTCAACTGTACCAACTTCTTTTGCTTTAGCTCCTTTACCATCTTTTACGCTAATTACTGTATCTAACACTTCATTAACTCTCTTTGCTGAAACATTGGCTCTTGGTAGCATCATAAATATCATTGCTAACATTAAAAATGACATAATTACTTGCATTGCATAACTACTAAATACAACCATATCACCAAATAATGATATTTTATCTGCCATATTAGCACTTTCTATTAATCCAGCACCTATAAAGTATATTGAAAGTGTTAAAAAGTACATTACAAGATACATTACTGGTTGCATAACTGAAAATGCTTTTTGGTTAAATAATTGATTTTTAGTTAAATCATTATTTACTTTTTCAAACTTATCTTCTTGATATTTTTCAGCATTAAATGCACGAACTACTCTTATACCTGTTAAGTTTTCTCTTGTTACTCCATTTATTTTATCTATTAAGTTTTGTACTATTTTAAATCTAGGCATTACTATAATCATAAGTACTAAAATAGTTACTAGTAATATAACTACTGCAATTGCAGTTATCATACTCCATGTTAAGTTCTTACCTAAAATTTTTGTTACTGCCCAAACTGCTGTTATTGGTGACTTAATTAATAATTGAAGTCCCATGGCAATAAACATTTGGATTTGTGTAATATCATTTGTTGTTCTTGTAATTAAACTACTTGCTTGAAAGTTTTTAACTTCTTCCATTGATAGGTTTTCAACTTTTTCAAATAAACTTTTTCTTGTTCTCATTGAAAATGATGCCGCAACATTTGATATTAAATATCCAACAATAATTGCTGAAACTAAACTACCAAATGCACAAAGAAGCATATATCCTCCTTGAGTTAATATATCACTCATAAGAACGCCCTTTGTTTGAACTAGTTTAGTTATTTCAGACATATAATCTGGCATCTTAAGTTCAAGCCATACCTGAACAATTATTAAAATAAAACTTATAAAAGCAAAAAACAAATCTTTTTTATTTAATTCTTTTAATAATTTTAACATAACTTCTCACTCTTTCTCTTCATTTAAATTTTCTTTCATTTTTTTTGCGACTTTAAAAAATATTTCTAAATCATCAGTATCTATATCCTTAGTTAATATAGAATTTACTTTTTCAAATACTTTTCTAGATTCATTATAAAATTTCAAAGAAGTAGAAGATAATTCTATTTTTTTACTTCTTGCATCTATCTTTGAATCCGTCCTAATAATAATATTATGTTTTTCCATAGTTTTTAATATTCCAGATATTGTAGATCTTCTAAGATTAAGTACTTTTTCTAAATCTCTTTGATAAATGTCAGTATCTTTATTTTGTATTAAATAATGCACAATTCTCATTTGTACTTGACTTGGCATATTTTTAATAGGAGTACATTTACCTTCATTTATTAAGAATCTACGTATATTATGATCTAGAGTTATTATTTCATATGCAATTCTATTTTTTTCCATATTTACTCCTTATTTTGTTAGGTGCATAACAATTATATACAGAAGAAAAAATAATGTCAATAAAATAACATTATTTTTATATATCTTTTTCCCATTTCCAATTAGTTATAATATCCATGTCTTTTCCATATTCACGAATATATTCATTGTGTTCAACTAATTTATTTTTGCACCACTCAATTAATTCAGATGACTTATCTAAATCTTTAGTATATTTAAGTGCATCAATAATTAAATTAAATCTATCTATCTTATTTTGTACTCTCATATCAAATGGAGTTGTTATTGTACCTTCTTCTTGATATCCATGTACATGCATATTTTTATTATGTCTATTATAGGTTAATTGATGTATTAAAGATGGATAACCATGGAAAGCAAATATTATTGGTTTATTTTTAGTAAATATTGCATCATAATCAGAATCATTTAATCCATGTGGATGTTTATCATTTGATTCAAGGCGCATTAAGTCAACTACATTTACCACTCTAATTTTTAACTTAGGCATTTCTTTATTTAATATAGAAGTTGCCGCAAGTACTTCAAGTGTTGGTGTATCTCCTGCGCACGCAAATACTATATCAGGACTCTTTCCTTCATCGTTAGATGCCCAATCCCATATTCCAATACCTTTTGTACAATGTTTAATTGCTTCATCCATAGAAAGCCATTGATATCTTGGATGTTTTGACGCTACAACTACATTTATATAATTTTTAGTTTTTATAATATGATCAAATGTTGAAATTAATGTATTAGCATCTGGTGGTAAATACATTCTAACAATATCTGCCTTTTTAGTAACTAAATGATTTAAGAAACCTGGATCTTGATGTGTATAACCATTATGATCTTGTTGCCAAATATGAGAAGATAAAATTATGTTAAGTGATGAAATATCTTCTCTCCAAGAAAGTGATTTTGTTACCTTTAACCACTTTGCATGTTGTGAAACCATTGAATCTATTATTCTAGCAAATGCTTCATAACTATGTATAAAACCATGTCTTCCTGTTAAAATATATCCTTCTAAAGCACCTTCACAAAAGTGTTCTGATAAATATGAATCAATTACTCTTCCATCAACACCTAAAAATTCATCATTTTCATATGTCTTATTTACCCATTGTCTATTTGTTTCTTCAAACATAGCATTTAATCTATTTGAAAGTGCTTCATCTGGTCCAAATATTCTAAAATTTCTTTCTTCTTCATTAAGTTTAAGTAAATCTCTTACATATTTACCTAATTCCATCATATCCTGGGCAACTATGCTTCCATGTTTTTTTACCTCAACACCATATTTTTTAAAATCAGGAGTTCTAAGTTCTTTTAAAAGTTTCCCACCATTCGCATGCATATTGGCACCCATTCTTCTATTTCCTTTTGGAGTTAATTCTTTTAAATCTTTTCTAAGAACACCATTTTTATCAAATAACTCTTCTGGTTTATAACTTCTAAGCCATTCTTCTAATAATTCTAAGTTTTTATCATTAGTACTATTTACAACAATTGGAACTTGATGCGCTCTAAATGTACCTTCTATTTGTTTTCCTTCTACAACTTTAGGTCCTGTCCATCCTTTTGGAGTTCTAAGTATAAGCATAGGATAAGCAGGTCTTCTAATTCTTCCATTTTTAGCATCTGCTTTTATTATCTGAAGTTTTTCAACTATTTCATCCATAATAAGTGCCATTTGTTTATGAAGTTCTATTTCATCTTTTCCTTCTAGATAATATGGATCCCATCCACAACCTTTAAAATAATTTAAAAGTTCATCATTTGAAATTCTAGAAAGAACTGTAGGATTTGCAATTTTATATCCATTTAAATGAAGTATTGGTAATACTATTCCATCTGTTCTAGGATTTAAAAATTTATTTAAATGCCAGCTTGTCGCAAGTGGACCTGTTTCTGCTTCACCATCACCTACTACACACGCAGCGATTAAAGATGGATTATCTAATACCGCACCAAATGCATGTGATAAACTGTATCCAAGTTCTCCACCTTCATTTATAGATCCTGGTGTTTCAGGAGCAACGTGACTAGATATTCCTCCTGGAAAACTAAATTGTTTGAATAATTTTTTTAATCCTTCTTTATCCTCTGTTATATTTGGATAAATTTCACTGTAAGTACCTTCTAAATAAACATTTGATACAATAGAATTCCCGCCATGACCCGGTCCTGATATATAAATCATATCTAAATCATATTTATTTATTATTCTATTTAAATGTGTATATATAAAGTTTTGTCCTGGAACAGTTCCCCAATGTCCAACTATATTTGCTTTTAGGTCTTCTTTTTTTAATTTTCTTTCTAAAAGTGGGTTATCAAGTAAATATAATTGACACGCTGATAAATAGTTTGCCGCTCTAAAATATTCATCTAATTTTTTTATTTCTTTATTACTTATTTCTTTTGCCATTTCATCACACCTCTACTATATATCATTATATAATATTTACAAAATAATAACAATTATGTAACTTTAAAAACTAAAAAAAACTTACTATTTCTAGTAAGCATTATTCCTTATTATATTTATTAACAAATTCATTTAATTGTTGCATTTTTTCATCTAATTTTCTTATATCAAGTGAACAATTATACATTTCTTTTTTTACTTCTTCTGGTATTTCACTTGGAAATTTATATTGTACCTTGTGATCAATACTAGCCCAGAAATCCATCGAACTTGTTCTTATTTGAATTTCAGCTTCCACATGTTCAACTGTTTCGTTTAAATATATTGGAACTAAAACAATTAAATGATAACTCATATATCCAGTTGATTTAGGATTTTTTATATAATCTTTTTCTTCTTTTATTTTAAACTGTTTTGAACTTTTTATTATATCAACAATATCATATACATCTTCTAAAAAAGAACAAACTATTCTTATACCAATTATATCATGTACATGTGATATCATATTTTTAGTAGTTACTTCATAACCCTTTTTATTAAGTTTATCAATAATACTTTTTTCAGTTTTAAGTCTTGATTTCATATGTTCAACTGGGTTATATTTATTTTTAAATTCAAATTCTTTTATAAGTATATTAAACTGTGTTTCAAGAAGTTGAAGAGCGAAATTATATTTAAGCATTAATTCAGATACTTCCCTTTCATTTATTAATATATTATTCATAAACTTCTCCTTTCTTTTTTATAAAAAAATAAAGCAATCCTAAAATTGGATTACTTCTAAATTTATGGGCAAATAGGATTATAACATTTTATTAATTTTTTGTAAAGTACTTTTTTTAATTTTTTTATATTCTATAAATCATGTCTTGATAATATTCCAGCAGGTCTTTTCTTAAGCACATTAAATACTGGGAATAAACCAATAATAAGATTAAACAAATATGTACAAACTATAGTTATTATAATTATATTAACATTAATCAAAAACATACCACTTATATATTTTATTTTAGATAAATTATAAAGTATGTAAGCCATAAATACTATTCCTGGTAAACCCGCAATTGTTGTAATTGCAAATATCTCAGATGAAAACATTTTATAAATATCACTCTTTTTAACACCTATTGCTCTATAAATACCTATTTCTTTTATCCTAGACATAAATGATGATCTAATCATAAAGAATATTTCTATAAGTGATATTGCAAGTATTATTCCAGAAAGTATTAATGTACTTGTTATATTATCTTTTACTTCATCAAGATATTTATCTTTACTATAATTATAACTATCATTTATATTTAGATTCATACTTCTAAACTCTTCTAAAGTTTTTGATTTATCAGATGAATAAATTGTTAAATCAGATGTATTTTTTATTAAATTATATTTTATAGTATTATCATTAACAAAATAATAATTATAGTTATATTTTGAATCATAGTATCCTACAACTACTAATTTTCTTCCATTTATTTTTTCATTTATTTCTTTATTTAAAGGCATATCATCCTTATTAGAAATATTTACTATAGTTTCATAATCATTTTCTGGTGCTCTACCTTTTTTAAGTTCTATTTTATCAGTAAAAAGTGAATACTTCATAAAATTATTTTCTTTTGTTTCTGAAGAATACATATTATTTGATGTATTACTAGAATTATATATTATATCCAAAAATTTTGATTTATCTGTATAGATAGTTGGACTACTAGTATTAGATATACCAACTATTTTAAAATCAGGTAATGAATTTACTGATAACGTTCTATCAAGTAATTTACTTGAATCTGTTATACCTGCCATTTGAAGTGATGAATCATTATCAAATGCATTATCTATAATCATTTTATCAACTACAACTTCAGTATCATTTTCTGGCATTCTACCATAAATCAAATTATCCTTATTAATCATTTCATAAGAAGATAATGAACCTGATATAGAGTTTTCCATTTTACTTGTTTGATAATAATCATTTATATTAATTTTCATACTTACAAGTGAATTGCCTGGTAAAATATAATTTATATTTTCTTTTTGCTCAAATGACAAATAATCATCTACATTTATTTTTTTTAAATTAACAATTAAATAGTTTTTATTATATTTAACAAAATTCTCATCTTTAATATTAAATAATGCACAAATTGAACTAATAGAAAACATTATAAACATTGCACTTATAAAAAATCCAAGTAATAATATTTTCTTTAAAACAGGATAATCAAATACTTTCTTAAAACCATTTTTAATTAAAGTAATAGGATTAAATATAGATGAATATTTCTTTTTAAAGTTACTATTTATTACATTTTTAAAATCAAAATTATACTTATCTATGTCTTCTTTAGCAATACTTTTATAATGGTCATCAATAAGTTCTATACTAGAATTATCATCAATTACTTCTATCTTTTTACTTTCATTACTTCTTAAATAAATATTACCATTTTTAACAATTATATCTATTTTTATATTATCATTATTATTTCTGTATATATTTATATCTGTATTATCTTTTTTTATCTCATCTATTTTTTCAAAATCTTTTAAATATATATTATTATCTATTTCGTAATCTAATTCATCATTTTGTGTATTTTCAAAATCTTTTACTGCCTTACCATCACTAAGTTCAATTATTCTATCAGCATAAAATCTCGCTAAAGACTCTTCATGAGTTACAAGTAAAACAAGTCTTTCCTTTGAAATTGATTTTATTATTTTCATTATTTCAAGTGAATTTTTGCTATCCAAATTTCCTGTTGGTTCATCCGCTAAGATTATATCTGGATCTTTTACGATTGCTCTTGCAACTGCGACTCTTTGTCTTTCACCACCCGAAAGCATTGATGATGGTCTATTTTTATATCTTTCCATTCCTACTTTTTCAAGTACATATTCTACTCTTTTTTTAATCTCTTTTTTATCTTTTATACCAATCATAGTAAGAACTAAAGCAACATTATCAAAAACACTTAAATTATCTATTAATTTATAGTCTTGAAATATATATCCAATATTTATATTTCTAATTTTATCTACTTTGTATGAACATTTAGAACTTATTTTTTTATTATCAATATAAATTTTACCACTTTTTATCTTATCAAGACCACCAATTACATTAAGTAGAGTTGTTTTACCACATCCAGATGGTCCTAGAAATGCGACTAATCCATTATTTTTTAGGTTAAGAGATATATTATTAATTACATGTACTTGATTTTTCTTATGCCTATTAAAATATTTATTAACATTTTCTAAAGTAATCATATTTTATACCTCCTCTTTTATCGTACTTATCGCACTTTTTTTGAATAATTTTTTTGAAAACTTTTGACTAATTAAATATGACATCATTATAAGTACAATATATAAAATTGCATAATCTTTAAAATTAAGATAAGTAAGTATTGTATTTATAAACTCAAGATTAATTATGTGTATACTATTTAAATAGATAAATATCATAAATGAGAAAAACGCCAAATTTGAAACAGTAAGTAATTCAATTATAAGTAACTCTTTTGAAACCTTTTTAGTGGCACCAAGCATTCTTATAACTCCAAAATATTCATTTCTAGATTTCAAAATAATATTGATTACAAAATATGAAATAAAGAATATTGTTATTATTAAAACTATTTTTGTAACTGTTCCCATTATTTTAGTAACTTGTTCATATCCACCTGTTACTAAAGTATCCTTTATATATAAAGTTTTAAAGCCTGCATCCTCAAGAGAAGAAATTGTATTTCTTACATCTTGTACATCTTTAACAAATACACTACTTTGGTAATTTCCTTTATTAAATAATTTATTATAATCTTCAGAATTTATATAAATATTACCATTATTTTCTTTAAAATCAAGACCAAGTAATTTTTTCATATTATTTTTATTATAAACTTTACTAACATTTAATGATAAATTTTCAGTGTAATATAAATTACTAGCCTCTATATTTAATGATTGATTTATACAGTTTTCTTTAGGACAAGAATATTCTAAATCAGCTGAAATATATACATTATTAACTGGCACATTATCATTTGTTTTTATATTAAAATTTTCAGTAGTTTCATCATAATATTTATTTTGAAATAATACTTTTAATTTACTATAAGACTGATTTATTTGATATAAGTAATCATTTAAAAGTGAATCGCTTAAATATACAACACTATTTCCATAAGCACTTTTAACATACTTAATACCTACTATTTTTATCTTTTTATTTTCATCTATTTCACCTGTATCATAGTTTTGAGCATATATATCTTTATTTAAAATGCTTTCATTTATATAATAGTCATCTTTATCTCCTTCTAATATGACTTCATTATCATTTTCTGGCATTTTTCCAAGATCTACTTTACCTCTAAAATTTTTAAGCTCATTTATAGTAGGTGAAATATAATAATTTTTATTGTCTGTAAAACTTGCATTATAATCTAAAAGAACATCATTTTTAACTATATAATCAACATTTGAAAATTTACTTATTTTATCATAATCATCACTTGTAAATTCACTTTTATCATTTTTCTTAATTACTATTCTTTTATCACTAGTATTATTAAATATATAGTTATTACCTTGTGTACTTGCTTCATATGTTTTCTTTTCTTCTTCAGCATACTCACTAATTACTGACACTGTCATAAATAGATAGATTAAGAAAATAAGTATAAATTTTGGAATTATATTAAATGTATTTCTAAGTGCTAATCTTAATTTATTTAAAAAAGTAATATTTTTATAATCTATTTTACTATTTTCAGGTACTGGATTAACATCTTTTATTTTCTTATCCTCTAACACTTTTCCATCATGCATTTTTATTTTTCTAGTTACATATTTTTCTACTTGTTCATAATTATGAGTTACTATTATTACTAATTTATCTTTTGATATTTGACTAAGAAGTTTAATTATCTCCTCTGCAGATTTTTTATCAAGATTACCAGTTGGTTCATCCGCAATTATTATAGGTGTATCTTTCGCAAGCGCTCTTGCTATACCAACTCTTTGCTTTTGTCCACCGGATAACTTTGATACTTTTGTATTTCTAAATTTATATAAACCAACATTTTTAATTAATTCTAATACTTTTGGTTTTATATTCTTTTTCTTTTCACCATTAAGAAGTAAAACAAGTTCTATATTTTGATATACAGTATAACTATTTACTAAGTTAAAGTTTTGAAATATATTTCCTATGTATTTTCT
This sequence comes from bacterium, assembly GCA_019423565.1. GTDB lineage: Bacteria > Bacillota_I > Bacilli_A > RF39 > UBA660 > CAG-433. Next base: position 251,429 of record JAHZBE010000001.1, read on the forward strand.
TCTATAATCTTCAAAATCTTTTTCTGTATAATGACTTGTTTCTTTTCCATCAATATACATTTCCCCTTCTTCATATGTATCAAGTCCACTTATTACATTTAAAAGTGTTGATTTACCACTACCTGATTCACCTGTTATCGCAACAAATTCACCAATATTAAATTCAAGATTTATTTTATTAAATCCGCTAGCAATCACACCTTTGCTATAATAAAATTTTGATACATTTTTTAATTTAATCATAATATTTCTCCTATCTGACAAACTGATTATAACACATACTATGCTTTACAATCTATAAATTATGAGTTGCTTTTTGTAAATTTTAGGTTGCAAAAATAAAACATATATATAATTGTTAATAAAGTTAAAAAATAGACAAAATTTTAATATATTTCTGTATATTTAGGGGAGTTTTAACTAAAAAGAGAGAATAAAATAAGTGAAAGGATATTTTAAAAGTATTCTTATCCTAGCGAAAGGAGGGAAAATGGCAGAATTTTATACATGCAGAAATGATCGTGCATTTAAAGAAGTTTTCTTAAATCCTAATAATAGTGATTTACTAAAAGCATTATTAGAATTTATTCTTAAAATAAAAATTGATAAGTTAGAAATTAAAAAAACAGAATTATTAAGTGGTAACATAAATATTAAAGATAAAAGAGTAGATGCAATAGTGCATACTGGTAATAAAAAGATTGAAATAGAAATTAATTCACAAAATAAAGATTATCTTCATACTAGAAGTACTGCGTATATTTGTAATATATATCAGTCTAACGCAAGTGTTGGTGATACATATAATGAAGACACTGATATAATTCAAGTAAATTTAACATGGGGATTAGGCAAAAATAATGATGAAATGAAAATATATAAGATAATGAATGAAAAAGGTGAACTATATGTTAAAAATTTCATAATATATGAAATAAATATGGATTATTATGATAAAATTTGGTATAGTAAAAATGAAGAAGAAATCAAGAAGAATCAATATATGATAATGCTTGATTTAGATAAAAAGGAGCTAGAAAATATGCCAAAAGATAAGATAGTAGATAAGTATATAACAAATGTAACAATAGTAAATGATGATCCAGAATTTCAAAAGTATATGAGTGAAGAAGAGGATAAAAAGAAGATACAAAATAGTTTGCTTTCAGAGGCTAAAGAAGAAGGTATATCTCAAGAAAAAGTAAGTATTGCCAAAAATTTATTATCAATGAATATGCCACTTGAAGACATATCAAAAGCAACAGGTTTATCAATAGAAAATTTAAATGAACTAAAAAAGAAACTGTAAGAACAATTTTTCTTACAGTTTTTATATACTATTTATTTTTTAATATATCTCTAATTTCTTCTAATAATACCTCTTCATTAGATTTTACTTTAACTTCTTCTTTCTTTTCTTCATGTTTAAATCTTTCAAATAATCTAACCATAATAAATATACAGAAAGCTACAATTAGAAAGTCAACAATTGATTGAATAAATGAACCATAATGAATAACCGCATCATTTATTCTAATTGTAAGCGCTGTAAAATCAAGTCCACCAAGTAATACTCCTATTATAGGCATTAAAATATCATTAACAAGACTTGTTACTATTTTACCAAAAGCACCACCTACGATAACACCAACAGCCATATCAACTACGTTACCTCTTGATATAAATTTTTTAAATTCACTAAGTTCTGTTGTTACTGCTTTTTTTGCATCTATTTTTTCCTTTTTCATAATTATTCCTCCTAAAAATATTATAGCATAAAAAAATTCTTACAACTGTAAGAACTTTTACTTTTTTATTTTTCATCTAACTCTGCTTGTGCTTCTAATGCTTCTAAAAATGATAATTTAGCTTCACTCGCAAGAGTTAATGCAAGAGCAATACAATCAGATGTATATTCAAGTCTATTATCAATATACTTTTCTAATTTTTCTTTGTCTCTAGCTTCTCTTTTATCTTCTAATTTTTCTTTTGCTTCATTAATACTATCTTCAATTTTACTTAAATGCTTTGAAAAAATTTTTTTAGTATCAGATTTTTTCTTATTTAATTCTTCCTTTGCTTCATCAAGATTCTTTTTAGTTTCTTCAATTTTATCATCTAATTCATCTTTAGCATACATGCCTTTTATAACCATAGTATCTGTTGAATCTTTTAACTTTTCATTTATTTTATTTAATTCATCATTTATTTTATTTAATTTTTCTTCTAATTCTTTATTTTTCATTTTTTATCTTCCTTTCTTTTATATAATGTAAAATATTTAAAAATTTATTCACTATATTTTGTACCACATCCTTTTACCCTACAATTCAATTATAAAATCTATAATATAATTTTTAAAATGCATAAAAAAACAAGTGTCATTATTTTTGACACTTGCTATATTTTGTCATATTTACATAATTACTTATATTACCGTCTAATAATATTTTTACTTTATTTACTAATGTATCTATATCATCATACATACCAAGTTCTATCCAGTTAATAATTAATGCACCAAGTGCCCCTGAATAAAATAAGCATAAAAAATCTTTATCTTCTTCTTTAATATTTGTATTTTTACTTTTTTCATCAATTACTTTTTAAATTATAGGTTTTGACTGCCTTAATATTAAATGAATTAAATAATAATTTTGTGCTTCACAATTATAAATATTTAATACCATCTGTTTATTCTCAATAAAATACTTAAATATTTCTTTATATTTTTCTGTCCAATCATCATCGTTTTCTATTTTTAAAATAACTTCATTTAAATATATCCATTTTATTAAATCATATTTATCCTTAAAATGATTATAAAGTGTTTGTCTTTTAAGTCCACATTTATCAGTTATTTCTTTTACTGTTATATCAGATACATTCTTTTTACTAGCTAGTTCTTTAAAAGAATCAATTATAACTTTTTTTGTTATCTCCACTAAATAATCACCTCTATTTTTAATAATTATAACATAAGTTAATTATTTTTTATAAAGATATATTATTTATAACATATTCAAAGTTATTACTTGTATCTATAAATGTAAAATTATACTTGTCACATTCTTGTTTAATAATATTACTTATATCTTTTAGTTTATTTATTATTGCCTTTAACTCATCATCACTCTTTTTTGTAGTCCATCCATTGATATCATATTTTCTAATATTCTTAACTTTTTCATTTACATCAATATTAGGATACCCAACAAAAATTATTTTCCATTTATTTAAATCTAATTTATTTACTATATCATGTGGATATATATGATCGCAGTCAATAATAAACTTTTCATCAGTATCATTAATAATATCCGTTATTGTTTTAAAAAGTGTACATAATATTTTACTTGTATTATTAATTATTACATCACTTTTTACTCCCCATTCTGGATAATTTCTTTTCATAGAGGCAGTTATATAATCAAATGGAATATGGTTATATCTTTTCTCTTCACAAATTTTCTCGCATATTGTTGATTTACCTGATTTAGCGACTCCCGCAATTAATAAATTTTTCATAATTCTCCTTTTAATACAAAAACTATCAATTAAAATGGTTCTTCAACTGCAAATTCAATTGGTTTTTGATCTAATAGTTTCAATTGATTTTCAGATAAATATTTTTTATCAATTACTACACTTAATACATATTCATCAAAAAAATTATCATTCATAATATAATATCCATTTACTTTTTCTTTATCTCCATAACTATCTTCTACCTTCCATCTTTGTGGCTTATCATCCACTAAATTAACACCAGTAAAAGACATAATATGATGCATGCTTATATCATATAAATTTAATGATTCTTCTTTTGATAACCTTTTCATTTTTAGTGTATCTTCATAATTATATAATCTAATGTCTAACACGCCTGATTTCTTATCTCTAAACTTTAAAATGTGCGCTCCCATATATACAGGTATATTATCTTTTAATTGTTTTATAGTTAATTCTTTTAAGTCTTCAATTGGTAAATTTAAATATTTAACATAAGATTTTCCATAAACACTACCTAAATATTTTTTTCGATATATTTTATAATATTCCTTATTATACATAGGTGTATTTCCTATTGTTACAAAATTTTCTAATTTTAAATCTAAAAATTTATTTTTAAATTCAATAGGTGTCAAATTTTCTATTTTCTTATAATTACCATCTTTGTCTTTATATTCAAAATCAAATTTTGTTAAAGGTTCTCCATATATTTTACACAATAAAGTATAATTTTCTTGTAAAAATTTATCTTTTTCTTTTCTTAATGAATTTATATCTACTTTACTTTTCTTTAATTCTATTAATTTTAAAACATCTTTTTTTATTTTTTCAGTATATAAATATTCTACTCTTTGCACAGCAGTACTTTCAACTGCATCAAAATTATAAGAATAAGGAATTATACCATATTTATTTACTATAGATACAAACATATCCCAGTAACCGCCTTCTGAAACACAAAATTTTAATACTTCATTTTTACATAAATAATCAAATTCTGTATTTTCTAAATTTATTACATTTTCATATACATTATTTGATTTTTCCAATTTATCATAAAATGAAATATGATTACTAGATAATTCTAAATCCATAACATTCATATCTAAATTTTTTGCAATATTATATTTTATTAAATTTAGTCCTCCAAAAATCCAACATTTCCAACTATCTTTTTGATCATATCTTTTACTTTCTGGTAATTCAACATTAAAAATTGGTTGATTTTCTATTATAATATCTCTATTAATACATGCATTTTCTAAACCATTGTTTGTTATTGCATTTTCTATTATCTTATTTGTTTTTTCTGAATTATAAACTTTTCTAAAATTTTCAAGTTGTTCCAATGATATCTGATCTTCCATAAATAAACCTCCTCGTTTCTATATAATTATTGTATCATAATATCATATTTCTATCTACTCTCCATAGTATTTTTAAAATCATTTAACCAAATCAATTTACAACTTACAATTTTTATAAAGAAAAAAGTTCATAATATTAATTATCATGAACTCTAACTGGATTCACACAATAGTGTGAACAAATTTCTTAAATTGGACAATAAACTAATGAGTTTTGCACCCAAGTAACAAAAGTATTTAATAATACTTGGTAAGTTAATCATAACATATTTTTTATGTTGTAAATTAAAAATCACCATAATTTCTTACAAAACTTTTTTCAATTAGAATTGATAGTTTATTAAAATTCTCTAACGTTCCCTTAGAAATTAATGATTTAACTTTTTTCTTTTGAACTTACTCTCTATCTACTCATTCTTCACTCATAAAATATATTCTTTCAAATATATTCTACTTATTTACCATTCCAATGTTTTCTCAAAGTTAAAGATAATTTTTTAACTTGTTCTTTAGATTTTTCTGAAGCTTTTTCCTCATCATATAAGAAACTCCATTCAGTCTCATCTTGACAGTATTTAGAACGATCAAATATATCTCTAAATTGAGTTATATTTTCAATTGGTATATATCCAAACATTGTTCTTAAACATATTCCTCTTGTAAATTTTGAATCCGGTTGAAAATGAAAATTCATAATAGGAATTTTAGTCCCACCAACTTCGGCAAATTCACCATCAAAAGTAGATTTGTGTTCAGGATTATACGACACATCTATTGCGCCGCATCTATCATATAAATCTTTTTCATTATATTTAAACATAATAAACCCTCCTTAAAACACAATTATTATATCATATTTTTGTTTTTTAGGTATTTATTGATAATAATGTTAAAGTGTCTTTATCAAATCTATTATCTTTTCTATTAGAAATTATTTGCAATATATTATTATTTAATCTTTACAAATTAGGTTATAACATTTAAATCAATTTGTTTTATCATATAGAACTTACGCATATTTTGCAAATAAAAAAAATCCATAATACCAAGTATTACGAATTTTTTTCACTTAACACACAATAGTGTGAGTAAATTTCTTAAATGGGGCAATAAACTAATGAGTTTTGCACCCAAGTTAGTAATACTTGATGAATTAATTATAGCATCATTTAATAAATTTTACAAAGTCTTTTACATAAAATAAATTAAAATTAAGTTAATTTATTTTAAAATATTAATATTTTTGCTATAATATAATTAAATAGTAAGGGTGATGGATGTGTTTAGGAGTGAATTAGAATTACAAAATAAATTTATTAATTTAATGAAACAAGATAAACAAGATCATACTTATATTTCAGATGAATTTAATGCAAGATTTGGTAATGTTGATATTGTTAAAGTAAAATATGATAATAATACACCTTTAACAAAAAAACAGGCTGATATACTTTCTAATATAGCTGCTGCAAGAATCGTTGGGTATTTGCATAAAAAATCAATGAGAACTTTATCTTATTTAATAAAAAACTCTGGTTATACCGAAGAATATATATTATCCATTTTGTCAAAATTAAAATCAGCAAATATTATTAATGAACCAAAATACTATAGATATATAATTAATGAACAATTTGAGTTTCCTAAATTAGTTTTTAGTTCTTATGAAGCAAAATTAACTGATTGGCAGAAAGCAATTTCTCAAGCAATTAAAAATCAAGCATTTTCAAGTGAGTCATACGTTGTAATGCCTGAAAAAATTGCTAAAAAATTATCGTTAACTAAGAAAAATTATTTTTTGTCATATAATGTTGGTTTAATCGCTGTTAATAATGATAAATACAAAATTCTTGTGAAACCTAAAATTCAAAAAAATAATTATTCTCAGGCTTCATTAATTAGCAGTATTGCAAAATATTTAATATTACAAAAGCAAGTCGTTGCGTGACTTGCTTTTTTTAATCCATATAATGACTTTTTTTAAATTCATTTAATGCTAATTGATAATTTTTTACATGAATATTTGTTATAGCCGTAATAGGTTTAGGAACCAGATGATTATATCTATCAATGCTGTTTAATGCCTTTTCTATTACATCACTAGCATAATTAATTCTGTCTTCAATATCTAAATCTTTCATTGGTTTTAGCAAATCGTTTAATGCTTCAAAATATTGTATGTACGTAGTATTTAGTGATATTTCTTCAATGCTTTTACTATTACGGATGTCTTTATCTAAATTAGTATCACCAACAATTAAGTCAAATATTTCTTCTTTATTTTCAGGCATAGCTTGAAATAAAATTTCTTCCATTTTGACTTCATGCAGTATTTTAATTGAAGTATATCTTTTTATATGTCTTCCTTGTCTTTGAAAAACTTCAAGTCCTTTTTCTTGGCGATTAAACTTTCTTAAAGAATAAAACCAGCCTGATGAAATTGAATTAGCACCTGATGCAATTAAAAGTAAACTTTCTAATCCACAATAACCATAAATAACATCAAAATTTGCATTGCTTAAAGTATAATTAAAACTCATAATATTAGATAATCTAGTTGAATCAAAATTATGTCTTATAGTGTCACCATTATCTCTATCTATAACTATATGGATTCCATTAATATCTCCACTATAATTTCCTAAATCAGAAATAAAATCATTTACGTCATTCATGTTATTAAAAGCATTTTCCTGAGCCACTATTGAAACATATATTTTTTCTGACAAATCATTTTCTTTTTTATATTTTATTGCAAATTCACACATATCAAATATCTTATCAACAATTCTTCCATCAAAGCTAGATAAGTAAACTGTAGGCAATAACAATTTACTTACATTATATAATTTTTGATAATTAAAACATTTAATAATATATTCTTCTAGTTTTTTACTGTCTCTTAAAAATGTTCTGTCTATTATTTCATCTGGAATATAATCCAAGTCTTTTAATTTTTTTATTTCAGAATTTTGAAATTGTTTATAAAACCATTTATTATCAACTATATTGTCAATTTCTTTTAAACTTGGATTTGTATCTTTTATTTCATTTACTTTTTCAAAAGTTTCTTCTCTTGGATCCCAGATAATACCATCCACTAAATTTTTATTCAATATTTCTAGAACTTTTGGTCTCCAGGCTGGTCCATTTTGAATATAAATCATATTACTCACACTCCTTTAAATGTTCAACTTGTAAAATTGCTTTATCTATATCATTGAATCTATTTAATTTTTGATATGAAGATAGGTTTACAATAATATTTCTAAAAACTTTCATTCTTTTTATATTATCACTAAATTTTTCTTTCCATATAATATACATCTCATCTAGATCTCTTAAAGTTTTAAAATTCTTTCTCAATTCTGGAATATACATTTCCATAGCCATTATTCCTATTGGGTACAAATCTGTTTGAAAATTCCATTTATAATCTGGTGGATAATTTTGTTGTTCAGGTGCCCAATATCCTCTTGTTCCAAGTAAATTATGAGAAAGCATACTATTTCCTTCTTCTTCCTTTAGATTTTTTCCTAATCCACCATCAATTACTTTATAAACTTCTTCATTAACAATAATGTTATCAGGCTTTAAATCTCTATGTACATATCCACTATTATACATTATTTTTATATGATTTAACATTTGTAAAATAAAATCTAATACCTCATTATCTGAATAATTGTCTTTATATTGTAAGCTTGAACCTTCAAACTTCTCTTCAATGTAGTAAGCAACCCAATAATAACTATTAACAAACACATAATTAATTGTTTCAAAAAATTTTAATTGAGGTAAATTTGAACAAGCTTTATTCATTTTTATTTCAGTGTTTATTCTTTTACATTCAGAATTTATTCTTGTAAATATTTCATTTAAAATATTTCTATCAATACCTTCGAGATTATAATTATTTGATATATCAAAATTATCATAAACGTCATATGGAGTTACATCTACAACTTTACAAGCATATTCAATGTCATCTACTCTAATAAAATAAACTTTCTTTTGACCGCTATCTTTTCTTAACATTTTTACTTTGCTAACATTAATTCCTTTTTCCAATAATATTTTTTTCAAATCTTGTTCTGATAAATTAATCACTAATACCAAATCCTCCAATCAAAAAACAAAAGGGCAATACAAAACCTGATAAAGTCTGTACTAGCCCTTTAAATCTAAATATATTATATCAAATATTTCTACAAATTACTATACACCATTTATTAACTCAAATTATCTTTAATATTCCTATTGTTCTTTTGATTTTGTAGCATCCATTTATATTCTTCTAATTCTTTAAGATAATCTCTTTTAAAATAGTTTTCATATAACCACTTAACTCCTTCCCCTTTAACACATATAACATCATTTTCTTCAAAAGTTATGGGATAAAGAAAAACTTTACTCATCCTATGAACTGCTACATGAATAGCACTTACACTTTTATCAAATTTATATGGTAGAAATCTTAAAGAAGTAGATACATATTTATTTCTTTTATGATCTATTCCTAACTCATTTTCTAAATCAAAAATTTTTTCTTTATAAAATTCAATTTCAGAAGTTAAATAATGTACTTCTTTATTGAAATAAACTTTTCTTAACCAATCAACACATTCATTATTTATATACATTTTTGATTTATTATCTTTATCTCTATCTATCCATAAATAGTAATCATATTTGTGTCTTCGTTTTATATTTCTTAAGACTCTTCCAAATTGTTTTGTAGTTAATGAAAACATTTCTTGAACATCTTTTCTTTCTATCCATTCTTGATTCATACACATCTCCTTTCAAAATAATAGGGAACGGGTAACGTAATATAGAAATTCAATATATCAAGCATGGTGCTGACACACCCATCTACTTGTTAGGGAATTCTCCCTAAAAC
>JAHZBE010000010.1 GCA_019423565.1 bacterium
AATGCACGATCATTTCTGCATGTATAAAATTCTGCCATTTTTCCCTCCTTTCGCTTAGATAAGAATACTTTTGAACCTTATCAAAAAAATATCCTCTCATATGTTTTATTCTCCGTAAAACACTACTTTTCCCCTAAAAAGCAAAAAAAAATCACAAGTTTCCTTGTAATTTCTTTTTAAATTATTTTAAAGCTTCTAATAATTCAGCTTTTTTCATTGTACTAGCTCCAGCAATTTTTCTTTCACTAGCAAGTTTTTTAAGTTCTGCAACTGTCATTTTAGATAAATCTGTAGTTTTTTTCTTTTCTTCTTTTACTTCAGCTTTAACTTCTTTTTTTGCTTCTACTTTTTTAGGAGCAACTTTTCCATTTAAAGCATCTTTAGCAGTTTTAACTAATTCAGCAAATGCTTTTTCATCACTGATTGCAAGTTCTGAAAGCATTTTTCTATTGATTACAACATTAGCTTTATTTAATCCATCAATGAATTTAGAATAACTAATATCGTTATTTCTACATGCTGCATTAATACGTGTAATCCATAATTTTCTGAAATTTCTCTTATTTTGTCTTCTATCTCTATATGCATATTTACCTGAATGCATTACTTGTTCTTTAGCAGTTTTAAATAATCTATGTTTACTACCAAAATAACCCTTTGCTTGTTTTAATATTTTTTTATGTTTAGCCTTTGTTATTTTTCCATCTTTTACTCTTGCCATACTTTTTCACCACCTAATCTTAGTTCATTCTATCTAATAGATTCTTTAATTTCTTTGAATCTGAATTAGATAATCCTGAACCCTTTCTTAAATTTCTACTTCTATCTGCTGAATATTTACCAGTTAAATGTCCTGTACCTGGTTTTTTGAATTTTACTGAACCACTATTTCTTTTTGTTAAAGATTTTTTAGTTCCCTTATGTGTTTTTAACTTAATTTTTCCCATTTTACTTTCCTTCCTTCTTTATTGGTGCAATCATCATATACATGCTTCTCATTTCCATAGTTGGTTGTTTTTCTACAGCACCAAATTCTTTTAACGCATCTGCGAATCTTATAAGTACATCTTTTCCTAGTTCTGTATGTGCCATTTCTCTTCCTCTAAATCTTATACTAGCTTTAATTCTGTGACCTTTTTCTAGATATTTACTTGCTTGTTTAACTCTAGTATTAAAATCATGAATATCAATATTTACTGATAATCTGTACTCTTTTAATTCAGTGTTATTTTCTCTTTGTTTCTTTGAAGCTTCTTTCATCTTCTTTGCTTTTTCGTACTTAAACTTATTATAATCCATAAGTTTGCATACTGGTTTTTCAGCATTAGCATTCATAAGTACTAAATCAAAACCTGCGACAGATGCAAGTGTTAATGCATCTTCCCTACTTTTTAGACCAAGTTGTTCTCCTTTTGGTCCAATTACAAGAACTTCCTTCGCTCTTATTTGCTCATTAATAAGCACATCTTTTTCCTTTGCTATAGCAAAACACCTCCAAATAAAAAATGAATACAATGTATTCACCCTAATATCAAAGACAATAAAATATTTATATTTTAAATGGCCTTTGACCTACTTACTTAATTATAAGTCAGGTGAGATATACATCTTCTTTCCTTGTTTTTAATCAAAACTACAACATAGATTATAACGGATATTTTTCTTTTTGTAAATAGGAAAAGAATAAAAATATAGTAAAAATACCAACTTTTATCTTTTTAACTCTAGTTTTTTAATGTTTTTGCATGTGTCACTGTATGCTTTATCTAATATTGCTTCATCAAAATTAAAATCTTTATATCCTTTTTTACATATTTCTACATATTTGTCTGATGGAATATGATAATCATTATCATTATTCATAACATATAAAAATGCATCTTTCTCTTTACCTTCTACATCTACAGTAAAATATTTTTTTGAATAAGAAAATGGATATCCTTCATAGTTATCTAAAGCAATTGTATCAAATAAAGATATAGAAAATAAAGCAAGCGGAACATATGAATTTTCACATTTTTCAATAGTTAAATAAGCATAATTATCTTCTGAACCTTTATATACTAATCTATAACCTTGTAAATTAATTGTATCTATTACTTTAAAACTATGACATCTTTTTTTCATCTGTTCTAAATTTAAATTACTACCATACGCTAAATAATACTTTCTTAACATAACTACACCTACTTAACAAATCTTTTTGCCATAACTGCTTTATTTGTTTTAAAATTTTCTTCGTAATTTTTTATATATTGTCTTAAAAAATATACTTTATCTAAATCATTATCAAAAACCAAATCAACAAATTCAAGTGCTTCTTCTATATTTACTTCACTATATTTCATTTTATCATAATTAAAATTACCATTACTTAATTTATAATCTAAAAAATCTGTATCTAAATTTCTAGATGACTTTAACATTTTTGTACATGTATTTATATTATTTTGCCAAATAACATGATTAGATGATGCATTTGGTCCTCTAAATTCTATTGTATTTTTTTTATCATTACATGTAGGTTTATAAAAATCTACATTACAAAAATTAAGTGCAAGGCATTTATCCATTGCAGGAAACTTCCATTTTAAAGAATGAACAGTTGATGAAGAATTAAATGCATCAATTCTATTATATAATATTGGTGCGACTGGTTCTGCGAATTCAAGAATATGTTTCCTAGCAGTAAATTTATCTCCATAGAAAAATCTTGAAAGAATATGTTCATACACAGTATATAATTTTATAAAGTTCTTCCAAGCATCAAGATCATCACCTAATGTGCAAGCTCCAACATGAATATGTCCACCAGCATTATGAAGAGTATCTGCTTTTCTTTTAGATAAAAATTCACATATCTCCCTAAGTTCTTTCCAGTATTTTTTCTTATCCTTCATTACAGGAGATATAATTTCACCACCAATAATTAATGAATCATCTTTTTCTGAAATCCAATTTTTATAATTTTCAGTTATAAATTTATCGGCTGTTCTCTTAGATACTTTTTCATATTCAATTTCTACCCCAAATGTTATATTTTTAGGTAAAACAAGGTTTGTTCTATATTCTAAGTAATACTTTTCTATTTCATTTAACAAATATTTTAAATCACTATTATTAAATTTAGAAAACATATCATTTGCTTTACTATCTAAAAATGTTTCTTCCATAATACAATCCCCTTTTTTAGTGAATTATATAATACCATAAAATATAAAAATGTCAATAAAAGAAAGATTCTAGAAATTTCTAGAATCTTTGAATACTATTTATAACTAATTGATACTGATTAATTCTTTTTTCTACTTTAGCACTTATAAGTACTACCTCACCCTTACTTAGATTATAGTACTTTTCATATGTTCTTGGAAACATAACCATATCTATTTCACCATATTCATCTGAGCCTGTAATAAATGCCATTTTTTCACCTTTTTTAGTTACAATAGTTCTTACATTATCAATAAGTAAATATATATTTATAATCTTATTAAAATTATTTTTTATATCCATAGTAGTAAAATTATTTCTTCTATAATTTTGTACAGGATGATAACTTAAATAAAAACCAAATGAAGCATATTCTCTTTTTATAAGTTCTGATGAATCATATTCTTCTGTTATATCAAGTTCTGGAACATTTACAACTTCTTCACCTAAATCTTTTACAAGTTCAGCATAATTTATACCAATATCAATACTTTCAATTAATGTTTTATGATTATAATTAAATATATCAAACGCTCCTGCATTTACTAAAGACTCTATAGTTTTTTTATTAACACTTTTACCATAACATCTTTTTATAAAATCAAAGAAACTTTTATATTCACCATTTTTTCTTTCTTCAATTATTTCTCTACATACTAAATGTCCAATATTTTTTATACCAGTAAGTGGAAATCTAAGTTTACTATTCTCTATTTTATAATCATAATCACTATCATTTATTGATGGCATTAATAATTCTATATTATTATTTTTACATTCATTTATATACTGTCTTGTTTTAACATCATTACCAGATACCATAGTAAGTAAATGTTTCATAAAATATATTCTATAGTGTGCTTTTAAATATGCCATTTTAAATGAAACAGTCGCATATCCCACAGAGTGTGATTTATTAAATCCATAATCAGCAAATTTGTAAATTAAATCAAATACTTTATTACTTACTTCTTCACTATAACCTTTATTTATACTTCTTGAAATAAATTTTTCTCTTTCGCTATTCATTATTTCATGTTTCTTTTTACTCATGGCTCTTCTTAAAATATCAGCTTCACCTAAAGTATATCCTGCCATTACACTCGCTATTTGCATTATTTGTTCCTGATAGATAATTATTCCATAAGTACTTTCTAAAATAGGCTTTAAGTCATCAGTTAAATATGTAACTTTTTCTTTACCTTCTTTTCTTCTAATATAGGAATCTATATTTTCCATAGGACCTGGTCTAAATAACGCTATTATAACTGCTAAATCATCAAATGATTCTACATTAAATTTTCTAAGTACATTTTTCATACCAGTTGATTCAAACTGAAATATTCCATCTGTATCTACACTTTTAAAAAGTTCAATTGTTTTTTTATCATCAAGTGGTATTTTAGAAAAGTTAACACTTTTTATTTCTGAAAGTAATTCACTTATTAATGATAAATTTGTAATAGATAAAAAGTCCATTTTAAGTAAACCAAGTTCTTCTAAGTATGTCATATCATAACCTGTTATAAATTCATCATCTGATATTTTATAAAGTGGTATATATCTATCTAAGTTTTCTCTAGATATAATTACACCTGCCGCATGAATTGATGTTTGTCTTTTTAAGTTTTCTAGGTGAGACGCTATATCATATATTCTAGTTAATAATGTATCTTTTTCCAATCTATCTTTTACTAAATCACTTTTTTTGTTTTCTGAAAGAGATAAATTAGAATCTATTAATTTAATAAAATCATCTGTTTTTTGACTAGGTAAATCAAATATTCTAGATATATCTCTTAATACTTGTTTTGCTTTTAATGTAGAAAATGTAAGAATTTGTGCAACTCTTTTATTACCATATTTATTTTCAACATATTTTATTACTTCATCTCTTCTTGAAGCATCAAAGTCCATATCAATATCTGGCATTGTTACTCTTTCTGGATTTAAAAATCTTTCAAATAATAAAGCATATTTAATTGGATCTATATCTGTTATACCAAGTGAGTAACTAACAAGGCTTCCAGCTGCACTACCTCTTCCAGGTCCTACTAATATATTATTTCTTTTTGAATATCTTACATAATCAAATACAACTAAGAAATAATTACAAAATCCCATTTTATTTATAATAGAAAGTTCATACATTAATCTATCTGCGTATTTTATAGGAACTTTATTATCTAATCTTTTAAGTAATCCTTTTTTACATAACTCTGTTAAATATTTAAATTCATCAAAGTTTTCATCTTCATTATATTTTGGTAATAAACCTGTATTTTTTTCTATCTTTAAATTAACACTATCAATAATTATTTTATAATTAATAATATCATTTTTATCCATTAAATTAAGTACTTCATCATTATCTAACAAATAATTATAGTTATCAAATATATATTCTTTTTTATCACTTAATTTAACTCCATCTTTTATCATATATAAATATTTTAAGTATTCTTTATCTTCTTTATTTAATACTCTTATTTCATTTGCGAATACACATTTTTTATTTTTTATATTATTTCTTTCTTCTTTTGTTTTATATGATACAAATATATTTTTATAAAAAGGACTTATTTCATCATATATATTAATTGATTCATAAGGAACAATACATAATAGATTATCACTATTTTCTTTTAGAATTTGTATAGTTTTTTCATTACTACATATATAACATAAATTTTGATATCCTTTATAATTTTCTGCATAAAGTAAAATACTATAATCATTTATCTTTACTTCAAGACCAATTATTGGTTTTATATCATATTTAAGCATTGTCTTATAAAATTCCATAACTCCAAACATATTATCATCTGTTATCGATAGTGCATTTATATTTAACTCTTTTGCTCTTTTTACTAAAGATTCTATAGTATTTAAACTAGTAAGCAAGGAATAATTAGTTTTAACTCTTAATGGTATATAATTCATATTAATCCTCCTTACATTTATTGTACACAAAATACCAAATTATTACAATATAATTGACTTAAAACGAATAATATGTTAAAGTTATTAAGCAAGAAGTTTTTTTAAAGGAGGAATTACAATGTCTAAAAAAGTAACAGCAAAAAGACCAAATTCGGCTAATAACGTTTCTCACGCTAAAAATGTAACAAAAAGAAAACAAAAATTAAATTTCCAATATGTAACAATAAATGGTGTTAGATTTAAAACTACAGCTAGAGAAGCAAGAATACTTAGAAGATTAGCTAGTAAATAATATTAAAAGAGTAACTTGAATTTAAGTTACTCTTTTAATATAAATAGCCAAGTAAAGTAGCAAAATCTACTTTACTTAAAAACAATATAAGCGCTGAAATTGCTAAAAAGGGGCCAAAAGGAAGCATATGGTCATTTTTTTTATATACATTTATTATAGCAACAGGAAGAGCTAAAAATGATGCTAAAAAAACTACAACAATTGATAATCTATAACCAAGTACAAATCCAATTAACATCATCATTTTGATGTCTCCCCCACCCATAGATTCTTTTTTAAATAAAAAATTACCTAGTATTCTTATTAAGTACATTATTAAGAACATTACTAATCCTTCCATTAGAATAAATAATAATTCATATCCAAAACTCATCAAGTCATTTATTACTTCTAATTTATATTGAATTAATATCTTAACGATTATAATTGCAATAGAAAAGAAAATTATTACTTGGTCTGGTATAATCATATATTTAATATCACTAATCATAATAATTACCATAGCAGATATGAAAAGTAATGCATAAATAATGTTTAATATTTCAGGATAAATATCTTTATATGCTAAATAACCAAGTACAAAAAGGATACCAGTAAGAAATTCAAATATTGGATAAAAACATGATATTTTTTCCTTACAATGTTTACACTTCCCACCTTGAAATAAGTAAGAAAAAATAGGAATTAATTCAAGTGCACCTAATTTATGATTACAATTTGTACAATGAGAGGCAGGAAATGCTATAGACATATTATTAGGTAGTCTATATCCTACTACATTAAAGAATGATCCAAAGCATATTCCTATTATAAAAAACATTATACTATAAACTATTACATCCATATTTTTTCTCCTATATTATATTTTCATACATACTAAACATAGGTATTATTACAGCAAGTAATATACCACCTACTACTACAGCTAAAATAATAATCATAAGTGGCTCTACTAGGGCCTTAATTCTAGCAACTGAATTAGTTTGTTCCTCTTGATAGTACTCAGCAACCTTTTCCATCATCAAACCTAATTGACCAGTTTTTTCACCTGTAACAATCATTTGATAAGCAATATTTGGAAAAGCCCATTGATTTTCAAAAGCAGTTGAAATATTTTCACCTTTTGATAATACAATAACAGCATCATAAATAATGGATTTATAAATTTCATTTTCTGTAATTCTTGATAAAATATCCATACTATCAGTAATAAAAATATTGTTGTTTATTAATGACGCAAATGTCTTAGAAAACATTGTCATTTCATTATATATAATTATCTTATCTATTGCTGGCACATGCATTAATAGATATTGAATACTTGATTTAAAGGAAACACTCTTTTTAAATAAAACAATAAACGATACAATTATAGCAGTTACTGCAAAAATAATTGTTATATAATTTGTTCTAAAGAACGAACTTACATTAATTATAAATTTAGTAATTGCTGGTAATTCTGAGCCTAAACTTTTATATATTGATTCAAATTGAGGTACTACATATACAATTATGTATATTACAACTGCAATTGCGAATACAAATACAAAAGCAGGATATATAAGTGCATTTATCATTTCTTTTCTTGATTTAGCAACTGACTTATAATACTCAGCTTGTTCATCTAATACTTCAGGCAAATTACCTGTCATTTCTGCTGTTTTAATCATATTAATAAGAAGTTTTGGAAATATTGGACCTGATTTTATCATGGCTTCTGATAATGTTGCACCCATAGAAAGTTCATAAACTATTGATTTCCAAATTGTTTTATCTGAGCTTTTTTTAGCTTGACTTTCAAGTATTTTAATTGAATCAACAATTGGAATACCCGCTTTTAAATATGTAGATAATTGTGTCAAATAAAATACTAATGTATCCTTTTTCATTGGTTTTCTAAGAGCTAAATCAATATTGAACATATTGGCTTTAGCTATCGCATTAATTTCATAAACTTCATAACCTTCTGAAAGTAAATATGAATGTACATCTAATTTTGAATATCCCATAAATGTACCTTTTTCTATTTTTCCATTAGGATTTTTACCAACATATTTAAATATTAATTTTTCTGTACTTCTATTTGCATCAGCTGCATTAACATCAAGTGCAAGTATTTGTCTTTTTTTATCAAGCTTTTGTTGTCTTTTCTTTGAAAAAAAGTTTCTCTTTTTTAATTCTTCTAAAAGACTTTTCCTTTCTTTTTTTGCTGCTTCTCTTTGTCTTAATTTTTCTCTATTAATTTTTTCTTTAGCAATTCTATGTTCTTCTCTTCTCTCTTCTTTATTTCTTCTTTTCTCATTTTCAGGGTTATTATCTTTAATAGTATCATTAGAGAATTTTAATTCATTCTTTTTTTCTAAGCTTTTTTCTCTAATATATTCTTCTGCTCTTTCTTTTTCTTTTTGTATTTCTTTTCTCTTTTCTTCTTCTTTTTGTAAACGTTGTTGTCTTTTTTCCGGTGTTTCTCTAAGCATTAATTTCAAAATATATATTAATGCAATATTAAAATACCTAAACATATGAAATGGAAATAAAATTATAAATAAAAATACATTATTTAGAGATGTTAAAAATTTACTTTCTTTGGTCTCTTTATTTTTTTCTATTTTTTCTTCTTTATTTTCAATAGTAATCTCTTTGTCTTTTTTAGTTCCTTCACTTTTTATCTTTTCTTGCTTCTTTTTCATAAAATCTCCTACTATTCTTTTATATAATCATTATAACACACTAGGAAAAATTTTTAAACTATTTTTTCCTCATTCATATAATATACAAGAAGGAGGTATACTTTTATGTTTAATCCAAATCTACTTTATATGCCTGGAAGAAGTATTTTACCTATTGCTAGAAAAACAATAAATTGGGCTGGACTACTTAGTAATACACAAAAAACACTTAATATTGTTAATCAGGCAATACCTATTGTTTATCAAGTAAAGCCTATGATTAATAACGCTAAAACAATGTTTAAGATTGCTAGTGAATTAACTAAGTCGAATACAAATGAGAATTCAAATGTTCAAAATAATGTAAATGAAAGTAATAGTACCCAAAGTAATAGTTATAGTGTAAGTGATAGTTCATCAAATAATGATGGTCCTTCCTTCTTCATTTAAAAAAAGACAAAATCAATTGTCTTTTTCTAATTCTTCTTTTATTATTTTTATAAGTCTCATATGATGAAGTCTACTCATAACATTATTTTTTGGAAGTTGCAATAATAAATTTTCATATTTTAATAACTTTTTAGAGTAATAATCTTTAAATAATTCATCTTTATTTTCCATTAATCTAGGTCCAAAATATATTTGATTATAATTATATCTTTCTACTCCTCTTTTGAATTCTATAATTGTATAAATTATATCTTTATCAAGGACAAGTTTTTCTCTTGTTATTTTAAAACCTAATTTAATTACAGATTTTCTAAGTTTTACAACATCTGTATTAGACTGAACTATTATTTTATTTATATCTTTTAATTTTTCAGAATTACTTAAAATCTTTTCAATATTATTATATCCCATTCCTGCGATAATAATAGTATCTACTTCGCCTTCTTTAATAACATCAAGTCCATCACCAAGTCTTAAGGAAATTTTTCTTTCCATAGAATATTTTTCTATATTTTTTTTAGCTTGCTTAATTGCCCCTTCATGTATATCAGAAGCAACTATTTTTCTATTTTTTATATTTTCTTTTATATAAATATCAAGTAGTGCATGATCACATCCAATATCTATAATTCTATCTTCTTTATCTACAAATTCTGTTATTGCTTTTAATCTTTTTGATAATCTCATTTTAATCAACCAAATAATCCTTTAACTTTTTACTTCTTGATGGATGGCGTAATTTTCTAAGTGCTTTTGCTTCTATTTGTCTAATTCTTTCTCTTGTAACACCAAATATAGTTCCTACTTCTTCTAGGGTTCTACAAGTTCCATCTATTAAACCAAATCTAAGTTTTATAACTTGTTCTTCTCTTTCTGTTAATGTTAATAATAATTCTGAAATTTCATCTTTAAGTACTTCATTAATTGCGTATTCTTCTGGGCTTAAACTACTATCATCTTTAACAAAATCTCCTAAGTGTGAATCATCTTCTTCACCAATTGGAGTTTCAAGTGATAGTGGATCCAAAGATATTTTAATTATTTCTCTTACTTTATCTTCTGTTGTATTAAGTGCTTTAGCAAGTTCTTCTTCTGTTGGTTCTCTATCTAGTTCTAGAGTCATTTGTCTTTGAACTCTTTTTAATTTATTAATAGTTTCTACCATATGAACTGGTACTCTTATTGTTTTTGCTTGGTCAGCAATTGCTCTTGTTATTGCTTGACGAATCCACCATGTTGCATATGTTGAAAATCTGTATCCTTTAGATGAATCAAATTTATCTACTGCCTTCATAAGTCCAATATTACCTTCTTGTATTAAATCTAGAAATGATAAATTTCTACCTACATATCTTTTAGCAATTGATACAACAAGTCTAAGATTAGATTCAGCAAGTATTGCTTTTGCTTCTTCATCACCTTCATCTATTCTTTTAGATAATTCAAGTTCTTCATCAAGTGATAAAAGACTTATTTTACCTATCTCTTTTAGATACATTCTAACTGGATCATTAATACTTAAGTTTTTAGGTATTTCAATATCTTCTAAAAGTAAGTCAGCATCGCCATCACCAGATTCTCCACCTTCATCTATTTCAGAATCTGCGACTACTTCTATGTTATTATCATTTAAAAAATTATATAAATCATCTAAAGATTCAGAGTCCATATCTAAACCTTTTAGGGCTGCTGCTAGTTCTTCAAATGTTAAGAATCCTTTCTCTTTCCCTTTCTTTAATAGTTCTTCTTTTCTTTCTTCAAATGTTTTTATCTCATTCATCTTTATTACTCTCCTTTATTTTTAAATCTACTATTTTTTGCGCTATTTCCATTCTTTTAACACTATTTGATTCGTTTTTTAACTCACTTGTAAGTTTTACAATTTGATTATTATACAAGCTTTCTTTAATTACGTCAAAATAATTGTCAATATTATCATTTAATTCATCTAAAGTATACTTTAAATCTGATATATCAACTACTAAATTTATTAGTTCTTTTTTATCTTCTAAATATATTATAAAGTCACTTAAGTTAAAGCTATTAAACTTCTTATAAAAAAGTACTATTTCACTTGCAAGTTTTCTTTCTATATCATTTGGTAAATATGATAAATTGTTAAAATAATAAAGTATCATATTATTATCATTTATCATTCTATACAAAATATACTTAGATGCTTTTTCATATTTATCTATTTTTATATTTTTTGGTTTATGAGTTATAATTACTTTTTTTTCTGAATCTTTTAATTTTGATTTTATTAAATCATATGAAACATTAGTTGATTCTGATAATTTTTTTATTTCTATTTCTCTTACTATATCATCATCTATTTTTTCAAATTCTTTTATCATAACATTTATATAGTTAGATACTTCTTTACTATCATTAAAATCAATATTTTCTTTATAACTAGATAATTTATAATCATATACACTTTGTGCATGAGACAAATTATAAATCATTTTGTCTTTTCCTTTTGTAAGTATATATTCATCTGGATCTAAATTATCTTCTAGTCTTACTACCTTTATATTACTATCGTTTCCATTAGCAAGTTCAATAAATGCATTAGTTGCTTTTTCTCCTGCTTTATCTCCATCAAACATAAGTGTTATATTAGGCGCTAATTTTTGAATTAAATTAAGCTGATATTTTGTAACTGCTGTCCCCATTGTTGCGACTACATTTACAATTCCAATTGTGCTTAACCTTATTACATCCATAAAGCCTTCTACAACAATTATATTTTTTTCTTTTCTTGCTTCTTTTTTTGCAATATGGTAGTTATATAAAAGTTCACCCTTTTTAAATATTTCTGTTTCTTTTGTATTAATATATTTGCTTTCGCTTTTTTGATTATATATCCTACCTGAAAAACCTACTACATTTCCTTCTAAATCATAAAGTGGAAACATTATTCTATTTTTATAAATATCATATATATTATTTCCATTTTGAACAGCAACTCCAGATGATACTATATCATCATCTTTAAACCCTTTTGCTTTTAAAGCATTACATAATTCAGAATCAGAAAGTGAAAGTCCTATATTAAAGTTTTTAATAACATCTTCATCTATTTTTCTGTTTAACAAATATTTTTTTGCATCTTTACCATAAACAGTATTTAAGTTGTTTTGATAAAATTTATAAGCAATATTATAAATATCATATAATGGTGACTTTTTAGTATTTTCTTTTTTACTTGTACTTATATCAATACTAACACCTATTTTATCCGCAACTATTTTTACTGCTTCATAAAATGAAACTTTTTCATATTCCATTACAAAATTAAATACATTACCAGCATTACCACAAACAAAGCATTTGTATACTCCTTTTTCAGGTGATACACTCATACTAGGATTATGATCATCATGAAATGGACATATTCCAAAATAATTTTTACCTCTTTGCGTTAGAGGTACATAATCTCTAATAATATCTACTATATTTGCTTTTCTTTGTATGCTAAGTATTTCTTCATAAGAAATGTTAGCCATTTAATCACTCCAAACCACTCAATTATTATATTCTCCGTTTCTCCCTCAAATTCCCCTAAAAAATTAAAAAAAATTTAATTTTTTTGCATATTTTACACTTTTTTTACATATTTTTTGATAGAAAGGGCATAATATGAGCAAAAAAAGATTAAAAATTATTTCTACAATTTTAGTGATTTTATTTAGTTTTTTATTCCATAGTATCTATGATAAATTTCCAAATTTTATTACTTCTCTATTCTTTCCAGTGAATGAATCAATATGGGAACATATGAAAATGGTATATTTAAGTTATATTGCAGCTTATATAATTGAACTTATTATTATCCATAAAACTAACATGCACAGTTTTAATCAAAAAGCATCTATAGTAATAAGTATTTTATTTAACATTGTAATTTATTTAGCGTTCTATATACCAGTATATAATATTTTTGGATTTAATGAATTTGTTACTATTTTCTCTTATATAATTAGTATTATTATTACAGAAATAGTATCATATAAAGTAATTACTAGTGATAAAAATTATAGTTTTTTAAATAAATATTCTTATCTTATACTATTTATAATAGAACTTATATTTATATATTTAACTTATTTTCCATTAAAATTAGATATTTTTGTTGATGAACTAAATAAAAAAACAGGAATTAGTAATTTATACTAGTTCCTATTTTTTCTTTTTCTTTAATGTTTCAATTTCTATAGTATCAGATAATTTTTCATCTTTATTTTCTTCTTTTTTATTTTTTCTTTTACTTAATATCTTTTTTAAAACTTCTTTTTTACATAGAAAGTAACCTAAAACTATTCCTAATGTAAATGTAAGTAACATGCTAACAGTAAACATTATCCATTCTCTTTTACTAGTAACATCTGGACATGTTTGAACAACTTTTTGAATTTCTTTTTCTCTTGTTACAGATATTACATATGTTTCTGTATTTGTACCATCTTCACTTGTTACCACAACATTTATTACATTTCTTCCTACTTTTAAAGATGTATTTCCATCTACTTTTATTGTAGCATTTGAATTTTCTGCTTCAGCAACTATATCTAATTTCTTTACCTTAAATGGTACTGTTAATGAATACTTTTTAGTTTCAGAATTAAAATCAATTTTGTATTTATCAATTTTTAAATTCTTTAAAAGTGCATTTGCCTTTACCAATTCTTCTTCTGTTGGCGTTAATTTAAGTGTTACTTTAACAATATAATTTTTAGTAGTCGTACCATCTTCTGCAATAACTGAAATTTTTATTTCATTTTCACCTTTAACAAGATTTTTATAATTATCAGATATCATAATTTTTGCATTTGAATTACTAGCAACTGCATTAACTGTAAGTTCAGTTATATCTGTTATAGTACTAGTATATTCTAATGTATTCTTATCAAACTTTGGACTTAATGTTGTATTTGGTATTTTTAGTGAGCTAAGTGTTGCATCATTACTTAAAGATGTAATTTTTATCATACTACTATTAACAACTGCTGATTTTCCTGATAATAATTTTACACCAGAACTATCTATTGTTAAGTTACAATCTCCCGATTTTGCATTTGCTTTAACTCCAAAAACTATAGCAGCTAAAGTTGTATCTGAACTTATTGTACCAGAAGATTCATTCTTTTTAGATATAATTATTGGATTACTTCTTGCATCAACATCTGAAATATCACTACTATAAGATTTAAATTCTATTTTAGATGTATCATAAGTTAAATATATACTATACCCACTTATAGAATCTGATTCAACCTTAGAAGCTTTTACATAAACCGTAAATTCATTACCTGGTTTTGCACTATCGACAGACTTTTCAACTTGAATTTCGGTTGCAAACGCATGAACCGGTAAAAACATAAATGCAAAAGCAAAAAATATACTTAATTTTAAAAACCCTTTTTTCATTCTTATTCCTCTTTTCCTAAATTAATGATTCTCTTTTATAAATACCAACTCCGTCTATTGTATATATCCTTAAAGTTGCTTGTTTGGTAATTTTTATAAAGCATAAACCATTTACTATAACATCTTCATTTGAATTTACATTTAATATAGTCATTTTCAAATCTTTTCCCCTAGTATTTGTTATAGTATTTATTCTATCGATAATTATATCATTAGATACATAAAAAGTAAAACTATTTTTCTCTCCCTTTACATATTCTATACGTAAATAATTATCAATTAATAGTGTTGTTCCTTGATTTATCTGATATGTTATTGGTCTTATTTCACTTTTAGGCATTATTCTCTTAAGTTCTTTTGGTTTAACATAATTCGATATATTATCTTTTTCAATAAACCCTGGAGTATCAATTAAAGTTAAATCATCATCTATCTTAACTTCATTAATATTAATCGTAGTTGATGGTAATATACTGGCAGTAATTTCATAATCATTATTAGAGTAATTTTTTATAAATTTATTAATAAGTGTACTTTTACCCGCATTAGTATTACCACATAAATATACGTATTTACTATTTTTGTATTTTAAAATTCGTTCATATAAATAATCTATATTAAAATTAGTTTTACTACTAACTACAACGATATCAATAATATTACTATTAAATTTTAATTTTTTTATTTTGGATATTATCTTATCAATGATTACACTCTTTGGAATAACATCATATTTTGTTATAACTAAAATTATATTATTATTTATATATTTATTTATCATTTCTATAGAAGAATTAATGTTAAATATATCCGCTAAAAAAAGTACTAAATGATCTGTTTTATTAATATTCTTATAAATATCTATATATTCTTGTGGTTTTAAAGTAGTACTCTTGTACTCACCATAATTAATAAGTTTAAAACATCTTTCACAATACTTTGCAGTTTCCTTTTTTTCTTCACTAATATAACCAATCTCGTTTTTATTATCTGTTTGAAAAACAGCGCCACATCCTAAACATTTTCTAATCATAATACTTTCCTTTTTCTAAAATTTTATTTTTTTCAAAATTTTTTAAAATAAACTTTTCAAAAAATCTAAGAAATTTTGTACTAAATGGTTCATCTGAATCCATCTTGTCAACAAATATAACGAAAAATCCATTTCTTTTCGCACCTATAACATCAGTCATTATTTGATCACCTATAAATGCACATTTTTCTTTTTCATATTTTTTTAATACCTTTTTATAATTTTTGTTTAAAGGTTTCATTGAACTATAATATATTCCTATATCATTTTTCATAATAAATGTTTCTAATCTTTTTTTTGAAGAATTTGAAAAAATAAATATTTCAAATTCTTTCTTTTTTAAACTTTCAAATAATTTTATTAGTTTTGAATTAATTTCTTTGTCTTTATATGAAATTAATGTATTATCTAAATCAAAAAATAAGTATCTTATTCCAATATCAAAAATTTTATCATAATTTATATCAAATATATTTTTTCTATACATATCTGGTTTCAATTTTTGCATTAATATCACCTATATCATTATATTATCATTTAAAATTATGTAGAATACTATTTACTATCAATATTTTTATATTCTTTATTTGTAAATAAACCGATAGTCTTTTTGTTATTCATAAAACTCTCATTTACTATTTTTGTTCTATTAATATAAATTACTCCAATAATATATAAAGGAATAAAGAATATTACAATTAATAATATAAATAGCATATCTGAATTAACAAAAGATAATATTTTTATTAAGAAATAATTATAAATAGTATGTACAATTGTTGGAAATAAAAGTGAATTAAATATCTTTAATCTTTTTAAAGTTTTTGTTTTAGAAAACTTTTCAGTTCCAACATAATACCCCATTATTATTCCACATATTAAATGAAGTGGAATTGTTGTAACTCCCCTTATTATTGCTAAATGTATCATTGAAGTTAGATCTGATTCAGAAAATACATACATCACTGTTTCAAAAGATGCAAATGATAGAGCTATTAAAGATGAATATACAAAACCATCATATATATCATCAAAATTACTATTTTTCTGTATAAAGAAAAATAATACAATTAATTTAATTGCCTCTTCTATAAAAGCAAAAACTAATATTCTTGTAAAACTATATGATGAAAGATTTAAATAGCTTAAATATGGTAAAATAAATCTTTCAATAATTAATGTTAAAGAAATCGTAAAAATACCTGATAGTAAGGCAAGTGCTATCATATACTTTGGTTCCTTTGATTTTCTATCAGAATAAAGTATTGATGAAACAAATATTATTGATGTAAAGACAGAAACAAAAATTGCAAATAAATAACTTAACGTTCCCATTTTTTACCCCTTTCTACATATTTAGTATAACAAATTTATACAGAAAAAAAAAGTTACTTTTTGTAACTTTACACTATTTAGCGTTGTTCATCGCTTTCATCATTTGATTAATTTGTTTTTGGGTTGGTGTCCTTCCCATTTGACTCATCATAATTTTTATCATTTGTTCATTAATTGGTGGATTTTTCTTTAGATATTTTTCCATATATTTCTTACAAATAAAGAAGCCAATAACAGCGCCAATTATTAATCCTATTACTACTAATAATATATCTTGTAACATTCTTTCATTCCTCCTTAATTAATATTATAATAAATTTAAATATTTTATACAAGTGTTTCAGAAAGAAACGCAAAAAAAGAAAAAAACATAATTATTCCATTAACAAAAGTAAATTCTGGTGGTTATCTATTTAATAATTTTATCTATGAATACCTTTATGTTCACTTACTTCATAATCATTTGTTTCATTAAAATCAATAACATTTAAATTTGATTTTGTTTCTTGTTCTTTTAATTCTTTTATTTCGCTTTGATATCTTTTTTCAAATTCATCATATATATCTTTATTATTTAAATAATTAATGTTTGGATCATTTTCATCATAAATAAAGTCGGCATCTAATATAACTAAATCTCCCTCTTTAAGAATTGTTTCACCTCTTTTTACACCTAAACCTAATATTTCATCTTTTGGATTTAAATTTTGCCTCCAGTGTATTATATTTTCTTTTTTTAATCTTCCAACATTTATTTCTTTTATATCAGTCCAAACAAGATTTAAATTGCGTAATTTTTTAAATAATTGATATAATTCCGCTCTGCTTGCTTTTTTACTTGTATCAACTCGTTCTGTAACTTCAACAAAACAAGATTCACCATTGAACTCTAATTTTTTACGAAGTAATGGACTAATTATATATGGATTATTTGGAAAACTTTTTGTAGCTCTATCTCCAATTTTAATAACTTTATTCCCAATTAATAAAACTCTAGATAATCCTCCACCAGTATAAGTTATATCAGAAAATTTTACATTTTCATTTTTCAAAACATCTAATATAATTAATTTGACTACTTCTTTTAACGTTGTATCTTTCATTTCTACACGTTTATTAATTTCACAAAATATAGAATTTATTGCTTTTTCTGGATTGTTATCAATATAATCTTTTACCTTAGAATAAACACTAGGATTATCTTTTACAAAATCCATTAAAGAATATAAATTTTGTGCATTTTCCATAGATAATGATAAATTATCATAAATAATTTGTTTATTATTTCCCTTATACATGATTTCAGAATAAGGAATATCACACTTGTTTTCAGCCAATATATTTAAAAATATTTTTTGATTTTCCTCGTTTAATCTATTTAACATATCTCGATAAAAATAACTTTCTACATTCATTGTTGATATCGCTTTTAAAATACTACTATCTATAAAATTATCAAATTTATTTGTTTTATTATTTAAAATAATCCAAATAATATAAAATAATCGATCAATTCTATCAGGATACGGATATCTTTTTAATCCTTCTATAAATTTTTCTTTAAAATTTGGTTGTTCTATTAATAAATCAATGTTAAGAAAAAGAATATTCATATTATCACTAACGATATATGGAAGAATTTCATCAAAATGATCTGCTATTATTTTTGTATTTTTATTTCTTAATTTTACTAATCGACTATCTAATTTTTTTAAAATAAAGTTACTTAATTTATCAAATGAATCATTACAATAACTTGCCATTCCATTTTCAACTGCTTGTTGTCTTATTTCTTTTGCTTCTGCAAGTAATTTATTTAATTTTTTTTCTAACATAATTTTTCACCACCAATTATAATTTTATTATATCATAATTTTGACATTTCTAACATAAGACTAAAAAAAGTTATTAGATTATACTAGTAACTTTGATTTTGTTTCATTTATCCAAAAATAATCTTTACTTTTAAAATCAATAACAAATAAACATTCTCTAGAGTCAACTATATCCTTAAAGAATTTATTTATATTTTTATTTGATTTTATTTTTAAGAATGTATTATTTATAACAAGTTTACTTATCTCACAATCACTTTCTATAATATGTACATTATCAGTCTTTGTATAATAGATATCATCTCTATGTTTAAGCATAATATAATTATTAAATACTCTTTTATTAAATGGTATTGTAATTTGTTCAAACAATCTAAATTTATTGATTAAATCTTCATCATTAGATGTATAAATATCATAAAACATTTTAAATAAAATATTCGATTTATCATTATAAAAAGTCTGAAACATATTATTAATTTTAAATATATAAAAAGTTCTCATATAATATCACCAAATATATTATATATTTTTAAATTTAAATAATTTGTCAAAAAAAGAACTAAATCAAAGATTTAATTCTTTCTACAATTGATGTTAAATCTAACTTATAATATTTAAGTATTTCTTCTTTAGTAGCACTTTTTCCAAATTCGTTCATTGTTAATAAATAATCTGTTCCTATAACAAACTTTTCCCATCCAAATGAGCATTCATACTCTAAAACAAAGATTTTAGCTCCAGATGGAAATAAACTGTTTTTATAATTATCCGATTGTTCCATAAATTTTTCCATACATGGCATACTTATAACCCTAACACCAATTCCATCTTTTTTAAGAGTTTCCTTTATAGAATTAGCAACTTGTACTTCTGCACCAGTAGCTATAATAACAACCTTAATATCGTCCGAATCTGCCTCTATATAAGCACCTTTTGAAACAGATAAAAGATTAGTACCAATTTGTGGTTTTACTTCAGTTTTAGCTAAAGATATTACGGCCGGTTTTTTATCATTCAATATACAATTCCATGTTCCAATTAGTTCAACGATATCAGCAGGTCTATAAACATTCAAATTAGGAGTGGCCCTTAAAGATGAAAGTTGCTCTATAGGTTGATGTGTTGGTCCGTCTGATCCAACTGTTATTGAATCATGTGTAAATATATATGTAACTGGTAAATTCATTAATGCAGTCATTCTAATAGATGGTTTCATATAATCTGAAAATGCCATAAATGTAGATGCAAATGGTCTAAAACCAGATAAAGCAAGTCCATTACTTATCGCCCCACTAGCATTTTCTCTTACTCCATATAATATATTTTTACCTTCAAAGTTATTATACGCTATATCACCTTTTCCATTTAGATATGTTAATGTACTAGTTGCAACATCTGATGCACCACCAATAAAATTCCATAAATAGTTTGATAATGTATTCATTATTTTTGAATTACTTTCTCTTAATGTTTCTTTTTCCTCATAATTAATATTAAAATCTATTTTTGATAAATCTACATTTAAACTATTGTATATTAGATTTTGAAATTCATTTTTCTTATCATTTGACATTTCATTTTTATAATTTTGAACTATTTTTTCCCACTCATCATATTTTTTTTGATTTCTCTCAATAACTTGATTTCTAATATTTTCTGCTGGCTCTTTTAATAAAGTGAATGGTAATCCCTCTATTCCTAATCCTCGTTTTAATTGTTCATAATCTTCCTTTGAAAGTTCTCCTGAATGTATTTTTGGATTTCCTTCTAAAAGCGAGCCATCACCTATTGTTGTATTTACAATAATTAAACTTGGAGTTGATACGTTCTTTTTGGCTTTTACTATTGCCTTATTAATTGCACTAATTGATTTACCATTTTTTACATTTTGAACATGCCATCCAAGTGCTGAAAATCTAGAAGCAACACTTTCTGTAAATGTCTTATCTGTAGTTGTATCCATGCTTGATTTATTAGCGTCGTATAATACAATCAACTTTCCTAGTTTTAAATTACCAGCAAAAGATGCTGCTTCATATGATATTCCTTCCATTAAATCACCGTCAGATGCAAGTACATAAGTGTAATAATCAATTATTTTCTGTACTTTGTTATCAAACATATTTTTTGGTTTATTATTAAATTTCTCCTCAAGTATTCTTTCACCAAGTGCCATACCTACAGCAGTAGCAAATCCTTCACCAAGCATACCAGTACTAGCATCTACCCCAACAGTTCCAAGTTCTGGATGGGAAGGTGTTTTACTATTTAACTTTCTATAATTTTTTAAATCTTCTACTGTTAATTGATAACCACTTAAAAATAACGTTGCATAAAGAAGTGCGGATGCGTGTCCCGCACTCAAAATAAACCTATCTCTATTTACCCAATCATACATAGATGGATTAACCTTTATATGTTTTGTATATAGTGTATAAATAATTGGAGCTGCACTTAGTACTGTTCCAGGATGTCCTCCTTTTGCATTTTGTATTATATCAAGCGCTAAACTTTTTAACACTGCTAGTGATCTATTATCCACTTTTCTTCACCCAATCCCTTACTATAAATAATTATAGCAAAAAA
The DNA here is from genome assembly GCA_019423565.1 of bacterium. Lineage (GTDB taxonomy): Bacteria > Bacillota_I > Bacilli_A > RF39 > UBA660 > CAG-433. Next base: position 21,793 of record JAHZBE010000010.1, read on the forward strand.
AAATACTTTTTAACAAGTACATTTTACATATTTATTTACTTTTAGGAATATATTTTCTCACAACTTTCCTGTTTAGATAAATTATTATCTATATTACTTGCTCTTTCCATCATAAGTAAGAATCCTAAAACTCCAACAACAATAACTATTAAATAACCAAAATATTTTTTCATACTAACCCTTCTTTCTGATTAAATTTTATCACGAACAAATATTCGTGTCAACAACATTTCGAACAATTGTTTGACATTTTACATTTTGTGTGTTAAAATGAAATTGTTATAAGGAGAGATATAATGGAAAAGTTAACAAGTAAACAAAATAATGTATTAGATTATTTAAAACAATTTCTTGCTAAAAAAGGATATCCACCTACTGTAAGAGAAATATGTGCCGCACTTAATTTATCTTCACCAGCAACTGTTCATGCACATTTAAATACATTAGAAGAAAAGGGATATATTTCAAAAGGTAATTCAAAAAATAGAGCTATTGAATTACTTGTAAAAAATGAATATGAAGAAGCAGATAGTATGGATATTCCGCTTTTAGGTAAGGTTGCTGCTGGTAACCCTATTGAAGCAATTGAAATGCCTGATGAATATTTTACTGTACCATCTTACTTAATCCCTGCAAAAAGAGAAGTATTTGCTCTTAGAGTAAATGGTGAATCAATGATTAATGCTGGTATTCATGATAATGATATAGTTATAATTCAAAGACAACAAACTGCAAACAACGGTGATATGGTAGTTGCTATGACTGATGATTATGGTGTTACATTAAAAACATTTTATAAAGAAAATGGATATTTCCGTCTTCAACCGGAAAACGATACAATGGCTCCAATAATATTAGATAGTGTTACTATAGTTGGAAAAGCAATTGGATTATATAGAAAAATATAAAAAAAGGAATTTTTATAAAATTCCTTTAATCTATATAAACGCTTGCTAAAGAAGCAGTAGCGTATAATAATTACAGGTTATTTATTAACCTGTTTTTATTTTCCAACACTAATAATATATTATTCAAATTAATTTATATTATTCATTAATAATATATTTTTGTTTTTAAATTTTGTATGGACTTTTATACTAATTCATATTTTCTTGCTATTATTCTATCATCACTACAATATTCAATTACATATTTATTTTCTTTTTTACATATTATTATTCCTATTGTTTTATTTTGATTTATATTTTTTAGATTTTTATCTATATAATTCATATAAAATTCTATTTGTCCTATATGTTCTTTCTTGAGTTCTGTTACTTTTAATTCAACTACTACAAAACAATTAAATTCATAGTTAAATAATAATAGATCAATATAATTATATCTATCCCCTATTTTTATTTTATATTCACTTCCAATAAAACTAAATCCGTTACCTAGTTCCTTAAGAAATGACTCAATATCTTCTAACATTAATTTTCTAAGTACTTTTTCTGACATTTCATTGTAACCACTTGTATTTCTTATTTGGATCGTATTCTTCACTAAATCTGGTACTTTTAATTCTTCTTTGTTTTTCAATTTTTTCTTTGTTTCTTCATCTAATCTTTCATATTCATTAGATTTAATTTTTTGTCTTAATTCTCTTACCGATAAATTTTCTTCTTCAGTTATTTTTATATAATAGTTTATTTTATCTATATCACTATATGGTAATAATTCTACATAATGACCATAGGACAAATGTTGCGACACTGTCGCAAGTTTTTCTATTAAGTTGTAAAATTTTTTCATCCTGGTTAATGAAGTAAATGTATATCCTTTTCCAAATTCATTTGTAAGTTTTTTAGAATACTCTTTTATTATTCCTTCTCCATAATGTTTACCTGCTTCTTTTAGTAATTTACCAATATTATAATACGTAGTTAAATCACTCTTATTAATTGAATAATTCTTTACCTTTTTAGTAATTTCATTATTTAATAGTTCTTTTTTCATCATAATAATTTATAAAAATCACCTCTACTTCTTATATTCTCTCTTTTTAAAGCAAATTCCCCTAAAAAATTAAAAAAATGATCATTCGACCACTTTTTTATCTTAATGCTTTACTTGAAATATTAATTATGTCATAAATATTAATTATTTTACTGTTATTTAAAATAATTTTTTTATTTACAATATCTATTTTTTTAATTTTTCCCGTATATTTAAAATATTTACCTCCATCTTTTTTAGTATCACTTACAAAATATGTTATAGAAACAAAAGAATCTAGTTTATTATTTTTTATTAAGAAATTTAGTTTGTTATTTATTTCTTCTTTTTTATCTTCACTTATTTCTATTCTTTCATTTACTACTCTTGATACTTCTTTTACCATATCATCATATCCAGTAAGTGCGGAAAATGGATTAAACTGCGCAGCTCTTTGCATTTTACTCATTCTTTTATGATACTTTGGTTCATAATGAGGTAAATTAATTATTGAATCATATTTCATCCTTTATGACCTCCAACTTGCATGTTTCTCTCTTTCATAGTCGAACCCTCTTCTAGACTCATTGCTTTTAAAATTATATTTTTACCATATTTATTTTTTAAACGGGTAACTGTTTTTTGAAGCTTTATTTCATCATTTTGTTTTATCTTATCTTCTTTCTTCTCTTCTAGAACTTTATTATTATCAGAAAACAAATCTAACTGACTAAAATTAACTTCTTTTTTAGCAGCTTTTTCATCTATTACATTACATGCACATACATTTATTCTTCTAACAAGTAAATTTTTATTTATTATTTCATCATATAACTCCAAACATTTACTTGTAAGGATTTTACTTGATGAAGTGCTATAATCAAGACTTTTATGACCATGTGCAGGTTTTGGTACTTTTCTTCCATAATAATCTGTTACTATATCACCATCATAAGAAAAAATATTATCTATGTCATATCCTATCATTAGTACTATAGAATTTGTCATCTTTTCTTTTTCTGTTAATTCTAATGAAAGTGAATCAATCATTTCTGAAACTATTAATCTAGCCTTTTTATAGTCATATGGGCAGTGTAATACTTGTCCACTTGAAATACTGTTATTCTCTGGTTTATACTCTTTTATATCTTTTATAGTTGTAGTTTCATATCCCCAAGCATGATCTATTAATAGTTCTGCATTAACACCAAAAAGTTTATATAATAAGTTTTCATTTTGAATACTCATTAAAGCCACATCACCCATTGTATACATATTATTTTCTTCTAATTTCTTTGCATATCCTTTTCCTACTCTCCAAAAATCAGTAAGTGGTGTATGGTCCCATAACTTTTTTCTATAACTCATTTCATCAAGCTCTGAAATTCTAACGCCTATTTCATTTGGTGAAGCGTGCTTTGCAACTATATCCATAGATACTTTTGCTAAATACATATTAGTCCCTATTCCTGCGGTTGCGGTTATACCTGTTTTATTATATACATCTTTTATAATCATACTTACGAGCTCTTTAGGTGTCATTTTATACATATTAAGATAGTTAGTGATATCACAAAATACTTCATCTATCGAATACACAAAAATATCATCTTTTGATAAATATTTTAAATATATATTATATATTTCAGAACTATATTTCATATAAAGTTTCATTCTAGGACTCGCAACTATATAACCTAGTTCCAATGATTTATTATTTTTTAGTTCACTATTTTTATACGATTTACCTACAAATTTTCTATAATTATTATTTTTTCTTCTTTCAATATTTACTTTTCTTACTGTGCTTACTACTTCAAATAATCTTGCTCTACCTTTAAGTCCATATTCTTTTAAGGATGGACTTACTGCTAAACATATTGTTTTTTCTGTTCTAGATTTATCAGCCACTACTAAATTTGTATCTAGTGGATCAAGATTTCTTTCAGCACACTCTACTGATGCATAAAAACTTTTTAAATCTATACACATATAAACTTTATTCATTTTTATGCACCTTCTTTCTAGCTAATTATATCACATTTTATTTTTTATGAACATAGGTTCGTATGTATTTTAAAATAAAAAAGAATCTATAGATTATTCTTTATTTCTGGAAACAAATCATATAAATTATATCCTAGTAAATTATCAAAATATTCTTTTAATTTGTATGTTTCTTTTACATGATATTGTGTATTAGAAAATACTCCTTTTCTAAAAACAATATCAACTAGTCTTTTATCTATTGTTAATATTTTTGTAGTACACATTAAATCAAATAAGTTTATTAGTTTTTCTTCTATCGTATATTCATGTTTTTCTATAAAATCAGTTAAAAATGGATTTTTTTCTTTATCTGGTACACCTCCAGCAGTGCATAAAATATCATTATTTAAATATGAATGTGTTAAGCATATATTAGCATACTCTTCATCATATCCTTTATTTTTTAAATATTCATATCCTCTCATTACATGTCCATGAGATTCACCAGTATATTTACCTATATCATGAATATAACCTAAAGTAATTGTTTTATCTACATCCACATTATATCCTTTTTCTTTTAGTGCTTTTGCAAGTATTCCTACACTATCACCTACACATATTGAATGTTCTATCCACCTGTCATCCTTTGCATTTTTTCTTTCTATTTCTAATAGTTTTCTTGCTTCTTTACTTGTTAATATCATAGTTCATACTCCTTTATTTCACAATTTTTAAGTCCCCTATTTAAAAATTTGCCTTCTTTTATTCCTTCAAAATATCCACTAAATGCTTTTGATACACCAGAATGCGCTACTATTAATACACTTTTATAATTTTTAGTTTTTAATTCATCTAGAAAAGCATATACTCTTTTAAAGAAATCTTGAATATTTTCACTTGTTCCATATTTAATTCTTGTATAGTAATTCCAATATTCTTCTCTGTTTGTATAGCTTATTGGTTTACCATTTAAATCACCTGGATTTCTTTCTTCTAATCTATTATCTATTAAAATATTTTTATTCTTAGCGTTAATTATCATAGATGTATGTTTTGCTCTTATTAATGGTGAAGAAATTATAATATCATAATCTAAATCTTCAATAGTTCTTTTTAATTCTTTTGCCTGAATGATTCCATTTTCATTTAAATCCTCATTTTCATTACTATATACTTTGCGTGCATTATGAGAAACTTCACCATGTCTTACAATATAAATCTTCATTTTGTGCCTCTTTCATAATTTATTATCTTTTATATCTTTAATATCATATCCCTATAATGTACTTTAAATCCCATTTTTTCATATAAATGAATCGCAGGATTATTACCAAATACTTCAAGTTCTATATCCCTATTCATATCTTTAGCAATATCAATTATTTTTTTAATTACTTCTTCACCAATGCCTATATTTCTATATTCTTCATCTATGTAAAGTCTATTTATATATAAAGTGTGTTGATTTAACACTTCATCATCTCTTAAGTCCAACCCAACAAAACCAACCATAATATCATCTTTTAATATTTTATAATAAAATTCATTTTCACCGAATTTTATTTTTACATCATAATTACAGTTATATAAATCATCTATAGTATCATGATGATGCCATATTTTATATATCCATTCTATAAAATATTCGTTTTTTTCTTTTTCTAATTTAATATTATTTTTCATAAAATCACTTACTTTCTATTTTTTATCTTTATTCTATAATACAACAAATTTTATATTTTTCATATAAAATATTTGACTTTTTTATTTATTTATAATATACTAATCTAACATTGAATTGAATAATTTATTCATTCCTGAGGAGGTATTTTATGAAGGATTATACTCTAAATTTTAAAGATGCTAAATCATTCATTTTAAACTATGAAATTAAAGATAATCAAATAATGGTTAACTATGCAAATGGTGAACATTATATTATTCCATATACAAATGATAATGAGAAAAAAATATTAAAAAAAATGGAAGATCAAGTCCATGATGCACAAAATTCTGATGATACGCTAAAGAGAAAAAGAAGAAGAGCTGGGATCTGGATAATTAGTAGTATTTTAATAATTATTTCTAGTTTTTACGCGATTAAGAGTGGTCATTCTATTTCACCATTGATGGAAAATATACTTATAGCTTGGTTCACTTTCAATATTGGATTTCAAATCTTTTATATAAAATGTGTAACAAAAATATTAAAAGATTTAGAAAAAAATAAAATATTATTAGATAATCAAGAAAAAATAAATGAAATGATAAAAGAAAATCAAAATATTTTGACTAATTCAAATGAAAAAATTAAAAAAATGGTAAAATCCACTCCTGAAGATAAACCGGTATTTACTTTAAATAGCGTTGAAAAATTAGAGTTAAAAGAATTAAAGTCATTACTTGAAAATATACAGAAAGAAGAAAAATTTAAATTTGATTATTCTAGTAATAATGAATCTAATGACAAGCCTCTAACATTAAGTAAATCAATAGATAAAAATCAAAGTCATAAATAAAATTTAACTAATATAAGCAATATTACTGCAAAACAAAGTATGAATAGTAAATATTGCTTTTTTTATTGATTTTATGAATTATATTGTTTTATTAAAAACTTTTTTATTTACTTTATTTACAATAACATAAGTTATTATTAAAATACATATAATCATATATAAATATTTAAAAGTCCACGTTCCTTTAATAACACATTCTCTACATACAAGCCAAGTAATAAAGTAGAAAATACTTCTAACTATAAAATACGTTCTATTTACAACTAAATATTTTTTTCTATTGTTTGATGAATATGCGCTTATTATACTGCCCCATATTGGGTCACCTAAAGTTCCAGTAAAAGCTGTAATAATATATGCAACTAAAATTCCTTGCCATGACATTATTATAGATGAAATAAGAAAACTAATTGTATCTATCAACGCAATTATAGTTTCCGAAAGCATTAGTTTTCCATTTTCTTTTATTTTATTTAATATTTTGCCTGATATTATAAATAATAAAATTGCTTCAAGAAGGGTATATATTGCATTTAAATACCCAACTTTATTTGTTGTAAGAGGTAATAATTCCTCAAATGCACCCCATGATATACACCATAATCCCGCTAATATTCCAAATAATGTAGTAACCAATATTGCATTATTTTTTTCTTTTTCATCCAAAGTTTCTGAAGAATCTATTGATTCCATAACATCTTCGTTTTCTACATTTTTTAATTTTAAACTTATTATAGTTCCAAATATAATTAATACAAAATATCCAATAAAATATGCTGCCCTGCTTAAATCATATATGTATTGACTAGTTACTAATCCTAAGAAACCTCCTATAACTTGTGCTCTTTCTTCTTCAATAAAACAAGATGATTCTAATTCTTTATTTGAAGTATTTAGCTTAGTTACAGACGATGCTTTTATACCAGATAAAATACCCATAATAATGGTAAAAGTATATATTGTATAAACTGTTTTACATCTTGAAATAATTAATCCTAAAATCAAAAACATAATCATATGAAATATATGATATTTTTTATAATTGACTTTTATTGCGAAATTCATAATAAACTTAAAGCAACGAGATATAAGTTTTGCAAATTCAAAAACTATTGGAACTGATACAGCAACCCAGGGAGTCACATTATTTGCAAGCAAATATAAAACAATAACTCTTATGAAGTAATGATTAATAAATGAATCTATTATACAACTCCATCTTACCAGATTTATATAACTACTATTTTGTTTCATTAATTCACCATTATCTTATAAATTATGTTATAGTACACATCATACCATGAATAAGCACGGTATATATTATCACTAGTGCATGATTTATTATAAGATGCATTAAAGCATACTACTGGTATTTCTTTTGATATATTATTTATATTTTCTACTTTATCTTCAATCATAATATCTATTTTATTTTCTTTACATATTTCTAATTTATCTTCTGGTGCGAATATTATCTTGTCATAATGTATGTTATTTTGCTTTAGCCAATTTTTAACAATATTTCTCATTCTTTCTCCTTCAGGAGTATCTTTATCCGTTAAAAATCTAGCAGTTATTATATATATTTCAAATTCTTTTTCTTTTAATTTATCAATTACTTCACCTGAAAATTTTCTAGCTGGTTCATTTACTGCATAATCATACAAATATTCTTTTCAAAATTCTGAATCCATTTCATTTGTTACATTAAAAACAGTATCACTATCATATCCATCTGGATTTACAATATTCTTATTATATTTTAAGAAATATTTACTCCCATAATCAAGTTGCCATTTTTCAAAATCTGTTAATACTCCATCTATATCTATTCCTATTCTCATCTTTCTTTTTCCTCTCTAAAAAATGTTTTAATAAACATCTTAAAAAATAAAATGTCATTCATTACTTCTGGATGCCACTGAACCCCTATAATATTATTTTTTTCAATTGCCTCTACAATTCCATCTTCAGATACTGCAGATATAATAAAGTCATTAGCAACCTTTTTTATAGATTGTTTGTGATATGAATTAACATTGATATTTTCACTATATATTGAACTTAGAAATGTGTTCTTTTTAATATTTATTTTATGTAAATTGTTACCTAAATTATGGTTATCAATATGCTGATTTAAAGTCCCACCAAAATAAACATTTATTGACTGAACACCACCACAAATACCCAAAATTGGTTTATTTGAATTAGAAAAGAGTTTAATCGCTTCTTTATCTAGTTTGAACTCATCAATGTTATACTTTTCTCCTATTATTGGTTTCTCATTATAATAATGTGGTGGAATATTTATACAAGATCCAGTTATAATGAGTCCATCACATAAATCACATACCTTTTTTAAATTTTTGATAGAAACAATTGGAAATAATAATATATCTAATTCATCAAAAATATTTTTATAGTATTCTGTCAAATAATATCTATTATTAAATGGTGATTCTTCTTTTATATTTTCTACTCTTTCAATTACTGCCAAAATCATTTCTGTTGCTCCTTAATACATTTAATTTTATAATATATATCATACCAACTATATACCCTAGTTAAATTAGAAAATTCTTTATTTCTATTATATGGATAATCAAACACAAAAATATTAGTATTATATAATAATTTTCTTAAATTAATTGGATCATCCTCAATCATAATATTAATATTATGATCTTTACAATACTTTCCTTTATCTTTTACATTAAATGCAATTTCATCATAGTATATTTTATTTTCTTTTAACCATTTTTTAGTAATTTTTTCTACATTATTTTTTAAGTCATCAGGAAACCATTCATCACCATTTCTTCTGGCAGTTATTATATATATTTTATTACCATCATTACTTAATTTTTCTATTACTTCAGATGCATATTTTTTAGCAGGTAATGTTATAACAAGGTCTTTTCTATATTTATCCCAAAACTTATGAGCAACTTCATCATACCATAAAAACATATCTGTTGTATCTATTGCATTAACATTTTCTAATTTGTATTTCCCAATTTCATTACAGAATTTTGTACCATAATCTATACAAAAATTATACTGAGAATTTAATACTCCATCTATATCTATTCCTATTTTCATTATTATTTTTTCCTTTCTTTTAAAAGTGCATATATACTTGTTAATAATATCAACATATAACCTATTATCATAAATGTACTTCCATAATAAATATAATATGTACCATATAAAATACCTACTATAACTCCTGATATTCTGATTAATTTCATATCATCTTTCCATAAGCAATAAGCTTTTGCCATTGATGCTACAGCAATATATAACCATCCATGTAAATGCACAACTAATAACAATTATTAATTCAAATTTAATAATTTCTTCTCTTTAAGATATTTTAATATAAATTTAATACAACCCTCTACCAGTTTATTCATTTTATTTTCTGATAATATTTGATAATTTTCATTATCTTTTATCTTCTTATGAGATGTATCTAAATACTTACCTACTGCATATATTTGCTTTTTATCTAATTTAAGTTCTTCAATTTCTTTTAAATAATTACTATTTAAACAAAATCTAAAATTATTTTTTCTTACTGAGATACTATTATTAAACTTTCTAAAATCATTTTGTTTCATAGAATTAGATTTTTTAAAATCGCAATTAAATATTGTTCCAGCTGATTTTTTCACACCAATATATATACCATTTTCATCTTTTATAAAATAATTATTATAAATATAATTATTAAAATAATAGTCAGTTAACAAATGAACTAAATATCCCATTAATACTGGATTTTTAAATTTATCTTTATATTTATTATACATTTTATCATAATCAGGAAGATTAATACCTATTAAATAATCTTCTCTTTTAATAAAATGTGTTGTTGTTCTTGGAATATTTCTCTTTAAATTTCCTATATTATATCTATCTTGATCTGGAAGTAAATTTCCTATCATAAAATATTTTTTATTTACTTTAATTGTCTTATTTACCTGATTACCAATATATGAATGTATTTTCCAGCTTGGCATTTTATCACCTTTTTCCTAACTTTTTAAATAAATCACTATAAATTTTATTTCTATTTAACTTTGTTACAAATGTTATTTTGTTTTTTACATTTGTCATTTTATAAGATATATCGTCATTTATAACTGGAGTGCTTACCTTTTTTGTTTTAAACCATTTTTTATTTATCATATAGGCAATAACAGATATATCCCAAATAACTCTCTCTTCTTTATATGGATGATATCCATCATTACAAAATCTTTCTATTAAATAATTATTAAGTTCATTTTGTATTAAATTATCCTTTAGCGTGCTTATATCTATTTTTAAAGTTGATACTACATTTTTACAAGGTAATACAGTTAATTTAACATTAGAATTAAAAACTATTTTTACTGCTTCTACATCTTGTCTAAAGTTATATTCCATATTATCTTTATAAGAAAGATCATTCCCTCCAAGCCAAATAATTTCTATTTTATTAATTATCTTAGGCTCTTTTTTTATTGCGAGTGCAATATTAGTAATTGCTCCTATGCTAAGAACATACGTCATATCATTTCTAAGTGCTATTTCAATAATTTTATTAACCGCATCATTTTCATCATCATATCCATTTTGTATATAATCTATTGAACCTTTAAACACTTTATTTTCAAAATTAAAATTTAACAAATTACAGATTTTAAGTACTTCATTATAACTTAAGTCTTGTCCCTCTTTAACTGTTATGCCATTATTTTTATGTGAATATGGTGCAGTTGTAATTGCCTCAATATTAAACATATCTTGTGATTTTAATAAATATGAAAGTGCAAACTGATCATCTGCTTCGTTATATGTATCTGTATCTAAAATAACATTTATTCTATTATTATATTTTTTTACTTTTTCAAATATTTCTTTCCAAGTATGTACTCTTATAAGTCCATCTACATCCTTATTATATGGCGTATCCATAATAAAAGTAGTAATGCCATGATTACTTGCATCTAGACACATTCTTTTTGAATCATCTATCATTATAGATATATTATTTTCTAAACAAACTTCTGTTTTTGAATGACTGTTTTTAGCATCTACTAAAATTATTTTATCATAATAAATATTATATTTTTTTAACCAATTAACTGTCATGTTATATGGATCAGAATAATCACCATTATCTCTTCCTGTTATTATATAAATTTCACATCCTATTTCTTTTAACTTTCTTATATATTTAGCGCAATTTTTAATGGGCTTTAAATTAACTGCTATTCTCTCTATATTTTCTTTATAAAACTTTTTTTCTTCTGCATCTTTCCAATCAAACATTTTTCTTATGCATTCATTTTTATTTATTATTCCATTACCTTTTATCTTTTTGTCATGAATAATATACTCTCTTAATAATTCATCATTAAAATTAGAAAGAACATTATCTATATCTACTCCTATTTTCAAAATATCACTCCTACTATTTTCAATATAATTATAACATTTTTTAGGTATAAAAAAAAGGAATAATTGACTACTATTCCATCTTCTTTCTTATAACATTTCCTTTTTTATCTACTTTAAAATTGAATTTAAAAAATATACTTACAGTAATAAATTGATATACTGATGAACATGCTTGTCCTATGCCGGTACAAAAAGGAGTTTTTGTTAGTGATAAAAGCATTCTAAGAAACAGTGAAAATATTTTGTTTTCCGTTATTTTAAATGCAGACCATTCTAGTTGTAAATAACATGTTTTTATTCTATATATAGGATATATAAGAAAATTAACTATTTCAAAAGCAAAATATATCATCATTATTTTAAAATCTAAATCATAAAATCTATATAATAAAATAAACATTATTAAACTTGATAAAAATAATATACCTAATAATTTATATGCATTACGCCTATGTTCTTTATAATTAAAATTATTTTTACTTATATCAATTGTTGCGGTCGTAACTATCGCATCTGCTGTGTCCCACTGTGTATCTGTTATAAGAGCCACAAATGTAAGCGCTAATGTATATTTTTCTCCAAAATTTATAGCATTACTTAATCCAAATAAAAATATTAATAAGAAACCAATATTATTAAATAGTTCTACAGAATCATATTTTATACATTTAAATATATTTAATTTTAGCTTAAATTTATCACTATTTTTAATAATTATATACAAAGTAAATAAGAAAAGTGGAATTAATGTTGTTATTACTATAACACTTTGATTTTTTGTAATTAAAGATGTTCCTACTAATAATACAAAATTTAACAAGTTAAATATAATTGAATATTTATTCGCAATTTTATTTTCATTCTCGTAATATAATTTATTTAAAATAAATGAAAATTCCAAACTAACAAATATCTCTATTACAGAATATATCGCAAATGTTTTATACGTATTAACGTCCATATTCATAAAATTAATATATCCATCTATATTTAATAATATCAATAAAAATGTTATTAAAGATATAATACTTCCAATAACAAGTCCTGACATAACCGCATCTTCATTTTTATCTTTTTCTTTACTTATATTTGCTCCTGTTGAAAATACCGACCTAAATATATAATAAATAAACTGAAGTGGATATGTAAGTGTGAATATATTTATTAAATTTTTATCTACTATTATTCCAATTAAAAACCATAATATAATTGGTATAAATGATAATAGTGATAAATCAAAACTAATTCTTAATAATCTTTTCATAAAATAAACCTCAAAAATACTTAAGTAAAACCTTATTATTTTTTATCCTTTTTAATAATCTATTTAATTATAACATAATTTCTTTAGTTGACAAAGATAAAATGTGGTGTAATAATTATTATACATTAAATAATTCTATTTAATAGTCAAAAAATAATTACTTTTATTTTTTTAAATACATATTATATTATGACTGCTTATAGGGGGCAAAAATATGAATTACAAAAAAGTATTAGATAACGAACCAGACTCTTATTTCTTAATAAAAGATAAAAATAATAAAGTAATTTATCCAAAAGATAAAGGAAAATTAGATTATATCAAGAGTATATGTAAACATTATTCTAAAGAAAATAAATGTAGTACTTTTGATAATAGAAATTTTAGTATTAAAAAAAGAACAATTGATAGTTTTCATAAAAATTATACAGTATTATATATAAGGGACATTACCGATTTTATAAGCTTAAGATCTAAATTTGAAATAGATCCATTGACAACTGTTTTAAGTAGAAAAGTAATTTTAGATAAAATTGATAAATATATATCTGAAAATAAATTAAATTTTTCTATTGTTATGGGTGATATTGATGATTTTAAGAAAATTAACGATACTTACGGTCATGTAATTGGAGATATCGTATTAAATAAAATCGGTAATATTTTAAGATGTGAATTACCTGATTCCTTAGTTGGTAGATATGGCGGTGAAGAATTTATAATTCTTATGCCAAACACAAATAATAGTTTTGAAAAAATTGAAAAAGTAAGAGAATTAATTTCAAATATTAAAGTAAATTTTGAGGATATAACAATTGATAACATTTCTATGAGCTTTGGAATATATAATATTACTGAAGATATAATTAATGAAGATGTTAAATCTTTAAGGAGAAAATATATTGGTAATGCTGATAAAGCATTATATACTAGTAAAGAAAATAATAAAAATAGAACTACAATATATTAAAAAAGTGTCATTATTTGACACTTTTTTTATTTTACTTGTATATATTTCTTTACAGCTTTCATATCATTAAATGGCACTCTATTACCTTTTATAGATATAAATTCTTCATGACCTTTACCTAAAATTAGTAATGTATCATTTTCTTTTAACATATCTATTCCTTTTGTAATTGCATCTTTTCTATCTCTAACTATTTCATAATTATCATATTTTAATCCCTTTGTCATATCTAAATATATTTCTTCTTGATTTTCAAAGTGTGGATCATCATGAGTCATTATTACATACTTAGCATTTTCACAAGCAATTCTTGACATTTTTATTCTTTTATCTTTATCTCTATCTCCAGTACAACCAAATACTACATAAACATTCCCCTTTGTTACTTCATGAGCAACTTCAAATACTTTAATCATTGCATCTGGTGTATGTGCATAATCTACTATTATTAAATTACTATTATATTTTAGTGTTTCCGTTCTTCCCTTTGGAAGACTTAAATCACAAACACTTTTTATTATTAAATCAAAAGGAATATTTTCTAAAGCCATAATAACAATTGAAGACATTAAATTATAAATATTATATTTTCCTATTAAATTAGTTTTAAAACTATAAGTATTATTTAAATAAGTAACATCAAATACTGTATTATGATTTATTACTTCATAAGATGTTATTTTAAAGTCACCACCATTAAAACCATAAGTAAAATTATTATTATTCTTTAATAAAAAATATTCTTTATAATTATCATCAAAATTAACTATTGCTTTACCATCACTTTTTAATTTTTTAAATAATTCTTGTTTAGCAAGTGCATAGTTTTCCATTGTCTTATGAAAATCTAAATGATCTTGTGTAAGGTTTGTAAATACTGCATAATCAAATTTTAAACTTTCTACTCTTTTATTTGCAAGACCGTGACTACTTACTTCCATAATTACATATTCACAATTTTTATCATAACACTCAAGTAATAATTCATATAAATCATATATATCAGGTGTTGTATTATTTAAACTTTTTACTTTTTCATTAATATAAAAACCAATAGTTCCAATATAACCACATTTCTTGCCTATTTTATTTAATATTTCATGGAATAAATAAGCGGATGTTGTTTTCCCATTTGTTCCTGTTATTCCAATTATTTTAAGTTTATTTATTTTATCACCATAATTTTCATTTAAGTAATTAATTAAATATTCTCTTGTATCTTTAACAACTATAGTTTCTACGCTATAACTTCCTTCTTCACAAATTATTTTACTTGCACCATTTTCTATTGCTTTATTTATAAACTTGTGTCCATCATTATCAATTCCTCTTAAAGCAATAAACGTATCCCCTTTTTCAACTTTTCTTGAATCTACTTTTATTTTCATTTTCATACCCTATTTAACCCTATATCTTACAAATTAATAATACAAGAAGTGCCAAATATTGTCAACAATTTATAACTGTTGGTTTACATTATTTTTTTAATTTTTGCACTATCTAAATCAATAATTGAAAGTTCACAATTTGAAGGATTAACTATAAAATTAGTAACATTTAAATCATTGATATAAAAATCTTTAAGAGGGGTTGTTTTTCTAATATAACTTAATTGATTTAACATCTCTCCTATTTTCTTTAAATAACTTATCTTTTGGTTTTATATCCTTATTTTCTAAAAAGGAATATAAATTAATTCCATTTACTTTTGGTATTGTAAAACCTTCAATACTTCCACCTACTGATAATATTGAATCTGGAATCCAAAAATTATTTGGCATATATTCTTTATTACTATCAAGCATTTCTAAAGTATATAACTTATTACTAACACGTTGACCACTTTTAAAAATTAATTTTTAAAAAACTTTATCTTTACCTTTTTCCCTAAATTCAAACAATTCAGATTCTGTATGCATTATATTATCTGGTAAATCTTATGGTTTTAGTGATTTAAATCTTTTTTGCGACATTGATATAATTCTCATATAACCCACCCTCAATTAGTTTGATAGTATATCATAATTAACAAAATTCATCAAATTTTTTTATTTTCATTTTCTATCCATTTCATTATCACATTTACTATATAATCTATTTCTTCTTCAGAAAGGGTTTTATTCATATCTATTTTGTGCCATTTATAAAGACATGATCTACAGCAGGTTGCGGTCGCATGCTGTGATATAAATACTGGATGTCCTTTATATGGTGTTTGCTTCCCATCATTATTTATTACTTTAGGAGCAAGTCTTTTTGTAATGAAATCTTTAGCATGCTCTCTTATTTTATCCATACCTTTATCTTTTATATATTCTTTATCTTTTTCTTTTAAATGAAAACTACTTCTAAATTTTGATTTAGATAATGAATATAATATTTTATCAATATTTTCCATAAAATCACCGTACCTATAATAACACAAAAAGTGACAAAAAGTCACTTATTCAGTAGTATAATCATCGTCACAACTAATATTTATATATTCTTTATCATCATAATCTGTTTTTTTAGTATAACATCTATTATTATAAGAACCACAATCTAATTTATCATTACTAGCGTTATATTTACACATACTTCCAGTATCATCAGATATCTTATATTCTAAATTATATACTTCATAAATATTATTTTCTTTTTTATAATCAAAATTATATAATTTTCTAAGATTATCCATTAATTTATTAATAGTATTTTCATTAGCAGTTATTTTTAAATCAAAATAACCAAAATCATAATTTCTAATTATATTATTCTTTAAATCTTTTATAACTTGTGATAATAAATTAACAGAACTTTCTTGATGTCCATAAATAGTTAAAACATTCATTTTATATTCAATTCTACTATCTTTATCCATTTTTAAATATTTATCATCATATATACCTGATATTTTAATTTTATCATCTTCCATATTATTATCTACTTCATACTTATAACTTGTATTTAAATAATAACTATCACTATTAGTAATAAGCATATTATCTTTATAATTAATTTCTTCTGAATGACTCTTTAAATTTAAAATACCATCCATATTATCAACAATTTTAAAATCTTTAATTCCAAGAACAAATATACCAATACCTATTCCTGATACAATTATACTTGTTAAAAATGTTATTAATAATATTTTATAATTATATTTTTTATCAAATATAAACCCTATTATTAACATTAATATTATTACGTTTATTATAAGTAATGCTAATATTGCAATTGTACTTCCAATAAATATAGCATTTGAAAAACTAAAATAAAGCGAAATTATAAAGAAAATTGCAAGCATTAATAATGTAAACATAAAGAATAACCCAAAGAAAAATACAAATACTTTAACAAACATAATTATTATTTTAGAAAGCACTGATAAAAAGGCAAATGGTCTAGTATTTTCATCTCTAATAATAATTCTATCTTTCTTTTCTTCTTTTATTTTACTTTTTTCTTCTTTCTTTTTATCCTCTTTTGTATCTATTTTTTCTTCATTAATAATTTCATCATAATAATTTAAATATCTTATTTTAAATACATGAACTAAAACTATAAATGAAATTATTGTCCAAATAAGCATAAGAACACTTTTAATTATTCCATTAAATATTTCCATTCCTTTTCCAAATGGATAAAATCCACTTAAAACTCCCTCTGAAAAGCCAACAAATAAATATCCTAAAATTAGCATAATAAGTGCGATTACAATCATTTCTATTACACATTTAAATCCACTTGTAAATTTCATTCTAGAAAACATATTAATTGTTTTAGTAATAAAATCTAAAAATGAATCAACCATTACATTTATATTATTTTTACTTTTTCTTTCTATACTTTCTACATCAGTTATATTGTCATTAATAAGATCATCCATAGTACATTCAAATATATTACATATTTGTACTATCTTATCTGTTTCAGGATATGTATTATTACTTTCCCATTTTGATACACTTTGTCTTGATACACCTAATTTCTCTGCAAGTTCTTCTTGAGACAATCCTTTCTTTTTTCTTAAGGCAATTAACTTATCACCAAATTTCATATTTTTTCCTCCTTTTCATTTTTAATTTTATATCATTTTAAGGTTGCATTCCAGCAACTTTACTTGGTATTTTTGTAAAGTTTCGGTTGCATTACAATTATTATAACAAAAAAATAAAAAAAAGATTACCTTTTTTAGGTAATCAATTTATAAATTAAATTTCTTCAATTTTCATAAAGTTTGTAGTCTTTTTACCTGTATTAGGGAAACCACCAGCGATAACGATTTGATCTCCACTATTTAATTCAACAAACTTCTTAGCTTGAGCAACACCATCATTAATTACTTCATCAGTTGAATCGTATTCATTAACAACAACTGGATATACACCATAGCTTAAAGCAAGTGTTCTTGCAACTTTTCTAGTTGGTACAGTTGCTAATATTGGAGCATTTGGTCTTAAATTACTAATTGCTCTTGCACTATGACCTGACATAGTAGCTGCTACTATAACTTTTGATCCTAATTCATTTGCTGCATTAACAACACTGCTTGCAATAATTTCAGTTTTATTTTCTGCAACATATGCATATTTGTTATCATATCTATAATAACTTTCAACATTTTCACAAATTTGTTTCATATTTTGAATAGTTTCTACTGGATATTCACCCATAGTAGTTTCATCACTAGTCATGATAGCATCACAACCAGAAAGTACAGCATTAGCAACATCTGTTACTTCAGCATTAGTTGGTCTAATACTATGTTTCATGCTACTCATCATTTGAGTTGCCATAATAACTCTCTTACCTTTAGCTCTACATTTACTAATCATCATTTGTTGATATAATGGTAAATTTTCTACACCAGTTTCAATTCCAAGATCTCCTCTTGCAATCATAACAAGGTCAGTAGCATCAATAATTTCATCTAAGTTATCCATTGCATATTGAGTTTCAACTTTAGAAATTATTAACATATCTTCTCTACCATATTCTTTACATAATGCTCTAACATCTTCAATATCTTTAGCACAGTTAACAAATGAAAGTGCTAAATAATCTCCATTATGTTCACATGCATATTTAATATCTTCCTTATCTTGTTCACTAACAAATGGTACATCTAATTTTATACCTGGAATACATACTCCACGTCTACTCTTAATTTTTCCACCATTCATTATACGGCATGTTACTTTGTCTTTTGATGCTTCTTCTACAACTAATTTATAGAATCCATCATCAACTAAAATACTCATACCTGGTTTTAGGTCTTTTAAAATTCCTTTATAATTAAATGAAATTCTTTCTTGTGTTCCAAGAACATCTTCTTCAACTATATCAATAGTTTCTCCTTCAACTAAATCGATATAATCTCCATCAAATGTACAAGTTCTAAGATCAGGTCCTTTTGTATCAAATAAGATAGCAATATTAGTACCAAGTTCTTCATTTGCTCTTGCAACTAATTCTTCATCTATTCTTCTTTCTTCCATAGTAGCATGTGAGAAATTAATTCTTGCTACATTCATTCCAGCATCTACAAGTCCTTTAAAGTTTTCCCATTTTTGTGTAGAAGGACCAATACTACATATTATTTTTGTTTTTTTCATTCTTTACTACTCTCCCTTTCGCACTAGTATTATACACCAAAAATGCTATTTATGTAAATAGAACTTACATAAAATTATTATTTATCTTTTTTCTTTAATTTATACTTTTTTGGTATATTTTTCATATTTGGTTTTTCTTCTTTTATATCTAACTTTTCTTTTATATTTTTTATTTCTTCTAATGTAAATGCATTAAGTCCTACGGCAAATATAAATAGTTCTTTTTTACTTTTGAATAACTTTTCAATAAGTTTTACGTCAATAAATACAGCTACTAAAATAATAAGTTTCATTTCTTTACTATTTACTATTTTTGATACTAATTTGTTTTTGTCTTCCTTACTTAATTTATCTTTAAATTCACATAAAAATTCATATACATAATAAATGTTTTCTTGTTTTGACATATTTTTAGAAACTTTTGAAATATTTTCTTTATCTAATCTATCTTTTAAAATCTTTGATACATTATATATTAACTCTGAATCATTAGTTTTTACTGCTAAATCAATAATTTTTTCTACTTGTTTTTTTGTTAAACTATCTTGCATATTATTAGTAAAGTATATAATATTTTCTTTATTTATTTCTTTAAAAATACAATTTATTATTAAATCAATGTTTTCTTCTGATAAATTTACATTATTTTGAATAAGAGATTTAACTATTAAGAAATTTGATGTTCTACTATATGATGATACTATATTATCAATATCATCACTAGATAAATTACTGCCCATAAGTTTAATAGTATCACATATATAACTTGTGTCATCCAAATTACATATTGATTTAATTAATAATGATTTATCATCAATTTCAATATCATCACATAATAATTTATACATATAATATGAACTAGAACTTTCTGAAATAGTTTTTACAATTTTCTTAGTAGAATCAGTTAAATAACTTTTATATTTAGTCCATAAATCCATTAATAATGAATAATTTTTATCATCACATATTTTTAAAATAATATTATCTAGATTTTTTTCTAATAAAGAAATAAAATCATTTATAAAGTTTTTTATATAGTCATCATTTTTTAAACTATATAAAATATTAAATAACATATATACTTCATTCGCATATAAATTATTTTTTAATGAAATTGAAAATGTATATATTATTCGTGAATTACCTGAATCATTTATTGATTCAATAAATCTTCTTCTATCATTACTATCTAACCATTTAATTTCTTCAAAATATTTTGGATAATCTAAATAATTTTTATAACTTAATAATTTTTCTATAATTTCATCTTTTTCTTTGCCCGATATGCTTTCATTTTTAGTACAAAAATCAAGTAATTCATAATAATTTAATTTATCTATTTTCATTAATATCGCCCCTACAAATTATTATAAAATAAAATAAGAAAAAGTCAAATACAATTTGACCTTTCTATTTTAAATTATTTTCTATAATATTATAAACAGAGTTATTATCACTTGATAATACATATATATAATAATCTTTATATTCTTTTTTTAAAACATTATTGTAAATCTCTTTATTATCACTTTCTTCAATAGATCTATTTATATATAATTGTACCGCATTTTGTACAATTTTCTTATACTCTTCTTTTGGCTTTATTACAATGTAAAAATAATCTGTATTACCATATAAATCTATTCTAACAGAATGACTTATAACAAAATCTCTATTAATTCCTAATTGTGTTTCTAATGTATTATCATTTAATACATCTAAATTAGAAAAATCTTTAATTGAACTTAATTTTTCATTTATATTATTATCTACCTTTGCTGTTTTATCAATTTTTTCCTCTGTTTTCTTATCGTTACAACCTGATATAAAGAAAATACTCACTAAAACTATTATTCCTATTAATACTTTTTTCATATTACACCTTTAATTTTTTCTTTCTATTATTATATTATTGTTTGAATCGTATCCGAATACATATCCTGTTCCATTAACATCACCTGTTGCTTCTGTTTCTATTATAGGATTACCACTTGAATCTTTTAACTGTGAATAATAACTTAAATTATGTAAATATTGTTTATCTATTTTAGTCGCAGAACTATCATATATAGATATTACACCATCTAAATAATATATATTACTAGAATATGGTCCCATATTTAATGCACCTTGTATATTGCCACTTTCTATAATAACTCCATCTACATTATATCCATTAGATGCTACTGCATCACCATAATTATTAGAATGAATTATATTTTCATTTAATATTATGCTTTTTATCGTTCCATTTTTTTTATAGCCTGTTATTCCTCCTACATCATTATTACCTTCAATTGTCCCACTCAATATTATTTCACTTATATTTCCTTTATCTTGATATCCTACAAGTCCACCGACATTATTTTGTCCTTTTACTAATATATCTTTTACATTTAATCCTTTAATATTTCCGTTACTATATCCGAATAAACCAACGTAATCTTTATCTGAATAATTTGTTTCATTTGTCATATCAATTGTTAAATTACTTATAGTTTTAGTATTACCTTCAAATGTTCCAGAAAATGATTTATTACTTGTTCTACCAATTGGATAAAATTTTGTTATTTTAGTCTTTACTTTTCCGTCGCATGATTTTTTTATTTCTTCAACTGATTTACTCATATCAAGATTATTTCTTAATTTTATTATCTTTCCTTTATAATCTGTTCCATTATTTACATCATCTGATAATCTATATTTTCTGAATCTACATAATAATATGTAACATCACCTTTTGTTTCTTCTTCTAATTCGCATGGTACTTTATCTACTATTTTTCTTCTATAGTATTTACCTTACATCCCATTTTTTCTGATTTTCCTACTGTTACGGTTTTACTATCTTCTTCTTTTTTTGCACACCATTTTCCATTTTTACTTACTAAATCACTTACTATTACTCTTTGATTTTTTGTAAGTGTTATTGTTCCTGCGCTTGGTTTGTCTCCTTTAAATTTTAACTCTCCAACTTCTTCAATGTTTGTTTGTCCATCTACTCCATACTCATAAACTATTCCATCATCTGTTAACTCATTTGATGAATCAAACGCATCAATATTATACTGTAATAATGCTTGATGAGCCATAATTTCAACACTTTCTTTATATGCATTTTTTTCTGAATTTTCTATTACATCTAGTATCTTTGGTACCGCTATTACCATTATAATTGCAATCAAGACTATTACCGCTAATAGCTCTATTAATGTAAATCCTTTTTCTTTTTTCAACTTTATCTACTCCTATTCTATAAATAGTTTACCATTTATTATACTTACATTTCAAGTACTAACTATATCTTAACATTTTGTTTAAAAAAAAAGATACTTTAAAAGTATCAATTTTCTATATATTTGTCTTTAAGAACCATATTTAATTTTACTATCTTACCATTTTTATCAACATCAACTGTATAACTACTTACATATCCATTACCATCTATACTATAATCAATACCAAGTAATTTTGCTAAATTAATTCCATCTTTTCTAGAGTATCCAACAATATTAGGTATCTGTATTTTATAAGAATTTGTAAGTATAAATATTTTGCCATTTACGATAGTACCATTCATTGGGTATTGTCCTATTACTTTTTTACCATCACCTATGATTTCATATTTAAAATTAGATGTGTCTAATGCACTTTTAACATTTTCTATATTATTATTTAGAAAATTAGGCATTGTATAACTCGTTATGGTATTAGAATTTATTTTAGCTATATTGTAATATGTTTCTACATCTTTTATTATAGATTTTATCATATCTGGCATTGTATTTACACTTGCCTTATCTAAATAAATATAAAATATATACTTAGGATTGTCTTTAGGGTACATTCCTTCAAATGATTTAATATAACTACCTTTTGTATATGAACTAGATCCTGCATTAACATATTCAGCAGTACCTGTTTTACCAATTATATCATATCCATCTAAATGATAACTAGTACCTGTTCCTTCACCATTAACAACATTATACATTAAATCCTTTATTTTATTTACTGTTTCTATACTTGCTACTTTTGTTCCCTTTTTTGTTTTGTTCTTATATATTGTCTTACCAGTGTTAGGATCAACTATTTTTTCTACTATAGTTGGACTAACTAAATAACCATTATTAGATATAGATGTAAGTGCTTTTATATGCTGAATAGGTGTTGTTGTTATACCTTGCCCAAATCCAGCAGTTGCGACTTCTATATCATATTTAAATGATATCTTACCAGTTACTTCCCCTGGAAGTTCAATTCCTGTTTTAGAGCCAAATCCTAGCTTTTTAAAATAAGAAAGTAATTCATCTCTTGTTATATATTTTTGTACCAAATTTGCAATACCGATATTAGATGATTGTAAATAACCATAGTCATATGATATTTCTCCCCATCCATAGTTATTCCAATCTTTAATTGTATATTCACCTATCTTCATTGTACCAGACATATATGTATCGTCACCCTTATATGAACCTTTTTCCATTGTTGCCATATAAGTGTATGTCTTCATTGTTGATCCAGGTTCAAATGCAGTTGATACAAGTGGATTCATATAATTTTTTATGTCTTTTATATTAGGATCAAAACTGGGTCTACTAGCAGAAGCAAGTATCTTGCCTGTTTTAGCATCAGCCACTATTATTCCACCTGATGAAGCTTTAGATGTTTCAAAATAAGAATTAAGTGCTCTTTCTACTATCATTTGAACATTACTATCTATTGTAAGATAAATATTAACACCATCTATTTTATCTATTTTAATTTCTGAATTTTCACCATTTGTAACAAGTTTATATCCATTAGCATCAGTTTGATATTCAAGTGATCCATTAGTACCTGTCAATTTATCATTATAATATTGTTCTATTCCCATTTCTCCTGCCATTTCACCTTTATCATTAGATGTAACATATCCAAGAGTATATGATGCGAAATCCATGTTTGGGTAATATCTTTTATTTGTACTAACAAAATCAATACCTGGTAATTTTAATTTATCTATTTCCTCTTTTTGTATTTCAGTAAGTCCTTTACCACCTGGTCCAAGTTCTACTTGATATAATCCTTTTTGATTAAGTAACTCTAAAATTCTTTCTTTACTCATATTTATTATTGGAGATAATTTTTCTGCAGTCAATTCTTTATCAACAACATGCTTTGGTGTAGATGAGTTTTTACTTCTGCTTTTATCTAAATACGCTATTACTGTATAAGAATCTATTGTTTGAGCAAGCACTTCACCATTTGAATCATATATAGAACCTCTTGTTGCATATAATGTTTCTTTTTTTGTATTTCTATTTTTAGCAAAGTCCGATAAATTAATTCCATCTATTGTAGTTGCTAAATTTAAATATATAAGTCTAAATATAATAATTCCAAATAAAAGAAAAAAAGAAAAGAATATAATTATTTGTATTTTATTTACTCTCTTTCTTTTTCTCATTGTTAAACACGTCCTTTACTGATTGTTTATTATTACAATATTATTATTATTATACGCTAGTCCTTCATTACTTGCAATAGATTGTATGTTTTCTAGTGACGCAAGTTCATTTATTTTCATTGTTAAACTCTGATTTGTCTTTTCTTTTTTAACTACTTCTTTACCTAGTTTTTCAACTTCTACATTTATTGATGATAACGATATTTTAGCAAAGAAACTAACAACCCATAAGCATAGTAATAGGCATGTTCCAAAAGCAATATATCTTCTTTGTGCTCTTTGCATTTTCATTATATTTTTCTTTTTATTCTTTTTCATATTATCATCCCTTTTACATTTTTTCTGCAACTCTAAGTATTGAACTTCTTGATCTATTATTATCTTCAAGCTCTTTTTTACTTGGTTTTATTTTTGTAATTAATTTTAACTCTGGTCTATATTCTAAAGGAATATCTTTATCAGGTAATCCTTTAAATATACTATCCATTTCACTTTTTTCTTTAAATATATTTTTACATATTCTATCTTCAAGAGAATGAAATGTAATAACACATATTCTTCCACCAGGATTAAGCATATCAATTGCATCATTTAATGCTTTTGTAAATACATCTAATTCCTTATTTACTTCAATTCTTATTGCTTGAAATACTTTTCTTGCTGGATGATGCGTTCTTCTATATTTTTCTGGAACACTTTCTCTTATTATTTCAGTAAGTTCTAATGTAGTTTCTATTTTTTTATTTTCTCTTTCTCTTACTATTGCACTTGCAATAGATCTAGAATATTTTTCTTCACCATATTTAAAGAATATTGTTTCTAATTCTTCTTTTGAATAATCATTAACTACATCATACGCACTAAAACTTTGATCTGTATCCATTCTCATATCAAGTTTAGCATCTTTATGAAAACTAAATCCTCTTTCAGCTTCATCTAGCTGTACACTTGATACTCCTAAATCAAATAAAACGCCATCTACTTTTTCTATACCTCTTTTATTTAATTCAGATTTTATAAATGCGAAATTACTTTTTATAATCTCGTAATTACCACTTATTTGATCAAGAATCTTTTTACTATAATTGATAGCTTCCCCATCTTGATCAAAGGCGAATAGTTTTCCCTTTTTTATCCTTTTTAATATCTCTTTACTGTGACCTGCAAAACCTAAAGTACAATCAACATATATTCCATCTTCTTTAATATTTAAATTTTCTATTGATTCATTTAATAATACACTAACATGCACTGAACAAATTCTCCGCTATATCACTAAAGTTTTCAATATTATTATTAAAGAAGTTATTAAATTTGTCTTCTGACCATATTTCAAGTCTATCATTAACACCTAATATTACACATTCTTTTGTTATTCCTGCATAACTAGAAAGTGTATTTACTATGTTGACTCTACCATTTTTATCAAGTTCACATTCTGTCGCACCAGATAAGAACATTCTCATAAATGTACGGGCATCTTTACTTGTGAAAGGAAGTTCTTTTAGTTTATCTATTATTTTATTCCATTCTTCCATAGAATAAACGAATAAACATTCTTCTATTCCTCTAGTTATTACGAACTTTTCGCCCAGTTCATATCTAAACTTAGATGGAATTATTAATCTTCCTTTTTCATCAATATTATGATGATACTCACCCATAAACATAGGCATCCCCCACATCTAACCACTTTGTCCCACTGGTTACCATTATTATACTATTTAGATAAATATTTGTCTACACATACTACAAAAAACTACAAAAAAAAGAATAGTTTACACTATTCTTTACATGAAATTATTATTTATTATTTCTAATTTTTTCTATTAAATCTTTATCAAAAGTTTTATTTTTTATCATTTCTATTTCATATTTATAAGGTGGATATACTTTTTCTTTTGAGTCATCACTTTTTGTTACATAAGGTGTTTCTAGTATTTTAGGAATATTTTCAAATCTTTTATCATATATAACATTTATTAGATTATCAAAACCAATTGTACCAAATCCAATATTTGCATGTCTATCTTTATGTGAACTAATAGTATTTAAGCTATCATTTACGTGTATGCATCCTATTTTTGAAATACCTATTTTCTTATCAAAATCTTCTATATATTCATTAAATTTACTTATATCAATGCCAGAATCATTTAAATGGCATGTATCTAAACATACACCCAAATTTTTACTATTAACATTATCTATAATATATTTAATTTCATCAGTTGTTTTACCAAGTTCACTACCTTTTCCAGCCATTGTCTCAATTAATATTGTTACACCTTTATCTTCACTTAATATATTTTTTAAAGCAAATACAATATTATCAAGTCCTTTTTCTTCTCCAAGTCCAACATGACTACCTGGATGAAGTACTATATTTTTTATACCTAAAGTAGCACATCTATCTATTTCTTGTTTTAAAAAATTTATTGAAAAGTCATAAGACTTAGTATCATTAGCAAGATTTATTATATATGGAGCATGTACTATTACTTTAGACTTATCTATATTATTTTCTTCCATTAACTTATCTGCTTCTTTAATTTTGTCTAAATTTAATTCACTTCTATTTGTATTTTGTGGAGCACCTGTATAAAACATAAATGTATTTGCATTATAACTTATTGCTTCTTTTACACTTTTAACTAATTGTTCATCTTTGTTAAAGGATACATGTGATCCTATTATTAATTTCATTTTTATCACCATAATAAGTATAACAAAAAAAATACTTTTTTCAAAGTATTTTATTCTGAATAAACAGAATTCCAATCATTTGAACATGAACCATTTGTGCATGTTATAGTAATTGGTTTTTCCCCTAAAAATCCTCCTTTAGGTGTTACTAAAATTGCACCTTTACCGGCACAAGTAATTTCATTAACATCTTCTGATACATCTGATATCTGAACAATTTCACTTGTGATATTCATATTATTTGATGAAGTACATACTCTTTCAATATCAAATTTATTATCCTCAGTTGATGTAGCATTTTGAAGTTCTATTCCACTCTCAATCATTTTAATATTACTTTTCCAAGCAGATTTTTTAGAATTATCAATTGTATCAACTATTTGAGGTATTGCACTCTTAATAACCACAAATATTCCAATAAAAATTGAGAATATTACACCTATAAGCGCACATATGCCTGCAGTTTTAGATGTTTTTGGTCTATCTTTTTTCCATATTATAAATAATATTAAACCAGCAATTGGAACAAAGAAACTTAATATTCCCCATCCAAATGTACTCTTTTCTTCCTTTACCACATAATTAGATGAAACATCTAAGCTATTACCACAATTTGTACAAAACTTTGTTCCTGTCTTATTTTCTTTACCACATTTTTTGCAATACATATTTTTTCCTCCTACTATATAGATTAATTATATCATGTTAAAAGATTAAAAAAAATACTTTTTTCAAAGTATTTTTTATTTAGTAACATTACCTGTACAACCTGATGATACAGAGCATGAAATAGTAGCTGTTTTACCACTAAAATTATCTGAACCAGTAAGTGTTATATTGCATGAACTAGCACTTGGAGTACCATCAACCGCAATTGTTGTATCTGAACCAATATCAGCCATTTTCTTTATATTAGTTTCAGAACATCCACTATTTGTAGTATCATAAATTGATTTAACACCATCTGTAGTAGTGCCATTGACACCGATAATAGCCTCATTTTCTTCCATCGCAGTTTCAATCATTTTAACATTACTTTTCCAAGCACTTTTTCTTGAGTTATCAATAACGTTTAAAATTTGTGGTACTGCAATTACCATGATAATAGCAAGTATAACTATAACTGCTAATAATTCAATTAATGTAAAACCTTTTGTATTTTTCTTCATTGTCTTACTTCTCCCTTCCTATATTACAAATTAATATTATCATTTTATTTTTTTATAGTCAATACATTTTTTTATTTTACCCTACTTTTTACTTTTGGTTTACATTTATAGTATTTACTTTTTTTCTGTATATATACTAACTTTTCTATAGCCATATACTCTTTGTCTTTCTACAGTAAAATACTCTGTAGATATATCTTCATTTTGATATTCACAAATTACTATTCCGCCTTTTTTTAGTAATTTTTTTCTATATATTAATTTTAATATTTGCGTAATAACATGATTATCATATGGTGGATCTAGAAATATAATATTAAATTTTATTCTGTTTACCCTATAATACTCAATCGCATCCTCGTAATCTTTTTTTATTACATCTGCTTTATCCATTACATCAAACTTTTCTAAATTAGTTTTTATAATTTTTACTGCGACTGGATTTTTATCATTAAAATAAACTTTTTTAGCGCCATTGCTTATTGCTTCTATTCCAAGATTCCCAGTTCCCGCAAATAAATCAAGACACACACTATCTTTTATATAATCTTGTATAATCGCAAACATAGATTCTTTTACTCTATCCATTGTAGGTCTTGTTCCATCTATTGTATAACCTTTTATTTCTCTTCCTCTTAAAAAACCACTTATAACTTTCATATACTTCACCACTTACTTCTTATATATATTATACTCAAAAAAAGCTAGATTAACAAGAATTAATCTAGCACACTTAATATTATATTATTTATATTTATAGATAAAAGTCTCAAATTGTTTTGGATTTTTAAATATTCCTTTAATTCATCAATATTAAATAATTTTTTTCTTAAAGTCATTATTTCATCATCTAATGTATTATTTTCTATATATAGTTTCTTATTTTTTTCAAATTCACTCATAAGATTTAAATATTCTTTATTAGAGTTTAACTTATCCTTTAATTCTTTCATTCTTACTATATCTTCTGTTTTATCTAATTTTTCTATTATTTTATTTGTTTCTTCTATCATATTTTTCCTCTACTTTAATACATTCATAAATGTTCTTAATAAATCTAATTTTTCTGAAATATCATTTATTTTATCAGAAGCCGTTAATTTATACTTTTCTTTCATTTCTCTTTCCATTTCACTTAAAAGACCTGGATTTCTATTTAAATATTTGTACCAATAAGAATTTTCTCTAATATATTTTTGAAGAAGATAATTATTTTTTATTTTAAATTGTACATCTAATTTCATTAGTCCTCAAACTTCTTGTAAAGTGGTCTTGGTGTATAACTTTCAGTTGTATTAACTTCATCTTTTGTTATTAAAGATTGAACAATTCCAAGCGCTTTACTTATATTTGTAATGTTTTTTTGAACACTATTTAAATCTACTTTTTTTACCATATCAATAACATCCGTAATTGATACGTTTTCTTTTTTCTCATTAGTATTTTCTTTTATCTCCTCATTATTATTAAAATACTTATTCCATGCATCATTTTCTTTTCCATATAATGAATATGTTTCATAAAATTTTTGCCAAGTCATTTCACCATTTTTAACATATCTTATAAGTTCTGGATGAGATTTAACAAATAATTTAAATTCTTCTTTATTAGACATATAACCACCCCTACCTATTTTAATATATGCCTAATATTTAAAATTATTTATTTTTTTATTAGAGGTTACCAGCTGCTTCCGCCGCCGCCACCTCCGCCTCCTCCGGAGAATCCGCCTCCACCAGAGAAACTTCCACCACCTGATGATCCACTTGATTCATATGGTCTTGAACTCATTGTTGTACTTACTGATGATAATGTACTTGTAAGCGAATTATTAAATTTATTTACGTCAAATGCTCCCGTTGATGGTGAATACATAGTTCCTACGTACCAAGTTGGTGGCGCAATCGCAATTGACTCAAACTTTTTACTCCATATGTCAGATACACCAAGTACATATGCATATGGAAGTATGTCAAAGAAATAATTTGGATTATCATTAACAAGCATTTCTAATTTTTCTTTTTCAACGCACATAAGATAATCTTTAAATCCATTTATTCTATTATAATATTTAGTTGCTTCTTCTGTTCTTTTTTTATTTGTAATAACAAATATAATTCCTATGATTACAGATGCAACTATTAATACTTTCGATATTGTATTAAGAATAACATAATCATATGTTAATCTATATGTCGTAAATTGCTTTAAGAATGAAGATAACAACCATGGAATAAATATTAATGCAAAATATGAAACATATGAAACATAATGTGATGTACTATAAATTTTATGTGTGTGACTAAGTTTAGCTAAAGCACTTGATAGTGTTGTATAAAAAGTATCTTCTAAACTACTCTTTTTAACTATTCCTTCACTATTTGCTTTTTTAAATAAACCATTAAATGTTGTTTTTGCATATTCTGGTTCTGAATCATCAATATCTTTTAATTTTTGAAATGAAAAACTTCTTTTACTATTTTCAATTATTTGTAAGTATCCCTTATTAGCAAAATAAGTTATTAAAGATACAATTTGTTTATTGTCAGTACTCCCTTTATATAAATATCCTATTTCTGATGGAGTTAAATTATCTGGAACAGAATATTCAGGTACTAACAAATCTTTTTTTCTTAAGCTATATTTTGTATACAAAATTATACTTAATACTATTAGAAATACT
Source organism: bacterium (assembly GCA_019423565.1). GTDB lineage: Bacteria > Bacillota_I > Bacilli_A > RF39 > UBA660 > CAG-433. Next base: position 53,539 of record JAHZBE010000010.1, read on the forward strand.
GATATCATAATTAATACTATTAATATTAATAATGTTGGATCAAAAACCACTCTTTCACCTTTAAAGTATCCTTCTGGAAGTTCAATTCTAGCAGTTAATCCTTCATATGATGATAATGCATAAGTATTATTGCTATATGGCATAACATAACCATTTATTGTTGTTCCATTTATTGTATATTTAACATCTTCATAATATGTAGAACCATATTTACCAACTGTAAAATTAACCTTAGTTGTATCAAACTCTTTTGGCATTTCTATTTTAAATCTTACATTTTTTATTTCGGTATCCCAATTTGTTCCTATTACATTAAAGTAAAAATCATCATAATCATCTACATTATCATCACCAACATCATAGTCATAAGTAATAACATATTGTTTATTTCCTATTAATGTAGTACTTGCATCTCCTATTTTTACCTTTAATTCACCATTTTCTTTTGAAGTAGTATAGTTTGCATTAACATTTAAATTTTTTATTAATGCTCTTGTTTCAACTGTCTTACCAGTTCTGTAATAAGTATTCTTATATGGAATTACCCTAATTATTCCATGTTTTTCGTATTCGAAATTTACATCGATTACCTCTTTTATATTTAATACATTGTTTTCATTTACTTTTATATCAACTTCATAATTTTCTATTGTATATCCATTAGATGCATTTACACCTAGTGGAAAAACTAAAAATAGAAAAAAAGATACAAAAAGTAATTTAATGTAATTCTTTTTCATATCTTCCTCCCATAATTAAAATTCAACTTTTACATTTTTTCTTTGTTCTTCGCTTGCACTAAACATATTCATCGAATTATGATGAAACAATTTAGCAACTATGCAATCAGGAATTGCTGTAATAGCGTAATTATAATTTCTAGCTGCAGCGTTGTAATATTTTCTAGCTCCTGCAAGTTCATTTTCAACATTTTTTAAATCTTCTTGTAAACTTAAGAAGTTTGTATTTGCTTTTAATTCTGGGTAACTTTCAGTTAAAGCAAATAATCTGCTTATCGCCTCAGTTACTTCATTATCAGCATTAATCTTATCATCAACGCTTCCGGCACTTACTGCTTTATTTCTAGCATTAATAACTCCTTCTAAAGTTTCTTTTTCATGTTTAGCATATCCTTTTACAGTATTAACTATATTTGGTATAAGATCATATCTTTTTACTAAATGTACATCAATATCTGCAAAAGCATTTTCTGCTTTCATTCTTTTTCTTACTAGTTTATTTTGTGTAGCAATTATCCATAATATAATAAATACTACAATGGCAATAACTATTATCCAAACCATTTTTTATCATCTCCTTAAATTCATTATATCAAAACATATATATAATTGTAAATAACATATTATTTTTTGATTTCTACATTTACATCTATCTGACTAGTATATTTATTAAATTTAATTTTATAAGTTCCGTTTGTAGTATATTCAAAATAATAATATTTTGTATATGATTCACCAGATTTTAAGTCATCTGCATAATCAATTGTATCATCAAAATATGAACTTTGTTTTGTTAATTTTTTATCGCTTGGATCATAAATATTCGAATAAAACATATTTAAATGATTTTCATCATTACTTAGATTTTTTATAGTTATAGGAAGTTTAACAAGTGTCATACCATTTTTTGTCGAATCACTACTATTTAAAGTTGTAAATGTATAATCTGTTCCTATAATTATTTGCATATTTGAAAATTCAAATACTTCACCTGCATTAACAGTTTTATTTTCTTCTTTACTATCAGTATCATAATCATCATTGTAATCATAATTATCTTTATAATTATCGATATCTGATTCTTTATAATTATAGGAGTCATTGTCTTCACTAAAACCTACTATAAACCCTATTAATATAATTAATATAGATGATAATACCCTTGCCACAACTGAAACAAGTGCCCATATTCCTGCTGATTTAGACGCTTTTGGTCTATCTTTTTTCCATATTATAAATAATATTAAACCAGCAATTGGAACAAAGAACCCTAAAACACCCCATCCAAATGTATTTTTTTCTTCTTCAGAATTGATTATTGTAGTATTAGAAAATTCTTTATTTAATTTATTACCACAATTTGTACAAAATTCTGAAGTCATTTCATTTTTACTTCCGCATTTTTCACAATACATATTTATTTCCCTCCTTTTAAATATATTAAACCATAAATTATAAATAAAATGTATTAAATTTTATAAACTTTACATATTTTTAATTAAATATATTTTTAGGTTTTATTTTAGAACTATCTTTTGGGTCTATAATATAAATTCCTATTAGCTCTTTATTATAAGTAAATGCTAATTTTTCATAGTTATATCTATTTTCTAATTTCGACCCATTTTTTATTTTATTATATAAATATTCATTTACTTCGAATATAGGAAAATCAATAACATCAACCATATTTATAAGTTTAATGTTCTCATTTATATCATCTAAATCTATCGCATCTTCTATATAAAATTTTCCTTGTTTTGTACGAATAAGGTCTGACATACATCCTATAGTACCTAATTTTTTGCATATATCATTTATTAAACTTCTAATATATGTTCCCTTTGATACATTACATTTAAATGTAAATTTATTTTGATTAATGCTTAATAATTCTATGTTATTTATTATTACTTTTTTTATAGGAAGTTCAACACTTTTTCCTTCTCTAGCATACTCATATAATTTTTTTCCATTTACTTTAACTGCACTATATATTGGTACTTCCATATTATATTCACCAATAAATGAATTTAAAACTTCTTCTATAAATTCTTTATTAATGTTTGTAATATCTTCTGTTTCTAAAACATTACCTGTAATATCTAATGTATCAGTTTTTATTCCAAGTGTTACCTCTGCAATATATTCTTTATTTAAACTAGTTATATCATCAACAAGTTTTAACGCTTTGTTAACCGCAATCACTAAAACGCCTTTAGCCATTGGATCAAGTGTACCAGTATGACCTACTTTCTTTGTATGTAATTTTTTACATACTATATTAACAACATCTCTACTAGTCATATTTTCTTTTTTATTTATTATTATAAATCCATCCATTTTTTTCAACTCCATATAAATAGTACCATATTTTAAAAGAAAATATCTTATTTTTTAGATATTTTCTCTTAAATTATTAATTTCATCAATTGTTAAACCAGTTACATCCGATATATCTTCTATAGACATATTTTTCTTAAGCATATTTTTAGCAATATTTGATACACCATGATTTAATCCAGAACTATAACTATCTTCTATGGCATCTTCTAATATACACTTATTTTCATAAGCTTTCTTTTCTTCTTCATCATATAATAAAGCATAA
>JAHZBE010000011.1 GCA_019423565.1 bacterium
TAACAATAGTAAATAATGATCCAGAATTTCAAAAGTATATGAGTGAAGAAGAAGACAAAAGGAAAATACAAAATAGTTTACTTTCAGAGGCTAAAGAAGAAGGTATATCACAAGGTATATCTCAAGGTTATACATCAGGTATTAATGATGGTATAAAGCAAACTGCTAAAAACTTATTATCAATGAATATAACTTTAGAAGACATATCAAAAGCAACAGGTTTATCAATTGAAGAAATTAATAAATTAAAATAGTGTTATTAGATGAAGTAATTCATCTTTTTTCTTAATATATATATAAACTATGATATAATTAAAATGGAAGGTGATAAAAATGGCAACAGCACATAATATGGCAAATCCTGGTGATATAGCAAAAACAGTTATAATGTCAGGTGATCCACTTAGGATAAAAAAAATAGCAGAGGATTATTTAGAAAATCCAAGACTTGTAAATAACATAAGAAATATATATGCATATACAGGAACATATAAAGGAAAAGAGTTAACAGTAATGGCTCATGGAATGGGAATACCAAGTATGGGTATTTATTCATATGAATTATTTAAGTTTTATGGAGTAGAAAAGATAATAAGACTTGGTTCATGTGGATCATATTCAAAAGATATAAATTTACTTGATATAATACTTGTTGATAAAAGTTATACAGAAAGTAATTTTTCATATACTTTGAACAATGAACATGTAAATTTAGCAGAATCTAGTAAAAATTTAACAGATTTAGTGGAAAACGTAGCAAAAAGAGAGAATATAAATATTGTAAGGGGTAATGTATGTTCATCTGATTGTTTCGATTGGTATATGACAGATCTAAGTAAATTCTTAGAAAGATTACCAAAAGATTTAAATATAATAGCAGCAGAAATGGAATCATTTGCGCTATTCTATATTGCAAAATTGCTTAATAAAGAAGCAGCTTGTCTTTTAACTGTTGTAGATTCACATGCTAAAAAAGAAGAATTAACCGCAGAACAAAGACAAAATAGTATTGATAAGATGACAATATTAGCCCTTGAAAGCATATTATAATAATTTTTATAAATACTAATAAGGGAGGAAATATATGGAATATAAAAAATATGAATATGATAATTATACAGTACATTTCTTTAATACAGATAAATTTAAAAGTATATTATTATCTACTATTTTTATTAATGAATTTACAAAGGAATCTTTAACAAAAAGTGCATTACTAAGAAGATTACTTACAAATACAAATGGAATATTAAAAACAGAAACTGATATGGTTAAAATGAGTTATAATTTGTATAATTCCTATGTAGGAATAGAAAATATTTTACATAATAATGTTTTATCTACAGACTTTTTTATGGAAATCCTAGAAGATAAATATTCAGAACCTGGACTTTTAGAAAAAGCATTAGATCATTATTTTAATACAATGTTTATTCCAAACGTAGAAAATGGTAAATTTGATAGTAATAATTTCAAATTAGCAAAAAAATCTTTAAGTGATTTATATGATACTGAAAAGGATAATAAAGATAGATATGCATATTTAAAAGCATATGAAATGATTGATCCAGAATATTTAAGATATCCAACGATTGGTTATAAAGAATGTTTAGATGATTTAAATGAAGAAAATATGTATGAATATTATAAAGAATTTTTGAAAAGTTCAAATGTAAATATATTTGTATTTGGTAACTTTGATAATGATAAGGTATTAAATATAATTAATGATAGAGTTAAAGGTAAATTTAGTAAAAATGAAAATAAATATAGACATAATAACTTTGCTTTAGAAAGAGAAGTAAAAGAAAAAATAGAACAAGATAAAAATAATCAATCAAAACTAGTTATGTTATTTAAACTTTCTGATATTACTGATAGAGAAAGAAATGTTATTTTACCACTATTTAATAGAATATTTGGTCTTGGATCAGATTCTAAATTATTTAAAAATGTTAGAGAGAAAAAATCATTAGCGTATGTGATTAGATCAAATATAAGCAGAGAAGATAATGTTTTATCAGTATTTGCGGGTATCAATGGTGAAAGTAAGGATGACGTAGTAAACGCTACAAAAGAAGAATTAGAAAATATGCAAAATGGTAAAATAACAGATGATGAATTTAATAATGCAATTATTTCTAGAAGATCAATGCTTAATAGTTTTCTAGATGAAAATACTTCAATACTTTATTCTAATGTTAGTAAAATTCTTACAAATAATGATGATATAGATGAAAGAATTAAAAACTTAGAAACAGTAACAAAGGATGAAATAGTGGAATTTTCTAAAAAAATAAATTTAAATATCATATATATGTTAGAAGGGACAAATAAAAATGCAGAAGATTAATTTAGAAGGATTAAATGAATATGTTGCTTATGAAAAACTTGATAATAATCTAGATGTTTATGTGTATAGAAAAAAAGATTTTCATTCGTTTTATGCGTATTATATAACTAATTATGGAGCACTTAATACAGAATTTGTTCCAATAAATGAAGAAAAAATGCATAAATTTCCTGATGGAATTGCTCATTTTTTAGAACATAAAATGTTTGAAAAAGAAGATGGACATGTTTTAGAAAAATTTCCTTTAATAGGAGGATCAAGTAATGCATTTACAAGTTATACACATACTGTTTATCAAGTAAGCGGTACAGAAAAATTTTATGATAATTTAAATTTATTAATTAACTTTGTTGAAAATCCATATTTTACTGACAAAAATGTTGAAAAAGAAAAAGGTATTATTAAACAAGAATTATTTATGGGTAAAGATAATCCATATAGAGTATTTGCCTTTGAAAAATTAAAGAACCTATTTGTAAATTTGGGTTATGGAAGAGAAATAGTTGGTGAAGAAAAAGATATTGATAGTATTACAAAAGATGACTTATATAAATGTTATAATACATTTTATAATCCAGGTAATATGTGTTTGATTATAGTAACAAATGAAGAAGAAGAAAAAGTAATTAATTTTGTTAAAGAGATTGAAGACAAAAGAAAAGTAGATATTGAAACTGATATTGAAGTAAAGAAAATTAATGAACCAGAAAATGTTAATAAAGAATTTAATATAATTTATCAAAATGTCTCTAAATGTGAACTTTCTTATTCATTTAAATTACCTATTAATGATTATAAAATTCCATATCATAAACTTGATTTATATTTATATATAATTTTTATTAGTAATCTTGGTAAACTAACTGGTTTTGGACTTGATTTAAAAGAAAAAAATCTAATAAATGGTAATATTGGCATAGGAACAAATAAATATATGGATTATATCGTTCCAAGTATTAATGTATCTACTGATTATCCAGAAAAAATAATAGATATTTTAGATAAAAAAATAAAAGAGTTTTCTCTTGATGAAGAATATTTTAATATGATAAAAAAGTCAATGATTTCAGATTTTGTATATTGTTTTACAGGTGTTTCAAATGTTATGAGTTATCTATTTGGTAGTTATGCGAATAATAAAAAAATATTAACAACAGATTTTAAAGATTTTCAAGAATTAAATTTTGAAGAATTAAAAGAAGTATTTAATAAACTAAATCTTGATAATAAAAGTATATTAATAATGAAACCATTAGAAGAAAAGGAGTAAATATGTTAAAAGTAGAAAATGTATCGAAATACTATGATGATTTTAAAGCCGTAGATAATCTTTCTTTTGAAGTAAAAGAAGGAGAAATATTTGGACTTCTTGGTGCGAATGGTGCGGGTAAAACAACTACATTTAGAATGATTATGAATTTGCTTGAACCAACAAGTGGTAAAATTACGTTAAATGGTAAAAAAATAGATTATAATGTAACTGATGAAATAGGTTTTTTGACAGAAGAAAGAAGTTTGTTATTAAAACTTACTGTAAAAGAATTAATGATTTATTATGGAACTTTAAAATCTATGAAAAAAGATGAAATAATAAGTGAACTAAAAAAATGGCTTAAAAGATTTAAAATTGAAGAATATGAAAATAAAATGATAAAAGAATTATCAAAAGGTAATAAACAAAAAATACAATTTATATCTTCAATAATTCATAAACCAAAATTATTAATATTAGACGAACCATTTAGCGGACTTGATCCTATAAATGTAGATATGTTTATAGATGTTATTAATGAATTAAAAGAAAATGGTACAATTATTATATTTTCATCACATCAAATGAATAATGTTGAATTATTTTGTGAAAAATTACTTATATTAAATCATGGTAAAACAATAATACAAGGTAATTTAAAAGATATAAAAAATAATTATGATGAAAGAAAAATACTTATAAAAGCAGATGTATCTAAATCGGAACTAAGTAAACTTGATGGTGTTAAAAGTACAATAATAAAAGGTGATGAAATAGAATTAAAAATAGAAAATAAAAGCTATGCAAAGGGTATATTTGATTATGTTTCAAAATGTAAAAATGTAACTAAGTTTGAAGTAGTGGAATTATCACTTCATGAGATATTTACAAAAGAGGTAGGTGTTTCTTATGACAAATAAATTTTGGTTTTTAACAAAAAATAGTCTTAAAAAGAAGATGAAAAATAAGACGTTTATAATTGTAAATATTTTATTATTAATAGTACTTGTCGCACTTATAAATATTGATAGAGTAGTAATGTTATTTGGTGGTAATTTTGATAAACAAAATAATATTATGGTTTTAGATAATACTAATAAAACATATGAAATATTTAAAAAAACAATAGACAGTGAAGAAACAATTATAGATACAGGACTAAAATATAAAGTAAAAAAAGTAAGTGATGAAAAAAAGGCAAAAAAAGAAATAAAAAAGGATGAAGATATATTACTTATAATTAATAATGATGAAAATGATATTATAAATGTAACAATGATTACATATGGATATATTAATTCAAATTTATATCAATTAATAAATTCATCTATTACTGCATCTAAACAGAATCTTGCAATGGAAGAAATTGGAATAAGTGCTGAAGAACTTGCTAAGATAAGTAAAAGTGTTGAAATAAAAAGAGAATATATTGAAGCAAATAAAAGTAAGGAAGAAGAACAAAATGAATTTATAATGGGAATAGTAACTCCTATTGTCATATTTCCATTCTTTATGCTTATAACACTTGTGGTACAAATGGTTGGTGCAGAAATAAATGAAGAAAAATCTACAAGAAGTATGGAAATTATTATTTCAAATGTTCCTGCTAAAGTGCACTTTTTCTCAAAAATACTTGCTGCCAATTTATTTGTAATAATTCAGTGTGCACTTTTAGGATTATATTCACTTATTGGAATGTTACTAAGGGGAGGCAAAAGCCTAGATAGTATTCAAAATGTTGATGTAATTTCAAATGTTACTAGTGGAATGGATATAACTGGTATGATAAATAATTTAGTCGGTTATATACCACTTGTATTAATACTTATGGCTGTAACACTTTTAGGTTATTCACTTCTTGCCGGAATATTAGCATCAATGACAACAAATATGGAAGATTTTCAACAACTTCAAACTCCAATATTTGTAGTTTCACTAGTAGGATTTTATTTAGCAATAATGAACACTATGTTTGATGGCGCGATATTTATAAGAGTACTTTCTTATGTACCATTTATATCTGCTATATTATCTCCATCATTATTAGTAACTGGTGTAATCGGATTTAAAGATATAATTTTATCTATATTATTGATGGTTGTTGTAATATATTTATTACTTAAGTATGGACTAAAAATTTATAAAGAAGGTATACTTAACTATTCAAGTAACAAATTATGGAAGAAAATGTTAAAAGCATTAAAACATTAAAAAAGACTATTTCGTTGAAATAGTTTTTTGTTTATAAAAAACTAACTTTTTGTTAGCTCATTTATTTATTACCAAATAGGTATATTTGGGTATTAATCAATCTGGTGTCCCCGGGCAGAATCGAACTGCCGACCTATCGCTTAGGAGGCGATTGCTCTATCCTACTGAGCTACGAAGACACTAAAAACATTATAACATATATATTAAAATTTTTTCCATATTATTTTTATATTATTGTACCTATTGAATATTATTATAGTAGGGAGGAAGTAGTATGAAGAAAGTATGGAAAAATTATAAAGGAACAATACTATTATTATTGGGGGTTATAATAGGTGGTATATTAGGTCTTATCTTTAAAGAAAAAGTAACAGTACTTAAACCACTTGGTGATTTATATATGAACATAATGTTTGTTATTATTGTTCCACTTATATTTTTAACAATAACAGTATCAATTGCTAAAATAAAAGAACCAAAAAGATTAGGAAAAGTATTAATTACAATATTTTTAACATTTTTTAGTTACATCTATAGTTGCAGCTCTTGTTGGTCTTGTTGTAACAAGTTCTATAAAGCTTGTAGAAAATAAAGATTCTAGCAAAATAATAGATGTGTTAGGCAATGAAAACACAAAAGATAATGAAAAAATAAGTATATTATCTAGAACAGTAGAAGCTATAAGTGTTAGTGATTTCTCATTATTATTAACAAAAGAAAATATAATAGCACTTGTAATATTTTCAATATTAATTGGTCTTGCTATATCAAAGGTTGGAAAAGATGCAGAACCTGCAATAAAAGTATTAGAATCTTTTAATAAAATAATATTTAAATTTATTGATTTTACATTTTATTATGCTCCAATAGGACTAGGTGCTTATTTTGCAAATCTTATTGGAACATTTGGAACAGAAATTGCTGTAGGATATGCAAAAACTTTTGTAATATATACGGTAACTGCAATAATATTTTATTTTGTTATATATAGTTTATATGCATTTATTTCTGGTGGTAAAAAAGGTTTTAAATTATTCTGGAAAAATATATTACCACCAACAGTAGCATCTGTATCAACATGTTCATCAGCAGCATCTATACCAGTAAATATAACAAGTGCAAAGAATATTGGTGTATCAGATGATATTGCTGAAACAATGATACCACTTGGAACAAGTTTCCATAAAGACGGTTCTGTTATTGGTAGTGTATTTAAAATTATGTTTTTAGTATATCTATTTAATGCAGATGTAAGCACAGGAAAGGTAATATTAGTTGCGCTTATTTCAACACTTTTAGTAACTGCAATTCCAGTAGGTGGTGGAACAATATCTGAAACACTTATTATTACAATGATGGGATTCCCACTTACAGCACTTCCAATTTTAACAATTGTTGCAACAATAATAGATCCTGCCGCAACTTTATTAAATGTTGTAGGTGATACATCATCTTCTATGCTTGTTTCAAGAGTAATAGATGGAAAAGATTGGATAAATAAAAAGTTTAAAAAGGAATAATCATTTATTCCTTTTAACATTATTTAAAATTAAAAATATAATATGATAAGAGGTAATACTATGTTTATAAAAGACTTCATATCATATTTTGATATAATTTTTCCACTTTTCATTTTATATTTATTTTTCTTATTGCTTGCTTATATAAAAAATAAAAATAATAAATGAACTAAAAACTAGAAATATAGTTTTTTTCTTTTTTAACTTTTTATATCCATAAATTTATATTATAATAATATTAGGAGTGGTTATGAAAAAAATATATATTGTATTATCACAAAGTTATAGTATGCTTGCTAAAACAATAAAACTATTTACTAAAGATAAATATTCACATATTTCAATTTCATTTGATGAAGATTGTACAAATATGTATTCTATAGGTAGAAAATATAAATATTGTCCATTTGTTGGAAAATATATGAATGAAAGTATTTATAAGGGTCTTTATTCAATATCACCAAGAGCTGAAATACTTATATATGAACTATCTATATCAGATGAGCAGTATGAAAATATAAAAAGATTATTAGATGAATATGGTATTTCTTGTAAAGGTTACAATTTTTTAGGACTTGTTTTGGCAATTTTTAATAAGAAAATAAATAGAAGAAAATACTATTGTTCAGAATTTATATATAAAATTCTTTCTGATGATAGTGTTAAGTTATTTGGAAAAACTAAAAGAATAGTAAAACCTATGGATTTTGAAAAAATAGAAAATTTGAAATTTGTTTATGAAGGTAAAATAATTGATTATAAATTAAAAAAATTACCAACTTTAAATTTATTAGATAAAGTGATATAATAAAAAAGAAAGGTAGGATATGTATGTTAAAGAAAGTATTTAATATTTCAATAATTTCATCAGTGTTATTATTCTTATTTGGATTAGTTTTAGCAGTTAATGCAGAAGGATTCATAAAATCAATTACGGTTGCGATTGGAGTAGTTTTATTGCTTATTGGTGTGTTTCCAGTAATTGACTATTTTAGATATAGAAAAGATGGACTAGGTGCGAGTGTAGGACTTATTTCTGGTATATTTAGTATAGTATGTGGACTTATGCTTTTAATAAATGAAGATTTACTTATGATTCTAATACCAGTATTTATTGGTGTATGGATGATTATTAATGGTATAAATAAAATTCAAGTTTCCTTTGAAATAAAAGATTTAGGAGAAAAATCATGGGTTATAACTTTTATATATTCAATACTAATAATGGTTTTAGGTGGATACTTTATAGTTAATCCAATAAGTGGCGCAACAACTGTTACTAGTTTTATAGGAATAATTTTATGTATATATGCAGTACTAGATATTATTGATTGCGTTATTATAAAAGTTAAAGTAAAAAGTTTTAAAAAAGAATTAGATAAAATCGAAAATAACGTTGTAGATGAACAATAATAAATAAAAAAATTAATATATTTTAGCACTCTTACTTGACAAGTGCTAAAATAGTGATATAATTAAAGTATGCAGTAAAAAGCATTCTTTTTATATGCAATTATATAAGGAGGGGATAACTATGAACGGACAAAATCCATATGAAGAAAATTTACAAAATCCACTAGAAAAATATGGTAGAGATATTGTAAAGGCAGTAAAAGATGGTAAAATCGATCCTGTAATAGGTAGAGATGAAGAAGTAAGAAGTATTACTAGAATATTATCTAGAAAAACTAAAAATAATCCAGTTTTAATAGGTGAACCTGGTGTAGGTAAAACAGCTATTGTTGAAGGACTTGCACAAAGAATAGTTAAAGGTGATGTCCCTAACAGTTTAAAGAATAAAACAATATGGGAGCTTGACCTTGGTGCGCTTATTGCGGGTGCTAAATATAGAGGTGAATTTGAAGAAAGATTAAAAGCCGTATTAAAAGAAATAAAAGAAAGTAATGGAGAAATAATTTTATTTATAGATGAAATACATATGATAGTAGGAGCGGGTGCTTTAGAAGGCGCAATGGACGCAGGTAATATGTTAAAACCTATGCTTGCTAGAGGTGAAATATTATGTATTGGTGCAACAACACTTAATGAATATAGAAAATATATTGAAAAAGATGGAGCACTTGAAAGAAGATTTCAAAAAGTAATTGTTAAAGAACCAACAGTAATAGATACAATAACTATACTTCGTGGTTTAAAAGAAAGATTTGAAGTTCATCATGGTGTTTCAATAAAAGATAGAGCATTAGTCGCAGCAGCAACACTTTCAAATAGATATATAACAGATAGATTTCTTCCTGATAAAGCAATCGACTTAATAGATGAAGCTTGTGCTACTATTAAAGTACAAATGGATTCAGTACCAACAGAACTTGATACTTTAACAAGAAAAATAATGAGACTCGAAATAGAAAAACAAGCACTAAAAAAAGAAAAAGATGATATAAGTAAAAAAAGGGTAGAAGAAATTAATACTGATTTATCTAAATTAAAAGAAGATGAAAAGAAATTAAGAAGTGACTGGGAAGAAGAAAAAAGTATCAATGATAAAATAAAAAATAAAAAGGAAGAAATATCAACTGCTAACTTTAAATTAGAACAAGCAGAAAATAGATATGATTTAGAAGAAGCTGCTAAATTAAGACATGGTACAATTCCTAGACTAGAAAAAGAATTAGAAGAATTAAATAAAAAAGCAAAAAATGAAATATTATCTGATACAGTAGATGAAGAAGATATTGCTAAAATAATTTCAAATTGGACTAAAATACCTATTAGTAAATTAGTTGGAGGAGAAAGAGAAAAAATAATTCATCTAGAAGAAAACATGAAGAAAAGAGTAAAAGGACAAGATGAAGCTTTAAAACTTGTTAGTGAAGCAATAATTCGTTCAAGAGCGGGTATAAAAGATCCAAATAGACCAATAGGTTCATTCATATTCTTAGGCCCAACAGGTGTAGGTAAAACAGAAGTTGCTAAAACACTTGCTTATGAATTATTTGATGACGAAAGACATATTGTCAGAATAGATATGAGTGAATATATGGAAAGTCATTCAGTATCTAGATTAGTTGGAGCACCTCCAGGATATGTAGGATATGATGAAGGTGGACAATTAACTGAGGCTGTTAGAAGAAATCCATATAGTATAGTTTTATTTGATGAAATAGAAAAAGCTCATAAAGACGTATTTAATATATTACTTCAAATACTAGATGATGGTAGAATAACAGATTCTCAAGGTAGAACAGTAGATTTTAAAAATACTATTATAATTATGACTTCTAACTTAGGTAGTGAATATATTTTGGAAAATGTTGAAAATAAAGATGAACTTGTAATGAATGAATTAAAACATACATTTAAACCAGAATTTATAAATCGTATAGATGAAATAATTATATTTAAATCACTTGATAAAAAAGTTGTATATGAAATACTTGATAAAATTATAAGTGATATAGAAAAAAGACTAGATGATAAAAAAATTACATTAAAATTAACTACTAAAGCAAAAGATTTTATTATTAATAATTCTTATGATGAAAAATATGGTGCAAGACCTATAAAGAGGTTTGTATCTAGAAATCTAGAAACATTACTTGCAAATGAAATAATTAATGATAATATTAAGTTTGGTGAAGAAGTTATTATAGATGAAGAAGATAATAAATTAGTAATACGTAAATAATATAGTAAATTATGTGTAAAGATGCATTAAAGTGCATCTTTTTTTGTTGACAAAAATGCTTGGGGGGGGGGGTAGACTAAATTTATAAAATATAGGAGGAACTTTATGGAAGACAATGAAAAAAATTTAGAAGATTTAACCGAAGATGAAATAGAAGAAAATATTGAAATATCAAAAGAAGATAAAATACTTAAAATAACAACAGAAAAAGGTGAAGTAAAAGAATATGAAATAGTATCATTTTTAACAACAGAAGATGGTGATTATTTGGTATACACAGATAATACAGTTCTAGATAATGGTAATATTCTTTTGTATATAAATTCTATGTATGAAGAAGATGGGAAAATAATATTAGATGAAGTTGATGAAGATGAAACAGATGGAATCGTAAAAGAAATACAAGAAAGGATGAGTGATGAAAATGGCTTATACTAGTGGATTATATAGTAGTATGATTGAAAAATATAATTTATATAGTTATAGTAAAATAATTGAGGATGAAAAAACTAAATTAGGATTAAAGGATGCTTTAGAATATTTGAAAGACTCAGAAAAAAGTAGAATGGAATCGGTTAGATTTACGTGGTCAACTTATGTTGATTATCAAAAGAAAAATAATTCGGTTAAAGATTCTCAAACACTAAAAAATGAAGGTAAGAAAAAAGAGAAGAAATATAAAAAAGTTGTATCCGCAGCAAATCGTTCTATAGATAATTTTATAAATTTAGTTTATGGAAATTATGGAGAAATACCAAAACTCGAAAGAGGACGTACACTGATGAATGATATTGTTGGATTAAATATAGAAAATAAAGAAATAAATAAAATTGCAAAACAAATAAGAAACGAACTTTCTAAGCAAATTAAAATTAAAGAAAAAGAGGCAATAAAAGAAGCAAAAACAGGTAGAAAAGCAATTGCCGCTACAATCAATTATACTAAGTATTTGTCTAATTCAAGTGAGAAAGCAGCTGAAAATTATTATTATTTTGCAAGGGCAATATATGATAAAGTAAGTACATTTTCGCATATTCCTAGACCAAATATTGAATCATTAAAGGATAAGGAAAAGAATATTAAAATATCAGATGGATATGTAAAAGATGTAAAGGAAAAAATTGAATCAAGAGGAGAATTTAACTCAGATAATATTCAAAAAAAATCCGAAAAAATAATAGAAAAATTAAATGAGATTAGTATATCCCTAACGTCAATTGATGATAAAAATTTAAAAAATGATATAAAAAAGGAAACACCAACAATTAGTAGAATTGTTTCTCCTAAATTGGTATCTGTTTCAAAAGAAAATTATGAAAAAATAACAAAATCAAAACTTGCGGTTGTTGATATAGAGATGATTCAAACAATAGTAGATAAATCAACATTTGGGGCAAGTATAAATAGAAAAATAATAGAAAAATTAAAACAAGAGTTAAAAGAACAAATAAACATAGAATTAAAAAAACAAAGCGAACTTGAAAGTGTTACTAATAAAGCAGAAAGAATAAT
Organism: bacterium; assembly: GCA_019423565.1. Lineage (GTDB taxonomy): Bacteria > Bacillota_I > Bacilli_A > RF39 > UBA660 > CAG-433. The sequence goes on from JAHZBE010000011.1 coordinate 12,498, forward strand.
AAATTTTGCAAAGGAAAATACAGATGGAATATCACGTACAGTAGATGATTATATACAAAATAAAAAGGATATATCATCAAGCAAAAGAAAGGTAGATGAATTAGAAGAAAAACAAATAGAAATCACGTCTGAAAAAGAAAAATTATATGCATCACCACAATATGTAGAAAAAGAATATGTTGCTGGTGGAGACGTGAGAGTAAAGCATACTGAGATAGATAAGAGTAGTGATTTTAATAAATTAATGCATCAACAGAAAGAAGTTTCAGAAAAAATAGATGAAAATAAAAAAGAAATAGAAGATAGAAAAAATATTAGAATAAGTTTGCCCGAACAATATAAAAATTTAAAAAAGAAAATAAAGGAGAATAGTGAATTAAAAAAGGCAATTGATACAATAAATAAAGAAAAGGGAAGAAGCTTATGATAAATAATCAAGAATTATTTGATAATTATATGAAGGAGTTTTTAAAACTATCTTTAGAACAAAAGGAAGAAGAAGTAATAGAAAAACAAAAAACAATACTTGCGTATTTAGTAACTTATGCGACAGCGAATAACATTAATTTTAATTTATTAAAAAGCAGAGAAATAAGTGATATTGATAAAAGTAATTCTACACATGACGATTACATTGAAGCAATGATGGTATATAATCAGAATATAGAAGACCTAATAGGCATAGTATTACAAAATTATAATGTGTAATGTTATAAAAAGAAGATAATAAATTAGTAATACGTAAATAATATAGTAAACTATGTGTAAAGATGCATTAATATGCATCTTTTTTTGTTGACAAAAATGCTTGGGGGGGGGGGTAGACTAAATTTATAAAATATAGGAGGAACTTTATGGAAGACAATGAAAAAAATTTAGAAGATTTAACCGAAGATGAAATAGAAGAAAATATTGAAATATCAAAAGAAGATAAAATACTTAAAATAACAACAGAAAAAGGTGAAGTAAAAGAATATGAAATAGTATCATTTTTAACAACAGAAGATGGTGATTATTTGGTATACACAGATAATACAGTTCTAGATAATGGTAATATTCTTTTGTATATAAATTCTATGTATGAAGAAGATGGGAAAATAATATTAGATGAAGTTGATGAAGATGAAACAGATGGAATTGTAAAAGAAATACAAGAAAGGATGAGTGATTAAAATGGATTATATTGATGAAATATATATTAATGATTATGATTTACATAGTTATGATGATGATGAAAAAGATGGTAAAAAAGGATTAAAAACTGCAATATCAGATTTATATGAACTAAGAGAAAAAAGAATGGATCCGGCTGATTTTTCATGGTCTACATATGCTGATTATCAAGAGAAAAATAATTCAGGTAAAGATTATCAAACACTAAAAAAAGAAGGTAAAAAAAATGAAAAGAAAATAAGAAAAATAGTATCCGCAGCAAATCGTTCTATAAGCAATTTTTCAAAAATAGTAACTGATAAAATCCCATATTATGCAGAACAAAGAAAAATGGTAAGTGATATAATTAATTTGAAAATAGATAATAAAGAAATTAACAAAATTTTAAAACAGATAAATAATGAACTTTCAAAAAAAATAAAAAAAGAAGAGAAAGAAGCTTTAAGGGAAGCCAAAAAAAGTCGAAAGGTAGTTGCAAAGGCAGTTGGATGTGCTACATATGCAGATTATAAAGAGGAAGCTAAAGCATATTACAGATTTGCACGAGATTTATATAATAAAGTAAGTACATTTTCGTATATTCCTAGACCACGCATTGAATCATTAAATGATAAGGAAAAGAATATTGAAATATCAGATGGATACGTAAAAGATGTAAAGGAAAAAATTGAAGCAAGAGGAGAATTTGAAGTAAACAACATTCAAGAAGATTCTAGAAAAATAAGAGAAGCTTTAAATGAAATTAGTTTATCTCTTGCGTCAGTAGATGATAAAACTTTAGAAAATGATATAGAAAAGGAAACACCAACAATTAGTAGAATTGTTTCTCCAAAATTAGTATCTGTTTCAAAAGCAAATTATGAAAAAATAACAAAATCAAAACTTGCGGTTGTTGATATAGAGATGGTGCAAACAATAGTAAATGAAAATAATCTTGGATTATGGAATGATAGAAAAAGAATAGAAAAATTAGAACAAGCGTTAAAAGAGCAAATAAACATAGAATTAAAAAAACAAAGAAAATTTGAAAGTGTTACTAATAAAGCAGAAAGAATAATAAATTTTGCAAAAGAAAATACAGATGGAATATCACGCACAGTAGATGATTATATACAAAATAAAAAGGATATATCATCAAGAGAAAGAAAGGTAGATGAACTAGAAGAAAAACAAATGGAAATTACTTCCGAGGAAGAAAAATTATATGCATCACCACAATATGTAGAAAAAGAATATGTTGCTGGTGGAGACGTGAGAGTAAAGCATACTGAGATAGATAAGAGTAGTGATTTTAATAAATTAATGCATCAACAGAAAGAAGTTTCAGAAAAAATAGATGAAAATAAAAAAGAAATAGAAGATAGAAAAAATATTAGAATAAGTTTGCCCGAACAATATAAAAATTTAAAAAAGAAAATAAAGGAGAATAGTGAATTAAAAAAGGCAATTGATACAATAAATAAAGAAAAGGGAAGAAGCTTATGATAAATAATCAAGAATTATTTGATAATTATATGAAGGAGTTTTTAAAACTATCTTTAGAACAAAAGGAAGAAGAAGTAATAGAAAAACAAAAAACAATACTTGCGTATTTAGTAACTTATGCGACAGCGAATAACATTAATTTTAATTTATTAAAAAGCAGAGAAATAAGTGATATTGATAAAAGTAATTCTACACATGACGATTACATTGAAGCAATGATGGTATATAATCAGAATATAGAAGACCTAATAGGCATAGTATTACAAAATTATAATGTGTAATGTTATAAAAAGAAGATAATAAATTAATAATACGTAAATAATATAGTAAACTATGTGTAAAGATGCATTAAAGTGCATCTTTTTTTTGTTGACATATAAATGAAAAAATAATATCATGAAAAAAATGATAGGAGGATGTTTTATGGGTAAAATAGAATATTTTAAACTACAAATTGAAAAAGAAATGAAAAATAAAGAGGATGAAATATTAAAAAGATTTGAAGAATATTTAAAAAATAATTTTGAAAAGATAAATGTAAAGATGAATCCTGCTTCATTTTCTGATCTAAAAAATTATTTTAGAAATAATACTGAATTTTTTTCAAATTGCCCTGTATACAATAGTTCTGATAGTTACTTTAGCTTATTATTTGGTTATTATAGAGATGCTACTATTTCAAATGATTTTAGAAAAAAATTACATAAAGTCTTTATTGAAAATGTAAATAAAAACATTAAGGAATTATCATTTTCAAAGGAAATTTTGGGTAATATAGATTTATCATTATTTTCAAATTTAAAAAAAGTATCAATAAGAGATACAAATGATATTATTTCTAAAAATGAATTAGAAATGATCTTAGGCCATTTAAATATTGAAGAATTCAATACGGATGGTAAATTCGACGATGATATCCTAAAAGATGTAATATTTATGGATGATGGTTGTTATAAATATGGAGTTTATAAAGGTAAAAAAATATCATCTGGTAATTTTATTTATAAACAATTAATTTATAGTTATAAAATATATAGTCAAAATCCTTATGAAGATATAGATACTATAATAAAAGTTATAGAAGAAGGTAAGAATAAATTTGAAATTGATGAAAATGTAAATATTACGATATATGATAAAATTAAAGATTTAGAAAAAAGTGAAATTTTAAATTCTTTAATAGAATATATTAGTTCAAGAAAAATGATTAAACTAAAAAATATTAATAAAATAGAAGATGCACAAAGAGTTATTGATTTATTTATTGCTTCTAACTATGATATTAATGAAGTAATATTAGAATTAGAAAATAAAACTTATTCAGATATGATTAAACTAAAATATTTAGAAAAGAAATATAATTTGAAAATAAACTATAATAATTCATTTGCAATAATAAGTGCTGATGAGTTTATCACTATGAGAGCGACACTTGATTATTATAAATCTTTGATAGAAGACAAAAATTTATCACCACTTGAAAAAGCAACATTTGGATACGATATAATAAAATCATTTGTGTACAACGAAGTTAAAGAGGGTGAAGATAAATTAATATCAAGACAAATTCATAGAATAATTGAATCTGGAAATATAGTTTGTGTTGGCTTTGCTATATTTTATGCAGAATTAATGAAAGAAATTGGTATAAATGGTTACACCTTTAGTACGATGGTACCAAGAAATGGTGAAAATATTGGCCATGAAAGAGTTTTATTAAAAATTGATGATCCAAAATATGGGATTGATGGTACATATGCTTTTGATCCAACTTGGGATAGTTCTGAAGATCTTGTAAAAGTTATTGATAAAGATGGTAATGAAAAGATAAAAAAAATTAATAATCTTAAAGAAAATGATACTGTTGTAAGAAAATATGACCATTTATCAAGATATGAATATTTTCTTGTGCCTAAGAATGAATATGAAGAAAAATTTAAGGGCGAAAAAATGCCAAAAATAAATGAATATGATTTTTATGGAAACAATGAGATATCAGAATCAGAAATGAAAAATGATAGTAACTTAGATTCAATAAGTTTTCCAAAGGAAAAATTTGAATATTTAATAAGGAAAATTAAATTATGTGAAGGGTACTCAAAAGAAAATATAGATGAATTAATTGATGAAATATTAGATATTAATGGATTTAATAAAAAGAAAGTTAATGAAGATGAATTAGAAAGTGCTGTAAAAAAATAAAATAATAAATTATATATAAAGATGCATTAAGTTGTGTCTTTTTTTATTGATTAACAATCAGTATTATTAAAATAGGGTGATTAGTATGAACAAAGATGAAGAAAAAAGACATGTATTAAAATTATTTGATAGTATAATTAAAAATTAAATCACATATGTGATTTTTTTTGTTATAATCTTGTTAGAGGTATAATATGAATAAGTTAGATATAAAAAATATAAAATTAGATAAAAAAATAGGTGAAGGTAAAGAATCGATTTGTTACGATTATGGAGATAAAGTCATTAAAATATTTAAAGAAAATAGAACATCACCATTTAAAAGAATAAGTGATGAAGGACTTATAAAATTAAGTACTCTTGATTTAAAACATTTTAATAAGCCAATTGATATTATTTATGATAACGGAAATGTAATTGGTTATACAGAAGAAAAATTAAAAATAGAAGATGTAAATAATATAAACTTATAGGTATTAGAAGAAATAAAGGAAGATATAATTACTTTAAGTTATAATGGTTTTAAAATAGAAGATATTTTTTATAATTATACTACTTCTAATAATTTTAAATTCTATGATTTAACAAGTTTTGTCTATATAAATAGTACTAAAAAAGAATTACATGATATGTATTATAAGAAAAATATGATGACTATAAATACTTTTTTAGTAGGATTTCTTATGTATGATGCATATAGACATGGTTCAAAATATGAAATCAAAAAAACGTATAAGGCAACTGAATTTATAAGTGAAAATTTAGGTAATGAATATTATGGTGATTACCTCGAAAATAGATATAAAAAAATGTAAAAATTTGTCTATTTTAGCACTTACTATTGACAAGTGCTAATTAAAGCGCTATCATGTAATTGTCAGGTAGAGAATGACAGAAAGAAGGTGTAATGTGAAGCAGTTTAAGGCAGAATCTAAAAGATTACTTGATTTGATGATTAATTCAATTTATACAAATAAAGAAATATTTTTAAGAGAATTATTATCGAATGCAAGTGATGCAATTGACAAACTTTATTATCAGTCATTAACTGATAAAAGTATAAAAGTAAACAAAAAAGATTTATGCATTAAAATAGAAATAGACAAAGAAAATAGATTACTTAAGATTATTGATACTGGTATTGGTATGAATAAAGAAGAACTTGAAAATAACTTAGGTATGATTGCAAAGTCTGGTTCATTACAATTTAAAGAAGAAAACGAAAAGAAAAAAGATGTAAATATAATAGGACAGTTCGGTGTAGGATTTTATTCATCATTTATGGTTAGTGATGATGTAACGGTAATTAGTAAAAAATATAATGAAGAAGATGCATATAAGTGGGAAAGCACTGGTGCTGAAGGTTATACAATTACAAAAGATGAAAAAGATACTTATGGAACAACAATTATTTTAAAAATTAAATCAGATAATGAAGAATATAATTATAGTGACTTCTTAGATACTTATACTATAGAAACACTTGTTAAAAAGTATTCTGATTATATTAGATATCCAATAAAAATGAATGTTACAAGAAGAGAACTTAAGAAAGGTTCTAAAGATGAATATGAAGATGTAACAAAAGAAGAAACATTAAATAGTATGATTCCTTTATGGAAAAAAGATAAAAATAAAATTACTGAAGAGGAATATAATAATTTTTATCAAAGTAAATTTTACGATTATGAAAATCCAATTAAGGTTATTCATACAAGTGTAGAAGGTATGACAAGTTATAAAGCAATATTATTCTTACCAGCATATGCTCCATTTGATTATTATTCAAAAGAGTATGAAAAAGGTTTAGCTCTTTATTCTAATGGCGTACTTATAATGGATAAATGTTCTGATTTACTTCCTGATTATTTTGGATTTGTTAAAGGTGTTGTTGATAGTGATGATTTATCACTTAACATATCAAGAGAAATCTTACAACAAGATAGACAACTTAAATTAATCGCTAGTAATATAGAAAAGAAAATTAAAAGTGAACTTGAAAGTATGCTTAAAGATGAAAGAGATAAATATGAAAAATTCTTTAAAGAGTTTGGTATGCAATTAAAATTAGGTGTATACAATGACTATGGAATGCATAAAGATGAACTTAAAGATTTACTTTTGTTCTACTCATCAAAAGATGAAAAATATATAACATTAAAAGAATATGTTTCATCTATGAAAGATGATGAAGAAAATATTTATTATGCTTGTGGTGAAACAATAGATAAAATTAATATGCTTCCACAAGTAGAAAAAGTAAAGGATAAAGGTTATAACATTCTTTACTTAACAGAATATGTTGATGAATTTGCTATTAAATCATTAATGGAATATGATGGTAAAAAATTTGTTAATGTTTCTGAAGAAAACTTAGATTTAGATACTGAAGAAGAAAAAAGAGAAATTAAAAAAATAAATGATGAAAACAAAGAAATGTTAAATTCAATGAAAGAAATTATCGGTAGTGATATTTCAGATGTTAGATTTACACATAGACTTAAAAATCATCCAGTATGTTTAGTAAGTGAAGGACCTGTTTCAATAGAAATGCAAAAGGTACTCAATGCTATGCCTACTGATCAAAGTATTAATGCAAAAATAATACTTGAAATTAATTCTTCACATAAGATAGCAGATAAATTAAAAGAATTATATAAAAGTGATAAAGAAAGATTTAGCGAATATACTAAAATTCTTTATTCACAAAGTAGATTAATTGAAGGACTTTCAATAGAAAATCCAACAGAAATTAGTAATTTAATATGTGACTTATTATCAAAATAGAATAAAAAATATAGATTAGGTGCATAATAAATAAGAAAGGAATGATGAATATGTTACCAAGCAGAATATTTTTTGATAGTTTATTAGATGATTATGAGGATAGTAGATTTAAAAAATCTATGAAATGTGATATTTTTGAAAAGGATGGAAACTATAATGTAGTTATGGATATTCCAGGATTTAAAAAAGAAGATATCAATATTGAATGTGATAATGGAGTAATTAAAATTTCTTGCGAAAAGAAAGAAGAAGAAAATGAAGAGGATGACAAGAAATATATAAGAAAAGAAAGAGTATATGAAAAATGTGAAAGATCATTTAACTTTGGAGATATCAAAGAAGATGAAATTGAAGCAGAATTTACAGATGGTACTTTAAAACTTGTTATTCCAAAACAAGAAAAAGTTGATACTAAAAAAAGTATTGAAATAAAATAATGGTAAACTTTAAAAGGTTTACCTTTTTTGTTATAATAAGCATAGGTGATTATAATGAATTTATATAATATTTTAATGAGTGATGATGTTATTTTAGAAATTAATAATAATTTAGAATATATTTTAAATATAATACCTGAAATTAAACCAATGATAGTGTTTGATCATAAACATCCACATCATCATTTAGATGTATTTAATCATACATTATATGCGCTTTCCTTATCTAAAAAAGATTTTTCTATTAGAATGGCAATGATATAAGTAAACCATATTGTTATGTTGAAAAGGTGGAATAAGGCATTATCCTAATCATCCTATTTATTCAGAAAAAATAACAAGAATTGTTTTAGAAAGATTAGAATATGATAAAGATTTTATTCAAGTAGTATGTTATTTAGTAAAAAATCATGATTATCCAATAAGAGAAAGGAAAGTAAAAGAAAACCCTTCTTTGATTAAAAAAAGACTTGAAGTACAAAGATGTGATGCGATTGCAAATAATCCAGAAAAGTTAGAAAAAAGAAAGAAATATTTAGAAAAAACTAAAAAATATTTCGAAATGTGATATAATCTTATCTATGGATAGGGTGAAGTAAAAATGATTAGTATTATTATTCCAGTTTATAATGTAGAAAAATTTATTAGACAATGCTTAGATAGTATACTTTCACAAAGTTATAAAAATTATGAGGTAATATTAATAGATGATAAATCAAAAGATAGTAGTCTTGATATAATTAGAGAATATGAAACAAAATATTCTAATTTTTTTGTTATAGAAAATAAAAAAAATTCAGGACCAGGTGCATCAAGAAATAAAGGTATTGATAAAGCAAAAGGTGAATACATTATGTTTATTGATTCTGATGATTATATTGAGTCAAATACTTTAGAAGATGCATTTAATGCCGCTAAAAAATATGATGCTGATGTAGTTAGATATGATTTTAGTAGAAGTATATCAAATATAGAATATGCAGATAGAAAGTTATATCCAAAGTTAAAGAAAAAAACTATAGAAGTAGATATAAATAAAGGAGACTATTTTCTTTTAGAAACTGCAGGTCCTTGTAATAAATTATTTAAAAGAAGTTTAATAGGTGATTCAAGATTCCCAATAGGAATATACTTTGAAGATTTACCATTTATTATATCAAATATAATAAAAGCAAAGAAAATAGTTTATTTAAATGAAGTACTTTATAGATATAGATTTAATCCTAAAAGTATTATGGGAATGAATTTATTTGGAAGCGCTAAAATATTAGATATATTGTCTTCCTGTGAAAAATTAGATGAGTATACAAAAGGTTTAAAATTTGATAAAGAAAAATATGAATCATTAAAACTTATGAATAGTATTTATATATTTAATGATATTATGCTGTGGAAAAATTTAAATTTAAAAGGTAAAAAAGAACTTTTAAGTTATTTATTTAGAGTACTTGAACTTACATATGGCGATATATATAATAATATTGCCTTCAAAGAAGTTATGAAAAGAGATAGTTTCTTTAGAAGAAGAATAAAATTTATGAAAAGATTTATATTAAAAAGAAAATATATGAATTCTAATTCAAAAGAAGAACTTATTAACAAAGCAAGAAAAATAATTAAAACAATATAGGAGGTAAAAAATGGGATTATTAATTACATTTGTTTTAGGACTTTTTATACTAATTGGAGTTTTTTTAGTTAAGATATCAAAAAATACTAAATTAATAGAAAATTTATCTATATCAGTAGCACTTGGATGTATGATTTCACTTGCTGTTTCTGATTTGTTTCCTGAAATATATGAAACATTTTCTAATAAGATTTATTTAATAATTATATTTGTAGTTATTGGTGTTCTTATATTAAAATTACTTGATATATTTATACCAGAACATGATCATGAACATGGTTTATCACATGAATGTACAGAAGAAAATTTACTTCATATTGGTATTGTATCAACTATAGCAATTGTTCTTCATAATATAATTGAAGGTATGGCTGTTTACAGTATAACAACAGAATCAGTTAAGGTAGGACTTTTAATGGCACTTGGTGTTGGACTTCATAATATTCCTATGGGAATGGTTATATATTCAACATTAAAAAAAGAAGATAAGAAAAAAAGAATATTAATGATTCTTTTGTCTACAATATCTACATTCATTGGTGGCCTTTTAATGGCTTTAATAAGTTCATTAATAAGTGATTTTGTAATAGGAATATTACTTTGTTTAACACTTGGAATGATAATTTATATAGTATTTTTTGAATTACTTCCACATGTATTACATAGTAAAAATAAAGTATTATCTATTATAGGGATTTTAATTGGTATACTAATAATAGTAATTAGTTCTATGTTTGAATAAAAAAATTACTTCAATTTACGAAGTAATTTTTTATTTACCAAAATATCCATTTAAAATTTCTTTATTTTCAGTAACAGTTATAAATGCATTTTCATCTAGAGTAGTTATCATATTTTTAAAATCTTTTAATTTTCTATTATCTATTTGTGCATAAATCATATAATTAGTATCTTCTCTATGTAAACCTTTACATTCAACTACTGATGCAGCATAATTTGAATGCTTTAATGCAGATAAAACTTTGTTTTTAGTGTTTTTAGTTATTACTTGAACGCTTACAGTACCTTTAATAACTCTTTTAGAAATACCACTACCAACAAATGTTCCAACCGCATATCCACCTGCATATGCAAGTGCTATCCAGAAACTTTGTATATCAGTATTTAATGCTTCTTTAACAACTATAAACCAAATAAGTACATCTATAAATCCAACTATGGTAGCTAAACTTCTTTTTCCTTTAACAAGATACATTGTTTGTAATGTAGATAAAGATACATCTACCATTCTTCCTAAAAATACTTTAATACATAAGAATAATAATTCCATATTTTACACTCCTTTTACTATATTAATTTTACAGATAATAATTATTATTGTAAAGAAAAAGATTTAAAATTAATCTAAATCTTCAGTATATTCTGTACAACTAATGTAAACAGTATCATTATTTTCACAATTACATCCTTTTAAACATATTTCTGTATTTCCATTATCATTATCAGTACAATCACAAGAAGTACAAGTAATTGTTTTATTTTCTCCATCTTCACATTCTGTGCATGTAACTACAATGTTATCATTTTCATCATATTTGCTTTCACATTTCTTACAAACAATTTTCTTTTTACTGTCGTTATTTTTACATGTCATATTTCTTATCTCCTTTTACAGTTTTATTATGGCTGACTATGTAAAAAATATACTAAATATGATAAAATTAATTTAAAGAAGGCGGTATTATGTTAAGAATAAAAGATATATGTATTGATTTAGATGGAACAGTTACATGTGGTCAAATATTTAGGTATGAAAAAGAAATTGATAATTCATATACAATTATTTTAAGTGATAGAGTAATAAATATAAAAAAAGATAAAAATGATTTAGTTGTAACATCAAATAAAGAGGAAGATTTAGAAAATGTTATTAGAAATTATTTTGATTTAAATAGAAGTTACGATGAAATGGATAAAGAAATATTAAAAAGTGATAATACCTTGGAGAATATAGTTAAAAGTTGTGCTGGATATAAAATAATAAATCAATCAAATTTTGAATGTGCTATAAGTTATATCTTATCCGCAAATAATGGTGTTCCTCAAATTAGAAATTCATTAAATTTAATATCAGAAAAATATGGAGAAAAAATTATTTTTAATGAAAAAGAATATTACTTATTTCCAAATGAAGAAAGACTTAAAAATGTTTCAATAGAAGATTATAGAAATTTAAAAACTGGATTTAGAGATAAGTATTTATATGAATTTGTTCAAAAAGTAAATAATAAAGAATTTGATTTAAAAAAGATAAATGATATGAATTCGGTAGATGCATTAGACTATTTAATGACTAATAAAGGAATAGGGGAAAAAGTTGCATCATGCATTTTACTTTTTTCATACTGTAGACTTGATGTGTTTCCAATAGATACATGGGTAAAAAAATTTATGAAAGAAAAATATAATATTGAGGGAGTTAATAATATTAGAAAATTTACAGAAGAAAAGTTTGGTAAATATTCAGGACTTGTTATTCAATATATGTTTCATTACAAAAGAAATAAAGAGCTTTAATTTGCTCTTTTCTCTTTTTTTATTAAAATTATTGCAATAATTAAAAGTACAAAAATAGGAATACTATATAAATAAATAAAATATTCCTTTACTACATGATACTCTATTGTAGTATTCATAAATAATCTTGGAGATATAAATAATGAAATAAATATAATGGTATAATAAATTATTTTTTTTGTTTTTAATTTCTTAATATTTAAATATTTTAAATAATTTTTTATAAAATAAAGATTTATAACTGAGCCAATATATAAAGAAAATAACCACTGAGAAGATAATAAATTTTCAACATGTTCAATAAAGTCAAAATAACTAATTTTTTTCAAAAGAGAAAATTCAGGGTAATAAAATAATTTTGCATAGTCAATACCAAATATACTTATTATAAAACTTGTAATTAAAAGAAATTCTAAAAATCCAATAATATAAAAATATATAAAACTTTTATTTAATTTCTTAGGTTCATCAATAGTATTTTTTGGGACAATTAATATGAGAGAAAAAGGAGTAATAAAATAAGCTATAATTATAAATGAACTAGATATTATTTCATTAAAACTATTTGTAAATAAAGGTTTAAAATTATTAAAATCAATATAATTAACAAGGCCAAAAACAGAGGCTAAAAACTCTACAATTGATAAAATAAAACATATTAGTGATACTTTTGAAATAGTTTTAATATCTTTGTTAACAATATAAATTACAGGTATTAAGAATAAAAACATAATTAAAAATTTGGGAGTTTGATCTAAAAATTTATTTTGTATATAAATAGATAAATTCCATAACGAAAACATAAAATATAAGGTTACCAAAGAAAATAAAATAAAATTAATTATTTTACTAAATTTACCAAATAAAATGTCAATTTTTTCAAATACATTTAAATCTTTTTTATAATTCATCACATACATAATCATATTTAAAAAAATAAAACCAATTACAAATGCAATTAAAATAGATATCCATGAATTTTGTTCACTAATACTTAGAATCCTTGTAAGTCCAACTCCTAAAAAGATTTCTTGTGATAAGAAAAAGAGTAGACTTGCAAAACCTTTGTGTCCTATTTTTTTATTCATAATTATTTTCTCCTTTTACTGAATTTCTTATTTCTCCTTTTCGTACTAAATTAACTTTTGCATTATATTTAACACTATAATCTTCATTTTTATATTTTGGATAATCTAGATATATTATTCTTTCAAGTCCTAAAAATTTTCCTTTTGTTTCTTTTTGTTTATTCAAAGATTTTTTTATATATCTCTTAATCTTTTTTTCAGTATCTTTTTCTAATTCCTTTATTACCTTTTCATCAGTCAAATCTTTTTTACAATTGTATTCTGTTATAATTGCTTCAGAATTAATATTAAAATTAATAATGTATTTATTATCTTTTTTTGCAGCATTACTTTTAGTTTTATTTTTTAAAATCAAAATAGAAGCATAATTATTTTCATCATCACATTTAACTGGTATAATCATTTTTTGAATTTGGTTCCTTAAAAAATTATAACCAATTATTTCTTCATTTTTTAAATAAGTCTCAAGTTTTCCTTTATTTGTTACTGCTAAATCTTCAATTACTATTTTTGAAATAGGATTTGTAGTTGTTATATTATTTATAGTAGTACCTTTTTTTTCTTTTTTGTCAATTTTAAGTACTGGGACAACAGGATCAATACCTTTTTTTAGATATAGTGATATGAATTCATCTAGTTTAGTTGCGTATGTAAGACCACTTGTTTTATCTGCAATTTTTAAACTAAGTTTAACATATTCTGCAGGTATCGATTCTGTTGTTGTTAAAACTTTTAATACATCACTTGCTTTATCTTCTTTTACAATTGTTATAATAAATTCATTTCTAACTTCGGTTATTCTATTAAATATATCAAGTATATTATCAATACCTTCTTTTGCAACCTCTTCAGATAAAACGATTTTGCTTAAATGATTACCATATAATTTTCTAGGAGATTTTAAAGTTATATTTCTAAGTGCTTCATGTACTGTATCTCCTTCCTTTGTATATACAGTAATTTGACTATCTTCACTATCTTCACTTTCCTTTGAATTCATTATTTGAGCACTTACAATGTATTTATCATTTTTATTATCTTTATCAATTCCTATTGAACTTACTATTGCCATATCATTTATTTCTTTATAGTTATAACATCCAGAAGATATTAATAAAATAAATAAAGTTATTATAATTAATACAAATTTTTTCATAAATTATCTCCTTTCAGTATTTTTAGTTAAAACAGAATTTCTTTTATTTAGTTTAAATTTTTTAGTTAAAATAATACCATTTTTTTGTATATTAGATTTTAAAATACCATCTACAGTTACATAATCAAATCCATATGAGTCCATACTTGATATTTTTACAAGGAATAATAAAAGTGCGATAAAGAATCCATAAAGTCCTGCAAAGGCAGATAAAAGAATGAATATTAGTTTCCAAACTCTAATAGCGTTAACAAGATCATTATCATTAAATAAGAAAGATGTTACTGATGATACTGCAATTATTATAATCATAATAGGGGATATTAGACCTGCATCAACAGCGGCTTGTCCTAAAACTAATGCACCAACTATTGACATTGATGTACCAACTACAAATGGTATTCTTGTATCAGATTCTTTTAATATTTCAAATATAAGAAACATAACTAGTGCTTCAACAATGCTTGGAAAAGGAACTCCTTGTCTTTGAATAGAAAAATTAATTAATAAACTAGTAGGCAGTGCTTCTTGATTAAATGTAGTAAGTGCAAGATACATTCCAGGTATTGTTACGGATATTATAAATGCAATAACCCTAATTATTCTGGTAACAGATACATTTTTTGAATTTTGATAATAATCATCAATAGTATGAATCGTATCAGAAAAAAACATTGGTATAATGATTACTTGAGGTGAATTTTCAACCATAATTGCAATTCTTCCTTCCATAAGAAGAAAACTAGTTAAATCAGGCCTTTCTGTCATTATATTCGTAGGCATAATATTATTTTTCTTACTCATCGCATCAATAATATAATTGCTGTTTGCAACATAATCTAAACTCATAGTTTTTAGTTTTTTTTCTATTTTATTAACTAAGTCTTTATTTACAATATCATCTAAATAAAATAAAGCAACTTTTGTTTTACTACTAGTACCAATTGTGTATTCATTAACTTTTAAATTTTTAGAGCGAATTCTTTTTCTAATAAGGCCTACATTACTTTGATAGTTTTCTGTAAATGCATCTTTTGGACCTTTAATTACTTTTTCATTAGTCGCGGCAATTATACCGCTATCAAGTGATTCCTTTGTTTCAAAAGAAATAAACTTATTATCTATTGAAATAATTGTAAATCCTGAATAAAGATTATCATATAATGTATTTTCGTCATTTATTTCTAATAAATTACCAGAAGGTAACTTATTTTTTATATCATCTAATGACTTTATCTTATCATCATAAATAGGTTTTAAAATAAAATCATTAATGGTATTACTTTTACATAATGTTTCAAAATATATAATGTAAACGGTAGTATTACCATTTTTTAATTCTCTTATTTTTAAATCAGGATTATACTTTTTAAATTTTTTTAAATCTTCTATATTCATAAAAAAACTCCTTTTTTAGTTAGTTTAACCAAAAATATGAAAAATATAGTATAATAATCTACAGGAGAATAAAATATGAATTTAGATTTTGAAATAGATAATACAAGATTTAATGCAAGAGCATCAGCAATTATATATAATAAAGATAAAGCAAAAGTTTTATTATTTAAGATTATTGATAGAGATTATTTTATGCTTCCAGGTGGAAGAATAGAAATTTATGAAGATAGTTTAAATGCGGTAAAAAGAGAAATAAAGGAAGAAACAGGATTTAATTTAGAATTTGAACTTTGTTCTATTCAAGAAAATTTTACAGAAAAAGATGATAAAAAAATTATGCAATACTGTTTTTGTTATAAATCTATATATAATGAAGATATTACTCAAGAAAAATTTGTTTGTAAAGATAATAAAGGCCAAATATTTTATTGGATTAATATAAATGATTTACAAAATTATAAGTTATTACCTGATTCAACATATGAACTTATAAAAGATTCTGGAAATATCAAACATATTATAGAAAAGCAAAAAAATTACTAACCATTTGATTTTAATTTATACTATATAAGTGAAAGGAGTTAAATAATGGATAAGGTATATGATGAATATTTCGATAAAATATATAATTGGTCTATTAAAAAAACAAATAATAGAGAAGATGCAGAAGATTTAACAAATAGTGTTTTTTTATCAATATTCGAGTATCTTAATAAAGATATAAATGTTGAAAAATTAGAAAATTTAATATGGAAAATTGCTTATAATATTTGGTGCACCAGAGCGAAAAAATATATTAAAGAAAAAAATAATGTTAACTATGATATGTCATATGAATTAGGATATGAAGATATTACTATTGATAAGATTATATATAGAGAAATAATTGATGATATAGATAAAATAGGACTTAGTGAAAATGAAATAAAAATATTTAAATTATATTATTTAAAAGACCTTTCAATAAAGGATATAAGTAATAAATTAGAAATTACTGAATCCAATATAAAATATTATTTATATAATGTAAGAAATAAGATAAAGGAGAGATATAATGGTTAATGTAGATAAGTTTTTAGGTATTGCAAATAAAGAAAAAAGAAAATATGGATTAAACGATGATTATTGTGCAATGATTTCAATGTTAAGAAAAATTGATGGTAAATTATATGTAGTGGTACCATTTGTAAGAAGTGATGATAAAGTATGGAAAAAAGGTAGTGATATAGTGCCAGAATATTATTCTGTAATTGATCCAAAAGAAATGAAACTACTAGAATTTAATAAGACTACAGAGAAAAATTTTGTTATTAAAGATATTAAAAAAAATAATAGTGATGGTTCATTTGATAAAGAAATATCTAAGTATATAGTAGATACTAAATTAAAATATAAAAATTATATAAAAGATGATATAAAAAATAATGAATTATTATCATATCAAAATAAAGTTTCAAGCATATTAAATAGTACAGAAATAGATGGTAAACATGTATCATTTAATGATTATTTTTATGCTAATTTTGATGAAGAAATTAATAAAAAAGTAGATGAATTGGTTGATTTAATCGCAGGTGTTAAATATAATTCTTTAACAACATATTATGATGTTTTATTTACTAATATTGTAAATGAATATATTAACGATAATAAAATAAATGAAGAAAAATTAAATCTTGCTTGTGAAATGATGAATACATATTATCCTGGAGTAGATGGAATAAGTAATATTTTTTATGCTATATAATATATAAACTTTAACTTTATTGTTAAAGTTTTATTATGCTAAAAAATATGTTAAAATAATATTATAAAGAAAGGTGGTAAAAAAATGATTAAAGAAGTATATTTAATAAGGCATTCAAAACCATTAAAAGTTAATAATGACAAAAATATGGATAGTTTACAAATTCAAAATGAAAAACAACCTTTATCAATTGAAGGAGAAAATATTGCTAGAGAAAAGTTAAATATTGAAGAATTAAAAGATATTGATAAATTATATTCATCAAGTTATGTAAGAGCAATATCTACTGCTAAATATATAGCAGAAAATAATAATATAGAAATTAATGTAATTAATGATTTTGGAGAAAGAAAATTTGGAATTAATTCATGGGATGAACTTCCAGACAATTTTGGAGAAAAACAATTTTTAGATGAAAATTATAAAACTGAATTTGGTGAAAGTCAAAAAGAAGTAAGAGAGAGAACATTTAATGCATTAATGAATGTATTAAAAAGTGATGAAGAAAAAATAGCAATAGTATTTCATTCAACTGCTATGTTATTTTTACTTATGACTTGGTGTAAAGTAATACCTAGTAAAGAAGATTTTAGTTATAAACTTTTATTTAATGATGAAGAAGTATTTAATGATAAAATTGATTATTGTGAAATTTTTAAACTTACTTTTGATGATAAAAATAAATTGATTAATATTGAAAATATAAAACATGATTAGGTGGTGAAAATATGAGTAAATTTGTAAAAGTAATGTATGGTACAACAAGTGGTGCAAAGAGTGATTTTAATTATAAAATTGGTGAAGTAAATATAAGTAATAATTGGAATTCAAAAGCAGATAATCCAAGAGATTTTGGTGGATTTAATTATTGTAGTGAAGAAAGTATTTTAAGATGGTTACATAGAGGAGATACAATCTATGATGTAGATATTCCAGAAGAAGCTGAAGTTGTACAAATAGAGGGAGCAACAACCATTTATAGAACTAATAAGATAATTATAAAAAATCCAAGAAAAGTTGATGATGATTTAGCTCTTCATTTTTATGAAATATCAAAAATACCAGAAAAATCATATTATAAAGCTTTAGGTGTTGTAAGTATTATGAATTATAAGAAAACAGCGTATGCAATACTTAAAGATAAGGTCAATAAAAATAATATAGATGAAGTGTTAGATGAATGGAATGATTTTATTTTTCATGGTAATAAAGATGGTAGAAAATATGAAGATAATTTTGTGAAAGAAGTAGAAAGTTATTTATATGAAGTTAAATCAGATTTATTAATCAGTAGATTTGTAGGTAAAGAACCATATGTTAAACAATTAACGAATGATAAAATTATTAATTTAACTGGACAAAGTGGTTCAGGAAAGTCTACTTACGCAAACAATAATTTTAATAGTAATGAATATGAAATAATTGATACTGATGAAATATTTAATGAAGTTAGGTATGAAAAATCATCAGGATTAAATAAAAAATTAGGAGAATATTTTAGAAAAAAATATGATACTTTACCAAATTTAATGAACGATTTTGATTTAATATATAACGAGATATTAGAGTATTGTAAAAATTTTGATAAAACTATTGTTATAGATTGTGCACAGTTTCATTGTGTTAAAGATATATCAATATTAAAAGGAAAAATAATAATTATTAGAACAGATATTGATACTTGTTATAATAGAACAATATCAAGATGGATAAATAATCATAAACAAAAAGGATTGGATTATACAGAAGAAGAATTAAATAAGTACAAAGAGAGAAAAAAAGGTATTTATTCATGGTATAAAGAAACAAATAATTTTATAAATAAGATAGATAAATTATAAGAAGTTAATTATTATAAAAGTATAAGAGGTTAGTTATGAATATTAATGAAGAATATGATGTTGAAATATTAAGAGAGAATAACGAAGGTGATGGAGTTGCAAGTGTAAATGGATTTATTGTCTTTGTAAAAGGTGCTTTAAAAAATGAAAAGGTTAAAATAAAAATAGATGAAGTAAATAAAAATTATGCTGTAGGAAGTATTATAGAAATAAAAGAAAAAAGTATTAATAGAAGAATACCAATATGCCCATATTTTTATGATTGTGGTGGATGTAATTTAATGCATATGGATTATAATTCACAACTTGAATTTAAGAAAAATAAAATAGAATCTATTTTTAAAAAAATATGTAATATGGATATTAAGTTATCTAGTATTTATAGTTATAACACCCAAAATTATAGAAATAAAGTTGTATTTAAAGTAGAAAATGATAAAATTGGCTTTTATAAAAAAGGAACTAATGAAATAATAGATATAAATGAGTGTATTATTACTGATAAAAAAATAAATGAAGTTCTTTTAAAACTTAGAGGATTTATAAAAGAAAATGTTAACCATAAAATTAAAAATGTTATGATAAGAATTTGTTCTGATGAGTTAATGATAAGTATTGATAATTTAAATAATGAATATAAAGAAAAGTTTATAGAATTATTTAATTATGTAAGTAGTATTTATATTAATAATGAGTTAGTACATGGAGTAGAAAGTTTAAATCAAAAATTAAATGGGCTTGTATTTGATGTCTCACCTAAATCATTTTTTCAAGTGAATCCTGTAACTGCTGAAAATTTATATAATAAGGCACTTAGTTTTATAAGTGATTCAGATACTATTGTAGATCTTTATTCTGGAACTGGAACTATTACTATGTTACTCGCTAAAAAGGCTAGAAAAGTAATTGGTATTGAAGTAGTTAAAGAAGCAGTAGAAGATGCCAAAAATAATATGCTTTTAAATCATATTGATAATATAGAATTTATTTGTGATAAAGTAGAAAATAAAATAGATACATTAAAAGAAACTAATATTGATACTTTAATTATGGATCCTCCAAGAGGCGGTAGTGATAAAAAAACATTAAAGTCATTACTTGAAATAGAACCTAAAAAAATAATTTATATCTCATGTAATCCAATAACACTTGCTAGAGATATAAATGTATTAAGAGAAAAGTATGATATAAAAGATGTAAGTGCATTTGATATGTTTCCTAATACTTATCATGTTGAATGCGTATGTGTTCTAAATCTTAAATAAAGTCTTATATTTGGGCGAAAATCAACTGTTCAGTGCCTATCAAAAAAAAGCATATTTTTGATAAAAAAACACTTATTTTTGTAAAAAAATGAAAAAATTTTATGGAGGTTGTTTGAGGAGAATATATTTACTCATACCATATTAGGTGGTATGGGTTGACTAAACAAAATAAAAAGTAGAGATTATAGGAGAAATAAAAAATGGTATTTAGTATTTTAGCATTATTAGCAGTGTGTATTAGTATATGTATTAAAGATAGAAAAAAATCATTATATGTTCAATCATTAAATTGCTTTTTTGAAGCAATATATGATTTTTTAATATCTGCTTTTACAGGTGCAATTTTAAGTATAATAAATTTAATAAGGACTTTTATATTTATAAATAAAAATAAATTTAGTAAATCTGTATATTTAATAATACTATTTATTTTTGAAGGAATAATTATGATAAATTGTTATTTTTCATGGGCAGGATGGGTTTCGCTATTACCAACAATTGGTTCAATGATTAGATCATATTGTCTATGGCAATCAAATATGAAATTAGTTAGAATATCTGGAATAACAACAGGAATTTTATACGGCTCTTATTATATTTATTACCATAGTTGGTTCATGGTATTAGGTGATTTTATTTTATTACTTACAGGAATATACACACTTTACAAAAATGATATAAGGAGGAAAAGTAACAATGAAGTTATATGTAATTAGACATGGAAACACAGATAGTAATAGATTAGGTATATATAATGGAAAATTATTAAATGAAGATATAAATAATATTGGAATAAAACAAGCACAGGAAGCATCTAAAAAAATTAAAAATTTAAATTTAGATTTGATTATTTGTTCACCACTTTTAAGAACAAGACATACCTGTGATATTATAAATTCTAATAAGATAAAAGTAATATATGATGATCGAATAGAAGAAAGAAATTGTGGAGTTTTAACAAATACGAAAATAGATAATTTTTATTATACGGAATATTGGAATTATTATTCTAAAGTTAAAATCGATAATTTAGAAACAGTTCCAGAATTATTTAAAAGGGTTAATTTATTTTTAGATGAAATCAAGAAAAAATATAGAGGTAAAAATATACTTTTAGTAACACATGGTGGCGTAGCTAGGGCAATCCATTTTTATTTTAATGAATTGCCAGAAGATGGACAGGTGGAAAAATATTTGCCAGATAATTGTGAAATAAGAGAATATAGTTTTAATTAATTTAAATAAAAATTGATATATGTATAATACACATTATATTATTTCAGTTTGTATGTCAGAACATAGTCAGTTATACCCAAACATATAAAAAGCAACTATTCATAATTAATGAACATGGCATGTGGAAACCATTTGTGTGATGGAAAGAAAGTAATTTCTTTCCTTTTATATTGTTTAAAGAACAAATGTTTAGTATAATATATGTATATTTTAGGAGGCTATTTATGAACATAAATCTAATTGAAAATGAAAAGTTTTACTATACAATGTCAGTACTTTACTATATTGTTAGAAAATAGTAAAATAAACGTTAGTTAAATTTTTTATATCATCTGTTGATTTGTAGTTTCGTATTAAAAATAAAATGATTAACGATATTGAAAATATATAAGAGGAGGAATTATTATGAATTTAAAAAATAAAAAATATAACCAAGTAATAGTACCAATATTAGTTTGTATTATTTCAATAATAATTGGTATTTTTTCAAAAAATACTTTTGTAGGAATGATTGTATTAATAACAGGTATATTAAATTCTTATTATAGTAGTGTTGGAAATAAGATTAATTTTCCTATAGGAGTTATAAACAATTTAGCATTATCATATGTAGCGCTTAAAAATAATAATTATGGTTTAGTGATATTTAATTTATTATTTTTTATGCCAATAAATATAAAAGGGTATTTTGAATGGAATAAAAATTCAAATAAAGATGTTGTTAAAAATAGAGGTTTAGGATTAAAAAAAGGAGTAATTACAATAATTTTATCGATAGTTACTGGTCTTTTAGTTGCGTATCTATTACAATTAATTCCTGGAGAAAGATTAACATATTTGGATTCATTTACTAATGTTATTAGTTTTATCGCAGGAATTTTACTTATGTTAAGATATAATGAATCATGGATACTATATTTGGTTAATAATGTTTTAGATTTAACGTTATGGATTATCAATTTTAGTAGTGGTGGTTTTGATTCTTTAATGGTATTACTAATGTCAATAATGTATTTAGTAATAAACATATATGCATTATTTAAATGGAGGGATAAAAATGAAAAATTATAAAAAATATATATTTGATGTTGATTACACAATATTAATTCCAGATTGGTCTAAAGAAGATGATTATTTTAAAGAACACATTTTAGAAAATGAGCAAGAAGAATTTTTTAAGAATAAACAAAGCATTTTAAATAAGTATGAACAAGAATTTCCAAGATATAATACTAAAACTTTAAGTGATTATTTTAAAAGTTATGGTTTTACAGTAAGTGAAGATACGATTAATGGTTGGATGATTTACAATGGTGAAACTATTAAAGATGAAGTAGTTGATGGTGTGGTTGATTTGTTTAAATATTTAAAAGAAAATAACAAAGAAATAGTAATACTTACTAGTTGGTTTAGTGGAACACAAATTCCAAGATTAAAAAGAGCAGGATTATTTAATTATATAGATAAAATAGTGGCTGGAGAAGATGCTATGAAACCAGGATTAGAATCATTTGAACTTGCTATAGATGGTACAAATAAAAAAGATTGCATAATGATAGGTGATAGTATTAGAAGTGATAAAGTAGGTGCTGATAATGCTTTAATAGATAGTTATATAGTAGATAAAGAACATACAATTAGAGATTTATATAATATGATAATAGGTGAAAAATATGAAAGTAAGAAACAATTATAATGAATGTTTAACAAACCTTGCATGTTCTATAGCAAAATATTTTGGTGCATCATATAAACACAATACTATTGGTTATATTGATAAATTGTTAGAAGAAAAAAGTCCTAAAAATGTTGTAACAATTTTAATTGATGGTATGGGAACATTTATTTTGGATAAGCATTTATTATGTGATTCATTTTTTATGAAACATAAAATAAAAGATATAACAAGTGTTTTTCCAGCAACTACTGTTGCCGCAACAGCAAGTATGAGAACAGGATTAAATCCTTGTGAAACCGGTATGCTTGGTTGGACAATGTATTTTGATGATATTGATGAAACGATAGTTACATTTGCAGGAACTAAAAAAGGTGATGAAACTTGGACAGTACTAGATGATGCAATAGAATATGAAAATAAATATTTAAAACCCAAAGAAGTAACAGATAGAATTAATGAAGAAACTAATTATGAAGGATATAAAGTTACTCCATTTGATGAAGATGCATATCAAGGTATAGATGAAATGTTTGAAAAGATAGAAAAATTATGCAATCAAGATACAAAAAAATATATTTATGCATATAATGATGAACCAGATCATACAATGCATGATTTGGGTACAGATAATGGAAAAATAAAAGACTTAATTATTGAAAGAGAAAATAAAATATACGAATTATCAAAAAAATTAAATGATACAATTATTTTTGTAGTGGCAGATCATGGACATTTAAATGAAGAAGACATATTTTTAAAAGATTATCCTGATATTTTAAAATGTTTAAAAAGGGTTCCATCTATCGAACCTAGAGCAACTGCATTTTTTATAAAAGATGGTAAAAAAGAAGAATTTGGAAATTTGTTTAATAAATATTTTAGTGAATATTTTAATTTGTATACAAAAGAAGAAGTAATAGATTCGAAACTATTTGGTGATGGCGAAGAAAATCCAAAATTTAGAAGTGAATTAGGTGATTATTTAGCTATTTCTCATACAAAGAAAGCATTTATTTCTGATGGTGATTATCCATTATATTCACAGCATGCAGGATATACAGATGATGAAATATATATACCATTAATAGTTATAGATACTAATGAAGTAAATGAATAGAATTGTTGATTAATTGAGTACACTTTATTAAAGGCGTACTTTTTTTATTAGTAAACTATATATGTAAAATAAGACTATTTTTTATGCTATAATTATAATGAGGTGAAAAAAATGAATACACAAATGATTTCTTCAATTTGTATAGCTCTAGTCGGAATTTTATTAATTATTTTATCAATATTATTTTTTATAAAAGAAAAAAAACTTAAGAAAAATTGTACAAGTATGGTAAAAGGGAATGTTATAAAGTATAAATATCTTGGTTCAAATAATGCTAGGTCTATATCACCAGTTGTTGAGTACATTGTAGATGGTAAAAAATATAATGCATATAGACACTATAAAAAGATTGTATCAAAAAATAAATATGTATTAAATAATGATGAAAGTGATAACTTTTATATACTAGATGATACATTTTATATAAATACTATAGGAGTTTATCATAATTATAGATTACTTGCAGAAGAAAAATGGCCAATAGGAACAGAATTACCAGTATTTTATAATCCTAAAAATCCAAAACAAGGATTTGTAGAAAAAGTAGTTACAATAAATAAAACAGTAGGTATAGTACTTTTAGGTACTGGAGTGGGATTAATAATTTTATCATTAGTTTTTTACATATTACTTAGTTTATAAAAATAAGTAGATAATTCTATTTATTTTTATGTTACAATTTTCTTATATAAAGGAGTGGTTGTTTTGTCAAGAGTTTATTATGAAGATATATATAATTTAGGATTATTATATGCTTATATAGATAGTAATGGTACACAGAAAATGGTATTATTGGATGATTTAAAAAGATTTCATAATACTATAGAAAAAAATTTAGAAGAAATGCATAGCAATATAAATGATATTTATGCTGGAATTTGGAATAGTAATGATGAACCAATTTATTTTGTAAGTAGTAATAAAGAAGGCGATGTTTATTATGTTTTAAAACCAGAATTTAATTTATTAATGGCAAAAAGAAAATATATAGGTTGTTTGTCATTGGAGGTAATAGAGGCGTCATTAATGGAAAATGCTTTAGAATGTATTGAACCTGTAAAAAAACAAGAAGTAGAGAATAATAATAAAAAAGAAAAATCTTTATACTTGGGTTCAGAAGTTAATTCTGAAAAATAAAAGTGATAATATGAAGGTAATAACAATATGTGGTAGTTTAAAATTTCAAAATGAAATGATGAATATTTCAGAAAAATTATCTTTGGAAGGCAACTGTGTTTTCACACCAGTTTATCCCGTTATTAAAATAAAAAGCACTAAAGAAGAATTAGATAATTTAAAGAAAATTCACTTTAAAAAGATAGAACTATCAGATGCAATATTTGTAATAAATAAAGATAAATATATTGGTGAAAGTACTAATTTAGAGATAGAATATGCAAAAAAATTAGGTAAGGAAATATTATATTTAGAATAAATCACTTAAATAGACATAATTATAACTTTTTGTTGTTCCTTTTAAATTAATAATAAATTACAATTGATTTGAAAGGAGAAAATTTTATAGATACAAATAAAATATATGCAGAAGCAATTGTTAATGATTATTCTGAAAAGAAAGAATCAAAGGTAATGGCTTTAAAAAAACTAGATATAAAGGCAAAATTATCAGCAAATATATTTGCTTCAGAGTGTTGACAAAGTTCAATGCTCTTTTCTTTTTTTTTAATTTGTATTATAATGAATATACGAGAAAAATTTCTATTTTAACCAAAAGAAATATTCAACTTCTCACTTTTATTATGCAAAAATGTTATATTATAAGTGGTTAAAGTAGAAATGAGTTGAAGTAATATGATAATTATAAACAAAAATATACAAAGTGAAATCTTAATCACTACTATGGAAGAAATTGTACCAGAGGACAGTTTATTTCGTAAGATAGATAAATATATAGATTTCACTTTTATTTATGATAAAGTAAAACATTTATATTGTGAAAATAATGGAAGACCTAGTATTGACCCAGTTGTATTATTTAAGATAGTATTTATACAAGCATTAGATGGATTAAAATCAATGAGGCAAACTTGAAAAAAAATAAAAGTAGATGCAGAATATAGATGGTTTTTATGAATACCATTTGGAGAAGATACTCCACATTTTTCTACATTTAGTAAAAACTATGAAAGAAGATTTAAAGATTCAAATATATTCGAGGAAATATTTATAGAAATAGTAAATCAAGCAATAAAATATAATTTAGTAGACGGAACTACATTTTATACAGACTCAACACATAAAAAAGCGAATGCTAATAAGAATAAATATAATGATGAAATAGTTAAAAATATAAAAGAAAGACGCAAATGGTTAGAAGAAGAAATAAACGAAGAAAGAATAAAACAAGGAAGAAAACCGTTTGAATATAAAGATAAAATAGAAGAAAAACATATTAAAGTAAGTACGACAGATAAAGAAATTGGATATTATCATAGAGATAATAAAGAAAAAGGTTTCATGTATTTAGATCATAGAACAGTAGATGATAAATGTAATATTATAGTTGATTGTTATATTACAAAAGGAAATGTTCATGATTCTGGTCCATTTATAGATAGATGTGAATATATAAAAAATACATTTGGTTTTTCTTTAAAGAACTATGCCGTAGATTCAGGATATTTAACGTTAGATATTAAAAAGTACTTTATTGATAATAATATATTTGGTGTATTTGGACGTAGAAGATTTGGAACATCTGAATCAAGAAAAGAAAAAAGAAAATATGAATATATTACAGAATTAGATATATATTATGAAAAAGAAATAGGAGAAGTTTTAGAGTACAAAGGCTTAATTGATAAACTAGGATATAAGAAATATGAAAATTCAGATAAAACAAAAATAGTAAGAAGACACATTCACGAGGAATGGAATGAACTTTTTAATAAAAACAGATTATCTGAATTTGGTAAAAAACTATATCAAAAAAGAAAAGAACTTGTTGAAAGAAGTTTTGCAGATTCAAAACAAAATCATGGATATAGATATGCTATGTATAAAGGAGTTAAAAAAATCAACACTATATATGGCTTATTTGTGCTGCACAAAACATGAAAAATATAGCAATAAAAAATGATAATGTAGGAAAGAAGTCTCAAATATTATCATCAAATATAGAATTTTTAACAAAAATAGTTAAATTATTTAAAAAAATTCAAATAAAAAATAATGCATAAGGAAACCTCTAGAAAAAATCTAGGGGTTTGTCTACACTCTGAAAATATAGTTAAAAAATATCTTAACTATATTATACGAGGATGTATTAGGTAGTATGAAAGAAAAAGATAGTATAAATAAAGTTATCGAATTTATTAATTTATATAGCTTTGAAAATAATAATACTCAACTAAAATTATTACAAAATCAATTAAATATATACGAATCACATATTGAATTGTTAAAAAATAATAAGATAGAACAACATAAAGAGGAAATAAAAAAATATGAAAATAAGATAAATGAATTATATTTACAAATTGGTGATATATTAACTATTAATGAAAGATTATATAAAAATATAGAAAAGATTCATAAAATTTATAGAACTAGTTGTAATAATTTGGTACAATGTAGTTAGTGATAATATAAAAATATAAATAGTTAAAATTATAAGATGTGTTTATAAAAAAAGAAAAGTATGTGAGGTGCAAAATGGATACATTAAAAAAAAATATAAATAATAAATACTTAACTTTTAATTATCATACTCATACATTTAGAACTGGTCATGGAGAGTATTGTACTGATGAAGAAATGCTTATGGCAGCTAAACAAAATGGTATTACTTCACTTGGATTTAGTGAACATATACCCAATCCAAATTTAATATTACCAGATGAAGACCACAGAATGCTAAATAGCGAAGTTAGTGGATACATAGGATCAATAAATAAAATGAAACAAGAGCATCCTGAGATGACTATACTTTCTGGATTTGAGGCAGAATTTGATCCAATGAGAGAGGCATATTTAGGCGAAATGCGAGATAAAGTAGATTATATGATACTAGGTCAACATTTTGTTCCAAGAGGATTAAATCAAAGTGTTGGTACTGCTAATCCTAATTACCCAATAGAATATGCTAATATGGTTGCAAAAGCAATAGATAGTGGATTATTTGATATAGTTGTTCATCCAGATATATTTATGCAATATCGAGATACAATGCAAAGTGATGCTGCTAAAAAGTTATTTGATGAAAATAGTGTTTTAGCGAGTCAAATAATTTGTGAAAAAGCGAAAGATATGGGAATACCTATTGAAATTAATTTAAGCCCTGCAGAAAACGATAGAATGCTTTCAGATGGACATCTTGCTTACCCTCATCCAACTTTTTGGACGATTGCTAGTGAAATTGATGGACTACAAGTATTACAAGGTGTGGATGCTCATGATTTAAGTGCTTTTAAAAATATTCCACAAGCAGAACAACTTATAGGCAATATAGAACAAATGGTAAGTGATAAATTAATTCAAGACAGTTATAATCCAGTCATAGCAAGACAGAATAATTCAAAATTACAAGAAGCATATAGAAAGCATCAAGAAAATGTTCTAACATTTGAAACACATCTGATTAGTCAAATTGTTAATGGTACATTAGCAAGTGTTGAAGATGACCTTGATTCAGAAAGTTTGATAATTGCAATTGGTACTTCTTTAAATGGAATTATGCAAAGTTGTATTGATGAAGCTGATAAAAAAGATAAAACAACTGTTGAGGAAATTTCAACAATTATTAATTCTCAAGATTTATCATCTAAAGATAAAAAAGGAAAATTAGAAAGAAAAAGACAAGTTTTAAATGAAACAAATAAAGTTTTAGCCAATCAACAAGTAGCAATAGAAAATGCAAAAAATAATGTTGTAAATGCCATGAATATAGGTTGTGAGTCTAAGTATGAATATTCAAATATGGTTACTCAAATGACACAACAACAATCAACAAAAAAAGAATTGCAAAAGCAAAGAATTGAAGAACATATTACAAGTTTTCAATATTCAAAAACTGGCGAAAAAACATATTCTCAGGGTATGGGACAAAAAAAGCAATTAAAACAACAAAATAATAATCACAATTCATCCAGTGGTTTTGCAGATGCTTTGTTACTTACTTTAATTGTTACATTTGTTATAGGTATGGTAGTTGGGATTGGCTATATGTTATATAAAATTAGTATAGGAGGTTAAAAATGGATAATAATTTGAATATAAATGATTTAAATAATACACAACAACCTAATATGGATGTGGAACAATTAAAAAAATCGGAGCAATCAGAACTAACTAATCAAATTACTTCTGAAGAAGCACAATATAGGTATTTAAAAGAATTAAATAAAAAAATAACATTATTCAAAAAACAAAGTGACCAATCTAGAAAAAAGGATGAAGAAACTGAACAAACAATGAGGTGGTAAAAAAATGAGTCCTAATGAAATTAAATATTCTATTGATAATCAAGAAAAAATTTATGCAGAACTTGAAAAAATAATAGAAAGTTTACCTGAAGAATTATCTAAAAGATGTGTTGAATTGATTGGAGATGGTAATATTGAGGAGATGTATAATATTATTAATAGTATTTCTCCAAATAGTAATATAACATTATCATCATTAAAATTATTAAAATTCTTACAAAATGCTGGATTAAAAGATAAATTATTTTCTAATGAAGAATATACAGGTATTATAAAAGGTATTGTTGATATGTATGGTGATAGATTGTCAGAAATAATGGATACTAATTCTATAAATTTTAATATAAATGATTTAGATTGCTTATTATCTTTAGATGATCCAAAATACTCTGAAGTTTATAAATCAATTCTTATAAACAAATTAGCATTAGCATCTGTTTCTTCTACACAAGATGTAATAGAAGTTTTAAAAAATTCTAATACTAGTGTTGTAAGTGAAGAATTAATAATTAACTTTTTAGAAAACTATAATTATTATATAATTGGTAGTGATGTTAGAGAAATTTTAAAAACATTACCTAGTTCTATATTACAAGATGGAATTATTGCAAAAACAATGGTAGGAAAAATAAATTATATACTTGGTGGCGATGAAAAAATACTTGATTATATACCATCAAGTGCATATAATCCGGAGTTTGTTAAAGAAATATTAGATAAATCAAAATATAATTTTAAAAAAGTATTTGAACATATTCCTACAGAACTAAGAACAAGAAAAATTTGGGAAAGAGCGTGTAATACAGATGCAGATTATCTCAATCAACTACCTGATAATAATATTGATCCTAGTATTTCACAAGAAGAGTACACTTCTTGGGTTGAAAATTTAATAACTAGAACAATTACTAAAAATCCAGAAAATGCTATATATGCTTTTTCTAATTTAGATGATTCAAAAAAAACTACTAGAATATGTCAAAAAATTGCAGAATCAAATTCTATTCCTGAAGATAGCTACAGCTACCATTCTTTTATTTCAAATGTTCCAATAAATAGTAGAACAACAAAATTATATGAAACATTAGTATTAAAAGTGCCTGGAGTATTGGAAGATATACCATTAGAATCATTTTCACCTTATATTAGTAATGAACAATATAATAAATGGTATGAAAATCTAATATCAAATGTAATTGCCAACGTTCAAGATATGGATGCACTTTACAAATCTATTCCAAGAAAAAAAATTAACGAAAGAATTTGGAACGAATTCTTAGATAAATGTATAGCAGAAAATGTTGATAGAAGTCGTGCATCTTTGTCAAGGGTAAATTTTGAACATTTAACTCCACAAATGGTAGAAAGAGCCATGAAAGATATTAGTGTTACAGAGTTATTCAATGTTCCATGCATAGATCAAAATTTAGAAGATTTATCTGGGGTTAGAAAAGAAATATATGCAAAGTGGCAAGCATCTTTTACAGAAGAACAGAAACAAGCATATAGGACTTGGTATGAGAAAACATGGATTAAATTTGTAACTGAAAATCAAGCCCCTGAAGCACTTTATTCAAATGTTCCAAAAGAAGCAATTACTACTGATATGAATAAGGCTTGTATAGATGTGAATTTTACTTCTATTGAAAAAATGCCAATTCCAGAAAATCCAGAGCAATTGCATAAATATCAACAAATGTTAATTTATGCTTTAGGTAAAATTCCTGCAATTGATTATAAAGATTATGATACCACTTTCAGATATGGCAATATAGATATATTTAAAAATATATCAAAAGAATTTATTAGTGAAGAAGTTGTAAGACAAGCAATAGAAAAAAATATAATTTATTTGATTTATGCTGATCCTACTGCTGAAAATTTTAAAGAATTAATTGATATAGCATTTAAAAATAAATTAGCAAGTATGGGTAGAACTGAATTAACTGAACAAGAAAAAGAATTAATGACTAGGTTTGCATTGAATAATTCTGATTTATTTAAAACATTAGATTTAAAAATATTAAATCCTGAAATTGTTAGTATTTTAGGAGAATCGAGTTTAGAAAGAATAGTAAGATATAGTGATGTAGTTGATCCAATAATAGAACTTTCAGAAAATAAAGATGAATTAAAAGTTTTTAGCTTTGCTTTAGAAAACTTAAAAATGGATAATACATTTGTTGAGCCACTTATTGAAGATTTACGTGATAAAATTCATTGTTATAATGATGAAAGAAAGAAAAATAGTAATTCAAAATTTTTAAGGCTAATATCTCAAAGAATTGATAAAAAAGAATTAGCATTTACTGATTATGAAAAAGCAATTATTACTTATCTAACCTTAAATCCTCAAGAAAATACAAAAATTTCGAGTTATGATGATGTTTTAAATTTTGTTAAAAATAAAAATATAGAATTAGAAAATATTGTTAATAATAATGATTCTACATTGTTGGATGTTAAAAATGCCTATTTAGAGAGAATAATTGGTTTAAAATATAATGATGTTGTTAACTTGGTAAAAATGTATGGAAATGACTCAGAGCAATTATTATTAAATTACAAAAATATTGATTCAGATTCTTTTGAAAAATTAAGTGAAAAAGAATCACTTGAAATAATTATAAAATTGAAATCTTTTATTGAAACTCAAGATATAAATACTATTAAAAGTGATTTTCAAAAATTAATTGACCAAGAACAAAACGAAGAATCATATATAAAATATCAAAAGTCATTTGTTCTTGAGAATTCTTTGAGAAGGGCATATGGAAGGGAAATAGTTAATTCACTATCAAAAAATATAGATTTATTAAAGGAACAAGAATTTGAATTTGAAGGTGAAAAGTATTTTGTGAGAAAAGTTAATGGTGAATTTAATAGAATGGTAAGTTTACAAAATGCATATAGAAAATCTTCTGTTAATGATGGTGATATGTATGACAGGTGGAATACAAGTGAAATGGCAAATAATCATGCTTTATGTTATAGTTTTATTAATCAATCAAATCCAGGAACTGCAATGATAAATGGTAAAAATGGTATTATCATTTCAATAAATAGATTTAGTCCTGAATCTTTATCTGCAGAAGCACCTTATGATTTATGTTCGGATAATAGGAAAAATAAAATATATACTGGTAGACAACAGAGATATTTTTCTTCAAACAATATGCCCAATCAAACAAGAGGAATTTATTCGGAATACGATATTGAAATAGAAGACATTTTATCGAACAATGATAAATATCAAAAAATACAACCTGCATCTATTATTTGCTTTGAAAAAGTAGATGATGATAGTATTAGAGCTGCTATTGAATTAGGAAAAAAAATTGGACATCCAGTGCCTATTGAAATAATTGATAGACGTGAATTAGCCCAAAAAGAAATGTCACAAATTTTAGATGATTTTACTAAATTTAAATCAGCTAAAGAAATGAATTCAAATTTGGTTGAAGATATAATTACAAGATTTAATAATGTTAGGAATGCACATAGGTTTTCTGATTTATCCGATGAATTATTGGGTGAAAGTGATGATAAAATAAATAATGATGCTCCATTTAATAAAACTCATTTAAATCAGTTATTAATGGAATGTCTTGGTTCAATTGAACAAAAAATTCGAAATGGTTCAGTTTCTGAAGGCTTAGAATCACTTGAAAATATTAAAATAATAATATCTAATGAAAGAAAAAAATCATATTTAATGCCTACTATGGACTTAAAACAAGAGTGGTCAGGTATAGATATGGATATAGATTATACTATAGATGAATTACAGAGAACTTATGGTCAAATTAAAGTTAATCCAATAAATGAAATAAAAACATTGAATGCTTTACCAATATTAAAAAGAGAGAATTTATCAACAATAACATTTGATAATTTAGCTCACTACAATGAAATACCTAGTCAATTTCCCGCTGAGGAAATAATTAAATTTATTGATCCAGAAAAAATTGAAGATGCAGTTATAGATGTTAATTCAAAAGGATTTTATCAAAAAAACAAATCATTTGATTTAGAACATATTTCCCGTGTAGTTATGTATAGTGATGTTATTGCAAAAATGGAAGATTTTAATGAATCAGAGAAAAATTTATTGATTGAATCAGCAAAATATTATTCATGTGGGAGACAATTATATGTTAATGAAAAATATGAGCAGTATAGTGCAAAGTTAGCAGGTAAAAATCTTCAAGATAAAATTAATGATGAGGATATAAGAATTATACAATCAGTAATAGAATTGCAAAGTTATGAACATAGTTCATATGCAAAGGATATATCAGAAACTAAAAAAAGCAAGAAACTTTCAGAACTTTGCACCAAATATAACATTTCAAATGAAAGAATAGAGCTTGTAAGTAAATTATCTGATTGTCTGCATGATTCAGTTATATTAGATAAATCAAGATTTATATATAAAGCGAATAATTTAGTAGATCAAGAATTAGATGTAAATAATTTAAAATTGGAATCTTCAAAAAAAATGATTGGGTTTAGTTGTTCTCTTCAAGAATATTTGGCACAACAAGAATTAGATAAATTATCTTCTATTGTGAAAATTAATTTTGATAATAACACTAATAAAGAAATTATGGATATATTTTTTACTAGGCACACAGAGAAAGCAGGTATAAAGGTAAAACCAGATAAAATTGTACAATCTTCCATCGTAAAACTTGAATATATTAAAGAAAAATATCCAGAAATTTTTATTGAAGAGTATAAAACGGGAAAAAAATTAGAAGATAAACAGCAACTGGAAGAACAAAGACGCAATTTGAGAAGAAAACAATTTGATAAAAAAATACAAGAAATTGGATTAAATAAAGAAAAAACTTTGGATTTAAACGATTTATTTGTTCAACAGAAAATGATGGAGCGAGTCGAAAACAGTACTTTATCTACAATGCATAATTAATGAATATGCAAATTTGGATATAAAAAATAATGTGGGTTTATTTTCTTATATTGAAACTATCAAGCATATTATTTACATTAATTAATTTTTGAATAAAAATTAGGCTCAACTCGCCCAGGGTGTTGCTTTTATTAAAAATAAAGCATATGTGTTTTATATAAAATATAGGTAAACACCAACGAGCAACACTTTAGACGAGTTGAGCCAAAAATTATGATAAAATAAGGAGTATAAGTTATGGATATAAAATATATTAATAATAATTTTCAATTTATATATAGAGTATCATCAATTATTTATAATAATGCTAAAACAAAAATACTATTATTTTATGGGAATGATAGAGATTTTTATATGTTACCTGGTGGCAAAGTACATGAACTTGAAGATAGTTTATCTGCAATCAAAAGAGAAATTAAAGAAGAATTAGATTATAACAACTTAAATTTTAGATTAATTTCTATTAGTGAAGAGTTTGCTAAAGCTAAAGGTTATAGTAATCATCAGATAAATTTAATATATGAATGTATTTATAATGGAAAAATAATAAATGAATCATTTAAAAGTAAGGAATCTGATTGGATAAATTTTAAATGGGTAAATATAAATGAAATAGATAAATTAAATATTTACCCTAAAGATATAAATAAAATAATAAATAGTAATAATATAGTACATTTGATAAGTAATAATTTGAAATGATGGTAAGAATTATATGAATAAAACAATTATAAATTCAATAACAGATTTTATTTTTATTGGAAAAGAATTTAATGAACTTGAACATTATGATTTGCTTATTATAAATGCTGATTGGGCAGAAAAAAACTTGCAGATGATATGAAAAAAATGTATGACCAAAATATAATAGATGATAACACTAAATTTGTTATATGTGGTAGTCATAATAATCCTAATAATACTGAAAAAAGAGATAGTGCAGAGATATTAATTAATTATTTGAAAGAATTAGGTTTTAAAAATAAAATTATTATTGATAAAAAATATATTACTAATCCAGAAATACTCAAACACATAACTGAATTAGTTGATATAAACAAATACAATAGAATACTTAGAATTGCAAAAGATTTTGTTGCAAGAAGATGGTATATGAATGCTTTAAAATATAGTTTTCCAATAGAAAAATGTGATTTTTATGGTATAGCGGATGAAAGAAATATTGGAAAAGAAACATGGTATTTATCTGATGTTGGGATTAAACAAGTAATGAAAGAGTTTATAAATATTGGAATACAAACTCTAGAAGGTGAATTAAAAATTAAATAATTAATAAATAAAACTGGGAAAATGACAAAAATTGAAAAATTTTGAAAAAATTATTTCATAAAAGTTAAAATTGTGTTATATTGTATATGCAATAGGGAAAGTATATCTTTTCGTTTAGTGTGTCATAGTTGTAAATAACTATATCTGTGGCACCAATTTGAATATTAAGAAATCAATCGATATAGGTTGATTTTTTTATTTGCAAAAATGATATAATTAAAGGGGTTAAAATAGAAATTTTTTCTCGCAATTTAATTTTATTATATTTTTTTCTAAAAGAAAAGAGTATTGAACTTTGTCAACACTCTGCAGCAAATATATTTGCTTATTCTTTTGGGATAATTATGTCACTTGTATTTTTTTTGGAATGTGTTTATCTATGGAAGCAATAGGTAATAATGTTATTTTAGGAATAATAATAGGTATTATTGGAATAATTGGAGTAGGATTAAATTATCAATTTATAAAAATATATTAGAAGAATCTAAAAAGAAATATTCATATGATATAATTACACTTGCAAATCAAATGACAAATGAAAATAAATAATAAAGGAGGCGGTACTATGAATAAACATGAAAGTAAATATTTTAGTACTGCTATTTTAATGGATGAAGCATTAATTAGTTTATTAGATAAAAGAAGAGTATTTAACTCCATATTTAAATTTTGTAAAAGATAATAAAAAGATATTAAAGCATCATTTAGTAATCCATCTAATATGGATGTATTTAATAAATATAATAGTTTAGGAAAAAATATATTTATACCTATTTTAGAAAGGTTTAATGTGTCTGAAAAAGATAGAAAATATTTTGTAACTTTTTATATTTCTGGAATAATGGCTATAATAAAAAATTGGATTATTAATGATTGCAAAGATGAAATTTCTGATATAGAAGAAATTATTGTAAAGTGTACAAGTAATGGTATTTAATAAGAATATAAAATATGTTATAATCACTATAGAAATAGATAATAATAGAAATGGGTGAATAATATGTTTAAAGAAAAGGTTGCTGTTGTAACAGGAGGAGCAAGTGGAATAGGACTTGCAACTACAAAAAAATTATTAAGTGAAGGTGCAAATGTAGTAATTCTTGATTTAAAAATGGATGAAGAAATTATTAATAGTCTTGGAGGTAATGCGATTTATTTAAAATGTGATGTTTCAAATGAAGAAAATGTTAAAAATTGTATAGAAGAAATAATTAAAAAGTTTAATCATATAGATTACTTAGTTGCTAATGCTGGTATTGGTGGAAGTGCTAGTAAACCACATGAAGTAAGTATGGATGAATGGAATAAAGTTATTTCAGTAAATCAAACAGGTATATTTTTATTAAATAAATATGTAATTAATGAAATGCTTAAAAATGGTAAAGGTGCAGTTGTTAATACATCATCAATGTATGGTCTTGTAGGATCAACAACTAGTTTTGCATATTCAGCTAGTAAGGGTGCAATCAATCAAATGACTAGATCTTTAGCTTTAACTTATGCCAGAGATAATATTAGAGTTAATGCTATTGCACCAGGATATGTAGACACTCCAATATTAAGTATGGTTCCAGATAATATAAAAGAAGCAATGGAAAATGAGCTTCCTATTGGAAGACTTGGAAAAGATACAGAAATAGCAAATTTAATATGTTATTTATTAAGTGATGATGCATCATTTATAACAGGATCAATTATTCCTATAGATGGTGGATTTACTGCAAAATAAAGTACTAATTTTTATTAGTATTTTTCTTTTGTAGTGATATAATTATTATGGTGAAAAGATTATGGAAAAAATAGAAAAATTAAAAGAAATAATAAATAATTCAAATAATATAGTTGCTTTTACTGGGGCTGGAGTTTCAACTCTTAGTGGCATAAAAGATTTTAGAGGTAAAAATGGTTTATATAAGGAAAAGTCTGAACATAGTGCAGAGTATTATTTAAGTTCAAGATGCTTTTTTTTAGAACCAGATACTTTTTATAAATTTTATAAATCAAATATGAATGTTTTAGCTAAGGAGCCAAATATTGTTCATAAATATTTAACAAAGTTAGAAAAAAATGGAAAAATAAAAGCAGTTGTTACTCAAAATATTGACGGATTAGATAAGAAGTCAGGCACAAAAAATGTACTTGAAATACATGGTACTATATATAAAAATTACTGTGCAAAATGTGGTAAAGAATATAGTGCAGAATATGTTTTTAATAGTAAAGGTGTTCCTTATTGTGACTGCAAAGGCATAATAAAACCATATGTTGTTTTATATGGTGAAATGTTAAATGATGACTTTGAAAAGGCAATACATTATATAAATAATGCAGATACTTTAATTGTATTAGGCTCTTCATTAACAGTAGAACCAGCCGCAAGTTTAGTTAGAAATTTTAGTGGAAATAATTTAATTATAATTAATGAAAATGATACGCCATTAGATGAATATGCTACTTTAGTAATACATGAAAATTTAGAAAATGTTATTTCAAAATTAAATGTGTAAACTATGTGTATTAAATTTCAAAAATGTAATATTAAGTAATATTAAACAAATGACAAAAAAATAATTATATATTAAAATTGTATTAGAAAGTTAAGTGGTAAAAATGAAAATAATAAAGAAAATTTTGTTTATAATATTACTTTTTTTAGTATCATTTTGTATATATTTTACAGTTAGTGGATATAAAATGTATAAGGATGCAATAGATAAAACACCATTGAGTGAAAAAGTAGAAGAAATTCAAAATAAAGAAAATTATACAAAAATAACTGATATGCCAAAAATATATCTTGATGCAGTTATTTCAATTGAAGACCATAAATTTTATAAACATCATGGAGTAAGTGTTACATCAATAGTTCGTGCGTTTTTACATGATATAGAGGCTAAAGAGTTTTTAGAAGGTGGAAGTACAATAACAGAACAATTATCAAAAAATATGTATTTTACTCAAGAAAAAGATTTAAAAAGAAAAGTTGCAGAGGTATTTGTAACTCTTGATTTAGAAAAAAATTATACAAAAAATGAGATACTTGAATTATATTTAAATACATCTTATTTTGGTAATGGTTATTATACAGTAAGTGAGGCAAGTAAAGGATATTTTAATAAAGATGCTAAAGATATGACTGATAGCGAAGCAACACTTTTAGCGGGTATTCCAAATGCTCCATCAGTATATAATCCAAAAGAAAATTTAAAACTCGCAAAAGAAAGACAAAAACAAGTATTAGATAAAATGGTTCAATATAAAAAAATAACTAAGGAAAAAGAAGATGAAATCTTAAGTAAAGAATAAGTAAATGCAGAATAACAAACTGCTTTTATTTTGCATAAATATATGTTAGAATAATTTATATAATAGGAGTAGTTATGATGTATAAAGATTATTTAGAAAAGAATCATTCATTTGATAAAAAAACAATGCTTGGCATCTTTTGTATGATCATAGTAATAGGTGGTGTATTTGGTTTTTTATATGAATATATCTTTTATTTTTTTAATGGTGGTATGAAAGAATTTTATTATAGGGGAGGAAATTTTCTTCCTTGGATAAATATATATGCGACAGGTTCAGTTATGATATATATTCTTACATATAAATATAGAAAAAATCCATTAAAGGTATTTTTAATAAGTGTTATTTCAACTGGATTATTAGAGTATTTTTCAGGTCTTGGAATTTATATTATAGGTGATGGACTTAGATATTGGGATTATAATACAGAAATATTAAATTTTGGAAATATTAATGGATTTATATGTCTTAGAAGTGTAATGTTTTTTGCATTATCTGCTTTACTTTTAATGTACGTTATTGTACCATTTTGTTTTCATGTAGCAAGTAAATTAAATAAAAAGGTATTTTTAATTGTTACAATAACAATATGTTCTATCTTTTTAGCAGATGAATTTTATAATCTGATATTAACTAAACTTTTTAATCTTCCAAATGCAATAAAAATATACAAAAGTATCGGGATTCATTATATGTAAAAATGAAAAGAAATGTAGTATTTTGTCTTTTAAAATCGTTATGTAAATGATATAATGTGATAGTGGAGGTAATAAAAATGAAGAAAGTATTTTTAGCAATATTAATTTCAGTATTGTGTTTTATTCCTTTTAGTGTTAATGCAGAAGAAAAAGAATACAAAACTCTTAATTTAGATGAAGCACTAAAAGAAGAAGAAATTGATCATGATTTTTCTAATTATAAAGAAACAGATGATCAAGCAATTATATATTTATTTAGAGGAAAGGGTTGTGCTTACTGTAAAAAATTCTTAACATATTTAAATAGTATTGTTGATGATTATGGTAAATATTTTAAAGTTGTATCATATGAAGTTTGGTATGATAATGATAATGCAGAATTAATGGATAAAGTAGGTAATTTATTAGGTCAAAAGGCTGAAGGAGTACCTTATATAGTAATTGGTGATAAGGTTTTCGCAGGATATGCAGAAAGTTATAATGATGAAATAAAAGAAGCAATAAAAAAACAATATGATTCAAAAAATGAATATGATGTTATGCAAAAATTAGCAGAAAGTTCTGATAATTCAGAAGAGGTTGCAACAAAATCATCAGATACAACATCACTTATAATTATTGTAAATCTATTATTTATTGCGGTTGCTACTGTTATAATTGTTTTATTCAATAATAAAAATAAATTAGAAATTATGGATAAATTAGAAGAAATGGATTCTGTTAAGAAAACAAAAAAAGGAGCAAAAAATGAAGCGTAAATTATTTTTTGCTTTCTTTATTTCTTTAGTATTAATAGTTACAGGTTGTTCATTTAATCAAAGTGATTCAAAGAATTTTAAAAATGAATATGAATCATTAAATGGTACAAAAGTAGAAGGTAAATCTGTAAGAAACATAAATATAGATAAGAATAATCCATTTATTTATTCTAGTGCAGAAGAAGTAGCAAAGAAAATAGAAAATAAAGAAACATTCGCAGTATATTTTGGATTTAAAGAATGTCCATGGTGTAGGAGTGTAATAGAATCATTAATAGAAGTATCAAGTGATTTAGGATTAGAAGAAATATATTATGTAGATGTAAAAGATATTCGTGATACAATGAAAGTTAATGATGATGGTAAAGTAGAAATAGATAAAAAAGGAACTAGTGGATATTATAAATTATTAAAATTACTTGATAATGTTTTAGATGATTATACACTTACAAATAAAGATAATGAAGGAGTAAGTGCGAATGAAAAAAGAATATATGCACCAACAGTTATTTCTATTGTAGATGGAAAAGCAGAAGATATGACAACTGGTATAAGCGATGCACAAACAGATGCATATATGAAATTAACAGATGAAATGAAAAAAGAAACATATAATAAATTTAAATGTGTTTTAGAGTGTGTTACAGAAAATAAAAACTC
Source organism: bacterium (assembly GCA_019423565.1). Lineage (GTDB taxonomy): Bacteria > Bacillota_I > Bacilli_A > RF39 > UBA660 > CAG-433. The sequence goes on from JAHZBE010000011.1 coordinate 54,368, forward strand.
TTGTTCTATTGATAAAAAATGTTAAAAGGAAGATTTTAGTTGAAGTTGTCAACAAAAAGTAGACACTAAAAAAGAATTATTTGAAGCCTAGTTG
>JAHZBE010000012.1 GCA_019423565.1 bacterium
ATACTTTTATAAATAATAACTTAGATATAAAAGAATATAACAAAGTAAATAAAACCGAAATCTTATTAAATAGTTATTATTTCTTAAATAAAGATATCCTAAGTAAAGGATTAAAAGAAAACTGGTATCCAAATAATGCTAGTTATGAATCACTAATAGCTCATGAATTAGGTCATTACATAACATTTGTAACATTATTAAAACAAAATAATATTGATAACATAACACTAGTAACCAAAGATAATATAAATAGCTATCAAAAAATTCTAAATATCTTAAAAGAAGGAACATACTCAAAAGAACTAGTCGAAGAAGCCATAGAGAGTTATAACAAAAAATATAATACCAATATTTCACTTGAAGACTTTACCAAAAGTATCTCTGGTTATGCTAGTCAAAAAGTAAAAGAAAACGTAAATTATGACGAAGTAATCGCCGAAGCCATTCATGACTATTATTTACATAGAGATTCGTCAAGTACTAGTTCATTAGAAATAATAAATATCCTAAAAGAGAGGTTACAACAATGAAAGAATGTCTAAATTGTAAAAAAGTCGTAAGAGATAGTGATAAATACTGTCGTAACTGTGGCATAAGAGTACTAAAACCATATCAAAACATACTAATAAATATAACCAAAGTACTCTTAATAATAATCTTAATAATAATGATAGTAATGTTTATTCTATCATATCTAATATAAAGGAGTAAAAAGATGAAAGAAAATAATTATTATAATAAAAAAGTAGAAGAACTATATAAAGAATTAAATACAAGTATAAGCGGATTAACTGAAGAAGAAGCAAGCAAGAGATTAGAGAGGTATGGCGAAAATAAATTAGCAGAGCGAAAGAAAAAATCAAATTTCATAATCTTTTTAAATCAGTTTAATGACCTAATGATAATTTTACTTATCTTTGCTTCAGTATTTTCTGCAGTAATATCTTATATTCAAAAAGAATCATATGCTGACTCAGTAATAATTCTAATAATCGTCATAATAAATGCAACCCTAAGTTTTATCGAAGAGAAGAAAGCCGACAAGGCAATCGAAGAACTAAATAAAATGTTTATAACTAATAATAATGTTATAAGAGATGGTAAGAAAGAAACCATTGATGTAAGAAAAATAGTACCAGGAGATATAATAGAGTTAGAAGCAGGTGACTATGTATCCGCTGATGCTAGAATAATATCATCAGAAGCCTTAGAAGTAAATGAATCAACCCTAACCGGAGAATCAAAAAGTATCAAGAAAGATAATAATGATATAACCGAAGAAAAAGAATTATATGAAAGAAAAAATATGGTTTATGCTGGCTGTAATGTAACAAATGGACATGCCTTTGTAGTAGTATGTAGTACCGCTATGAATACAGAACTAGGTAAAATAGGAGCAAGCCTTATTAATAATACAAATGAACTAACTCCTCTTCAAAAGAAAGTAAATCAAATAAGTAAAGTATTAACCTATATAATAATAGCAATAATAATAGTTATGATGGCCGTAGGCCTACTTAAAAAGAATGATTTCTTTGATATCCTAATGTTATCCATCTCACTAGCAGTAGCAGCTATTCCTGAAGGAATGTCATCAGTAATAACCATAATATTATCTCTAGGAATGTCTGAAATGGCTAAAAGAAATGTAATCATAAGAAAGATGGCTTCTGTTGAAACACTAGGTTCTACTGATATAATCTGTTCTGATAAAACAGGAACTATTACTGAAAATAAAATGCAAGTAAAAAGTATCTATGTAAACAATAAATTATATACCGAAAAAGATAATATCGAAAACATAAATCTATATAATTATTGTTTATCAAGTTGTCAGAATGTAACTAAGAATAATGACAAATATCTAGGGGATGAAACTGAAGTGGCTATATATAAATATCTAGAAGATAGAAATACTTTAGTTAATATTCCGAGAGTAAAGGAGTATCCATTTGATTCTGATAGGAAGATGATGAGTACTATAAATGTTATAGATAATAAAGAATACTCTTTTACTAAGGGAAGTTTAGACTCAGTATTACAAAACTGTTCCTATTATCTAGAAGATAATAAACTATATAATATTACTACAGAATATAAAGAAAAGATATTAAAAATAGAAGAAGAAGAAGAATCAGAAAAATCACTTCGTATTTTGGCTTTAGCTTATAAAAATGGAAATACAAGTAATCCAGAGAAAGATATGATATTTATAGGGTTAATTGGTATGATGGATCCTCCTAGAACATCAGTACCTAGTGCAATTAATGTTTGTAGGAATTCAGGAATAAAGATAGTTATGATAACTGGAGATAGTATAAATACTGCTAGGGCTATTGCTAAGAGTGTTGGTATTATTGATACTGATGAAGGGGCTACTACTGGTAAAATAGTAGATAAAATGACTGATGATGAATTAAAAGAAGCTGTTAAGAAATATAATGTTTATGCTAGAATATCACCTAGTACTAAATTAAGAATAGTAGATGCACTACAAAGTAATGGTTATGTTGTAGCTATGACTGGAGATGGCGTAAACGATGCACCTGCTATTCAAAAAGCTGATATTGGAATAGGTATGGGAATAACCGGAACTGAAGTAGTAAAAAAAGTAGCAGATTGTATTCTTGTAGATGATAGTTTTTCAACAATAGTAGATGGTGTTGAAGAGGGAAGAAGAATAACTGCTAATATAAAGAAGATAATACTATACTTACTTGCGGGTAATATAATCGAAGTAATACTAGTATTCATATCCATGGTACTAAATATGGAAATGTTTACTACCCTTCAATTACTATGGTTAAATCTAGTAACCGACAGTATACCTGCTATTATGTTAGCTTTCGAAAAGAAAACAGAAGACCAAATGGAAAATACTCTTGCTAATAAATACAATGAAAGTTTCTTCACCCCATTATTAACAGCTAAAATAGTAATCGGAGCAATCATAAAATCAATAGTAATGTTAATAATATTTATCTATTTTGCAAAAGAAGCAGATGTAAATACTGCAGGTTCATTATTATTTATCTACTTAGTAACTCATGAATTACTATTCTCGTTCTCTTGTCGTAATATTAAGAAGTCAGTACTAAATAAAGACATCTTTTCAAATAAAAAACTAACATTAGGAGTATTCTTAATACTATTAGTTCAAATCATAGTATTAGTAACCCCAATAAGTAAATACTTTATAGTACCAAATATAAAAATAAATTATATCTTGATAACTATCGGAATATGTTTTATAATGTTTGTATTAGGAGAGTTAGTAAAACCAATATATACAAAATTATTTAAAGATTACAGGGAGGTTAAAAATGAAAAACAATAACAGCACATTCATAGTACTTGGTGGTATTCTTGTCTTATCAGTATTTAGTTTCATTGTAGCAAAAAATATCTTGCCAGATAGTGATAATAATCAGTATTATGCTAAACCTAATGAAAATATGACAGCTAAAATAGAAAGTATTACTAAAGAAAATAATAAACTTATAATAACAACAATAGGAGATCCAACTGAATACTGTTTAAAAACAACTAAGAGTGTTCCCAGTATAGATTCATTATGCTGGAATAAAATAGAAAATAACAAAGTAGAGAGTAATTACTTTACATATAAAAAATATTATCTTTGGATTAAAGATAGTGATAATAGAATAAGTGGTAGAACTACTATAGAAAAGGAGTAAATATGGAAGATGATAGAATAGAAACTACTAGAAATAGAGTATTTGTCCGAGAATTAGCTTTTGGGAAAGATAGTCCTATTGCTATGAAGACAAATGATAATTTTGTATATAGAGTAACCGGTATGGATCAAGTAGAAGATATTATAACTAGTGGATATGCAAGAAGTAAAGATAAAGTAAAAGGTGGTCATAATAATGAATTATTTTGGACTAGAGGTGGAGATAAACTATTTTACTACGATAAAAGGCCAGTACTAGAAGCCCCTTATACCAAAGTAAAAGATGGTCAAATGGGAGCTATCTCGTTAGAAGATTTAACTGCTATATGGATATTTAATGAAAAAGAAAATAAATATGTTAATTGTATTGAATATTATAGATGTTTAAGAGAAGAACTATTATCTTCTAAAGGAAAAAGTAGAAGGTAATATATCCCTCTCACATTACATTGTTCGAAGTTTTTGAAAGCCAAAAGTCTTTCAAAAATATTTACTGGGCCAAATGTCTCTGAAATAAAAGTATTTATATAAACTATAGATTAATGTCTATAGTTTTTATTATGTCACAGGTAGTGATAAAAAAATATGTAAAAGTATAAAATACATATTGACAAAAATAGGTTACTTATGTTACCATTAAAACAGAGAGGAAAAGATATGTTATGTAATAAAAAAATAAACATAAGGGGGAATTGTATGACTGGAGAGCAGCTCAAACTACTAACAAAAATGAAAAAGTTAATAACTAAAGGAAATAAAAGATTTGCTAATAGAAGAGATAGAGATTATCTTGAAGAATTATTAGAAATTGGAATAACTGAAAGTTTGGCATGGCAAGAAATATTAACATTATCTTCATATAACTATGTTCAAGATTATAAGCCTTTTTATTCAAAAAGTGAAAATTCACTAGTATTTAAAAAAGATATTAATGGAAATAGAGTATATATTAAGTTAAAGATAGAAGAATATAATAATAAAGAAATGACAGTATGCTTATCATTTCATATAGATTATAAATAGGAGGATATTATGAGATGTGATAATTGTGGTAGTACTGATACTTATATTAAGAATCATGAACATATCTACCAAATAAAAGGAAAAGAAATAAAATTTAATTCAGATAGAAGATTTTGCTCAAAATGTAATAGTTTAGTCTATGATGAAAAGCTAGATAATACTGCTTCTGAAAAAGGTATAGAAATATATAATAAATTATATGGAGTACCAAAAGAAGAAATAATAGCCTTAAGAAAAAAATATAATTTATCACAAGAATTATTTTCTAAAGTAATAGGATGTGCTAAAAAGACATTAATAAGTTATGAAAAAGGAGTATCTATACCAAATGATAGTTATTTAATATTAATAAAAATTTTAATAGCTAATCCAGAAATAATAGCAAATCTAGTTGAAGCCAACAAAATACAATTTACCGATAAAGAATATAATAAAATTAATAATAAGATATCTGAATTTTTAGCAAATAATGAAAAGCAACTACTATTAAATAAGGAATATAATCCAACAGAGTATAATGGTTATACTAAGTTTAATAAAGAAAAAGTATATAATATGATTATTTATCTATCAGACAAAACAATACTAAAAACAAAATTATTAAAAGAAATGTTTTATGCTGATTTCTTATTTTATAAAGAAAACTGTAAATCAATAACCGGACTAGAATATTGTAAACTACCATTTGGTCCAGTTCCAGATCGTTTTGAAGTGATATTATCAAAAGGATATCAAGAGGATATAATAGACTATGAGTCAGTAATAACTCCATCTAAAGAATATTATGAAATAACATCAAAGAAAAAGTTTAATAAAGATTTATTTACCAAAGAAGAATTAGAAGTATTAGATAAGATAAAGAAATATTTTAAAAACTATAATGCTAAAGAAATAGTAGAATATTCTCATAAAGAAAAAGCCTTTATAGATACTAATAAATGTGAAAAAATAAGCTATGACTATTCCTTTGATATAGATTTAAAATAGTTATCAACAATATTTGTCGATAACTAAAAAGAAAAGAGACTATCTAGTAGTCTCTCCCCAACTCAAGCGGTGTACTTAACATACACTTAATTTAATAAAATCGACATTGAGCTATCGACCTGACGAGATTTCTCTCTGGTAACACAATGATACTATAACTATCATAAAAAGTCAAGTATATTGCACTATTATTATACTCAAAATAACAAAAAAAATACCAATAATAAACTACTTTAAGTATATATTTCATACTTATATATAATAAGTATGGTTGATACTTATTTGGAGACCCACTAGGCTCCAAATAACACTAGCAAGACAAATGGCTTGCAGTGTAAAAACAATTGACAAAAGTAAAAAACTATAATATATTATAAATGGAGGGATATTTATGTATAAATATGTAGGTAATGTAATCATGTTTACTATAAATATCACACCTTTATCTCATCAAAAATAAAAGTAAAAAAAATGAGATGTGGGTGTGAGTTTTTGTCGTGCCTGCATCTATATATATAAATAGAAGTTATATGGATGCAATATATTCATATAACTTTTTTTGATGGGAGGAATATTATGATAGATATAAATATAAGTAAAGTATGTAAGTCATTTGGCTTTGACTTAATATTAAATAATATAGATATAACAGTACAAAAAGGAGAAAAAGTAGGCTTAATTGGAACAAATGGAAGTGGAAAGAGTACTATACTAAAAATAATCGCAGGCCAAGAAAGTATAGATTCCGGTTCCCTTTCAATAAGAAATAATATAAGTATAGGCTATTTAAGTCAAATACCTGAAGAAAAAGATATAATAGTAAAAGACTATATAAATAGTGCCTTCAAAGAAATAATAGAACTAAAAGAAAAACTAGAAAGATATGAAGATAAACTTTTAACTGAAGATTATAAAGTAATAACAAAGTATATGAATCTGCAAGAGAAGTTTATCTCGTTAGGAGGATATGAATACGAAACAAAGATTCAAAAAATACTACCAGTATTTAATATAACTGAAGAAATATTAAATAGAAATTTCAATACCTTATCTGGAGGAGAAAAAACCATCATATCTCTAATAAGATTATTATTACAAGAACCAGATGTCTTATTATTAGATGAACCCACTAACCATTTAGATATAAATAAAATGATTTGGTTAGAAAAAACATTAAAGAACTATAAAGGTACAATAATACTAGTATCTCATGACCGCTATTTCATGGATAATGTCATAAACAAAGTATATTTATTAACCAAAAGAGGAATAGAAGTATATCATGGTAATTATAGTTACTATATTAAAGAAAGTGAAAATAGACTATTACTAGAATTAAAAAACTATAAAGACCAACAAAAACAAATAACCGCTATGGAAAATAGTATCAAAAGATTAAAAGAATATGGCAGGCTTTGTGGACCAAGTGGTGGAGAAATATTCTTTAGAAGAGCCGCTAGTATCGAAAAAAGATTAGAAAAACTAGAAAAGTTAGATAAACCAGAAGAAAAGAAAAAACTAAATATGATTTTTGATACCGCTAGTAGATCAGGCAAAGATGTATTAACAATAAATAATCTAAATCTATCTCATGGTACTAAAGAAATATTTAACAACCTTAACTTAAGTATTAAATATCAAGATAGACTCTGTCTAGTCGGAGATAATGGTGTCGGTAAATCAACTCTAATCAAAGAAATATTAAAAGGAAATAATAGTATAAAACTAGGAAGTAATATCAAGATAGGTTATATTCCTCAAGAGATCGAGTTTGAAGATATTAATTTATCAGTACTAGAAGAAGCCAGAAAATATTTCATTGGACCAGAGCAATATTTAAGAAGTGCCTTATTCAAATACCTCTTTGCAGGAGAAAACATTCATAAAAAAATAAAATATTTATCCGGAGGAGAAAAAGTAAGATTAAAAATATTCTGTCTAATTCAAGATTCTTATAACTTCTTAATTCTAGATGAACCCACTAATCACATTGATATCGATACAAGAGAAATGCTCGAAGAGTCACTAAAGGAGTTTACTGGTACTATATTATTTGTATCTCATGATAGGTATTTCATAAATAAAATAGCCACTAGTATAATAGAAATAAAAAATAAAAACATAACTAAATATATTGGCAATTATGATGATTATCGTGAGAAAATAAACAAAATATAATATAATTAAATAGGAGGAAATATGAATAACATACCAAAATTAAAATTTAAATATTTAACTCTTGAAGAAACTATTATTAAAGAAATAAAAGAACAGGAAGAATAGTTTATAAGTAAATGTAATAATAAATAACTTATCCGCAGAAACTGTTGACATATAAAAGTGTCAATGGTTTTTTATTTGACATAATTTGCATCTTTCTATATAATATAAGCATCTAGAAAGTAAAAATACCATGGAATTAAACATTGACTACATATCCGATTTACACTTAACTCACTACATAAGTAAAAAAGAAAGCATAACCAAAATAGATAAATTAGTCCAAGATAAAATAAGCATGCAAGTAAAAGGAAATATCCTTGTAGTAGTGGGAGATATCGATGAAGATATAAATAGAGTGAGTGAACTACTATATTCATGTTCAAAATACTATAAAAAAGTAATATTTGTCCTAGGTAATCATGAATACTATATACCAGTAATAAAATATATCTATACTGATCCTATGGCTAAAGAATATAACTATAATAGTATGAATAAAGTATATAGATTAAATGAAATATTTAAAGATAATAACGATATAATAATACTAGATAAAACAAATAATACTAAAGGACTATATACCTATAATACCTTCTTATTAGCGGGAGATACCCTTTGGTATAAACCAGTAACATTAGTAGATAAACTATATAACTATCCTATGCAGAATGATTCTAGATTTATTTTATCAGAATTATCTAAGAAAGATAAAATACAAAAACTACATAACGATAGCATATCTTGGTATAATAACTTACCAAATAATATAGATTTAATAATAACTCATGTACCACCATTTAGAAATAAAAGTAATAGTAGGGGTAATAACTCTTGTTACTATACAGAAGTAAAAGAATATAAATCACCAGTATGGATATATGGACATGATCATAAAGAAGAAGATATAATAATAAATAATACAAGATTAGTATCTAATCCATGGGGTTATGATACTAAAGAATTTAAAATAAAAACATTAACATTAACTAAATAATAAACTAAGATATCAAGTCTTAGTTTTAATATATCTATATATTATCTTTATTATATTCACTATAAGCCTTACTATGTAAGTCTTATTAGTGTTTAATTAAGCTAAGTAAACTCATCTTAATTAAATGTATCCAAGATACCTATTATATATAAGCAGTAGATATATACTAATATTATTATAGTATAAAGAAGTAATTATATAAATAAGAGTAGAAAAATAATCGTATAGTCATATATAACAAAAAACTATGATATAATAATTTCAGGTGGTGAGATTATGTGTTTAATATGGAACTTAATAAAAGCATTTACTGATACAGAAGATGATAATAAAAAAGATAATAATGATTTAGAAGATTGGCAAAAAGAATTAGTAAAAGAAAAGAAGTATGATTCATTTAATTTTGAAGAGGAAGAACTAGAAGATGATGACTATTATTCTGAGGATGATGATGAATAAAAAAATTGTCAAAATATATTGAATAAATAAAAATAATTTGATATACTTAAATTAGTTAAAGAAAGACGCTAGTACAGGTCTATTTAATAGATTTTTTGTGCTGGCGTTTTTTTTATATTAACTAGAAGTATGGAGAAGAGTAAAATAATGAACAAATTAAAAGAAATATTATTAGATAGGGATAAAATTAATTTAAAAAGAAATATGAAATTATTAACTATAATTGCAGTTATAGTACTAATACCTACAAAAGTATTAGCACATCCTGGCAGACTAGACTCAAGTGGATGTCATACCTGTAGAACAAATTGTCCAAGTTGGGGATTAGAATATGAAGAATATCATTGTCATAGTGGTAATACATATACAAATTCAAAAGGTGAAGTATATAACGAAAAAGGAGTGCTATTAAATAATAATACCTCTTCTAATAACGAATCAAACAATAATGACAGCAATAATACTTCATCTAATAATAAATCAGACAATAATAATTTAGTTAATAATAATCAATCAGGAGTAAAGCAAGTTGCCAAAAGTGATGATACATCATTAAAATATGTAAAAATAAATAATAAACCAATAGTAATATCAGAAACTATGACCTATGAAACAACAGGAAAGAACATAGATTTAGATATCAAAGCTAATGATAATAAAGCAACAGTAGAATTTAATATATCAGAACTAAATACTGGTGAAAATGAAGTGATAATCAAAGTAACTGCAGAAGCTGGAAATATAAAAGAATATAAACTCATAATAACAAAAAATGAGGTAATAAGTAATGTAGTAATAAAAGAATTTATATTGGGAGCATCAAAAGTAGACTTTAAAAACAATAAAGCCACTATCAATAAGTTAGCAAATGAATCATCATTTAAATATTCATATAAATTAAGTAGTATAAGTGCTAAATTATTATTATATTTAAATGATAAAGAAGTAACAAAATTAGATAATATTAAAGATAAAGATATAATAAAACTAGTAGTAGTAGACAAAGATGACAATAAAAATACATATGAAATAGAAGTAAAAGAAATGTCAAAATTAGAGTCAGCAATTATAAACATCATTTCTTATACACTAGTAATAGCAATTTTACTTTCACCAATAATAATAGTAATAGTAATTAAATATAACAAAAAGAAAAAAGGATAATTAGCATTATAAAAAATATAGTAAATTAAATTTTTACAGTATAATATAAATAAAAATAATATATGAGGTTAAATATGAATAATACAAGTCAATTTGTAAAAAAACTAGAAATTAATAAAAAGTGTATGAGAATATTAAGTTGTGCAAATTATATTTTTTTGGACGAAATAGGCAATTTTAAATTCAATAAAATCAGCAATTATAATAAATCAAAAAATTTATATAATAAGGTTACACAAGATTTTAAATTGGTTAACGAACTTATTAATCAAAAAGATTTGTTAAATGCAGCAACTATTTTGAGAACATTATATGAAAATATTATTTATATTATAGCTAAATCATATGATAGAAAATTAAATGTTACATTAAATACGATGCCACAAGATTTAAGAAAAGTTTTAGAAGAAAATTGTGAAGATATTTTTACAGAACATATAGAAAAAGAAATCTTCAATGAAATTTATAAATATTTATGCAAGATTGTACATCCATGTAGTGCTAAAGAATTAATTTCTTATATAAGTAAAAATATTAATTATAAAAATTATTTGTTAAGCAATTTAAAATATATAACATTAGTAATAGAATATATTTATTTAAACTTTTTAAACAAAAAAGCAGGGAATAAAGAAAGTAATTTTGATTTGGATTTTATTAATTTAACTACATATATAAATATAATAAATATTAGTTATTTTATTAAAGAACTAAAAGATGATAAAAATAATTATAAAAGATATTTTTATTATGATACAAATGATAAATATGTAAAAAATAATCAAAAAAATTTAAAAAAAATATATGAAATATTAATTAGGGAAGAAAAACCAATTGAAAACAATATGAATGAATTAGCTAATATATTGGATATTCAAATAGGTAAAAGCAAATATAATGAAAGTATAAAAGAAATATTAAGTGGAAAAGAATTGCAATGAATCCTATATAAATAATATTTAACATGACAATTTTAAATTTAATTTATACTTTTATTAATGACATATAATTTGGTAGAAGAAAGATTAGAATACTTTACTAAACATAATAGAATATCAAGTTATGATTCAGAAAATATAATATATAACTTATTAAAAGAAATATTAAATGATTATAAAGAATTAGATTTAATATTTAGATATCCATTAAATAAATTAATAAAAGATAAAACATTACTTAATGAGAAAGAAATAAAATATGCTTCTCATCATAATACTCATGTAGATTTCTTAATATATAATAAAATAAGTAAAATACCATTACTAGTAATAGAGGTAGATGGATATAAATATCATAAAAAAGGAAGTAAACAAAAAGAAAGAGATATATTAAAAGATAGTATATTATCTAAATATAATATACCATTAATAAGATTAACTACTAATGGTAGTAGAGAAGAAAGTATTATAAGAAGTAAATTAGATGAGATAGTTAATAATAAATAATTATATATATTTTATTATGTTCACTATAAGCCTTACTATGTAAGTATTATTAGTGTTGTTATTAGCCTAAGGTCTAATAACAATATGCCTATTGCATTTATTATATATAAGTGATAACTATATATTAATATTATTTTAGTATGAAGAAATTTGTCTAAACCTGTCCTTTAATTGACTATCTGACAATTCTGTAGTAATATATAAGACAGGTGAAGGCTTTAGAATCTCATGACCTAAAAATGCTTTATTGTTGGCAATTGAGTTGGCAAGTTGTAACGCAAATAAGGACTTACCAACTTTAGGTTTAGATACTAATAAGTACACATCTTTAGACCTCATTATCCCATCGATTATGATGTCTTTTTTTGTAGTTTCTTTTAGTTCTTCAATAACCTTCATATCTTTATGCCTCCTTTATTTGATTAGCTCTAGCTTCTAAGTATGGAATATCTATATTTAAGTATTTAACAACTTCTTGCATTGGTACTGTATTATTTGGAACATAATAGTTTTCACTTTCTAATTTTTTCTTTATAGTGCTTTTAATAACTAATGTATTATTTCTACCAACACCTGCTAGTTTCATAAAATCACTTAAATTACACCATTGTTTTGCTATTAATTTTAATGTTTCACTTGCTGTCATACATTATCACATCCTTTCTTATAATTCGTATTCTTCTTCATTCCATTTATCGTATGGAACAGCATTTGCTTCTAACATATTAGTTTCTGAGTTATATCTTATATACTTAGCAATTCTTAATTTTAATAAAGCATCTTTAATATCTTCTTTAGTATCAGAACAATATTTTTCTACTTCAAATCCAGTAGTAATATTATTAGTTAATACCATTATTAAGAATCCTTTAGCTTTTAAAGATAGATTAGGATCTAATAAGAATTCATCAAATGCTCTATATACTTTAAAGTTTCCCATTTTATTACCTCCTTTCTTCTAAAATAGAGTAGAGTTATCCATGGGTTCTTCCATATATTCGAAATTTTAGTTATTTCGTAACTCCCGTGCCAATAAGGTTATCATTTCGACCTTGCATTTTATAAGTTCGGCATATCGGTGATTTCCGCAACTACTAAGTTGTAATTCATCATCTCATTTTTATGAACGGTAACACCGTTCGACACGAATATAGCACCCAGGAAAGTTTAAGTCAATACTTTTGAACGAAAATTTCGTTCTTTTTATTTACAATAATTTTTTTTAATGGTAAAATGGTTATAGAAGAGAATAGAAGGCTTTTAAAAAGAGGTGTAATTATGGCATTAAATGATTTTAAAGATATGGTTGAAAATGCTAGAAAAATAAAAGGTTATTCGCAACGAGAGTTAGCTAAAATGATTGGAATGAGCCAAAGTACATATAATGATACAATAAATGGTAAAATAAAAAAACCAGATATAGATATATTAAAAAGAATTGCTGAGGAATTAGATTTGTCTTTAGATTTAATGCTTAAAGAATCTAGGTATGGTGAATCATTTTCTATATATGGAATTGATAAATATAAAAATAAATCTACTAAGGATTTAAAAAATTTAATTGATGAATATAAAAAATCAGAGCTTAAATTATTAGAATTTGATAAGCAAAAAAGAGATGTTACTAGAAAAGCAAGACAAAAAATGTTTACTACAATTGAACATATGAAAATAATGAAGGAAAATAAAGATAGTTTATATACAATTGATAAAGCAATTGATGATGTTCAATCTGCATTTGATCAATTAGAAATGGTAGAGCATAAATATGATTATAGTGATCTACCTAAGGATATGTAGGTGGTTTAGTATGAGATATATTGGAAATAAAACAAAACTATTAGATAAACTTGAGCGTTTATTAGTGAAAAAAGGACTTACTAAAAAAGGTATGATTTTTTGCGATTTGTTTGCAGGAACATGTACAGTGGGCGATTATTTTAAAGATAGATATGAAATAATTGCAAATGACACATTATATACTTCTTATGTAATATCAAATGCTAAATTAAAATATAAGAATACTTTTTTTCAAAATCTTGGGTTTGATCCTTTTGATTATTTTAATAATATTGATTCAAGTAATTATACTACAGGTTTCTGTTATAATAATTTTGCACCAACAGTTTCTGGAAGACAATATTTTTCTGATGAAAATGCAAAATTAATAGATTTGATTAGAAATACTATAGATGAATGGTTTGATACTAAAAAAATAGATGAAAATGAAAAATACTATCTAATTGGTAGTCTATTAGAAAGTGTTAGTAAAGTTTCAAATGTTGCTGGTGTTTATTCTGCATATTTAAAAATATGGGATCCTAGAGCAATAAAGAAAATGGAATTTATTCCTATTGAAACATCTTCAAGTAATTCTAAATATTTAAATGAAGTTTATATAGAAGATGTGAATGATTTAATACCTAAAATTAAAGGTGATATTTTATATTTGGATCCACCATATACACCTACACAATATATTAGTCAATATCATGTTTTGGAAACTATTGCTAAAAATGATAATCCTGAAACACACGGAGTAGGAGCACATAGAGATAATGGCAATCAGATTTCTACTTGGTGTAAAAAAGGCCTTGTCCATGAAGAATTTGAGAAATTAATTGCAAATGCTCAATTTAAACATATTATTTTTAGTTATAGTGATGCTGGTATTATGTCCAAGGAATATATTGAAAAGGTATTAAAACGTTATTCAAAAGATGGTACATATGAATTTAAAGAAATATCATTTGTTAAATACAAAAGCACAAGGGCAGTTGCTAGAGAAATAAAAGAAAATACTGTTAATAAGGCTCATTATGAATGGTTGTTTTATATAGAGAAGAAAGATGATCCAAAATACATCAGTCCTTTAAATTATATCGGTGGAAAATTCGAAGTGTTGGATTTAATAAAAAATAATTTACCTAAAAAAATTGATACTTTTTATGATTTGTTTGGTGGTGGTGGAACAGTATCACTTAATATCAATTCAAAAAAAGTTGTTTATAATGATATTAATTGGGTAGTAAGAGATTTACTTGAAAAAATAACTCATGACGATTTTCTTCAAACTTATAATTATATTGAGAAAACAATTAAAAAATATAATTTAGAAAAGAAAAATAAAGAGTCATATAACAATTTTAGAAATAAATATAATAGTGTGGAAAAAGGTTCTAGAAATCCTTTGGATTTATATCTATTAATCTGTTATGGATTTGAACATCAAATAAGATTTAATAATAAAATGGAATTTAATAATCCATGTGGTAATTCAGGATATAATCAAGAAATGTTGGAAAAACTTGTTTCTTATTCTAATAGAAGTAAGAGAATGAATATTGTGTTTAAATCTATGGATTATAAAAAACTGTTACCAGATATAGAAAAAAATGATTTCGTTTATTGCGACCCGCCTTATTTAATCTCTTGTGGTGCTTATAATGATGGAAAAAGAGGATTTAATGGTTGGGATGAAAAGCAAGAACAAGAATTGCTAGACTTTCTGGATTTACTAAATTCTAAAGGTATTAAATTTATGCTATCAAATATGAGAGATAGAAATCAAAAGTCAAATACACCATTGTCAAAGTGGATAAAATCTAATAATTATCGTGTTATAGTAAATAGTTCTATAACTAAGAGAAATAGACAAGATAGACAAGAAATAATAGTAGTTAATTATTAAGGAGTAGTGTATGAAAATAGTAGTTAAGATTTTTAATTGTAATTATGAAACATATAAAAAATATTATAAGGATGCAGTAAAAAGAGCTTTCAAAAAAGATGGCATTGATGTTAATCCTGAAGACATTACAGTTGCAATAGATGAATTACCAGGTGATACAATACAATCTCAAAGAGCACCAAGTGGAAGACATAGTAGAACAATTACAGTTTTAGTAGATGATATACCTACATATATTATAGGTTTTTCAAATACTGGTTTTGATGAAGATAGAAAAGTTGAAGCTGATAAAGGAATAAAACCTTATAAATATGGTAATGATGATTATCATTCAAATACTTATATATGTCAGGGTATAAATAAAATTTTTGATTTGTACTATGATACTAAAAATGATTATCCAAATATAAAATTATTTTTCTATCTATTGGATGTACATTCAAAAAGTTATCCTCATAATCTTTCAAATACAATTTCATATAGAGAATTATACACTGTTGGATTTGAAATATTAAATATTGACGAAATATCATTTGATGAATTTCAACAATTAGGATTTAGTCCACAAGAAAATATTGGCAATTATGAGTACATTTCCTTTAATAAATTTATAAATGATATTATTTCAATATCAAAGAAAAATCGTGCCAATATTCCGGCTTATATAAAATGTATTGATCATAAATTTGACATTGAAACGAATAACAATGAAAATGATGAGCCATTTGTAGATTTGACGGATTTAGAATATATTTATACTTTTAAGACATTAGGCGCACAGTCATATGATAATTTTCTTATAATGTGGACTCTTAATACTTTGGCTGAAAAAGAGGGTAAAAATCTTAAATTTGTTTTTTCAAAAGAAAAATATAATTTTAGATTAGAGCAACCACCGGAAGATGCAAGATTTACTGAGGATTTTCCAGAAACAATAACAAATTTATTTAATAAAATTGGTGTAAACATTAAATACGAAACGGGTGAAGAGTTCCGTCAACAATTTAATAGAGAAATAACTCAGTATAGAACAGCAAAATCTAAAAACGAAATTAGGAATCAAGAGTTATTTAAAAATAATATGAGAGCTAAAGGTTTAGAAACAAAATGCTATTTGTGTGGTTGTGAAGTTGAGGAGATACTTGAAGCTGCTCATCTATGGGGAATTGCTGAAATTAAGAATTCGGATGCGCCAAAACTTAATAATATTCTTAATAAAGAATGTATGAGTGATTTGATTGAAGATTGTGATCATACTAATGAATTATTCTACAAGAAATATGTTTTAGCAAATTCTGGGGATAATGGGGTTTGGTTATGCAATAATCATCATGAACTTTTTGACAGAAAATATTATTGTTTTGACAGTGAATTTGGTAAAGTAATTATAAAAAAAGATGATAGTGAAATAATTAAAAACTATTTACTTTTATCAGAACCTAATTGTTCAATTGCTAGTATAATGACTGAAAAGACAAAAGTATTTTTAGGTGAAAGAGAAAGTATATTTAAAAATGTTGTTTCAGAATATGAAACATTATAGGAGATAATTATGGAAGTAGGAAAGAAAAAAATATTAAACGGTTTTATTGGTGGCAATAATAGTACGCAATTTGTTATACCAATATATCAAAGAAACTATGTTTGGGAAAAAAAGAATGTTCTACAATTGATGAGTGACATTGAAAAGATGATACCTTACTACAACAATGAAGATGAAAATATTTTTCATTTCTTTGGCAGTATTGTTTATATTGATACCTTACATAAAGGATCATTTAGTGAATGGACTGTAATTGATGGACAACAAAGGTTAACTACTATATTTTTAATATTACAAGCTTTGAAACAAATTTATTCTGAAAACGAGAAGATAATTTCAAAAAAATATCTCTTAAATGATGAAGATATTATTAATTCAAATGAAGAAATGGATAGATATAGACTAAAACCATTAGTTAGTGATGATAATGTTTACAAATTAATTCAAGATAATAACTTAGAAAAATTAACAGATGCAGATCAAAATTCTAATGTTTTAAAAGCTTATAATGTAATAAAAAAAGAACTTGCAATTTGGAAAGATAAATATTATTTTGAACAAATAATTGGTGCCATAGACAAGCTCAAAATTGTTTGGATACAATTGGACAAAAAAGAAGATCCTCAACAAGTTTTTGAATCAATAAATTCAACTGGAGTTAATTTAACTGCAGCAGATTTAATTAGAAATTTTGTCTTGATGAATAAAGATAATGAAACACAAACAAGAATATATGAGGATTATTGGAGTCCAATTGAATTTGAATATGTTGAAACAAAAAATTTAAAAGAATTTTTTAGATTTTACGTTTCAATAAAGGAAAGAAATACTATTCCTGAAAAAGAAGTATATGATAGATTTAAGTTGAAATATGACGAATTATTAAAAGAAAATACAGAAGAGGATATTTTAAGCGAAATTTTGGATTATGCTAAATATTATTATTATATTTGTAAAGATATATCAAAACTACCTGACAGTGAAAATATAGAATTAGCTTTAAAAGATTATAGAAATGCAAAGACAAATATGCCTCACATTATTTTAATGGAGACAATGAACTTGTATTATAAAGAAAAATCGATATCTGAGGAAGATATGATAAATACTATTAAACTACTCACTACATACATTGTTAGAAGAAATATAGCTGGACTTGATACGAAATCAATTTCAAATATTTTTGGCTCAATGCTTGGAAAAATATTAAAAAAGTATAATGCTGACGAAAATTATTATAGCGCAGTTATGAAAACTTTTGTTATCGAAACTAGATTAACTAATCAATATATGCCAAACGATAAAACAATAAAAGATGAATTTAATAAATCTAATTTATATTCTAGAGAAGCAACTGCGTTTGTCTTGAAAAAAATTGAAAATAATGAATCAAGAATTCCGTATTCACAGTTAAATATAGAGCATGTTATGCCTCAAAAAGATACAAAATATTGGATAAAATGTATTAATGAAGGAAGTACATATGAAGAAGTTGTTAATAGAATTGGTAATTTAACTTTGGTTGATTCAAAAGATAATTCAAGTATGAAAAACACAGATTTTAAAAACAAAAAGGATATTTTAAATAAATCAAGTCATATAAAGATGAATGTTAATATCCTAAATAAAGAAGCATGGAATGAAGAAGAAATTAATAAAAGAAGTGCTAAACTGGCAAATGAATTTATAAAAATTTTTCCATATCCTGAATTTGAAATTACAGAAGATGAGGATGTATATTCTCACATAAACTTAAATAATGATTCTATTGCTAATCCCGATGATTTTATATTTACTAAACCGTTAGAAGTAATTATAAATGACGAAACGTTTAATAAACTATCAAATTGGAATAAAGTTATAGAAGAGGTATTCTTATATCTATATAATTATGATTCTGACATGTTTATGAAATCAGCAGCAGAAGTTAATAAAGAATATGGCTATCAAACTGATCAAATATCATACTCATCAGAGGAAATGAGAGCACCTTATGAATTTACTGAGGGAGTTTTTGTTGAAGAAAATACAAGCACTAGCCATAAATTATCTTTAATGCAAAGAATGATTAATAAAATGAAATTAGATTTTGATATTAATATCACATATGAGACGAAGAAAAATCAATAATTACGTCACTTGCGTCACTTAAATATGTGAGGTATCCCTAAAAACAAGTGTCGCAAGTGTCATAATATGTTAAAAAAATAGCAAAAATTTAACATATATAATAAATGTATTAAAAAAACATATATATTTTGAACGTATATATGTTTTTTTGTATCAAAATATAATTTTAGAATATTATAATAATATACCGATAACGGTATAAATATATTGACAAATACTACCGATAACGGTATAATGTAATCAGAGGTGAAAATTATGGAATTAATAGAAACAAAGGAAATTAAAGAATTAATTGATAATATTAAAGATTTAAATAGCTTGATAGTTAATTTTGATAGAAAAAAGTTAGAAGATTTACTATTAAAATTACAAACAAAATATTTAGATAAATCTTTAGTATTCGAATTATCTTATTTAACAAATCCAAATGGTTCTTTTTCAAGTATTGACAATGTTTCAGATGATGATTTAAAAAACAAAATACCATATTATAAATCACTTTGCATAGATGATCTAATAAAGAAATGTGGACGCGAAAAATATAATGAAATAGTAGAAAAATATGAATTGGAGGTGTAACTATGGAATTTATGACTACAAATGATGCTGTAAAAAAGTGGGGTATTAGTGAAAGAAGAATAAGACAATTATTACAAGATGGAAGAATTGAAGGTGCTGTTAAAGTAGGTAACAATTGGAATATTCCTATTAATGCTAATAAACCAGCTGATAAAAGAAGTGTTAAATTAGATAATATAGAATTCAAATTTGATTTACCTGATAATTATTTTGATAAAGTTGATGAATTAAATAAAGAATTAAATTCTAAAAGACCTATATCAAAAGAAACTTTAAAATCTTTAAAAGAATCTATAAATTTAGAGTGGACTTATAATAGTAATGGTATAGAAGGAAATACATTAACTTTAAGAGAAACACAAGTTGTTTTAGAAGGTATTACTGTAGGTGGTAAATCATTAAAAGAACACTTGGAAGCAATTAATCATGAACAAGCAATATTATTCTTAGATGATCTTATTAAGGATAAAGAACCAATTACAGAATGGAATATTAAAAATATTCATCAATTAGTATTAAAAGAAATTGATGATGACAATGCTGGTAAATATAGAGATGAAAATGTAAAAATAAAAGGTGCTACACATATTCCACCAGATTATTTAATTGTTCCAGAATTAATGGAAAAATTAATTATTAATTATGAAGACTGGAAAAAATATCATCCAATTATTAGAGCAGCATTATTACATGGTGAATTAGTTAAAATACACCCATTTGTTGATGGTAATGGTAGAACTTCAAGATTAGTTATGAACTTATCTTTAATGAATAGTGGATATCTTCCAGTAATTGTAAAAAAAGAAAACAGATTAGAATATTATAATGCTTTAGATAAAGCACATACTACTGGAGATTATACTGATTTTGTTAAACTAGTTAATGAATTAGAAATTGAAATGTTAAATAAATATTTAGATTGTTGTAGGAGGACTTTATTATGAAATTATCTCGAGTAAAAATTAAAAATTATAGAAATTTTTTTGATGAAGATATTTCTTTAAATAATGAAACAATTATTATTGGTCCAAATGATGTTGGAAAGACTAATCTATTGATGGCAATAAGAATTTTGCTAGATAAGAGTTTATCATATTTAGATTTAGAGCCAGAAGAAAGAGATTTTAATATTTTTTCAGATGAAGAGGAAATTACAATTATTTTAGAATTTTCAGAAATTAGTGAAAACTCTGAAAGCTTTATTTATGCTAGTCTAGGTCAAGATATTGAAGATAGTAAAATGTATTTAATGTATAAAGGATATAAGAATTCAGAAGAAAAATTTAAATTCTTTATGAGTGCAAAGGAAGATGAAGAAAGTTTTCATGAAATTCCTGGAAGAAATAAATATATTAATTTAATAAACTGTGTATATCTTGATAGTACTAGACAATTAAAAAGTTTTTTAAAAAAATCAAAAGCTAACATTATTAATTCGTATAAGCAAAAAAGAGATTCAAAAGAAATTGACGATGATAACAATTTGATATTAGAAATTGACAAACAAGTTAATTATTTAAATCAAAAAGTGGAAAATGTAAGTTATATTAGTAAATCTACAGAATTTATAAAATCAGAATTAAGTGAAATGTCTTCTCATAATGATAATCTTGATATTAAATTTTCTTCTTACAATGATACAAATGAAATAATGGATAATGTTGAATTAATAACACAGGTTGATGGTAAAAATGTTAATATTGGTGGTGATGGAAGAAGTAATCAGATATATATGTCAATGTGGATAAAAGAAAAAAATGAAAAATATGATGATTCAAAACAATTTGTTATTTTTATTTTAGAAGAGCCTGAATCACATTTACATTTTCCACTTCAGTCAATGACGATTAGACAACTTTTAAAAAAAATAAATAGTCAATTAATTGTTACCAGTCACTCACCTCAAGTTGTTTTAGAATTTAATCCATTTTCTATAGTTAAACTTTCATATAATAAGGATAAAAAAACTATAGTATCCAACAATGGTTGTTCTAAAGAGTTAGAAGATGATGTAATTAAATTTGGATATAGATACAATTTAATCACTGGCTCTATGTTTTTTTCATCAGGAGTTTTTTTAGTAGAAGGTGTTTCTGAACTTTTGATATATAAATATATTTCTAGCAAACTTGATATTAATTTAGAAAAATATAATATAATGATAGTTCCAGTAGATGGAATAGGATTTAAGCCTTATGCAAAATTATTAGATAGATTATCAATCCCTTATGCAGTAAGAACTGATAATGATATTGTAATTAATTCAAAAAACAAAAAAATTTATTATTCAGGAATTAACAGATTAATTGATTTGCATAATGAAAAAATAATGAAGAATGATTGGATTTCTAAAGAAGAATTCTCTAATTTAAATAGTGAAAAATTAAGTAGCGAATCTTTAAAATTGTATCAAAAATATAAAAAAGATTTTATGGATGATGGATTATTTATTTCTGAAAAAGATTTGGAAAATGATCTGTCTAACATTGATTTTTTATCAGATTATATTAAGCAAAATTATAATGGCAAAGATGAGTTTGTTAAATATCTACAAAACAGCAAAGCAAAAAACATGTATGATTTTATTGATGAAATTAAGAATATAAATATCACACGAGATAATATTGGCGATTTTTATAAACCAATAGAATGGTTGATTGGGAAAGTTAATGAATAATTTTACTTTGACTAAGGAACAGCTTGATATAATTAATGCTGAAGGAAATATTGTTGTTATTGCAGTACCTGGAAGTGGAAAAACAACTACAATTACATATAAAATAAAAAAAATTCTCTCTGAATTAGATGAATATCAAGGAGTGATAGCAATATCCTATACAAACAAAGCAAGTAATGAATTAAAGGGTAGAGTCATGAATATATCAGCTGATTTACATAATTCTTTTTTTGGAACTATTTATAGTTTTTATTTATCAGAAATAATTATTCCATTTGCAAAATATTTATATAATTATTATAAGGAAGTTGAAGTTGTTTCTCGTAATGATTTTGATTGCATTGAATTTGAAAAATTGGAAGAAGAAGAAAAAATTGAATATTTGGCTAAATATTTTAAGGATGGTTTGATTATTTTAGAAGAGATTCCTTTTTTGGCAAATTATGTATTTGACAATTCAATTTCTTGTAGAAAATATATAAAGGCAAAATACGCATACATTTTTGTAGATGAATATCAAGATTGTGAGTGTTTGCAACATACAATTTTCAAAAAAATTGTAGGATTAGGGATAATAGGAGTAGCCGTTGGAGATCCTGATCAATCAATATTTAACTATAGTGGTAGTAGTCCGAAATTTTTGCTTGAATTATCAGAATTATCAGATTTTAACTCATTTGGGTTGACTATTAATCATAGATCTCATCCTTCAATAATTAATTATGCATATCAATTTTTATTTCCTCAAAAAAAATATGAAATATGTGATGATAAAAGAGTTTATAAATGGAATATAACTGGCGACGAAAAAATATTAGCTAATAAGATTGATAATCTAATACCTAGACTATTATCAAAATTTAATATTAATAATAAAAATGAAATAGCCATTTTATGTCGTAATAATAGTACAGCTAACTTGTTATTTAACTATATGAAAACTCCAACAATTTATTTTTGCGAAACTCCTATAGATAAAAGTAGTAAATCTTATGAAATATTTTTTAGAGACCTATTAATTTATATTTCTGGCTCTCAAAAATTATATCCCGAAAACATTTTGGATAATCAAGCAATTGTTATCAATAAAAGGAAATATCAAAATTATGTTAATACAATTATTAATTTCAAAATTGATTTTTTTAATACAGAAGTATTACCAATTGATGAAATGTTAAATTTAACAAAAAATATTTTTGGTGGAGATATTGATTTATCAAATATAATCGATACTTTAAATAATGATAATTATTTAGTTACATATAAGCCTATGGATCTTGAAAAAGTCCATATTATGACAATACATAAATCAAAAGGTTTAGAATTTGATGCTGTTTTTATACTAGATTTACATGAATATATCTTACCTAAAATTGACTTTAAAAATGGTGGTTATATAGATATAAATGAAGATAAATGTGTTCATTATGTTTCATTAACAAGGGCAAGAAAAGCAGTAATAATGGCAGTTAATAGTATAAGGCACAATTCAAAAGGTGAAACAAAGAAGGGAATAGAATCAGAATTTGTTGACAACTTGAAAAGACCTGATTTAATAATGTACAGAAAATAAGCATATATAGCTACGTAACCTATATATGCTTTTTATATTGTCTGCACAGTTTCTGCACAACAATTTAGTTAAATTTTGCTGTGCAAGATTAAATATTTTTAAACTATGTACCTTGAAAATGTTGATTTTAAAGGGATTTGATAGGCATGATTTACCCGTTGTTGTTCGCCCCCTGAAGAGAGCAGCTATTTACGAAATATCAAAAAGACTTACTAACATCACAAAGATGTACCAAGTCTTTTTTTTATACCTTACAAACTTGTAATATAAAACAGAGTAAAATAATGATATAATATAACTATAGAAAGAAGGAAATATAATATATGAAAAAGATAATGATAATTGAAGATGATACTATAATATCTAAAGAATTATATGAACTACTAGTAAATGCTGGATATGAAGCATTAATACTAAAAGACTTTTTAAATGCCAAAGAAGAAATATTAAAAAGTAATATAGACCTAATCCTCTTAGATATAAATATACCATATCAAAATGGTGAGCAGTTACTTAAAGAAATAAGGAAAGAATCAAATATTCCCGTAATAATGGTAACCTCAAGAGCAAATGAAACCGATGAAATATTATCAATCTCTTATGGAGCAGACGATTACATAACTAAGCCCTATAGCCCAACCATTCTATTACTAAGAATACAAAATATCTTTAAAAGATTAGATAATAGTACTGAAATACTGAAATATAAAGATTTAGAAGTCTCGCCATCACGAGGCACCTTATCTGGTAGTAACAAAGAATTAGAACTAACCAAAAATGAAATGCTAATCTTTCAGCACCTATTAAATAACCAAAATAGAATTGTATCACGAGATGAACTAATGACCATTCTTTGGAATAATGAAGAATACATAAATGATAATGCTCTAACCGTAAATATAAGTAGATTAAGAAGTAAACTAGAGGACTTTGGTTATCCAAATGCCATAGAAACAAGAAAAGGACAAGGATATATACTATTATGAAATTAACAAACTATCTAAAAGATAAAATAACCATAATCATTATCACTATCATATCAATAATTCTAATAACCCTATTAGATATAGCCTTCAAAGTACCAAAGGAACTAATAATAGTAACCATAGTATTACTACTATTAACACTAATCATAGCCCTCTTAATATCATATTTCCAAAAAAGAACCTTCTATAACACCCTCATAACCAATACCAAAAATCTAGATAAAAAATACCTAGTCCTAGAAACCATACCAAAACCAACTACTTACGAAGAAGAACTAATATATAACATCATGTGCGACATCAACAAATCAATGATTGAAAATGTCAGTAGTTACATAAATGGCACCAAAGACTTCAAAGATTATATTGAGATGTGGATACATGAAGTAAAAATACCAATATCAAGTCTAATCCTTATGACCCATAATCATAAAAACCAAGTACCAAAAGAATACATTGAAGAAATAAAAAGACTAGATAACTACATCGACCAAATCCTCTACTATGTAAGAAGTAACTATACCAGTGAAGACTTTATCTTCAAAAAAGTAAAACTAGAAAAAATAATCTCATCAGTAGCCCTTAAAAATAAAGATGACCTCTTAGAAAATAAAATTGACCTAATCGTCGATATAAAAAATACCGAAGTCTATACCGATACCAAATGGTTAGAATTCATTTTAAATCAAATTATCAATAACAGTATCAAATACAAAAAAGATATTCCAAACTCCTATATCCAAATAAAAGCTACTGAAGATAATAATCAAATAACCTTATTTATCAAAGATAACGGTATTGGCATACCAAAAAGTGATATCCCAAATGTTTTCAAAAAATCATTTACCGGTACTAATGGCAGAGATAAAATCAAATCAACAGGCATGGGTCTATACATAGCCAAAAAATTATGTACCAAACTAGGTCATAAAATAGAGATAGAATCTGAAGAAAAAGAATATACCATTGTCAAAATAACCTTTGGTAAAAATAAACTTTATCACCCAGAAGACTAACCTTACAAAAAAGTAATATACTGTAATATTAAAATTACGACAAATATCCTATTATCTAGTATTATTAATTACGAAAGGAAGGAAAATAATATGGAAAATATACTAAAAATAGAAAATATTGAAAAATACTATGGAAGTAAATCAAGTTTAACTAAAGCCATAGATAACATATCATTTGAAGTAGCCAAAGGAGAATTTGTCGCTATCATGGGTTCTTCAGGTTCAGGTAAAACAACATTACTAAACTGCATATCCACAATTGATAAAGTAACCGCCGGACATATTTTTGTAGGAGGAACTGACATAACAAAACTAAAAGGAAATGATTTAAACAAGTTTAGAAGAGAAGACTTAGGTTTCATCTTTCAAGACTTCAATTTATTAGATACCTTAACAGCCTATGAAAATATAGCACTAGCCTTATCAATTCAAAATGTAAGTCCCAAAGAAATAGATAAAAGAATAAAGAAAGTAGCAAAAGAACTAGATATCGAATCAGTACTAAAAAAATATCCTTACCAAATGAGTGGAGGACAAAAACAAAGAGTAGCAGCAGCCCGTGCAATAATAACAGATCCATGCTTAGTACTTGCAGACGAACCAACTGGAGCTCTAGATTCTAAGTCATCAAAAATGCTCCTAGAAAAACTAACATACCTAAATAATGCTTTAGGAGCTACTATTCTAATGGTAACTCATGACGCTTATGCCGCAAGTTATGCTACCAGAATAATCTTCATAAAAGATGGTAAAATATATAACGAAATTCGTAAAGGAAATGATACCAGAAAAGAATTCTTTGATAAAATAATAGATGTCGTAACCTTACTAGGAGGAGACATAAATGATGCTCTTTAAATTGTCTATAAAAAACATAACCAAAAGTATCAAAGATTATGCCATCTATTTCTTTACTCTAGTACTAGGAGTAGCCATTTTCTATGTTTTCAATGCTATAGATAGTCAAACAGTAATGCTAAAAGTATCATCATCAACAAGTGAAATAATAAGACTAATGACCACCATTCTAGGAGGAGTAAGTGTCTTTGTCTCATTCATTCTAGGATTTCTAATAATCTATGCCAGTCGTTTTCTCATAAAAAGAAGAAACAAAGAATTTGGAATCTACTTAACCTTAGGAATGTCCAAAAGAAAAATATCTCTAATCCTTTTCTTTGAAACTCTTATAATAGGAGTTATCTCTTTAGGAGTAGGTCTAGCCCTAGGAATAGTTTTATCACAAGTAATGAGTATCTTAGTAGCCAATATGTTTGAAGCAGACCTAACAAAATTTCAGTTTACATTTTCATCTTCAGCAGCCTTAAAAGCCTTATTATACTTTAGCATAATGTATCTAATAGTAATGATATTTAACACCATAATTGTAAATAAATGTAAACTAATAGATCTATTACATGGTAATAAAAAATCCGAAAAAGTAAAATTAAAAAATCCTATCATTTGCACTATAGTATTTATAATTGCGGTCATAGCACTATCATATGCTTACTATCTAGTAACAGATGTTTTTGGTACTTCACCACTTATGAATACTATAAGTGGGATATTAATACCAATAGCCCTAGGTTGTATATCAACATTTCTAATATTTTGGTCACTATCAGGTCTAATCCTAAAGATAGTAATGCATCTAAAAAAATACTACTACAAAGGACTAAATAGTTTTACCGTTCGTCAAATAAGTAGCAAAATAAATACCACTGTCTTTTCAATGACAATAATATGCCTAATGCTATTCTTTACTATATGTATCTTTTCATCAGCATTATCTATAAAAAACTCTCTATCAGGTAATCTAAAAGATTTAGCACCTGTTGATATTCAGTTCTCAAAATTACAAGAACCATTATCTAAAGAAGAACAAGAAAACTTTTCAAAAGACATAATAGAGGATTATAACACCACTGTCAAAGATACCTTACAAAGATTAGATGTATACAAGTATCTAAAAGATGTAGTAGACATAAATATATATAGAGTAGAAGAAATAACCCTAAAAGATTCTTTTGGAGACCAAATAGAACAAATAGGAAAAGATTATCCCACACTAGCTTATAACGTAAGAGAAGACTTAGTAAAATTAAGTGACTACAATCGTCTAGCAAAACTATATAACAAAAAAGAATTAACTCTAAAAGATAATGAATATGTAATTATATCTAACTATAAGATGATGGCGGATATTAGAAATATATCCCTAAAAAATAATACCAAACTAACTATAAATGGTAAAGACTACTATCCAAAATATCAAGAATGTCAAGATGGCATTATCGAACTAAGTGGAAGTGCTACTAATACAGGAGTAATAATATTACCAGATAATGCCTTAGAAGGTATTCATCCATATAAAAATGTCTTAGCAGCTAACTATCAAGCAGACACCAAAGAAGAAAAAGAAAATGTTGAAGATATAGTTAGTACTATAATAAATAACCATTTTAACAAAGATACCTTATTATCATATAATACTAAAATAGATATCTATGCATCATCCATAGGACTAGGAGCCATGGTAACATTTGTAGGACTATATCTAGGAATAATTTTCTTAATATCAAGTGCAGCTATTTTAGCCTTAAAAGAATTATCAGAAAGTACTGATAATAAAGAAAGATTTAATATGTTAAGAAAAATAGGAACCGATGATAAAATGATAAACAAAGCCCTATTTAATCAGATAGCAGTATTCTTCCTATTCCCATTATTACTAGCCATAATTCATTCAATATTTGGAATAGAATTTGCTAATTATATCTTAAAAACAATAGGAACAGAATCATTACTATCATCAATAATATTAACAGCAGTATTTCTAGTAGTAATCTATGGAGGATATTTTCTAGTAACATACTACTGTAGTAAAAATATAATAAAGGAGAGAAATTAGAATTAACTAGTTTCTTTTTTCTTTATCCCCTTAAGCCTAGGTCTTAAGAGGTAATTTAGAGCCTAAGGTCTCTAAATTAAATAATATTATTGTATGACAAGTATTTACTTAGTAAGTGTAAACTTTTCTTTATAAACTATGAAAATAAATACATAAATGATATAATTAAGTTGAAAATATGAAATTAAGCATGATATATGGAGGAATAATTATGAGTACTACAATATATTTAATAAGACATTCAAAGCCCTTAAAAGTTAATAATAACTTAAATAATGATAACCTACAAATTCAAAATGAGAAGTCATCTCTTTCAATAGAGGGAGAACAAATAGCAAAAGAAAAACTAAATAATAAAGAGTTTAATAATATTGATGTTTTATATTCATCAAATTATGTTAGAACTATACAAACTGCCAAGTATCTAGCAGAGAATAACAACATAGAAATAAATATAATGAGTAATTTAGGTGAAAGAAAATTTGGAATTGACTCTTGGAATCAATTACCAGAAAACTTTGAGAGAAAACAAATTTTAGATGAAAATTATAAAATAGGAACTGGTGAAAATCAAAAAGAAGTTAGAGATAGAATGTATTTCGCTATTATAAAAATATTAAATGAAAATAAAAATAAAAGAATAGCTATAGTCAGCCATGCAACTGCAATTTCATTTCTTATTAAAAAATGGTGTGATATTGAAATAATAAATAATAAGTTAAGATATAGTTTCAAAAATAACATTTTACTAGAGGGACATATAGAATATTGCACTGGCTTTAAATTAGAATTTGCTGAAGATAATCATTTAATAAATATAGAATTTTTAAAATAAAGGGGGCCTATAATTATGAATTATGATTTATTGTGGAGTATTGAAGAATATCAAGCACTTCTTGATTATAAATGGAACTCATTTAAGTATATAAATATGTTTTTAAACGAAAACATAACAAATCGCGAAAGAAACTTTAAACCCAATGCAAAAAAAGCATATCCCCAATCATCAGAAGATTTTAAAAAGGCAATAGCGACAATAATCGTTCTATATAAAGCAATACAAAAAAATTATATACTAAATGACAGTATACCATATCAACAGTCATTGTTTCGTGGAGTAAGAAAAAATAGTAATCATTCATACTTTACTTCAACAAGTGAAAATATAGAAGTTGCACTCAGTTTTATAAATGGAATAAATAATGGCGATACAAGTAATGATGTATTAATAGAAATTGAACCATCACAAGTACCTTGGATAGACTTAGAAAGATTTATTCCTGCATCAAAAGGTGGTGATTTAGAAGAAAAAGAAATATTATTTTTACCTTGTGAATATCAAACTAAGCAAGAAACTACCCTTACTAATTATTTAGAAATGACGGATTTAAAAGAAAAATTATCTAAAACAGCTCAAGTAAAAATAAGTAAATTAAATAACTTAATTTGTAGAAAAGTAAAATTGATAAAGCCCAATTATAAAGCCACATCGTATATGTCATTAGATGCATTAGCGGCAAAATTTGAGCAATATAGAGAAAACCTAATCAAACTTACTGAAGCTTCAAAAAATGGACAAAATACCACTCAAATAGAAAAAGAAATAATTGAATTTAAAAAATACTGCTCAGGATTTCTTAAGTCAAAGTTTAACGAAATAGATATAGAATTTCAGAAGAGTCTTCAAAATACACAACGAGAACATATAAATATTGATAAGGAAAGTACTATAAAAGAAGTACATATTGGAAACACCGGAAGAATGTTTTCTATACAAACATTTGATGGTATAGAAAAATATTATTTTAAACCAGCAGAATCAAAAAATAAAGAATCAAAACCATATCGTGCATACATACAAGAAGCAGCATATAATATTCAAAGGATAATTAATCCCACAAAAGCAGTAAAATGTAATGTCTGCAATATCAATGGAACATTTGGAGCCATCCAAGAAAAAATTGAAATTGATAAAGAAAAAACACAAGAAATGTATAAAATGTTTTCTAGGTATGGTAGTGAAATACCAACAAACTTAGTAAATCAAATATTAGAAGAATATTTAATAGATTATTGTTTATGCAATTATGATGCACATATACATAATTTTATAATTGATAAAAATGGTAGTCTAAGAGGAATAGATAAAGAACAATCATTTAGATACATAGATAAAGACATAAATGATGATATGTTATTTAGTCATAATTATAATGAAGAATATGGAGAAAGTGAAACCATTTATACAACAATTTTTAAAAAAATAGTAAATGGTGAAATATCAACTGAAGTTCTAGAAACTTTAAACTACCATGCAGCACGACTAGCTCAAGTTCCAGATGCTCAATATCGCCAAATATTTAAAAATTATGCATATAGTAAAACAAAAAATCAGCAAGAAGCTGAAATACTATTAGATAGAATAGTAAAAAGAAAAAAATCAATAATGAAAAGAATTGATATATTAAAAGAAGAAATATCAAAGGAAAGACAAAAACAAATAAATAAAACAAATTACATAGAGCAAACAAAAAACCATAAAGTACATAAGTAATAGGAGGCATATAATGACAAAAACAATTGAAGACATAACAAACTTTATTTTTATAGGAAAGCCAATAGAAGAACTTTCTCATTATGATTTATTAATAATAAATGCAGATTGGGTAGAAGAACAATTATCTAAAGATATAAGAATAATGAAAGAAAAAAGTATTATAGATGATAATACAATATTTATAATATGTGAAGGACATAAGCCAGATAATGGTAGAAGTAGTGCTAATATATTAATAAATTATTTAAAGAAGGAAAATATAAATAATAAAATAATTATATCTAATAAATATATTAGTAACCCCGAAATATTAAAAAATATAGATAAACTAGTAGATATAAATAGTTATAATAGAATACTTAGAATAGCTAAAGACTTTGTTGCCAGAAGATGGTTTATGAATGCAAGTAATTATAACTTCCCTATAGATAAATGCGATTTCTATGGAGTAGTAGATAATAGAAATATTAGTAAAAAAGATTGGTATAAAAGTGAAACTGGCATTAATCAAGTAATGAAAGAATTTATAAATATAGGAGATCAAACTATTAATAAAGAACTTAGTATAAGATAAAATTATAAATAAAAAATGTGGTGATGAATTTGAAAAGATACAACGGTGAATTTTATATAATGGAATATGAAGAAACTGAAGAAAAAAATCTCAAATTATTTGTAGATGTACTAAATAAGAGTTATCAAGAAATAATTGATTTTTTCAATTTAAAAAAATTAGAAAAAAAGATTACAATAAAACTTTGGAATAATGTTAACAATTTTAGAAATTATAATAAAAATAAGCTTAATTTAGATGATCAAGAATGGATAGTTGCAAGAACATATTATAATGATATGGAAATAGACATTTTAACATTAGAAGAACGTAGAAAATGTGAAGGGCATAATAATGATAATGTTGATACATTATTAAAATGTTTGATTCATGAATTTGTACATATATGTCATTTAAATTATAGTGCAAGCACTCTAAAATGGTATGGTGAGACACTAGCAGTTATATTATCTAAACAATATAACAATTGTGAATTACATATTGATTGTACATTAGATGAGTTATTAAATAAAAATATAAATTATATTAATTATTATACAATAGGAAAATATTTATTTGATACTTATGATAGAAAATATATTTTAGAACTATTGAGAGATAAAAAATTATTAGAAGAACAAACACCAATTATATATGAAAAGGCAAAATTATATATAAGAAATAATAAACTTAATAAATAGGAGTATTGAAGAATGAATAAAGAAAATTATATAGAAATCATAAATGAAAAAATTAAAAATAAAAATTCAAAACAAATAATGATAAATCAAATAAATAATTATTATGATTCAAAAGCAAATTATAAAAAGAAAAAACATAATTATAAAATAGATGATCAAGTATTATTGAAAAAGGGTACATTATTACATGGTACATTTAAAAATATAGAAGGTTTAAAATATATCTTAAAAGATGGCTTAATATCATCATGGTTTATAGAGGGTAGGCTTTCAAAATATCCATCATCAGTAGGTGTATGGAATTTGAAACAAGATTATTTATTAAAAGATTATATAAACTTTTATTCAGGAGGAACTATTGAATATAAAAATATAGATGGTTCTAGTGTTAAAACTGAAGTTATTCCTTATAATCAAATGCCAAGTATAATGCTAAAAATAGATACAAATATTTGTTTTAGGTGGTATATGGAGCAAACAAAAGAAGCAAGATTTATGCCTAGTCTAGTTCAAGATAAAGTACAAGTAGGAATTATATTTGATGGGCAATCTGAATATATGAAAAAATTATTAGAAGGAGATATTTTATCAGAACAAATAAATGATAAGGATGTTAAAGAATTTGTAAAACCTGATTATTATGCCAAGTTTTTAGTGGATAGAAAAAAGAAAGATGATTTCTTTACAGATAGAGAAAGTGCTGTATTATTCGGAATTCCATCTTGTTTTATTGAAGGAATATTAGTAGGTAGAATATATGAAAAAGATCAAAAAATTTTAAAAGAAATAAAAGAACTATTACCTGACTGTTATATTTGCAATTTAGATGGAAAAGTAATTGTAGAATAAAAGGAGTAAGGTTATGAACAAATTAAATAAAGATGAAACAAAAAAGTATATAATAGAAATATTTGATTTTATAGAAAGAGGTGGTAATTTGTGGAAAGTAGATTACAAAAATATTTAAATCAGGATATTGATAATCCAATCTATTTATTTCATGGTAGTCCTAAAGTATTATCAGAATTACATCCCAGTCAATCATATGATGCAGATGGAAATAAACAAAATATAGCAAATGCACTATTCTTATTTCCTTCATTTTTAAAAGCAACACCGTATTCTTTTAAAGATACTATAAAATCTGCTAGTGATGGATTAAAATATAATTTTGAAATAACTAATGCAAATATCTTACCATTAATGATTATGGAAAATGTAAATATAGATGAAAATATAATAGGATATGTTTATGTGTTTTTAAGAGATGATGATATGATAAAAGATAATGATTCTTACCAGTATAAATGTTATAAATCAAAAAAACCAATTGATATTATAGAAGTAACATATCGCGATTTTAAAAATTACTATTATGTAAAAAGCAATAGTAAAAGAAGATAATCATACTAGATGTTTAAATGTTAGTATTTGAAGAATTTTAATGTTAAGGAGTAAGTCTATGAATAAATTAAATAAAGATGAAACAAAAAAGTATATAATAAAAATATTTAATTTTATAGAAAATGGTGATTCAAAATTCAAAGGACATCCAGGACTATATTTCTTTCACACCAAAAAAGAATTAGAAGAAAAAATAAAAGAATTATTAAATAAAGAAGAATATGATGAATTAGATATTTACTATATTACATCTTTATTAATAAAGTTTATGCTAGATAAATATGTATATTTAACTAGAGAAGATATAATAAATAACTATGATAGACAACTTACTGAAGCATTAAATTACTTTAATAATCACATAAAAAATATAAGAAGATAAATGGAGATTAACTAAAAACTAATCTCTTTTTATATATCCTCTTAAGCCTAGGTCTTAAGAGGTAATTTAGAGCCTAATGTCTCTAAATTAAAAATATTATTGTAAAATAACACTAAATAGAGTAAAAAATTATAAAATAAAATAAATATGTGGTACAATAATGGTAACAGCGAAATCACCAGGAGGCTGGAATATGAAACAAACAATTGAATCTTTTATTGAAAGAGTAAAAGTAGAATCTAATATTCATAAATTTATACAAGAAGCTTTGATTTATAAACTAATAACTAATTTTAGAAAAAATTATGTTAAAATGAATTACCCTAAAAAGATAAATAATCCTCTAGATATAGTTTTAAAATTTTATAAAAATTATAATAAAGAATATTATGAAATTATTTTGGACGGAATAAATAGTTCCAGAATTATTATAAGTAAAAATGAAACAAAAAGTTTTGCTAGTAGAGAAAACAAAAGAACAAACATAAAGCTTTCGGGAAATGATTCTGACGTTTTTATCCTTGCACATGAGTTTGCACATTATATTGATATAAACTCTAATCCACCCATCATTCCTTATGAGTATGACTTTCTTTGTGAAGTATTTTCTTTTTTTATTGAAAAGCACCTAGAACTTTGGTTAGAACAAAAAGAATTTAATGAGTTAAAAGAGGTAAGAAGAAATAATAGAATGTATTATGAAGAAAAAATGTTAAATGCTATAGAATATGAACTATTTTGTGAAAAAAATTATATAAAAAACGGACAAATAGGTAAAGAAGATTTAGATATCAACAGAGTTAAAGAATTAATACATTATGATTATGACTTAAATGTTGGTTTAGTTAATTATTTATTACGTTATCCTTTAGCAAACATTCTTTCAGATTATTTGGTGAATAATAATATGATTAAAAATGATTCGGATATTTGTAGTGTATGTTTAAGAACTAATTTATATGAAGTTATAACAAATAATAATAAAATAAATAGGTTGGTCAGCAGAAGTAGTAAGTGACAAAGATGAAAAAGTAATATCTTCTAAATATTTAGAAAATGTTTATGATGAATTAATTAAATTAGATAAATGGAGATTAACTAAAAACTAATCTCTTTCAATGTATCCTCTTAAGTCTAGGTCTTAAGAGGTAATTTAGATCCTAATGTCTCTAAATTAAATAATATTATTGTATGACAAATATTTACTTTTATACCTATGAAAAAGGCTATAATAATGATATAATAAGATTAGAAAAACTTAACTCAAGAGGTAAGTATGAACGATATAAAAATAGGTAATGAAAAGAATATTTTATAATGATGAAGAAGATAATACTAAAAATCCTTTACAGATAATTCCTAATAAAAAGAATCATAAATTTGATAAAGATAAATACACTTTATTGCTAATAAATGGCTAAATCATGATAAAATATATTCAGGCGATTATTTATGAAAAAAGTCTTTTTATATTTATATCCTGTTCAAGAATATAATCGTTCTTTTGAAATTTCGGATAAATTATTAAAACAATTAGGCAGAGGAAATCCATATAATGTATTAAATGAATGTATACAAAAAAGATATAGAGAAAAAGGATATCAAATTGTTTATGCAATTTATCCTGATAAAAATATTTATGGAATTAACCCTTTAACTACTGATAAAATAATTTATACTGATGTAACTTTTGAACAAGCTAGTGGTTATAATAAGGATGGTAGTGAAAGACAAGATAAAGATATTAAATATCCTAGTGAAAGATACTTAATAGAACAATTAGGAGACTTTGATGAAATAGTCATTGATGGATTTAACTTTGGAGTTTGTGTTAAAAGAGTTGCTGAATATTGCTATCAGTGTGGAATATCAACTCTTGTAGATTTAGATTTAACCGATTTATTTTTTAATATTTATCATAAAAAAGATTACTTTAAAATAGACGAATATACCCCTCAAAATTATAAAAATTATATATTATTAAATAATCGTTTTGGGAATAAAAAAATGGCTGAAAGATTATTTGAGAAAAATTATAATAGCCCTGTTTATGGATTTGAAAATGTTGAAGCTAGAAGAAAATTAAAATAATTACACTATATTACTAATAAATTTAAAAAATGTGGTATAATTGAGGTGAGGAGAAAAAATTATGAAAAAAATAGGAATTATAGATAAAGTTGAACTTTCAGGCCCTGGAACAAAAAATATTATTTATAAAATTTCAGAAGTTGATGGATATGTATATGTTAGTTATTTATCAGTAACTGTCTGTGATGTAGCTGGCATTATGATGAAAAAAGTTGAACCTAAATATAATAGAAATGAAATTCGTTTTTTAGGTGATATTATTGAATATGATGAAGAAACAAATACAATAAATAGTCTTGATCCGTTTAGAAAACTAACAGAAAGCGAAATGAATCAAATTAACTATATTTATCAACAATATATGAAAATATCAAATGGTCAACCAAATTTTGATTTAATTATTCAATCATTATCAGGTTGCACAAACACAAATAAAATGAAAAAAATGTTACAACAATTTAGTTTAAAAAAAGATTCGTTTAATGAAAGAATTAATGCGGAAATAATTCTAAAAAATATAAGAAGTCAAATTATTATGAGAAACCAACAAATGAATAATACAAATGGACTTAAAAGATAAAAATTAAATTTATGAACACAGAAATGTGTTCTTTTTTTGTGTCTTGGTGGTGGAAAGGAGATGACAATTATTAACTACTTTTTTGAAACAGTAGTACCACAAATTCTTGAATATTTTAAGGAAAATAAAAAAGAGATCCCTAATTATCTTATGCTAGAAGTTTAAATAGATGTCCTAGTGAAACCTTTTTACTTATTAGAAAAAATGATAATAAAATAATTGGAACAATCAATGTAAGATGGAATTTAACGGAATAAATGAAAAAATTTGGTGGTAATATAGGTTATAGTATAAGACCTACTGAAAGAAGAAAAGGCTATAATAAAATCAATTTATATTTAGGTTTAATTAAGGCCAATAAACTTAATTTAGATAGAGTTATGCTCGACTGTGATGTTAACAATATTGGCTCCGATAGGACAATGAAAGCATTAGGAGGAGTATTAGAAAGAACAGAAATAGATCCTTATGATGGCATTCTAACAAATGTTTATTGGTTTGATGTTAAAAAATGTATAGACAAATATAAAGATGTATATGAAAAATTCATTGATAACAATAATTATATAAAAAAGAAAAGATAATATGAATTATGTATATCATGGAAGTAATATTCTAACTTGAAGAAATATTTATAAATGAACTTAAAAAATTAGAAGGAGATTAATCAAAAAAATAATCTCTTTTTACATATCAATTAATTTAAATACAAAATCACTCTTATAACCTTTTAATAAGAACGAAAAAATGATATAATTAATATATAAATCAGAGGGGGTATCAAAATGAATGAAATAAAAAAATATAATGAAACAATTTTTGAAGATATTAAACACATTGATGAATATGGCAATGAGTATTGGTTAGCTAGAGAGTTAATAAAAGTACTTGAATATTCAAAGTGGAGTAACTTTACAAGTGTAATAGACAAGGCAAAAACAGCTTGCAGATTAAGTAAAAAGACAGTTTCTGACCATTTTGACGACGTCGGCAAAATGGTTGGTATAGGATCAAAAACTTCGAGAAATATAGAAGACTTCAAATTATCAAGATATGCATGTTATTTAATAGTACAAAATGCTGATCCTAGAAAAGAAGTTGTTGCCTTAGGCCAAACATATTTTGCCATACAAACAAGAAAGCAAGAATTAACAGAAAAAGATTATTCTATGTTAACTGAAGATGAAAAAAGATTCTATCAAAGAAGCTTAACTAAAAAAGGAAATTATTCTTTAAATCAAGCGGCCAAAAAAGCAGGTGTCAAAAACTTTGATAAGTTTCATAATGCCGGCTATAAAGGCCTATATAATGGGGAGACCGCAAATGACATTGCTAAAAGAAAAGGTTTAAGATACCGTGAAGATATTTTAGATAATATGGGAAGTGAAGAACTAGCGGCTAATCTTTTTCGTATTACTCAAACAGAATCAAAACTAAAAAGAGAAAATATCTCTAGTGAAAATGAAGCAAATAATACCCATTACAATATTGGAAAAAACATTAGAGAAGTTATTGCTAAAAACGGAGGAACCATGCCTGAAGAATTACCAACACCAAATAAATCACTAAAAGAATTAGAAAAAGCACATAAAAACATAGATTATCAACAGAAATTATCACAAAAAAACTAAAAGATAAGGAAAAGTACAAAAATGAAAGATTTGGAAAAGAAAATAGAAGAAAATAAAAAAAGAAACAAAAAGTTTATGAAAGAGTTTGAAGAATATCTAAAAGAAAAAAATCTGAAAGATAAGACAATAAAGAAACATTTAAGTAATGTAGATTTATTTATAAATGACTATTTAAATTATTATGATATTGAAACCCCAGAGGAAGGAATAAATTCAGTATATTCATTTTTAAGCGGTTGGTTCATAGAAAAATGTATGTGGGCAACCGTTTATACAACTAAAGAAACCGCAGCCAGTATTAAAAAATTCTATGCTTACATGAGTGAAAAAGGATATGTCAAAAAAGAAGACTATAAAGAACTTTGTGAAGAATTAAAAGATAGTATGGATGAAATATTAGAATATTTAGATGCTTTTGATAATGGCACATATTATGATATGTTTTAATTAAAAGAGAGATATATGGAAAAAGACTTTAGTAATTTAATAAACGAAATAAGAAAATGCAACATTTGTGAAGATAAGTTTGGCTTCAAACCACATCCAGTAGTCATAGGTTCTGCTACTTCAAAAATAGTTCAAATAAGTCAAGCTCCATCTAAAACGGTAGATACCACACTAAAGCCATTTACTGATCAAAGTGGTAAAAAATTAAAATACGAATGGTATCAAATAACCGATGAAGAATTCTATAATCCGGATAACTTTTTTATCACAGCACTAGCACATTGCTACCCAGGAAAAGATAAAAATGGATGTGATAAAGCACCACCTAAAATATGCTACGAAAAATGGATAAAGAAAGAATTAGAATATATAGATAATAAATTATACATAATAATTGGAGCCAAAGCCGCTAAAACATTTTTTCCAAATGAAAATTATAATGACCTAATATTTAAAAATAATATATTATTTAATAAACCAGCAATAGTTTTGCCACATCCATCACCACTTAACATAAAATGGTTTAAAGATAATCCAGACTTTATGAAAAAAAGAATTATTGAAATAAGAAAAATAATAAATGACACATTAAATAAAAATTAAAGGTACTAAAAAATAGTATCTTTTTATATTAGACAAGTTAACCAAATTAACATTATTCACATATACTACTTTGAAGGTGATAACTATGAATAATAATGAAGATAGAGCGGTCCGTAAAGTAATAATTGACCCAGGTCACGGTGGTACGGATTCTGGTGCTACAGGCAATAATTTACTAGAAAAAGACTATAACCTATTAATATCCAAATACATGTATGACAGATTTAAAGAGTTAGGAATACCAGTAGCTATAACAAGAGACTCAGATACCACATTATCTCCAACTGATAGAGTAAATACTATTTTAAATAAGTTTGGCAACTCATCTGATGTTATACTAATATCGAACCATGTAAATTCAGGAGGCGGCGAAGGAGCCGAAGTCATCTATGCCCTAAGAAACAAAGATACCCTAGCCAAAAACATTCTAAATAATATAGGAGCCACTGGACAAGAAACAAGAAAATATTACCAAAGAAGACTACCGAGTGATACCTCAAAAGACTACTATTTCATACATCGAAATACTGGCAATCTAGAACCACTAATAGTTGAGTATGGTTTTATAGATAGTGCCAAAGATGTCAACTTTCTAAAAGAAAACTATGAAGAACTAGCAGAAGCCGTCATATCAGCAGTAGCAAACTATATAGGAGTACCATACACACCACCTGAAGGATTAATAACCAATACCTACATAGTACAAAAGGGTGACTCACTATATAGCATTGCAAATAAACTAGGCACAACTGTTTCAGAATTAAAAAGAGAAAACAATCTTACCTCAAATACACTCCAGATAGGTCAGGTTCTAAGAATACCATCAAAAGAAGTATATGAAGGAGAAACCAATATCTATACTGTAAAAAGTGGTGACTCACTATACAAGATAGCCCAAAACAATAACACCACTGTTGATGAAATAAAAAGATTAAATAATTTAACATCAAATAACCTTATAATAGGCCAGACTCTAAAGCTACCAAGCCCTCTTACTCTAGAAAATACTTACACAGTAAAAAGTGGCGATTCTCTATATAAAATAGCCCAAAAATATAATACTACAGTAGATGAACTAAAAAGAGCAAACAACCTTACTTCAAACATTTTATCCGTAGGACAAATTCTAAAACTACCAAACACATCATCAGAAACACCATCATCAAATACAGTAGATTATACCGTTAAATCAGGTGACTCCTTATACAAGATAGCAAATCAATATAATGTAACTGTAGATGCTATCAAAAGAGCTAATAATCTTACTACCAATAATCTCCAAATAGGTCAGGTACTAAGAATACCATTAGGTACTTCAAGGGAAACAACATATACAGTCAAATCAGGTGATTCTCTATATTCTATAGCTAAAAAGTATAATACAACAGTAAATAGACTAAAAGAACTAAATAATCTTAGTTCAAATCTATTAAATATAGGTCAAATATTAATCGTAGGATAATGTCCATATAGAAAGTATATAACAATATATTTTCTTTTTCTTTATATTTCCCCTTAAGCCTATAGTCTTTCGGGGCATTATGAAGCCTAAGGTCTTCATAATGAACAATCTTAAATTAAGTAATTACAACATTTTTACAATTAATATATCAAAAATTTAATTACCTATGTTATAATTACAATAGAGGAAGTGTATCAATATGGAAGTATCAAAATTAAGAGAAGATTTTTTAAATAAATTACAGAAAGAAGAGTATATTTCAAACTATCTTTTTGAAAATATAAAAAACACCATTCCTGATATAATTCCAGTTAATTTTAATTTAGATAACTACAATAATAAAGTATTAGATAAAGAATATATTAAATACAAAGAATATTTTGACACCATGTATAATGATATAGATCCAGAAATTCACTTAGATGAAGAGCAGATAAAAGCAATTTTATCAGATGAAGAATACTCCCTTATTCTTGCAGGAGCGGGTACTGGTAAAACAACAACAATGGCTTCCAAAGTAAAATTTCTTGTAGATATCAAAAAAGTAAATCCATCAAAAATATTAGTGATGAGTTATACAAAGAAGGCTACTCAAGAATTAGAAAAAAGAATAGTTATAGATTTTGGAATACCTGCTAGAGTAACAACATTCCATTCGCTTGGATTTATGTATATTAGAGAAATATTTAAAGAACATAAATGCTATGTCGTAGATTCAAATTTAAAAAATCAAATATTTTTAAAATTTTTTAAAGAAGAAATCTTCCCAGACAAAGAAAGATTAAAAGACCTAATTAATGTTTTTACTATTGAAACAGTAGCTCACAGTAGAGCCTTTGGTAAATATTTTAAAGAAAATTATGATAAGTATCAGACATTTAATGAGTATTTTGAAAGTTACAAACAAAATGAATTACAAGATAAAATAGATTTACATCAGTGGATTGAAGATGGTATAGAAATGGCTCTGAATAAAGAAGTGATTTATACCATAAAAGGTGAACTAGTAAAATCCAAGGGAGAAGCATTAATAGCCAATTTTTTATTTAGAAATAATATTGACTATGAATATGAAAAAATATATGAAAATTTAATGCCTGAGCGAAGAAGTTATCATCCTGACTTTACCTTATCATTACATGGTCAGCCAGTATATATAGAATATTTTGGTCTATCAACATATGAAGATAATGAACTATCAAGATACAACAAAATTAAAAGAATGAAAGAATACTATCATGCCAAGCATCATACTAAGTTTATTGCTCTTGATTATCAAAAAGGTGAGGATATGATAGAAAAACTAAAAGAGGAATTAATAAAATTA
Organism: bacterium; assembly: GCA_019423565.1. Classification (GTDB taxonomy): domain Bacteria; phylum Bacillota_I; class Bacilli_A; order RF39; family UBA660; genus CAG-433. The sequence continues at coordinate 42,837 of JAHZBE010000012.1, forward strand.
GGCTTCGCTTTAAAAGAAAAGTCAGACCTAGAACTATTTAATTTTATGTTAGATCAAAATGAGTCTTCACAATTTTTCCGTTTTAGAAATTTTGTTTATTCAGTAATCGAGAGAATAAAATCATCAGTTAATAGAAATAATTATCAAGAAATAATAAATGATTATATTTCAAAACTACAAGCTAGTGAGAAGACTGCTGCTGAAATTCAATATAAATTTATTAATGATTTCTATATATATTATCAATCAAAACTTTATAATAGTGAAAACTATGGCTTTGATTTTAGTGATATGATTTATTATGCTAACAAATATATTAGTGTCATAAAAAATACGGAAAATCTAAACTTTGAATACCTAATAATTGATGAGTATCAGGATATATCAGAAGATAGATACATTTTAGCTAAACAAGTATCAGATAAAAATGCTGCCAAAGTAGTAGCAGTAGGAGATGACTGGCAGACAATATTTTCATTCGCCGGTTCTAAAATAGAATACATATATAATTTTTCTATATATTTTCCAACTGCTAAATATTTGAGAATATCAAAAGTTTATCGTAATAGCAAAAAACTAATTGAATATACCAGTAAATTTATCATGGAAAATCACCAGCAGATACCTAAAGAATTAATTTCCACCAAAGAAAATAGTTCACCAATTAAGTATATAATGTTTGATGATAAAGAAGAGTATCAAAAATTAAAGGAATTGATTATTAAAATACATGAAAATAATAAAGATTCTCACATAATGATTCTTGGTAGAACTAATAATATTATTAAAAAAATTTATGATGACCCAAGTCTAAAAGATGGAATGGGCACAAAAATAATATTTGAAGGCTCTGATGTTGATATAGATGGTATGACTATTCATAAGTCTAAGGGACTAACTAGTGATGAAGTTATAATCATAGGTTTAGATGAGGATTTTCCAATGGTAAAAGGAAATTTTTGGATGATAGAAATATTTAATAATCATTGGTATCAAGAAAAAATACCATTTGCAGAAGAACGTAGATTATTTTATGTAGCTTTAACTAGAACCAAACATAATGTATATTTATTAGTAAATAGAAATCCATTACATCGTAGTAGGTTTGTTAATGAAATATATAATATATCTAAGGAAAAATAATAAATATTGAAATTAGGACTATAATATATTCTAGTTTTGATTTACACATCAAATGTAAAGTCAGATTAATGTTGTATCTTACTTTGTCAAATATTGTCATATTATGACAAAAACAAAAATAAAATATCGTAATTATATATTCTACTAATGATTAAGGAAACATAAAGCCTTTTAAAAATTAAATCGAAATTAATGAGTAAAAATACATTTACTTAATATTTTTAATATGGTATAATCAAGATATAAATAGGAGGAAGAAATGAAGAAAAAACAAAATATTTTAGTAATAGCTTTAATATTACTAGCGGTTATTACTTTCGGAGTAATTATATTAGTATCAGGAAAGGAAAATACAAGTAGTCTTGAGACAACTAAAGATATTATCAAAATGATTAATTCAATAAATAAAGATAATAAAAATGTTTTACCGGAACTTGAAACTATGAAAATAGATGTAAAAAATATTGATGAAGTTACTAGTTATACAGGATTAACATCAAATGATAATATTGAATCAATTGTTGTATCAGTACCAATGATGACAGCACAAGCTTATTCAGTGGCTGTTGTTAAGGTTAAAGATAATGCAGATGTAGAAAAAATTAAGCAAGAGATGCTAGATAATATTGATATGAGACGTTGGATTTGTGTTTCTGCAGAACAATTATATAT
>JAHZBE010000013.1 GCA_019423565.1 bacterium
TAGTCATACAAAAACCTCGTTTCTATTTTGTCCAAGAAACGGGGTTCATATCACAAATTATTGTTCGATGACACCTTTTTTATTTTACTTCATAATTTCAATGTTCTGTATACAAGTTACAAAATTTAAACTAATTTATAATTTAATATATTTTACATTACTTTCCACAGCATTGTTTATATTTCTTACCACTGCCACATGAACTTGGTTGTATGTTATATATAGTATTATCAATATTATGAATATTATTGATATTTCAGTAAAATCTAAACAAGGTAACATTTATATTTATAGTACATTTAGTACAAATAATATTATAAATATTCATCTTCTGCAAACAAATTGAAAACATTGTTTGCATTCATTTACTGAACTCATTATACCTTATATTTATATAAATACCAATGTGCGATTCTCAAATTCATACATTTGACATTCATATTATAATATAATTACTTATTTTTTTCAATGGCTCTGCTCAAAATCAAAACTTATTATTTCATTTATTATTTCTGATTGAGTAGTCTTATCAAATATTTCTGTTGCATTTTGTCTTGTTTCAGAAGTTGATGATATATAATAATTTTCTGTTGTTTCTATATTCTTATGTCCAAGCAAGTCTGCAACATTTCTAATTTCAATTTCATTATTTAATATTTTAGTTGCATAACTTCCACGAAGATCATAAAACCTACATTTTTCTAGTCCTAACTCTTGATGAATAACTTTAAAAGGATACCTAGTTAAATCAGTTCCTATATATAATCCATTTTCTCTTGTAAAAATTAAATCAGCATTTTTATCGTATTTGCACTTTTTTTCATTAATCACTATTCTTTGTTCTACAACTTTTCACAAAATTAGGAATTAATACACAATTTGCATCAATTTCTAATAATATTTTAACAAATAATGAAAAAAGTAGCAATAACTATCTTTTTATATTTCTTGAGTATTGTAATCTTTTTAAACTTCTTTTAGATACTGAACTAGATTTTATAGAATCCAATTCTGCTTTTTCCGAGCATTTCATTCTATACTCAATATCATTATCATAATCTTGCATACATTTATTTAAAGTCATTATAAAATCCATTAATTCCTTCTTTGACAAATCAGCAATAGTTCTAGACTTATTAATTTGATTCATTTAATTCTTCTCTTTTCTTAACTAATTTTTTCTCTTGATTATCATTATCTAATAATCATTTACTTTTCCTAATTCAGGAATAAATAATGATAATTCTTCTCTTTTACATAAGTGGTTTTCTAACATTACTGAAATAACCTCTTGTTTAAAAGGTAAAATTTGATTTATTAAATAAAAACCTCCCTTGTAATTACTAACTATTATATCATACTTTCCTCAATTTTTAGCAATTATCTTTCAAAATCATCACTTTTGTCATTATTTTTATTATTTTGAATAATATCCATCTCATTATCATCAATTATATCTTCGTTATATAAATCGTTTATTAAATCATCATACTTATTTGAAGAGAAGAATTTATCTTGTAAGAATCTTATGAATTTTTGCCATAGTTCTTTAAAGAAATCTAATGTTTCTTGTAGTTTTGATACCTTATCTTCTAATTCATAAATTGTATCATTTGCATCATTCAAGTCATATTCTAATTCTTCAATTCTATCATCACGATTTTTTATTTTCTTTTTCAAATTTCTTTAATGCTTCTATTAAAGTATCTCCAACAGAAATAGTTCTTCTACTTTGAGGATTTTTACAATCTCCATAGTACCATATTCCTACTGAATGTCCCTTGGTTATGTTTTTTCTTTTCGGTAATCCAAATTGATTTTTCTTAACTATATTTTTATTAATTGTTATAGTTTTTTTATCAAAATCTATACAGTCCCATGTTAAACCATATACTTCTGAAACTCTCATCCCAGTATAATATGCAGTTAAGAATGAATAATAAATTGAATGTGTGCCTTTAAATCTATTTAATATTCTTTCTATTTCTTCTTGTGTAAATATATGAGCAGGATCTGATTCTATTTTATCTAATCTAGGTCTATGAACGTTTTCTGCTGGATTAGTATTAATATAATTTAAAGTATAACAAGCATACTTTAATGAGCCGTGTACTACTTTTAATATACTAGCCAAATAATTTTTTGAATATGAATGTTCTACATATATGTTATTAATAAATTCTTGTAATAATCTTGTATCAAGTTGCCATAACTGATAACAACCTATTTTAGGTTTAACGTGATTTTTTATTATGTTTAAGTAAGACATTACTGTTGAATAGTGTAGATTAAAATTTGCATAAGTGTCAATCCAATAATCAAGAAAATCTGAATAAGACATTTTTTCTTTTAATTGAACTTTCTTACCATTATAATAAAAATCATTATATGCTTTTGCTCCTTCCTTTAATGCTTCATTTTTTGTACTAAAACCTGATTTGTTGATAAACTTTCTTTTTCCATCAACTGAGGCAACCTCAAATTTATATTGATAAACATTACCTCTTTTTTGAACTGTTATGTTTGCCATTTTTCTTTCTCCTTTACTAACAATTTAGTAAATGAAAAAGCCAGCACGAATGCTGACTTTTATTTGTTTGCATAAATTGTTTGCAAAAGATTTCCTTTATTTATAAGGGTTTCTCGGCTTTTATGTTTTTTTTATTTTGTTTGCAAACAAATTGCAAACATTTGCCTTATTTTGCGATTTTTTTGTTTTCACAAATCTTCGCAAACCCTTGATTTTACTACTATTTACCACAACATTGCTTATATTTTTTTCCTGATCCACATGGCCCTTTGTATTCGGAATTTTGGGAGCTTTTGGGAGCACTTGGCGCGTTAATTCGGCTCTCGGTTGCACTTGGGAGCACTCCGTAGCACTCGGCAAACCTAGCAGAACGTATCTAAAAACGTATCTAAAATTTGCCATTGTTGAAATTTTTACAATTTTTAAGTAATTCTTATCTATGCTTATGAGAAGGCTCAGCATTTTCAAAATTTTGTGCTTCCGCTTGACTAAATTCTTGCTTTTTAATTAGTTTTTTATGTGTTGGAAATAAACCTCCACAAGCACTTGGAATTTGATGAATATCAGTGATACATCCATCTGCTAAATAATTTGATCTTACTCTTTCTAAATTACAATCAATACCATCAGTTAATGACCAATATGATATACCATCTAGATGTACTCCCGACTCACTAATAACGCTTGATATTTCTCCAATTTTTTGATGCTTATATTCATAAACTTGTTCTAGGGTTACTTCGGGATTATTTCCAAATACTATAGGTATTTGGGTTCTTCCTAGTGACATATCAAATTCAGTAATTTGTATATGTTTTCCTGTTCTTTCTTGCAAAGTTCTAAAATCTTCAAAGCATCTTCTAATTTTATCTTCATCTTCACCAATTGTTATATGCATTTGTGAACCTAATGTATCAATTAATCCAGGTCTTTTAGAATCAATTTTCCCTAACACCTCTAGCACTTTTTTTCTTCTTTCGTCATTTTCCAAAAACGGTTCATTATATAAAAAGTTTACTCCTTCAGGTTTGTTTTGAAGTGCATAATCAAATGCTGGTAATAGTTCATCCATAGTTATACCATATTTACTTTCCCAAATATTAAAATATTCTCCATTAGCATTCTTTTCAAAACTTACTATTTCATTAAATAAATCCACTGCATTTATTACTGGTACATCTTGTCCATTAATATTAAGTCCATGATTCAAATTATAATCATTAATAAAATCAATGCTTTCTTTAACATAATCTTTTATTATTTCTAATATTTCTTCTTTAGATTTTCCTGCAAACAAATTATCCATACCATCTTTAACTAATAATGAATGATATCTAACTTGTTTCCCATTCCTATGTGCAAAATCCAAATCTCTTTTAGCAAAATAAAAATCAAATCTTTTATCCGGATTACTTTTATCATATAAATCATTTACAACATTATATATTCTTCCAGAACCTATTAACATACTATTAAAACTATCTAAATTACTATTCAATAAAACCATTTCTTCATATAAATCTTCTGATTTAAGTTGATCTCTTTCTGTGGATACAAAATGATGACTTATATCAAATATTTCTTCATAATTGCTTGGGTATTTATTTTTAATAAATTCTCTTAACCATGACATAATTTCTGGTGAATTATTTGATACTGCATTTTTAATTATTTCTATATCGTTTTCTTGAATTCCACAATGTCTAAGCTTATTATCTATATTAACTTTTTTATCTGCATCATGAAGTACCATTGTATCTTGATAACTTTTAAATACCAGTCTCTTAAAATCATCTAATGGCATGGTAATCATTTTTTCCAAATCTTCTTTACTATAATTATGTTTTATTTGATCACAATTAATAATAAAATCAATTAATTCATTATTATCATTACATTGTATTATAGATAATAAATCTATTTGTTCTGCACTAAAATATCCACCAACTATATTTGTATTAACTTGTAAATTATTTACATCCATAACTATCTTCTCCTACTTATATTATACCATTAAATATAAAATATTTATTTTAAATTTACTCAATAAAATTATAAAATTCTAATTTTAGATACGTTTTGTATTCAATTTGAATTTAAAATTTAAGTGCACGTTTTACCCTTATTTTATAAGGATTTGCAAGGTTTTTATAACGTATCTAAAACGTATCTAAGACAATGGACACTACAAAAATTACTCAAAATGTGGAATCATAGAAAAACCCGCAATCCCTTATTTTATGCGGGTTTGCAGGCTTATTTACCACAACATTGCTTATATTTGCGACCACTGCCGCAAGGTAATCAAAATCTAGTATATATAGTACTATGCGATACATATAGTATTATACGTTTTCCTAGATATTACAAAGTCTGGGACAATTTGGTATATATAGTACATATAGTATTATAAGTACTATGCGTTCACGGGTGTTTGCACACAAATTGCACACATTATATCATCAACATTCGTTCTCTAAATTCATTATATCATTAAATTTCATACAAATATATATTTTCTTTATAACATTCATCGAATATATTCCAATTTTCTTGTTTTATAAATTTCCCAGCTAAATGTTTATAGAATTCATTTGAAGGATTACCATCAAGACATCCTATGACAACTTTATTAAATCCTTTTTCCTTTAATTTAGAAAATGCGACATTAATTAATGCCTTGCCATAACCTTTTCCTTTAGCAGAAGATAAAAGATATAATACTTGAACTTCCCCATATCCTATAAAATCATCTCTCTTTGATTCTTTTATTTTTAAAATACCAACTATTTTTTTATTTTCTTCTAATACATAATGATAATCATCTTGTTTAAAGTTTTTTATTTCATTCTTTATTCTTTCAGCTTTATTAGAAGAAATATTTTCTAACAATTTATCAGATACTATCCCTTTCAAGTTATCATTCCAACTAGAAATATTTACATTAATCCAATCTTCACAATCTTTTAACTCCTTTTTTCTAATAATATATTCCATTATCACACCTCTTATCTTTTTTTATTTCTTGTTTCATAAATTCTATGAATTCATCAATAGACATTGAGTAAGTTTCTTCACTTACATATTTACGATAACTAATTAAATTATTATCTCCTTCATTATCTCCTATGATAAGTGTAATTGGATTTTTCATAACATTACTTTGTCTAATCTTTTTACCCATATTTTCTTTTGAATTATCATATTCTACTCTAATATCATCGCTTAATAACAAATCATAAATTTTCTTACAAAATTCATTATGGTATTTAACATTAACCGGAATAATGTTTACTTGTACTGGAGATAACCATATCGGAAATACTCCCTTAAACTGTTCAAGCAATAACATTATAAATCCTTCATATGACCCAAGTACTGCTCTATGTACCATAACTGGAACTTGTTTTTCTCCATTTTCATCTACATAAGATAATCCAAATCTTTTAGGCATCGTGAAGTCTAATTGTACTGTTGGTATTTGTATTTCTCTTCCTAACTCATCTTTAAACAGGAAGTCAATATTTATATAACCAATATTCTCGGGCAATACATTTCTGGAGCAATATAATAGGTAGTAATTATTAAGTTTATTATTATCTTTCACCAACCGATAACTCTCTAAAAAATAAATTATTAATAATCATGTCCTATATCATAGTATTTATCTATTTATATTATATCATATTTTTTACTTTTAATTAATCAAATTAAAAAGCCTATTGCATTGATTGTAATAGACTCTTAATTCAAATATTATTTGTATAATATATTTATTAAAGAATGCTAAAACAACCAATATTAACTATTGATTTTGTTGTTGTTATAGTAGTTGTAGTTGTTAATTGATTGTTTAACATACTAATCTCTCCCTTTCAAAAAGTGGTTATAGAATAACATTTATATTTGATTTTGTCAAATTTATTTTCTAATAACTTTTAATTTTTAGTCAAAAGGCCAACCTCAATCAATTCATTAGCAAATTTTTTTATATTATCACTCATACTTATTTTAAACGAATATACATCATCATTTTCAATTTTAGAATTAGTTTTTGAATTTGATAATGGATAATCATATGGTGTATCTGTTTCTATTTGTTTTTTTAAAGCCGCTATAATATTAGTATTGCTAAATACATATCTCTCAATATCATACAAATTACATACTTTAATGTGATTGATAATCCAATGATATATTTCATTATTATTATTAATATTTAATTTTTTTGCTACATCTTTATATATAAGTTCTCTCCTAATATAAGATTCTTCTAATAAGACAACTATTCCAAAACGATTATTATAATCAAAAGTAATATTCTTATCAGTTTCAAAAAAATTATATATTTGCTTAAAGTCTAAATATATTTGTTTGAATAATTGTATAACGCTATCACTAATTTTGTTTATTTCTTGATTTATAAATTTTTCTTCTAAACACCTTGTTTTAGCATATGGTACAGTTGATTTACTTTCAAAAAATATATAATCATTATTCTTTCTACACATAACATCGGAAGTCTTCAAATTATTACGTCCCTTTTTATAAATTTTCTCTTTCAGAACTTCATCAAACAAATTAGACTTATCTATTATTTCAAATAGATAATCTTCTAATACATTTTTACCAAATAATGTTCTTAATTTTTCATTAGAGTCCGTTAATCTATATAAGAGAGAATCTGTTATAGCCCTAGTAACACAATGTGGTAAAGGTAAACTAGCAATTCCATTATATTCTATAAATGGATATATATAAGATGGTCTTACGCAATATAAATAATCGTCTATATTATTTGAAAATTTATCGATTTCTTGTTTAAATTCTTCTCTTGATAACATTAATAAACTAGTAGTTTTAGCATACTTCAAAACAATATATTGTAATATTTTTGAATCCAAATTAACTTTCAATGAACAGAAAAAACTTAAAGTTGACCCCAATTTTAAAAAGGAATTATAATCAACATTAAATTTATTATTAAATTCTTCTTTCATGTTTACTTCTTTTGAAATATATGTAAAAAAGTAATTATATCTATAATATTTATAAATATTAAATGATTGAAGATCAAATTGTATAGAACCAAGAACTATTAATAAAAAATCTGCAAATTTTATTGTATTAACTTTACTAGTCAAAACTGGATGTTGGTAATTTTTTATACAATTAATCATTTCAATAAATTGATTTATGTTTTTTCCTCTAAAATCCTTAGTTTGATACTCATCAGCTTTTACAGCAAATAATAAAAATGTTTCAAGCTCCCATGCCATCGGTTGATCGTTTTTTAATTTTATTCCATTGATATCCATGATTTGTTTAGAAAAATATTGTAAAATTCTCATTTTTTCTTCAAATAAATATCTTTTAAGAATAACTAACAATTTATCATACTCCATATTTTATTTCACCTCTAAACTACAGATTAAATGCACCAAATAATATTTTATCATAGATTTAAAATCCTGCATCATGCGAATAAGGGGTGTTTAAAATTAAAAGCCAGTATAACTACTGACTTATTTTTGTTTACATAACTTAAACCCTTTATTTATAAGGGCTGATAAAATTTGTGTGCATAACTTTTTAATTCATGCACACATTTTGCACACAAATTAGCGATTTTGGACAAAAATTGACTATTTTTATCAATTTTTCATTTTTCCAAAATATCACAAACCCTTATAAAATAAGCTATTTCCCACAGCATTGTTTGTACTTTTTCCCACTTCCACATGGGCATGGTTCATTTCTACCTATTTTTTCAACTTTTCTTGTTGTTTTTACTTTATCTTTACTATCATTTGTTCCTGTTGGTTTAGCAACTTCTTTTCTTTCTAAATTTTGTTTAATTTCTGCTTTTAATAAATATTTTGTTATTTCTCTATTTATTGTATCAAGCATTTCATCAAATAATTGGAATCCTTCATTAGTATATTCAACTAAAGGGTTATTTTGTGCATAACTTCTAAGACCGATACCTTCTTTTAAATGATCCATAGTATTAATATGTTCCATCCAATGTGTATCAATTACTCTTAATGCAATTACCTTTTCAAAATCATTTACAATTTCTTCTGGTAAGTCTTTTATTTTATTTTCATATTCGCCTATTATTTTATCTTCTAATATTTGGATTACTTCATCTTTTGATTTATTTATAATTTCAGATAATTTCATATTTGAATTTCTAAGTAAATTTTCATTTACATATTCACATATTTCAGAGCAATCAAATTCAAGTAATTCAGGTTGTTCTACTAAATGAGACATAACTAAATTATAAATATGATCTTTAATTAAATTTATTATAGATTCATGAATTGAGTCACTATCAAGAATTTCATTTCTTCTTTCATACATTATTTCTCTTTGTCTACCCATTACATCATCATATTGAAGTAAACTTTTTCTTATATCGAAGTTATTTCCTTCAACTTTCTTTTGAGCAGTTTCAACATTTCTAGTCATTGTTTTGCTTCTTAAATTAATTGTTGTTCCAAGACCAGCTGCTTGAAGTAAATCTTTGAATCTATCTGTTCCAAATCTAACCATTAAGTCATCTTCAAAACTTACAAAGAATTGTGTATAACCTGGGTCACCTTGTCTACCAGCACGACCTCTAAGCTGGTTATCTATACGTCTTGATTCATGTCTTTCTGTACCGATTACACATAAACCACCTAATTCCTTTACACCTTCACCTAGTTTAATATCGGTACCACGACCAGCCATGTTAGTAGCGATTGTAACTGATCCTATTTCACCTGCTTTGGCTATAATTTCTGCTTCTCTCGCATGATTTTTAGCATTTAATACTTCATGCTTAATTCTTTCTTTTTTAAGCATATTACTAATAAGTTCACTTGTTTCAATTGCTATTGTACCAACTAGAACTGGTTGTCCTGTTGCATGTCTTTCTTTTATTTCTTTTATAATAGCATTATATTTATCTTGTTTAGTTGCAAATATTAAATCTGCCATATCTTTTCTTATAACAGGTTTATTTGTTGGAATTTGAATTACATACATGTTATATATATTTCTAAACTCTTCTTCTTCTGTTTTAGCAGTACCTGTCATACCAGATAGTTTTTTATACATTCTAAATAAATTTTGGAATGTTATAGTTGCAAGTGTCTTAGTTTCTTCATTAATTTTTACGCCTTCTTTAGCTTCAATTGCTTGATGTAATCCTTCAGAGAACGCTCTTCCTTGCATAAGTCTTCCTGTAAATTGGTCAACTATAACTACTTTACCATCTTGTACAACATAATCAACTTCATTTTTCATAGTAAAGTTTGCTCTTAACGCTTGATTTATATGATGAACTAAAGCTGAATATTTAATATCATACATATTATCTATTCCATAGAATTTTTCACATTTTTTGCTTCCTTCATCTGTTAAGTTAATACTTTTTGTTTTTTCATCTATTATGAAATCTTCATTTTCTTTTAAATTCCTAACAAATCTTTGTGCATCAGTATATTGATTATTTGAATGCATCGCACCACCTGATATTATAAGTGGAGTTCTTGCTTCATCTATTAATACAGAGTCAACTTCATCGACAATAGCGAAATTAAGTGGTCTTTGTACTCTATCTTCTTTTCTAACAACCATGTTATCTCTTAAATAATCAAAACCAATTTCATTATTTGTAGAATACAAAACATCACAGTTATATCTTTCTCTCTTTTCTGCTGGAGATAAATCTCTAAGATTTGTTCCTACAGTTAATCCTAAGAATTCAAATATTTGACCCATCCAAGCAGCATCTCTACTTGCTAAGTATTCATTAACTGTTATAATATGTACCCCTTCACCAGTTAATGCATTTAAATATGCTGGCATAACAGATGTTAATGTTTTACCTTCACCTGTTTTCATTTCAGCAATATTACCATAATGAATTGCAAGTGCACCTAATACCTGTGTATAAAATGGTTTTTCGTTGATTAATCTTTTTGCAGCTTCTCTAACAGTCGCAAATGCATCAACAAGTATATCATCTAAAGTTTTCCCTTTTTCTAATTCTTTTTTAAATTCTTCTGTTTTATGTTGTAACTGTTTATCAGTTAATTTTTCATATTCATCACTTTTTGCTTCTATTTGATCTGCTATTTTCATAAATCTTCTTAATTCTTTATATTCAAAATCAAATAAGCTTCTTAATATGTTCATTTAATCATCTCCTTTAGTAATTATAACAAAAATTATATTATTTCACAATAAAAGCACTAATAATAGTGCTAAATTTTTTGTCTTTGTTTAAACCTTCTATATATTGTAAACATTATTATAAATGTACATACAATTACCGATATTAATACTATAGTTTGTTTATATGGAAATGTATTAAGTGTTGGTTTAAACTGCATTTCTATTTTCTTTTCTACATCTCCACTTTTAAGTGTCCAAGTATAAGTATTATTATTTGATATTTCTGCATTAGTAATATCCACTTTAAATGGATTAGTTATATTAATTTGAAGTATATCTATATCATTTAAATTTGTTCCAAAATTATTTATATAACTATTCTTTAATTTCAAATTTTGACTTACATATATATCTATATACTTATCAGTTTTATTAAATTGTATTTCATCAAATAATTGTTTATATACTTTACTTTCTGTAATATATTCTTCTATTGAATCGTAACTATTATTATATGTTACAATAACATTATTATTATTTATAACTACACTATAGTTTTTTTCTGGTACTTTGTTATCTTTAAATATTTTCAATGTTTTTGAATAAGCATCATTTTCATTTTGATATGTTAAATATAAATCTTCAGATACTGACATATCCTTTTTTATCTCAACATTATAGTTTCCAGAACATCCAGTTATAATAATTAGCATCACCATTAATATAATAATTTTAAAAAATCTTTTCATATTTTTTCTCCTTTGATTACTAATTTTTCTTTATTAAATAATAAGTAATATCTTCATTCTGTAATTTATCTAACGAAATTAAAGATAAATTTGAATAATCAATAGTTTGGCCAAAAGCTTTAGATGTAGAAGGACAAACAAAAGGAACCGTTGTACTGGATGGACTTACAATCATTAAATTATTTGAAGCATCTATATTATAGATTATAAAATAATCATGATCACATGTTAGAATTGATCCTTCTTTTGAACTGACTTCTGCTACTACTATACCACCCTGTTTTATAGATTCAATCAAATTTGAAACATTAATTTGATAAATATTAATAGCGCCATATCTTTTTAAAATAGTATTTGATATACTTTCTATATCAAACGTACTTGTACACAAATCTATATTGTCAGAATTATAAAAATTAAATATCTTAATTGGATTTATTGGATTTCCATAAACAGTAGATAAAGCTATTGACATTGCAGAAATGCTACTTCCAAATGAATTTAAGTATATTTTCTTATTATTACATGTATAAAAAGTATCTTTTAAATCTGCATTATTTACATTATAATAATATAAATTTTTGCCTAAGTAAGTTTTAAAATTACTTTTGTAACTAATATTTTCTTCATCATATATATATTCTTCTTTAGGATGTAATTCATAATATGTTGTAATTTTATTTTCTATTTTAGTTCTCTCTATCCCTGCTTTAGATGAATTATATACACATTTATTTACATTTAATAAACTACAAATTATAAAAAATAATAATAAAGATATATTTAATAATATAAAGATATAATTATATTTAGATTTTCTCTTTAGAAAAATTAATATTGGAAATAATGTTACTGACATTATTTTTAATGCACAAAAAATATATAAAATAATAATATTATTACACATTATACCCACTCCTATCCTAATTTTTCAAATTTACTGTTTTTTAATTTATATATTTCATAATTTGTTAAAGATTCTTCATAAAAACTTGAAAGAATAACTTCATATTCCCCATCCATATCGACATCTACAATGTAATTTATATTATACATATTAAATTTATAACTCTCATCTATAGAAACATTATTACCTACAATATCAATAATATTATTATTTGAATCAACCATAAATATAGAATTATAAATTTTATTTATTTCAGTATCGTATTTATATACATAATATATGTATTCATTTTGATTGTCATTATTTATATCAACTGTTATTTTTTTAAATTCTATATCTTCTATATTACTTGTTATTCCATTTAATTTACTTCTTAAAATATTTTTATCATTATCAGATATTTTATCTGTAGTTATAGTATCTGCAACATCTATATTGATATTACCTGTATAAGCAAGTAAAGTTATTGATAAATTTAACTCATCTAAATTAGCATTATATAAAATTCCTGAAGTATTTCCGATATATTCATCATTATAAAATTTTAAATACCCATCTATAAAACTTGTACCATCATATATTTTATATTTTTCATAATTTAATTTTGGATTAATTTTAACATTATTTTTTATTTTATAATTTTCATCTTTATATTCAATATAAAGGTTACCACCTATTATTAAAATACCTTGTGTAAAATTATTAAAGATAATCATAATGATATATAATAATATTAATGGTAATAATAAAATTATTAATTTCTTTTTCATGTTTTTTCCCCTTTATTTATTATTTGAAGTTGTAAATCTAGTACCATCCCAACTATAATATGAATCCCATTTAGTTCCTGCCCTCTTACTCCAATCACCTGGTGTTACATCCAAATTAATATTAACATATTGATTTGTTTTTTCATCAATTGCCTTAATATCTGTTATTCCACCATATGTATATAATAATGGATTAACAGATATACCTTTTGTCACATTATATGCTTTCATATGGCAATGAACACCCCAAGCTGCTCCAGAATCTCCTGCATATGCAATAATATCTCCTTGACTTACATTTTGACCAACATTAACAATTACCTTAGTATTATGCATAATAGTATATTGCATTACTGTTCCATCTGATTCTGTCACTTGTAAAGTAACTTCATTTCCCATGGATTGATTACAATTATGACCTGTATTTGCACTACCAGTTGGACAACCATTATGCATACTTATAATTGTTCCATCAGCTATTGCATAGACTTTATCATTTGCAGTAACTCCAAAATCAATTCCTTTATGATTCGTTGACGCTCCCCCTTGATCTGGATTTCTTAAACCAAAGAAACTGCCAACCTTATTAGCTGTTGATCTTACAGCCCATATATAATCTCCATTTGAGCAATTTGTTGATGCATCTGGTGCTCTATAACCAATGGTAAATCTATCTCTCCAGCTTGTTTTATATGGACTTGCTTTTTGTATAGGTTCAGTTTCCCCTCCATTATATACCATATCATTACCAGCATATATTTGTACATGGCCTCTACTATCGTCCCCTGATTCGTCAGATTGAATCATTATATCTCCAGCTTGCATATCATCTGGATTTGTTATAGCCTTCCAACCTTTACTTTTTAATAATGATTCTAGATCAGATGTACTATTAGTAAATTCAACATTCGATATATATCCAGCATCATATAAAACTAAAGAGACATACGAAGCACAAACAAGTACCTTGTTAGGATTGTTTAATGTATCCTCTGCTGTTTCCTTTAATAAATCATAATTACGAGTGTAAGTCCAACATTCTCCATCTGCTGCATCAGGATAATTACTTTTACATTCAAATTTATTATGCATTTTTTGAGCTGAAGTTAAAATTTTCCCACCACAATTTCTTCTAGGGCTTGTTGAATTATTATTTTTTGGTGTATATTTTAAAATATATTTTTTATTATAAACAAGATATTTATAATCACATGAATATGCATTGCCTGATAAATATTTATCTGTCATGTTAAAACTTAATATAAGATTTATTATAGTTGGTGTTGCATACAATAAGAAAGTTGCGACTAATCTTTTTACAAACTTTGTACTTGCTTTTTTTAAAGCATCTTCTTCTGCAGATGCAGTTGCTTTTGCAAAGTCTAGAGATCCAAATAATAATAATAAAATAGGTCCTAAAATATAAAATACTACCATTACTCCATTAACAAAGTTGGTAAAACTATCATCAAAAATTTTACTACATTTATTTTTATTATCCTCTATTATTTGATCAACTCTTGATTGTTCATTTGAACATACTTTTTTTTCATCTTGTGCTTTCAATATTTTTGTTACAACAACATTTTTTTTAACATTTATTTCATTACAGGTTGCTACATTAGAAAGATCACCATCATTAGTACAATCTAAAGTACTTAATAATTCAGTATATGCATCATAATTATCTATTTGTGTTTTCAAAGAAACACAGTCTTCAGCATGAACTGTATTTACATTAATACAAAAAAGATATAATATTACAAATATATATAATGCAAATTTTTTTCTCATTTATACCATCCTTACACTATATTCATTATATAATAATATACCTTTTTTTACAAGAAAAAAAAGTAGAAATACGCATTCCTACCTAGTTTCAATTATTCCATAGTTTCCATTCTTTCTTTTGTAAAGAATACAAACTTCATTTGTATCTACATCTTTATATACAAAGAATGAATGACCTAACATTTCCATTTGAATTATTGCCTCTTCTTCATCAATTGGTTTTAATTCAACATTTTTTCTTTTAACAATTTTTTCATCTTCCGATAATTCATCAATTAAATCATATTCGAAATCATTTATTAAAGTTGTATTTACTTTTTTATTTATTTTCTCTTTATTTTTTCTTATTTGTCTTTCTAGTTTATCAACAATTTTATCAATTGCAGCATATAAATCCTCATTTGTTTCTTCATTTCTAAGGGTAAAATGCTTTGTAGGAATTGTAACCTCAATTGTTTGATTTTTTCCATTTACCTTCGTTAAAACATTGGCTTCAATTTCGTCTGAGTCTTGAAAATATTTATCAAGTCTAGTTAATTTGTTTTCAATATATTCTTTGATTGCATCTGTATTTTCCATTTTTGCACTTCTAATAATATATTTCATTCATATCATCTCCTTTTAAAAATTATAACATAAATTTTAAAAAAACCACTATAATATAGCAGTTAATTCTTTTTCGTTTACAGTTTTTACATCTGTAGCCTGTAAACCTTTATCAGTTTTTATTAAATTAAATTCAACAACTTGACCTTCAGATAAAGTTTTGTAACCATCTTGTTTTATTGATGTATAATGAACAAATATATCTTCGTTCATTGAACCATTTATAAATCCATATCCTTTCTCATTATTAAACCATTTAATTATTCCTCTTGACATCATATTTTCCTCCTTCTTATGTCTACACTAATGATACCCCAATTTCATTCATACTTTCAAGAAAAAGCGTACCCAAAAATTCGACAAAAATTTCGGGGCAACAAATTTATTTTATCATTAATTTATAAGTAAAAACGAAAACTCGACAATTTTAGTTTTTATTCGAGTTTTTCTGCTATATTTTTAATTTTTTTATATTATTTTTACTGAAAAGTTTAATATTTATATATTAATCTAAAAATTCGTATGAAACATATTATTAGTGGTAATATGTTGACAAGGAGTAATTATGAAGAAATTAATTATAAATAAATGTATGGAACTTGTAACAACATATAATAAAGATTTATCACAAAGAGATATTGATAAAATTAAATATGGGTTAGAAGGTTTATATCTTACAATAACAAAATTAATTTTCATTATAATTGTTTCAATAATATTAGGTATATGGAAAGAAACTTTGTTACTAATACTTATATTTAATGGTATTAGACTTACTGGTTTTGGAGTACACGCAAAAAGAAGTATTGATTGTCTTATATCATCAACACTATTCTTTATATTATTTCCAATAATATGTATTAAACTTACTATACCATTAATTGTAAAAATAATACTATTTATACCACTTATTGTATTAATTGGAATATTTGCTCCTGCGGATACAGAAAAAAGACCGCTAATAAATAAAAAGAAAAGAAAAATTTATAAAATATTATCAATAATAATTTCAATAATATACATGACTATTGCTATTGTAATTAAAGATAATACACTTAGTAATTGTTTCATATTTGCAATAGTTATACAAATTATTATAATGCTTCCAATAACATATAAAATATTTGGAGTTAATTATAATAATTACAAAAACTATGAGGTTAAATAGTTGACCATAGATTAAGGAGGAAATCTTATGAAAAAAGCTTTAGCTATTGCTTTATCAGCAATTGGTGCAGTTCTTGGTACAGTTGCTACTAGTGGATGTTTATTTGGTTTATTTGACGAACCAGAAATGCCAAGATCTTTTGTTGATTAATTATTTAAAAAAGTTCTCAAATTTTGAGAACTTTTATTTTATTTTTTATAATATACCATAGCAGTTTGTATAAATTTATCATCTTCTTTAGAACTAAATGTTTCTATTTCAGAATTTGTTTTTGCAATATCCTTAACTATTGATAGACCAAATCCATGACCAACACCTTTTGTTGTAAATCCTGATTTACCAACTTTGTTTATATCAATATTTTTATCATATGTATTTGATATAGTTAATAATAAATAATCATCTTTGTCTTTTAGTTCAACTTCTATCTCTTTTCCTTCAGATTTCAATGCTGCATCAATAGCGTTATCTAAAAATACACCTAATAACTTAGTAAAATCGCGATATGTTTTTAAATCAAAACAATCTGAATCTTTATTTTTCAAGCTTTGATCAACATATAAATAATATTTTATATTGTTATCTTACATTTTACTTAATTTGTGATAAAGTAAACCCTTAATACCACCTTCTGGTAGAAACCCTAATTGCTTAATAGTATAATTTTGACCGGTTTTATGTTCATCAATTACTAAATCTAGATAATCCAATAATTTTTCTGGATTTCTTGCATAACCCTTTATAACCATTAATTGATTGTTATATTCATGATTTTTCTTACCTTGATCATTTATTATTTTTTCATATCTTAATACATATTCCATTGATTCATTATATTTATCTTCCATAGCTTGTCTTTGAAATTTATTATAAATAACATAAACAAATGATATTATTATAAAAATAAGCATACAAAAACTTATATAATATTCTAATGTAGATTTCATATTGTATCTATTAAAGGTCATAAGTAAAATTAACAAAATCATAACTATAATTATATAAATCCAGTCCTTATTATTTCTTTTAATATTATCATTTATCTTTTTTATATTTTTTGAAACAAAATTTAATCTTGTTATCAAATATATTAGTAAACAATTTATTATCGATGAAATTAATAAAGAAAATGGTATTGTTGAGTATATCTTTGCATCAATTTTAAAAATTAATACAATTACAACAGAAATTATAATTTCAAATATACAAACTAATAACTCATATATAATTGCATAAAAAACTGAATTTGAAATATCTTTCTTAAAAATTGATAAATATAATGCCATAATTATAAAAATTATATTTAAAAGCAATCTAGTAATTCCATCAAAACAAATATATACAATAAGTAGTAATGGAATCAAAATCAATACATATGTAAGCATATTTTTTACATTAAATTTAATTTTTGACAAGTTCTTTATTGAAAAATATGACATTGTACCTGAAACAATACCACTTAAAATTAGATTTAATAAATTCATATTACATCACTCCTTCTTTTTTAGTTACGTCATCTTTGATTTCGCTATTATATGAATTTAGTGCTCTATTTAATACGGAGGTAAGATTTTTTTCATAATCATCAAATTTTGATACAAAATCAAATAGCATCAATTTTGATTTTAACGTATATGGTAAATAGTCAACATAGGATGTTGAAATAATTATAAAACTATTTAAGTCTTTTTCTCTTATATTAATTGCAATATCTATACCTGATACATCTTCAAGTTCTATATCTAAGATATATATTTTTTTACCAATATCTGATTTAATTAGCTTTTTTAAATCATCACAATAATTACTAAAAGAATAAACCCTATAATTGATATTATTCTTAAACATTACCCTATTAATAATATCAATATTTCTTTGTAAAATTATTTTATTATCTTCACATACTACAAAATTTATCATTTTTCCTCCACCACTGTATAATTATACCATATTTTAACAATTTTTATAAAAACATAAAAAAATAGAAAAAAATCACTGTTTTTCCCCATTTTTTTCTATTTTTTCTTTTTCTTCTTTATTTTTTTTATTAACTTTATTAATTATATCATCTTTTATTGTCTTTCTATCAAATACTATATCTGTTGTAAGTACAAACCATAATACTATAACAACTAAAATAGCATATATTATTTGACCTAGTTTTGCATTTTTTATTACATATATTATTGATGCACATGAGAATAGTATATCTACTAAATATATTATTAACACTGTTTTTACTTGACTAGACGTCATTTGAAGCAATTGATGATGTATATGTTTCTTATCCCCTTGAGTTGGTGATTGACCTTTTATAATTCTTCTTATTATTGCGAAGAATGTATCAAGTATTGGTACTGCTAATATAAGTAATGGTATTATTACTGATGTTATTGTTACATTTTTAAATCCAAGTAATGATATTACCGCAATCATATATCCTAAGAACATTGATCCACTATTTCCTAAAAATATTTTTGCTGGATGAAAGTTATGTACTAAAAAACCTAATGTTGCACCTACCATTATTAATGATAATGATGCATCTAGTCCATTATATATTCCTGTTACATTTATAATTATTGAAATAGTTACAAAAAATATTGTTGCAATTCCACCTGCTAGTCCATCTAATCCATCTATAAAGTTTAAGCAATTCATAAGGGCTACTATAAAGATAATAGTTAGATATGGCGCAAATGCACCAAAATTTAAATATATTCCATATGCAGATACATCTTGCATCACTATATTGCCATAAAAAACTACTACTACAGCACTTGCGATTTGACCAACAAATTGAACAGATGCTGGAAGTCTTTTTATATCATCAAATAATCCAAATACTAATATTATAAAACCTCCTATTAATATCGAAATCATTTGTGGTGTCTGATTACAGAAAAGCATGTATCCCAATAAAAATCCTGTGAATATAGCAAGTCCACCAAGTTTTGGCATTATTTTGCTGTGAATATGTCTTCCACCTGGAATATCAACGGCACCTATATATAAAGCAAGTTTTTTTATGAATGGTACTAAACACGCAACAAACAAAAAAACTATTGCAATTATTCTTAGATTATCTAATAAATTACTACTCATTTTATCACCCACTAATAGAATTATAACATATAAGTAAATGAAAAAAAATAAGTATTTTACTTATTTTTCAAGTAATTTTATATTATCTAACATAACTTTAGTTCCATCTACTACACAAGTTAGTGGTGAATCAGCAATTCTAATTGGTACTTTTAATTCTTCTTCTAATAATTTTTTAAGTCCATTTAATAGTGCTCCTCCGCCAGTTACAACTATTCCATTTGTAACTATATCTGCAGATAATTCTGGCATTGTTTCTTCTAATACTGACTTTGTAGCAAGTACTATTTTATGTATTGATTCATGTAATGCTTCTTCTACTTCTTTTGAGCTTATTGTAATAGAACTTGGTAAACCTGTTATCATATCTCTACCTCTAATAAGCATTTTTTCCTTTTTAGCATCAGGATAAACTGTACCTATTTTTATCTTTACATCTTCACTTGTTCTTTCACCAATTAATAATTTATATTTATTTTTTACGTATTTAATTATTTCTGTATCAAATAAATCTCCTGCAACTCTAATTGATTTACTATTTACTATATCTCCCAATGAAAGTATTGCTATATCTGTTGTTCCTCCACCTATATCTATTACCATACTTGCAGATGGAGCACTTATATCAAGGCCTGCACCTACAGCTGCGACTTTTGGTTCTTCTTCTACATATACTTTTTTTGCTCCTGCACTTTCTGCTACTTCTCTTATTGCATTTCTTTCAACCTGCGTAATATTAGATGGACAACAAATAAGTATTCTAGGTCTTGTAAAAACTCCTTTTACTTTTATTTTTTTTATAAAATTATTAAGCATTGCTTCTGTTAATTCAAAGTCTGCAATTACTCCATCTTTTAATGGCCTAATTGAGCGAACTTTTCCGGGAGTTCTACCTAACATTTGATGGGCTTCTTCACCAACACTTAATACTTTTTTACTTTCTGTTTCTATTG
This sequence comes from bacterium, assembly GCA_019423565.1. GTDB lineage: Bacteria > Bacillota_I > Bacilli_A > RF39 > UBA660 > CAG-433. Next base: position 20,755 of record JAHZBE010000013.1, read on the forward strand.
CAACTACGCTTGGTTCATTTATGACAATACCTTGTCCTTTTACGTATATTAAAACATTTGCTGTCCCTAAATCTATTCCTATATCTTTGCTTAGCAAGATATCATCCCTTTCTTAATTTTTCATATTTCATTTTAGTAGCATTACCACCATTTATATGTCTTATTTCTAAATGATCTTGCATGATTTTATCTACTTTTTTAAATAAATTTTTATCAATGTCGTAAAGTCTTTCATGTAAATCTTTATGTACTGTACTTTTACTTACATTTATTTTTTTTGCTATTTCTCTTACTGTTAAATTTTCTTTTAAAATATATTCTGTTTCTAATCTTATTCTTTTATATATTTTACTATTCAAGTTAAACACCCCTATAGTAAAATATATATAAATATTATTTTTTTATGATTATTTTATTGCCCATTATTTTTTTGTTCTAAATATGTTAAAGGATTAATATATTTTCCGTCACTTATTACTTCAAATAGTAATCCATTTTCTATTTCTTCACCTAAATTTAGTTTACCACTTTTACCAATTACATCACCTTGTTTTAAAAGTTGATCTTTTTTTACATTTACTGTGGATAATCCTTCATAAGTTGTGATTAAATTATTTGAATGTTTTATCTCAACTATATTACCTAATACTTCATCTTTTTTTACATCTACAACTGTTCCATCTAATATAGTAACTACATCAAATGCTTCTTTTGATTTATATAATACACCTGAATTTTGCATATATGTATCATTATAATATATAAGTGCATTTTGTTTTTCTTCGTCACTTGCATTTGTATCATAGAATTTTTTTGCTATTTCTACATTATCACTTTTAAATGGTTTTATTGTTACTTCTGTTGGTTCTTCTTTTACAACGGGTACATTGCTTGATATTATACTATTATTAACATATGTATAATTATCATCTGTTTTTGATACTTGTTTATTTTGAATAGTATCTACTACTGATAAAGATAATACTAATGCTGTAAACGCTAATGCATATACCATTGGCATTACAAATGGTTTTAATTTTCTTTTTCTTTCTTTCATTTTATCCACCTCATTTTAAGTTTGGTAGATTTTTCTTATTTTATACAATTTTTTTATAATTTTTGTAAATTTGTACCTTGATAATAATATTTAAGTATTTCATCATATGTTTTATGTCTTTTTGCAAGTGCATTTGCGCCATATTGGCTCATTCCAACACCGTGACCAAATCCTTTTGTTGTTATTGTTATATTTTCATTATTTTTTTGAATAGTAAAATCATTTGATCTAAGTGATAATCTTTTTTGAAAATCTCTTCCTGTAAAAGCCTTCCCATTTATCATAATACTTGATATTCTACCTGACTCTGTTCTTACTATATCAGTTATATTTAATTCATCACTTTTTTCTAAATTTAATTGTTTATAAAAATCATCTAATGATACTATTTTTACTGTGGTAAAGTTCTTTGTTTCAGATTCATCAAAACTACTATCTACAACTTTTAAGTATGGTAAATCTTTTCCAAATACATTTTTATTATCTTCTGTTTTTCCATTACTTGTGGAAAAGAAAAATGCATATATTACTTCATTATTATATGAAACATATTCTCCTTCTGTTTCATTTACACATTCCTTTATTTTTTTTACATATTCATCATAATTATTACCCCATTTATTTCTTAATTCTTCATCTGTTTGATATACCTGTGATGATGTATCATCTTTTACATCATATTCATAATTTTTATGGTTTTCTATTTGTTTTAATGCATATGTTCTTGCCGCTACTGCTTGTGCTTTTATTGCTTCTTTTTCAAATGAAACAGGTACTTCTCCTGATACTACTCCAACTAAATAATCTTCTAAATTAATTTTTTCCACAGTATTATTTTTTGTTAGAACTCTAACTACTGTTTCATCTTTATTTGAATTAAACCCAGATTGTATATGTTGCAGTTTATACTCATAAAAAAAACTAGTAATTATAAAAGGTATAAATATAACACTTATTATGATTACTGCTATTTTTTTCATAGTCTTCACCCGTTAAAGTATATGTTAATTTAATCTTTCATATTCACTAATTTTATTAATTCTTTTTATATGTCTTTCTTCATTACTAAATGGTGTATTTATAAACTCTTCTATCATTCTTTTTACTTTATCATAATTTACATCACCAGAAAACGCTATTACATTTGCATTATTATCTTTCTTTGTTACTTTTACATCTTTAATAGTTGTAACTCTTGCACATCTTATTCCTTTTACTTTATTACATGCAATACTTATTCCTATACCTGAACCACATATTGCAATTCCTAAATCTACTTTTTTATTTATTATTCCTGTGCATAACTTAAATGCATAATCAGGATAATCCACACTCTTATCTGAATTTGTTCCAAAATCTACAAATTCAATGCCTTTCATATCTTTTATTATTTTTTGTTTTAATTCATATCCTCTATGATCTGACGCTATTCCTATTTTCATTTTATTCACCCATTATTATTATAAAACATTAAAAAAAAATAAACTAGTATTTAGCTTATTTTTCTTCTGATTTAAATCCATATTTAGCATTAAATTTTTCTACATTACCTGCTTTAGATGCTCTTGTTTGTTTTCCAGTATAAAAAGGATGACATTTAGAACAAACATCTACACGAATTTCTGGTTTTGTTGACTTTGTTGTAAATGTTTCACCACAAGCACAAGTAACTGTAGTATCCATATATTCAATATTTCCTTGTTTTGCCATTTTTATTTCTCCTTCCGCCATAACTATTTTTTTAGTCATAGAATTACTAAAATCTTTAATATTATAACAATTTAGCGTTGTTTATGCAAGTATAATTGATCAATTTTACGATATAATTTATTAAAAATTGCAATATTACCCTCATTTGTTATATAAATATTGTTTCCTTTTGTTAGATAATCTTCATTTTTATTTAATACATAAAATAAATTTAAGTAATCTATATCATTTGAATGCATTAATAATTCTAATTTTTCATTTATATATTTATAATATTTATCATTATCTTCATTTCCTGTATCATTATATATTCCAAGAAATATTATTTTTCCTTCATTTAAATCTTTTACTTTTTCTATTAATGCTTTAATATCTTTATACACTTCATCTAAATAATTATATATTTCATTATCATTATTTTCATTACTATCAACTTTTGATAGTTTATAATTTATTTCATTGTTTCCTGTATTTATTATAAGAACATTTGTCCTTTTTAATATATTTTGTATATATATATTATCTATATTTACATTATTATTAATGTTATTTATCATATCAATTGTTCTTATATTTTTATATGTAAATTCTTTTGAATAAAACCCGAAGTTATTTTTTTTTGACAATTCATCATATATTAAATCAGAAAAATTTTTGGATATAATATTATTTGAAAATAGTTCTTTTTCTCCTATTATTGTATAATTTATTTCTTCTTTATTACTCTTTACATAAGAAATAAATATAATGCCTGTAAAAAACAGAAATATTATTAATATTTTCATCTTCATATACCCACTCCCTAGTATTACTACTAGTAAATTATATTTGAGTTAGTTCTATTTTAGCACCTAAAGATGTAAGTTTTTCTGTTATATGTTCATATCCTCTTAATATATAATCTGCATTATTTATTGTTGTTGTTCCTTCTGCGATAAGGGCTGCGAGTACAAGTGATGCACCCGCTCTTAAATCTGTTGCATTTACTGTTTTTCCTCTTAATTTTGTAGGTCCAAATATATATCCTTTATTACTATTTATCTCAACATTTGCACCCATCTTTTTTATTTCATATAAATTTTGAAATCTATTTTCATATATAGTTTCTTCTATTACACTTCTACCTTCTGCTGTAGTCATAAGTGAAGACATTATCTGCTGCATATCTGTCGGAAAACCTGGATATACTTGTGTTTTTATTTTTACAGCTTTTAGCTTATTTTTATTTGATACATATATTGATTCATCCTCTATTTTTAAATCTACGCCCATTTCTAATAGTTTTTGTGTCAACGCTTCTAAGTGTTCTGGTATTATATTTTCTACTACAAGGCTCTTACACGCACATGCACCTATCATTATATATGTTCCTGCTTCTATTCTATCTGGTATAACTTCATGTACTGATGAATGCATATTTTTAACACCTTTTATTCTTATAGTACTTGTTCCTGCACCTGTTATTTTTGCTCCCATACTGTTTAAAAACATTGCTATATTTACTATTTCTGGTTCTCTTGCAGCATTATCTATTATTGTTGTTCCTTCTGCTTTTACTGCTGCAAACATTATATTTATAGTTGCACCTACACTTGCAAAATCTAAATATATATTACTTCCTTTTAATTCTTCAGCACTAATAATTATATTATTTTCGTCATATTCAATTTTTGCGCCTAGACTTTCAAATCCTTTTAAATGTAAATCTATAGGTCTAGATCCAATACTACATCCTCCTGGATATGAAACTACTGCTTTTTTATATTTTCCTAGAAGAGCTCCCATAAAATAATATGACGCTCTTAATTTATTAGACATTTCTTCTATAATTTCTCTATTTTGCATTTGTTTTGTATCTATTCTATATGATTCTTCTTCATAATTGTCAACTTTTGCACCTAAATAATTTAATATATCTACTAATGCATCTACATCTGATATATCTGGTACATTATGTAATGTAACTGTATCATCACATAATATTGTTGCAGGAAGTAATGCTACCGCACTATTTTTGGCGCCACTTATTTTTACTTTTCCTTCAAGTTCTTTTCCTCCATGTATTTTTAAAACTTTCATATTTACCTCCTATATCTAATATATGTCGTATTAATATTTTAGCATACTTTTAAATAAAAAGATAATCAAAATTGATTATCTTTTAATTTGAATATGAATAAGTTTTTGGTGAACTACCTTGAGTTCTTTCGTATACATCTTTTATAATTAATGCAAGTTCTGAACAACTTGTTTCAATATATTTTCCTTGTTCACTTTGAGCTAGTAATTTTCTTAATTTTTCTCCATCTGAAAATGCAACGTCATCAGTTCCAGTATAATCATATACTACATTTCCTTCTTCATCTACATTAGCAGTAACATTTGAAATTAAATATATAGTAAACCCTTCTGTTGACTCCATTTCTGGTTGATTAACTGAAACTGAATTTAAAATTCCAATTATATTTTTTTCATATTCACTTGCAAGCATTCTTGTTGAATGTGTTAAAAATTGATTATTCATAATTGAATTATTTTTTCTATATTGTATTGCTTCATAGTCAACTAGTTTTGCAGCATTTTGATTTGCAAGTTGTCTATCTTCTTCTGTACCAGTAGTGTATGCATTATAAACTTCATCACGTAAATTTTCAGTTCTAATCATAAATTCTTTTAATTCATCATTATCATTAGAAACTAATTCTGATACTCTTGGTTGAGCATAAACTTTTTTATCTGCATCATTTCCAAAAAAACTACTATTAATATTAAGCATCATATTATCTGATAAAATCATTTGATTTATTAATGCATATGAGCTTCTTACATCATCTGGAGATATATTGTCAAAATCTGAATTAAGAATTTTTGTTAACGTTTCTATATTTTGTTCTGATACATTTATTGAGTCATAAAATTCTTTATACTTATTATACGATGCATTTGCAACTTCTTGGTATACAGAGCTTTCATCGTCAATTTTTTCTAAAGATGTTACCTCAGTTGTTGTCATTTCTGATGTATTAGTTTTAGTATTTGAACCGCATCCTGTAATACTACTTGTAACAAACATACTACCTAATGTTAGTAATGCCAACTTCTTCTTTAATTGTAATTTTATTTGTTCTGACTTTTTTTCCATCTACAAAACCTCCTTTATATATTTTTTTTAGTATTTGAATAAGTTAATGTATAGCTTGATGCTTTATTTAAACTTGCATTTTGATAAATAATCATTAACATATTTTTATACGCAATATATTTATATTTTTGATTTGAATTAGAACTTTCTTCAATTATTCCTGGATCATAGCTTGTATCTGGCTCTTCTTGATTGTTTTGTTTTTCATCATCTTCTATTACACCTGGATCATAACTTGTATCTGGTTCCTCTGTTCTATCTTCAAATTCTTCTTTTTCTATAGGATCTTGTTTTTTATCATCTTTTTTATCTTCATCTATTGGTAATTCATTCTCTTCATGATACTCTGGTGTTTTTTCAGGAATTATTTCAGTACTTTCTTTACCTTCAGGTTTTTTTGGTAAATTTACATTTGGTATTTCTCTTTCTGTTTTTTGATCTTTTGGAGTACCTGTACTACCTTGACCTGGAACTGGAGTGCCTGTTTTACCATTTTCTTTTTGATATGAATCGAACGTTTCACCATTTCCTTTATATTCAAGGTTTTTATATGATTCATCCACATTTATATCATCATTATTAAAATTATTGTTTGATGTTGTTGATTTTTCTTCTGTAGTTACTTCAGTAGAAGATATAATAACATTATTTTCTTCTTTCTTGTTTTTTTCACCACACCCAATTAAACCATTTAGTGCACTTATTGTGACACCTACTAATAATATTTTTTTAAATGTTCTCTTTTTAATTTTTTTATTGTTAGACATAAAAATCCCCTCTCTTTTGAAATAACGTGCTATATACTAACACAAAAGGGCAATTTTGTCAAATAAATTAAGCTAATGAAAAAAATCAAGAATTATCCTGATTTTATTTAGTATATTTATCAATAATTTCTTTTATAAAAAATGTATATTCTGCATCACTTGTTGTGCTTTCATCTGCTTCTACTAAACATAATGGTGGGAATAATACACACCACCAGTTATCTCCTTCACCAGTACCTAAAGTTATAACTAATGATTCATACATTCCTTCTTTATATGTTACACTTTTATATTTCTTTTTTGGAAAATAATTATAACCATAATTTATCTTATAATTTTTATCATATCCTAATTTTTTTAATGTTTCTTTTGTTAAATTATCTAATAAATCAATATTATCTTTTAATATATTTCTTGTTTCTTCAATTGTTTCTGTTCCTTTTGTTAGTTCAAATATTTTATTTTGTACAACATTTTTAAGTTGAACTTTTATATTTTGATCATAAATTGTATTACTATTTGCGATTACCCTAAATCTTATTGCTTCATCTGGTATTATTGTATCCTCTGCTTTAACACTTGTAAAAACATATATCATAGATATTATTGCTAGTATTAAAATTATATACTTTTTCATAAAAAAATCATCCTTTCACTCTATGTATGGACGATTATTTTAAATTTATTCAAAATTATGTATAAAAATCATTCTATCTCTTTTTTCTAAGTCTTTTTTTACTATTACTTTTGGATTATTCAAATATTTATATGCATATGATGTAACACTTTCTGCTTCACTTTCACCTATTTCAAAGCATATTAAATATTTATCTTTTAATATATTTTTAGCATTCTTTATTATTTCTTCATAAAAATATAATCCATTGTTATCCGCAAATAATGCCAAATGTGGTTCATTATTATATACTATATCCATTATTTTCTCATCCTTAGAAATATAAGGTGGATTACTTATTATACAATCAAATTTTTTATTTATTCCTTTATAAATATCTGTATTTACAAAATTAATATCTGCATTATTTTCTTTTGCATTAGATAAAGCAACTTCTAATGCATCACTTGATATATCACTAGCAGTTATATTTATATTTTCTAATTCTTTTTTTAGGGCAATACTAATGCATCCAGATCCAGTTCCTACTTCTAATATATCTACTGGTAAACTAAAATATTTTTTTATATATTTTATAGTATTTTCAACAAGTTCCTCAGTTTCAAATCTTGGGATTAAAACTCTTTTATCAACATTTATTTTATATCCAAAAAAGTCTACATTACCAACTATATATTGAACAGGTTCACCCATTTCTAATCTTTTTATTGCATTATTAATATCCCCATTATAATATCTTTTTAAATATTCTATATCTGTCATTATTCTCCTGCAAGTTTTCTTCTTTGGTCTTCATTAATTAGAGCTTCTATTATTTCATCTAATTTACCTTGCATAATTCTATCTAACTGCATTATTGTTAAATTAATTCTATGATCAGTTACTCTATTTTGTGGATAGTTATATGTTCTTATTTTTTCTGCTCTATCTCCTGTACCAATTTTACTTCTTCTTTCGTCTTCTATTTCAGCATTTTGTTTCTTTTGTAAATCTTCATATATTTTACTTTTTAATACTTTCATAGCTTGTTCTTTATTTTTAAGCTGACTTCTTTCATTTTGACAAGTTACAACTGTATTTGTTGGTAAATATGTTATTCTAACTGCACTATCTGTTGTATTTACTCCTTGTCCTCCTGCACCACTACTTCTATATACGTCTACTCTTATATCACTATCTTTTATTTCTATATCTATATCTTCTACTTCTGGAAGTACTGCAACTGTCGCAGTTGATGTATGAACTCTTCCTTGTGATTCTGTACTTGGAACTCTTTGAACTCTATGTGTTCCTGATTCATATTTAAGTTTTGAATATACATTATCTCCCTTAACCATGAATTCTATTTGTGAATATCCACCACTTGTTCCTTCCACAGCATTTATTATTTCTATTTTCCATCCCATATTTTCTGCATATCTACTATACATTTCAAATAAGTCTCCTGCAAAAAGATTTGCTTCATCCCCACCTGCAGCACCTCTTATTTCAACTATAGTATTTTTGTCATCGTTAGGATCTTTTGGAAGTAATAGTACTTCAAGTTCTTTTTCTAAATTTTCTTTTTCTGTTTCAAGTCTTGATATTTCTTCTTTTGCAAATGCAGCCATTTCTTTATCATCTAGCATTTCTTTTGCATCGTTAATATCACTAACAACTTTTTTATATTCTTTATATTTTTCAATAATATCTGCAAGTGATGCTTGTTCTTTAGATAGTGAAGTCATCTTTTTTACATCACTTAAAACTTCTGGTTTACTAAGTTCTTCTGTTAAACTATTGTACTTTTCTAAAGTTGCTTCTAATCTATCTATCATTTTTTCACCTACTCTTCTATATCGTCTTCATCAACTATATTTAAATCTTCTAAATCATCTTCCATGTAATCATCATCTGATTCATCTGTATAATCATCTTCTATCGCGTCATCTTCATCAGTTGTTTCTTCTTCTTCATCTTCACTTTCTTCTTCATCGTCTACTACATCTACTGCATCATCTTCACCATCATCAACAATTACTTTTACAACATGATTTTCTTTTAAATCCCAATTAACACTATCTATTAAAATAAATCTTTTATCTGTTGTAAGTGCTGTAAAGAAGTCTCCTATTTTTGCTTCAAATTCAGCTTCAGATAATTCAAGTAAATTACATACTTCTCTAAATAAATTTGGAGTATTATACTGTTTTTTATCTTCCTTAATAATTTCATATGCTATATCAGTATAGCTCATTAATTCTAAATCTAACTTATCTTTTTCTCTTATGCTCATATTTTTACCTCTTTCTTATTATTTGCTATATTTATATTCTTAAAATTATTATTTGTTCACTACATTTTATTTGGCATTTCAATACCAAGCAAATAAGTTCCTTTCTTAAGTATATTTCCAACCATATTTACTAAATATAATCTTGAATCTCTTTCTTCAAGGTCATCAGATAATATTTTATTCTCATTATAGAATGAACTATATGCTTTTGCAAGGTCTATTAAGTATCTTGAAATAATATATGGTTCATTTTTACTTGCTGCTTCTTTAATGGTATCACTAAAATTATATATTATTTTTGCCATTCTATACGATAAATCATCATTTATTTTATTTATATTTACATTTTCTAGTAAAATTTTACTATTTGACTTTTCTAAAACACTATTAATTCTAACAAACATGTACTGAATATATGGACATGTTTCTCCTTGGAAATTAAGCATTATATCATAATCAAATAATTCATCTTTTATTCTACTATTATATAAATCATTAAATATAACTGCGCCTACTCCAACTTTTCTTGCTATTTCATCTATATTATCCAAATTAGGATTTTTTTCTTCTATTATAGATTTTGCTCTTTTGATTGCTTCATTTAATAAATCATCTAATTTTATTATGTTACCTTTTCTTGTGGATAACTTACCACTTGCGACTTTTACCATTCCGAATGATACATGAATTAATCCATCAACGTATTTTTCATCTAAATCAAGATATTTTGCTACTGCAAATATTTGTTTAAAGTGTAAATCTTGTTCATAACTTGTAACATATATACATTTATCAAAATCATATGTTCTTGCTCTATAAAGTATAGCTGCTAAATCACGAGTTGCATATATTGATGAACCATTTGATTTTTGAATGATACATGGTGTATTTATTCCATCTTGCTCTAAGTCTACTACTTTAGCACCTTCTGAATTAGTTATTTTATTATTTTTTTCTAATATTTCTAATACTTCATTTGTTTTATCGCTATAAAATGCTTCTCCTTTATAACTATCAAAACTTGTTCCAAGTAAATCATATGTTTTCTTAAATTCTTCTAAACTAAGTTCTTTAAATCTGTTCCAAAGATTCATACAATATTCATCTTTTTCTTCAAGTAATTTAAAATTATTTCTGCATCTTTCTAATACTTCTGGATTCTTTTCACACAATTCATTTATTCTTATATATATTTTAGTTAATTCATCAATTGGATTTTCATCTATATTATATTCATCATGCCAAAGTTTATAAGCTTCTATTAACTTACCAAACTGTGTTCCATAATCACCTAAATGATTTATTCCAACTACATTGTATCCAAGTTCTTTATAAATTCTATATAATGATTGACCTATTACTGTTGATCTTAAATGACCAATATGAAAAGGTTTTGCAATATTTGGAGAAGAATAATCTATTAATACTGTTTTATCTTGTCCAATATTTGCTGAACCAAATTTCTCTTTTTCTTCATCAAATGAATTTATTACTTCTCTTATTAAAACTTCTTTTTTGATATAAAAATTTAAATATCCACTTACTGATTCTATTTTTTCTATAAAATCAGTATTATTTATTTTTTCTTTTAATTCGTCTGCAATCATCATTGGGGATTTTCTTAAAGTTTTTGCTAAACTAAAACATGGGAAAGAATAATCACCATTTGTTTCATCTTTTGTTAGCTGAATGAAAGAATATATTAAATCATCTTCCATATTCAATTCTTTACTTATTAGTTTAGATATTTCTTTTTTAAAATCAAGCATCTTTATACCTCCTTTAATATAATTTCATATTTAAAGTTACCAGAATATTCATCAGATAACCATAAGTCGTATTCAATTATAATTCTATCATCATCTATTTGTAAATGATTTGTTTTTACTTTTGTATCAATATAAAAGTTTAAGTTTTTAATAAAGTACTTTGATTCTGTTTCTTTATCTAATACAAAATTAAATAATAGATTTGATTCATTATTATCTCTTTCCATAATAATATTACCATTATTAAAAGAAATATTTATATTTTCATCTATATCTTTTATTTTTAAATATTCATTTACTTTATAAACTGCTTCTAAGTTTTCTTTTTTTAATATTTCATCATTATTTTTTATCTTATAATCAATATATACTTTTTTCAAAAAAAATCACCAATCTTTTTTTCAAGTAGCATTATATCATATATATAGTAAAAATGCACTCATATTTTTTCTTTTTTTTTACATAATAATAAAGGAAATATAGGTGAAATTATATGAAATGGAAAAGAATACTGCTAAAATCGTTTGTTTTTTTTAGTTTTTTTATATGTATATTATTTACATTTATTTACTTTTATATTAGTCTTTCGCCTAAAATGGACTTAAAAAAAACTAATAATATAGTTATTTATGATAAAGAGGATAAAGTAATTTACAAAGGAAATGGTTCTAAAGAATGGATTAGTTTAAAGTTAATTGATAAGGATTTAATTAATGCGACTATTTCTATTGAAGATAAAAGATTTTATAAACATAATGGATTTGATTATGTAAGAATATTAAAATCAATGTATAAAAATGCTAAAAATGGCTCTATTATTGAAGGGGCATCTACTATATCACAACAATATGCAAGAAATTTATATCTTAATTTTGATAGAAATTGGAATAGAAAATTTAAAGAGGCATGGCTTGCATTAAAACTTGAAATTAATTATTCAAAAGATGAAATACTTGAAGGGTATTTAAATACTATTAATTATGGTAATGGTGTTATGGGAATACAAAATGCTGCTAAATATTATTTTAATAAATCTGCAGAGGATTTATCTCTTGCTGAAAGTTCTATGCTCGCAGGTATTCCAGGTTCACCACAAGAATATTCACCTATTAATAATGAAACTAAAGCTAAGAAAAGACAAAGGGTTATACTTGATTCTATGGTTACTAATGGTTATATTACAAAGAAAGAAGCAGACGCTGCTTATAATGTTAAATTAACTTATCATGGAAAAAAGGATACATTAAATTTATCTACTTTAATGTATTATAAAGATGCTGTTATGAATGAACTTGATAAAATTGATATTATTCCAAATGATTATTTAGATACAAATGGAATAAAAATATATACTAATTTAGATGTTAATGCACAAACATATCTTGAAAATGCTGTTACTGGAAATATTAAATCTGATAGTGATATTCAAACGTCTAGTGTAATGGTTGAAAATAAAACTGGTAAGGTAATTGCGCTTGTTGGTGGTAAAAATTATGAAAAAAGTCAGTATAATAGAGCAGTTTATTCAAAAAGACAGGTTGGATCTACTATGAAACCCTTTCTTTATTATGCTGCGCTTGAAGATGGATTTACTGCCTCATCTACATTTTTATCAGAACCTACTACTTTTTCTTTAGAGAATAATAAAACTTATAGTCCTGCAAATTTTGGAAATATATATCCCTCTAAACCTATTCCTCTTTTACTTGCGATTGCTTATTCTGATAACATATACGCAGTTAAAACACATTTATTTTTAGGCGAAGATAAAATTATTGAAGTTGCTAAAAAAGCAGGTATTAAAACTAAAATGGAAAAAACTGTATCACTCCCTCTTGGAACAGAGGAATTAAATATTATGGAGATGACTAATGCATATTCTACTCTTGCAAATGAAGGAGTTAGAAATAATTTATATCTTATTAGAAAAGTGGAAGACTTAAAAGGAAATTCTTTATATAAACATAAAAGTATACCAAAGACAGTTTTTGATTATAATTATACTTTTGTACTTAGTACTCTTTTAAATAATTGTTATGATAGTACCTTAATAGATTATAATGCTCCTACATGTCTTACTATTAAACCTAAGCTTACTAAAACTTATGCTATTAAAACTGGTTCTACTGATTCGGATTCATGGATTATGGGATATAATAGGGATTATACTTTGGGTGTATGGGTTGGATATGATAAAAATCAAAAGATAAAAAGTAATGATTCAAAAATATCAAAAAATATATGGGCTGATACTATGGAAAATTACTTAAGAGATAAAAATGATTCTTGGTATGATAAGCCTGAAAATGTTGTATCAGTTTTAGTTAATCCTATTACTGGAAATCTTGCGAATAATACATCTAAAAAGAAAAAAATTGTTTACTATATTAAAGGTACACAACCTACAACCTATGATAAATAATAAAAGATAACGTGCATGTGAAGTTGTAATATAAAAGTGGACATAAAAAAAGATGTTCCACTTTTTTGTT
>JAHZBE010000014.1 GCA_019423565.1 bacterium
AAGCCTCTATTCTTGAAGCCTCTATTCTTGAAGCCTCTATTCTATTAAAATTTTAACATTTTTTACTTTATTAAGCAATACATTTTCTTCATTTTCTAAATATTTTTGTATCACAACAAAAGACTGATTTAAAAATCAGTCCTAATAATTAATTATCTATTTTGATATGTGCTTCTTTTAATTGTTCTGGGAAAGCTTCACCTGGACAACCCATCATAGCATCTGCACCATTTGCACCAATTGGGAATGGTACTATTTCTCTTATATTTTCTTCATTTTTTAAAAGCATTATAATTCTATCTAATCCAGGTGCCATACCTGCATGAGGTGGAGCACCATATTTAAATGCTTCATATAAACTTGGGAATTTACTTCTTACAACATCTTCATCATAACCAACCAAAGCAAATGCTTTCTTTAAAACTTCTGGTGAATGATTTCTTACTCCCCCTGAAGCCATTTCATAGCCATTACAAACAAAGTCATATTGATAAGCTTCAATTTCAAATGGATTCTTATTATTTAATGCATCAAGCCCACCTTTTGGCATACTAAATGGATTGTGAGAAAACTCAATTGCTCCAGTTTCTTCATTTTCTTCATAGAATGGAAAATCATTTACAATACAAAATTCATATCTATCTTTATCAATTAAATTAAGTTCATTACCTAACTTAGTTCTTAAATTACCCATTATTCTAGCACATCTATTTTTATCCGCTACAATAAATAAAGCATCCCCGACATGTAAATTCATTTTTTCTATTAATTCATTTTTAACTTCATCGCTCATAAATTTAGCAAGTGATGATTTTAATTCCATATTATCTTTAACTTGAATATAACCCAAATTACCATGAATACCTTTTACATATTCTTCCATAGATTTATACCAAGAATTAGATTTTTCAATGTTTTCTACTTTGATACATCTAACAGTTGTATCTTTAAATGGTGCAAAATCAGTTTTATTCATCACTTCAGATATATCTTCAATAATAAGAGGATTTCTTAAATCTGGTTTATCACTACCATATTTAAGTATTGCATCTTTAAACTTTATTCTTCTAAAAGGTGCTGGACTTACATACTTATCACTAAATTTAGTAAATACATCATAAAAAACCTTTTCACCAACTTTATAAACATCTTCATCGGTTGCAAAGCTCATTTCAAAGTCAAGTTGATAAAATTCTCCATATAATCTATCACTTCTTGGATCTTCATCTCTAAAGCATGGTGCTATTTGAAAATATTTATTAAATCCTGAAACCATTAATAATTGTTTAAATATTTGTGGTGATTGAGGTAGTGCATAAAACTTACCTGCAAACTTTCTTGATGGAATAATAAAATCTCTAGCTCCTTCTGGGCTTGTTGCTGTAATAATCGGAGTTTGAACTTCTAAAAAATCCATTCCTTTCATTTCACTTCTTATAAAATCAATTACTTTACTTCTAAAAATAATATTATTATGAACTTCTTCATTTCTTAAATCTAAATAACGATACTTAAGTCTTGTATCTTCATTAGATTCTTTTGATTTATTAATTTCAAAAGGTAATGTATTAATGCAATCCCCTAAAACTTCTAAAGAACTAATTTCTACTTCAACTTCACCAGTTTTCATATTTTTATTAACCATATCTGGTGTTCTTTTTAAAACTTTACCTGTTATTGTAACTGTTGCTTCTTTATGTAAATTTTTATATTCACTAGACTTTGTAATAAGTTGAACAATACCAGTTTCATCTCTTAAAGTAATAAATACTAAATTACCTAAATTTCTTACACTATTAACCCAACCAGCTAACCTAATTTCCTTTCCTATATATGAAGAATCAACTTCTCCACAATAAATATCTCTGTACATATTTCCTTTCATAAAACTTCCTCCTTCAATTAAAAAACTCCATGAATTAATTTAGCTTAAGGACGAATTATTATCCGCGGTGCCACCTTAATTCATAGAATCTATGCATCTTTATTACCTGCTATATCGGGCTTACCCGTTTATTTTTTTAGACACTATCTTCATTAATATTCATTTACTAATTTCCACCACCCATTAGTTCTCTATAAAAATCCTATTAATTACTGGTTTGTCAATAAACTAACAACTAAACTATACCACTTTTTTAAGTATTTGTCCACAAGTTTCACTAAATTTATCTTGATTTTGTCTTTTCATTTTCTTTATAAACTTTTTCTTTATAAAACGATTCATATATATCAAACATTAACTTAGACTTATCTTCATATCTATCACTTTTAAAATCTACAGAATACCATTCATAATTAATTTTATCTACATATATTGATGCATCCCTTCCTACATAAATACCAACATCTTCATACATATAGATAAGTACTCCTCCATTAGATTTAACAAAAAGATAATTAGCTTTATCTAAAAACTCTGATAACTTCATATAATTTTCATAAAAACCTTTTTTACCTCGTACATAAACTTTAACATTACCATTTTTATCTTTTCTATCAAAATAAACAAATTTTTCATTTTCACCTTTTCTAATAACAAATTCATATGGATTAGATTTATTACTTACACTTATATATATTTGTTCAATACCTTTATCTAAAACATTCATTTTATTTTCAAAATTTATCTTACTTAATTCATCTAAGTCACTAGATTTATCTAGATGTCCATCTAAAGATTTTAGTTTATTTAATACACTACTTAATAAATTAATAGTTGATTTAATATCATCACTTTCTTTAAAATCTAACTCCATCATTCTTTTATAAAATTTTTCAAGTATCACTTTATATGTTTCATTTATTTTTTTATCAAAATTCATTCTTTGCATAATCAAAGTAATTGCAAGAGTTCTAAGTTTACCACATGCAGTATTTAAATCTATTTTATTAAGTACAATTTCTTTAAATACATCTTCTTTAATTTTTAATATTTCTTCCAATATATTGATATCAACACTTAAATCAATTGAATTAATTGCATCACTTAAACTATCATTAATCATCTTATATTCATTTAATACTTTTTTTACATTTAAAACATACTTATCAAAAGAACATTCATTTTCTATCGTTTTAAATTTAAGTTTATAAATACTAGGTATATTTTTTGATACTTCCATTAAATAATCATTAAATGCATTTCTAATTTGAACTAATATATTTTTAAAGTTAAAATCTAATGTATCTTTATTTTCACTACTATATGCAAAACTAGATATTAAATTATTAACCCTTAAAGCATATTTATATTCTATAGTATCTGTATTATATATAGTATTACTTTTATAAGTAAATAACTTATTAAGTAAAGTATTATAATATGATAAATCTCCACTATTTATAGTAATTTCTTTTAACAATTCATATGCTTCATTAATTCTTTGCATATCACTTTTACTACCACCTAAATCCGGATGATTTGCTTTAGATAACATAATATATCTTTTCTTTAATTCTTCTTTTGTAAATCTTTTCCCAATTTCAAATATTTTAATAGCTTCTTCCAGTCTCATATTAACCTCCCTAGTCTCTTGTTTTAACAAGTAGTCTACTACTACTAACTAATTCTTCACGACTATTATCATCTTTAACTAATGTCTTTAAACTTTCAATATACTTTTTATTAAGTAAATATCTATTTATATCTTCATTCATTCCTTCCTTCACCGGATGAATACCTATTACTAATGAAGTATCACTACATAACTTGCAATAAGTCAAAACTAAATTAGAATCATTTACAAATAATAATTCACCTCTTTTAATATTATTATTTAAAACAGTTCTAGTATTAACATTATTTAATAACTTATCAAAAAGTGTATTAATCTTTTTTCTTAACCCTTTATCTATTTTTAATATATCATCACTTACATAAAAACTACTCTTACTATTTTTTAAAAGCACTATTTCATTTTCTCTATTATAATGTAATGGACCAATAAGTCTTACTAAACTATACAACTTTTCCATTACCTCATTTTTAATTTCTAACACTTCACTATTTTCTAAATCTTGATATAACAGATCTAAACTTTGAATATCTTTGCAAGCTTCTAAATAATATTGATAATCACTTCTATAACTAATACTTTCTATATTATTTGAACAATACTCATATATTTCTTTTTCTTCTTTACTTAAAAATGGATATTTTTTCCTAGTCTCTTCCTCTGGAAGATGTTCTTCTACTTCAACCTTTTCGCGTTTTATTTTCTTTTTATCTTCTACAACTTCTTCTTTTATATTTTCTAAAAACTCATCATAATTAACACCAATATTAATAATTAAGCTATTACAAATAACATCAACTTTTTTATCCATGCTATTTTCATCAATATTTTCTTTATATAATTTCTTTAATAATTCAACTAATTCTAAACCATTACCATATTTAACAAAATTACCATTATTATCAAAGTAATTACTTAAAGCTTTAAGTAATAAATTTTCATTACTATACTTAGTATAATTAAATTTAATTGCACTACCTAATATATTAATAACAGATTCCAGTTCAATCTTATTTGCCATATAACCCAGACTTAAACAAACTATTAATAAATAAAAATCATTTATTTTACCAATACACTTAGTTCCATCAAAAGCTCTGATCATTGAATCAGTAGTAAATATAACTTTCTCTAAACTTTTAATATATTCTTCATAAAATACCATATACTCTATATAAGTAAATGCATTTTCTTCTAAAAGGGGTATTTGATATTGCTTAAATACTTTGATTAATCTCTCATCCATAGCAAACTGTCCAATACCTATTGGTACCATTAGATCACTGTTTCTTAACTCATCAATTGTTTCGTTAACAAACTTTAACTTAGCTTTATTAATATCATTAAATTCTTTTAACAAATATTTAATACTACTCATTTTACTTCCTTCTTTCTAATGTATTATCAAGTCTTATATCTCTTTTAAATCTATTTAAATAAAACTCTTCTAAATCTCTATTTCCAATTATATTGTTAAATGCATCATGCATAAGTTTATTTATTTTCCCATCATACACAACTCCTGATTCAACATAATAACTCATTGCTATATTTTCTAACTTAACCATTATATCTTTTTTATACCAATACTCATTTATTATATTATCAAGTTTAATTACAAATACATCAAATGGTACGAATATATCTAAATCAGGATGTATGTTTAAACCATCTAATTTACTTTTAGCATAATCCATATATGATTTATTAATAAATTCTTCAATATATCTTAAATCCATTGAATACATTTTTTTATTACCACAAAACTCAATATATCTATTAATCATTTCTGCATATTGATATTCAAGTGAATCAACATCATAGTCTCTTACACTTTTGTAAGATGCCACTAAATCACTAGATAGCTCAGATTTACCAGTATTTAATATAACAAACATATTTAATTCTAATACTAATCTATCAAAATCAAAATCATCTTTATAACTAAAACTATCTAAAGGTAACTTAAACTTATTTAATACTCTAATCGCATATTCAGCATATAAATCTTTTATCATTTTATAAAAGTATCTATATTCAATACCAGAATAATTCGGACTAACTAATGCATATCTATTAGCATCATCAACAATTTCATTAATTCTTTTTTGATATATTACTTCCAAAGAATCTGGTTCATAATATGTTTTACTTTGACAATCTATCATTTTCATAAGTAACCTCATTGTTTAAATAATTAATTATCTCATTTCTTAAAAGTATCTTATCTTTATACTTATCTATATCCGGATGATTTATTCTTTTACCACGTTTCTTATCATAAAACTTAAAATAAATTCCATCGTTACCTTTATAAATAGCAATTATGTTATTTGTGTATAATAATATTTCACCAGTATTAAGTAATTCTCCGATAAATTCAGCATCCCTGAGCATCATAGATAATGATTCATAATGATTATAAAAATATTCTTTATTCATTAGCTTACCACCAAAACATACTTGATTATCAAATATAGATTGTAAAACTCCAACGCATGGAGAACAATTAGTAATAAGTTTATTATTAACAAAAATTATATCACTTTTACCAATATGCTTATAAATAGCTTCATTATACTCATCAACACTATCATAATTCTTATCTAATATAACATCTAAACATTCTGTTTTTATAAGACCAATATTAACATAATGAATATCAAGTAACATTCTTCTTAACAACTCGTTGTTATTCATGTACTTACATATAACATATTCCTTAATCTTAATACTTTTTCTAATATCTTTGCTTTTCTTAGATGAAGATACACTAACTAATAATTCATTAAGTCTTCCATAATTACTATAGTAATCATTATTCATTCTATCTATTTCTCTTTTTATTAAATCACTATTATTAGTAACTAACTTTAAATTATCAATAACATTTAAGCTATCTTCAAAAATAACATATAAACCATTTACTTTATTATTAATAATATTTATTTTATCTAAAATAGATTTACTATCAAAATATTCTTTACATACCTGATTACAAATTTCTATTACTTTATCTTCTAAAAATTTATAATAGAAATTACCAACATTCTTCTTAACAACTTCATTTATAACAATACTACTATAAACATAATGATCAAATTCACACTTAATCTTATCTAAATCATAATATAATTTATTTAATGAACTAGTAAAATCAATTTCATACTTAAAATCTTTAGATATATAGTTTTCTTTAAAAAAATTTCTTTTTATTTCATAAAATATATCAAGTATCTTACTATTTGCATTAACAAATTCTCTATGTATATCCATTAAAGTCATACCAGTTATATTCATGTTTTCAAAATCTTGTATAACTTTCATTATTTCAATGTAGTTTGGATCATTTTTTTTAGCATCTGCAAGTTTTTCTTTTAATTGCATAACCCATTCTTCATGATAACTAATTGCATTATAACTTTTAGTTATATGTATATATCTCGGTTCTTTTAATAATAAATCATATGCTTCATTAACTTTTTGCATCATTTCTGTTGAACCACCTAAATCTGGGTGATATATTTTTGATGCACTTTTATAAGCTTTCTTTAAATCTTCATCGCAAAATCCTTCACTTAATTTAAGTATTTCTAAAGCTTCAACATATTCCATTTTTACCTACCCTCATTCTACTTTTACTAATACGTTCTTGTAAGTACTTAGTAACTTCTTCTTTTAAATATTCTTTATCTTGATATTTAGCTAATTTTTCATCACTTTCTTTAACACTTCTTGCAACCATTCTTGCTGGTGCCACAAAAACTTGCATTTCTTTTGATAAACAAATATCCACTAAACCATTAGTATATAAAATAATAACTGGTGATGCAACATATAATTTAACCCCTAAAAATTTTGCATTAGATAAATATTCATCTATTGACACATAATTATTTAAAAAGAAATTTTTTTCGATATTTGCATCTTGGCTTCTTAAATAATTTACCCCAGATACATAAACAGAATCATTATTTATATCCTTTACTATACCTGCATATAAAACTGCTATATCAGGTACATCACTTTTTCTATTTAATAAAAATACGCTGCCTTTTCTATCTAAAGATGATACTTTTAAATATTCATCCTTACTCTCAAAATCATTATTTATTATTTTATCAAGAATAGATATATCTTTTGTTCCATTAATAAAATCATCTATATTATCATACATCATAATTGATATATCCTTATTTATATAAAAGTATCTATATGCTTTAACACGAGCACATAATAATTTATCATAAATACTACCTTGAAACAAAAAGCTTAGTTTTATATCTTGAATTAATCTATTTACTTTAAATTCAATATTATCGTATCTCTTTGTTAAATAACAATCTAATATTTCTTCATATTCCATTGATATAATTCTGTGATTTATTTTATTTTTCATATCTTTAAAATAAGGTAAATTAGCTTTTATTGATCTATCAATACTAAATAATGCATCTATTTTCTTTTCTGCTATTATAACTCTTTTTGCATCACTACTATTTAAAGATTCTTTAATTATTTTAATAATTTGATTTTCTAAAGAAGCATATTCTTTATTTTTCTTATATTTTTCTAAAAAAGAATAATAATCATGAGGTATATCTTTATTTAATAAACTACTATAAAAGTTACTTAATGTTTGATTAAACTGAAAACTTCCCAATATATTCAAATCACTTGCTAAGTTTCTATATATGTTATGTATTTTATTTAAACAAGTATTATATCCAACTAATGGGTTACACCCATAAGTCAAATATTCATCAATACAAATAATTATATCACTACAATAACTATTTAACTCATGATTATTTAATGAATCAATTACTAATTTTATAAGTAAATTAAAGTATTCTAAAAACTTTTGATCATGTGTATGAACAAAATTCATAAGTTTTTCATATGCTTCATTTACCCTTTGTGAAGTTAAAGTATCTCCACCTATATCTGGATGTACCTTTTTTAAAGTTTTCTTCCAAGAATACTTAATTTGTTTTTCATTTCCTACTTCTTTTAAACCAAGTAAGGATAAATCATCTAATATATTTTTAGTTGTATACATAATAATAACCCCCTCAAGTTATAGCAATTATACCATATTTAGAAGAAAAATGCAAATTTATGTTTTAATAAAGTTGACAAAACGAAGAAATAGTGCTAAAATAATAACCAATTTAAAGGGGAGATTTATATGTCATATACCAAGGAAGACTTAGAATATTTCCAAGTAAAAGATTTAAAAGAAGCACGTGAAAAAATCGTCGATGTTAGATTATTCGACTATATTGATGATTTAAAACTAAGAAGTGATGTTGAAAGGCAAATGAATTTCACTAAAGAATTATATATAGAATACATCGAAAACATATTAAAGTATAGTAAAGAAACACAAGAATCAATACTTAAAGCTTTGATGAATTCAGAAATAATTGATAATCATGTATTAGAAAGAGAAAATGTAAACTTTTTAAGAATCTATAATGAAACACACCACTCTACTGTAATCAGATATTTAGTGCGTAAACTTTTAAAAGAAAATACACCATTAAATGATGCAATAATAAAAAAAGCTCACGAAATATTAATGCGTGGAACAAGTAATGGAAATACGATAAATGAAGGTTTTAGAACAAACAATCATCATTATGTTGGCTATATTGAAGATAATAAACCAGTAATATATTATTTTCCAATATCTTATGATGATATCAAAGAATCAACACTTCTAGTATGTAAATATTTTAATACTCCAATAAAAGATGAAGAAGAATTGTTTATAAAACCATTTATTATGCATGGTTTAATTGCTATATTACAAGTATTCGAAGATGGTAACACTAGACTTGCTAGATGTTTTCAACACATAACACTTCAAGACTTAACAAATAAAACAATAGGTAACAATTTATTTGAATTACCTCTACCAGCAATATATTTTTCCAAAAATTATGTTCCATATCGAAAAGAATATCGTGAACTACTAGCTAGTATTGCCTTAAATCCTAATAATGAAGCATGGAATGAATGGATAAGTTTTAATCTTCATCGTATGCAAGATAGAATATTTGCAAATGAAGAATCACTAGCTTTATTAAAACGAAAAAAGAAGTAATCAATACTTCTTTTTTAAATATTACTATTTATAGTTTTTTCAAGTATTCTTTTTACATCTCTTTCATTAAATGGTTTAAGTAATATATCAACAATCGGATATTTAAAAGCTTTATCAATTGATTCTTTATCATCTACCCCAGTTATAATTGAAATAGGTATACTTCTAAATAAATCTTTATTTTTATAAAAATCTAATACCTCAAAGCCATTAACATTAGGCATATTTAAATCAAGTAATACTGCTTTAATATCATTCCTTTTTCTTTCATCACCTAATATATCAATAGCTTCTTTGCCATCATTAGCACTTATTACTTCAAATGAATCATCTAATATTTTTAATATAAAATTTCTAATAATATTTGAGTCATCTACTACTAATATTTTTTTACCATTTGTGTGTTTAACTTCTGGTGTATCTACAACACCTCCAACACCCATATATTTTTTAACAACATTAACAACTCTATTTGCTTCACTCATTAATTCATCAAAATGTTCAGTTACATAATACATATCATTTTCTTTACTTTTTAATTCATGCTGATATGCTATTTCACCAAGTTCTTCAAAACCAAAGTATCTTGCATCACTTTTTAATGAATGAACTAAAATAGCATAATTAGCCATATCTCCAATTTCTTTTAAAGCTCTAATTTTTTCAAGCTTACTAGGTACTTCTTGTAAAAATGTTTCTAGCGTTGCATCATATGTTTCCATATCTCCAAATAATTCTAAAGCTTTTTTAACATTAGCACCATTATTAATTAAAATATTTACATCTTTCATTTTTATCCCTCCGTGTTTAAATATTCATTAATTACTCTATTTAATTGATCTTTATTAATTGGTTTAGCTAAATAATCATCAAAACCATCATTAATATATTTTTCTTTCATACCCGTTAATGCATTAGCAGTTAAGGCAATCACTGGTATATTAAAATCTTTAATCTCTGATTTAATTTTCTTTAATGTTTCAACCCCACTCATTCTTGGCATCATATCATCCATTAATATTAAATCATATTTTTTACCATTTTTCAAGTTATCTATACAAATAAATCCACTTTCAACACATTCTGTTTTAACTCCATATGTTTCAAGTAATCTTTCTGCAACTTTTAAGTTAATCTTATTATCATCAACAACTAAAACTAATTTATCTTTTACTTCTATCTTTTCATATGTCTCTTGTTCTTCAAGCTTTATCGTTGGATGTTCCACAATCCTTTGGTCAATAGATACTGTAAACTTAGAACCTTTTCCAAATACACTTTGTACCACAATATTACCATTCATCAAATCAACTAATCTCTTTGTAATAGCAAGACCTAAACCAGTACCTTCTATTGTTACATTATCTTCTAAATCTAATCTTTCAAATTTATTAAATAACTTACCAATATTTTCTTGTTTTATGCCAATACCCGTATCTTCAACTGCAATAATTAATCTACATATTCCATTTTTAACAATACTATTTATTGTAAATGTTATACTTCCTTCTTTTGTATATTTAACAGCATTAGTTAAAATATTTACACATATTTGTTTTAATCTTGATGCATCCCCATATAATACCGGTGGAATAGATTTATCAAACTTAGTAATAAGTTCAATTGGTTTATCTCCGAGTCTTCCTTTTGTTAAAGAAACTAACTCTTTAATTACCTTATTAACTTCATATTCAGTATTAACAATTTCAAGTTTACCTGCTTCAATCTTCGATATATCCAAAATACCATTAACTATTTCAAGCAAGTTATCCGAAGCCATAACTATATCATTAACTTCATCTTTAGCACTATCAGGTAAATTTTTATCATCTAAAAGTAAATTACTAAACCCTACTATAGCATTTAAAGGTGTTCTAATCTCATGTGATATACTAGATAAAAAATCAGTCTTTGCTTGATTAGCTTTCTCTGCAGCATCTTTCGCAGCATTCAATTGTTGAATCATTTTTACATCTGGATTTTCTATGGTAAAATACATTATAACTACAACTAAAGACAATAAATAATTAATTAAAAAAGCCGAAGGGAATAAACTTTGTATAATGAAATTTAAGAGCATTAAAATACAGAAAATATATAAAGGTCTTAATTTTTTCCCCTCAATATTCTTGTGATATCTTATAGCAATATAAACAGAATATAAAATAAGTAAAAAAGAAACAATATAAGTAATAAAAACAGGGATTCCATTTGGAATTATAACATCTCCCTCCAATTTAAAATTAACAGGTAAAATTAATATAAAAGGAACAATAAAAGCTAAACACAATACAAAATAATAAAACGTGCTCATCATTTTACTTTTATAATTACCACGATTTGGCAAACTAATACATTTAATATAATAAGCAAAAAGTAGTAACCATAAAACAAAATAAACAAATACTAACTTTGAACCCATTGAATACCAAAAGCTATTTATATCTACACCAGCTTTAAATAAAATACAAGTAGTAATATCCATAGATAACCCAAATATAGTTAAAAATAATAAATATTTGTATATCTTAGTTTCAATATTATTTACCCTTTCTTTAGACAAAAAATTATAAGTAAATAATAAAATAATAATTAATGCACTAATTGAGAAATAAAATCCCATGTCTACCACTTCCAATTCTAACTTAATAATATCACAAATACACTCTTTTTTCAAGCAAAAGAAAAGCTACTATTAAGCAGCTTATCTAACTCTAGTTCTAACTAAATTATTATTTTCAATTCTTTCTTTATCTTTTTCTTCCATAGCCTTAGGATCTAACTTACCATTATCAGTTCTTGGTAAAGCATTTTCATAATATTCAATATAACCTGGAAGTGCACTAGTACCTAAAGTATTTTGAATTAATGTAAATATTTTATTTTCTAATACTTTTCTATCACAATTAAAATCATTTAAACTAACATGATAACTAGGTAAGAATTGTTCTTTATCATCAGCAATTGATGTAACTAAAACTTCTCTGATTTCAGGTATTTGAAGAAGTAATTGTTCAATTTGTTCTGGATAAATATTATCTACACCAGAAACAAAATTTCTCTTAAGACGACCAATAAATTCATATTCACCATTTTCATGTTTAACAGCAACATCTTTTGTATTATACCATTTAACACCATTTTCATCATATACTAATACAGCATTTGTTTCTTCTTCATTTTCATGATATCTAAGCATCATTCCAGGACCATTAACAAGTAATACGCCAGGTGTTCCTATAGGCAATTCTTTAAAAGTCTTAGAATCTACAATTTTAGAATTAACAAATGGAATTGGATAACCTACGGTACCAGGAGTATTTTTGCCTCCCATAGCACCATTAGTATGAGTTATAACAAGTTCACTATAAAAATCTTTAGGCATAGCTTTTAAAGTTAATGCATATTCCAAATTTTTACATAAACAATAATGAAGAACTAATCTACCAAAACACATATGACCAAAAGGAATATTTCCTAAATGAACCATACCAGGTTCTAATATCAAAACATAATCTAATGCTTTAACTACACTATTTAATGCTCCCCCATCAAGTTCAACACCATTATGAATACCACTAGAACCACCAGTAAACATAATATCAGTAGTACTTCCTTTAACATGTTCAGGATATTCTACTCCGTCAAAATCTTTCCCATCTTTAACAATATTCATTAAATTATTTTCTTTTTTTAGTAATTTATTACCAGCAAAAAATTGCTTAGTATTATATAAAAATTTTAACCCATTATTACTAATAGATTCTAATGGAGAATAAATAATCGGTGTAACATTTAATGCTTCTGCTAGCTTTTTTAAATTGCCATACATCATATCTACAGAAATTATAAATTAAGGTTTAGTCATTTAAAACAATTTGTTCCATCCATTGTTACACACCATATAATAAAAATTTTTTCGAACAAACATTTAAAATATTTTAAGACAAATTTTATTAATTATATATATATTAATTAATTTATTTAATTTCACAAAACATTTTATTATTTATTATCTATCTTTAAAACATTTCCAAACATTTCTATATTATTATTTTTTCTATTAACAATGATAGCACCATCATTATATATTGCATAAACATCTTTCATATATTCTTTAGATATATTTCTTAGTTTATTAAAATACAGTTTATTATTAGATGAATGAACATCAATAAGAAACGAATTATTTAAAATGCCAAAACCATCGTAAAATGCAAAATAATTATAATAATTATTTTTAGCTGTTATAAAATATCTTTTAAAATGAAGACATGCTCCTGCAGACACACCAATTATAATCTTTTTATAGTGTTTAATAACATAAAGAAGTTCAGTTTCATGTACAATTTTAGAAAAAAACATTTCAGGATTACCTCCAGGTAAAATTAAAACATCAGATTCATTTATATATTTTTTCATCATTTTAATATTTTTATTATAACAATTTAAATGCTTAATATTTTTTTTATCAATTCCAAAATCAATTAATATTTTTTCATACTTTGGCTTAATCTTTTTATCATAATACTCATTTAATCCAATTTTATCTGTTTCATTTGGAAAACTCCAAGGAATAATAATAACTTTTGAATTTTTTTTAATAATTTTTTTTAACCTTTTTTCAACTATTGGAAACCCAATTTCCATTTTTGAAAGTAATATGCTATACATTTTTTCTCCTTCTTTTTAATTCAGCATTAGCATACTGAAAATTAAAATCTTTAATTAATATATCTTTTATATTTTCTATAGAATTATTATCATTCTCTTCAATTGTCAAATGATATAATTGTTGTTTTTTTTCAACAT
This sequence comes from bacterium, assembly GCA_019423565.1. GTDB lineage: Bacteria > Bacillota_I > Bacilli_A > RF39 > UBA660 > CAG-433. Next base: position 14,443 of record JAHZBE010000014.1, read on the forward strand.
TCATACTGTTCAAATATTTTAATAGTCCAATATCAATCGAATTTTCTTTTTTACTCCATTTAAAATTAAATAACGTAAAAAGTTTTAATGATAACATTCTATTTTCTAATTCTTTTTCTATACCAAAATTTTCAACATTTATATAAGGGGTTGCAAGACCAATTGTCTTTGACTCTTTATTAAAACAATTTTCCAACATCAAAACCATATAGAGTTGAAATAATTGATGATTAGAACATAATACTATTTTATCACTTTTAGAAAATAATGACAAATATATTTCCCACAAAAAATCAATATCTATATTATATTTTTTATTATTATATATCACATTTATACCAGTATTTCTTTCTCGACTAATAACTACTTGATTTATGCCAATATTATTATGAAATGTTTTCACATCTTTATTAATAAAATCAGGGAAAAACAACATATTTTCCTTATAAACAGCTCTTGCATCAAAAACAAGCACTTCTTTTTCATATATATAACACCTTTTTTTACAACTCTTACAATAATACTCTCCATCAATTATTTGAAAACATGAATCAATCATATTAATCGACGAAATATTATCTTTAGCTATCTCAACTTTTTTACAATTACACAATAACATATCTTTTTTAATTTTGTAAATATAACCATTCTGTATTAAAAAATAAATAGAATCAAGCAAATCATTTATATGTTCTTTGTCTATCCAAAATTGATCAGGAGTAATTCCATACATATTTAATAATTCTTTATAACCATCAATATTTCTTTCTTTATAAGAATCTAGTAAATTTACTGCAAGATAAAACTTGCCATCAATTTTTTTTGCCAAAGCTTCTGCTAATATAGGAGTACTTAATTTTCCTATAGAAAAATTTTTATAAGGTGCAATTGGTAAAGTTATAACCATCTTATTCATAAAACACCTCCTATTAAACTGTTTAATCTTAATAATTTAATAATTTGTAAATCATAACATTCCTTATTTATATAACCGCTTTTATGAATACTATATTCATTTTTAAAAGACTCTACTAAATTAAATAATGAATACATATAATCCTTTATATAAGGGAAAACAATATCATTATTTAAATAGTTATCAATATTAGAAAAATCTATCATATCCCATTTTTTATTATATAATAAATATAAATCTCGTCTATATGATATATAATTATATAATAACTTAAATTCTTCCATTTGAAACATTTTTTTAAAATCACATATATTCTCTTTATCAATTGTATTAATCATACTATTTATAAATTCAATTTGTGTTACTATATCTTCTTTTCTTTTATTAATTTTGTCTATGCTCTTATTTTTATCTTCAATAATTAATAATTTCTTATAATATTTTGTAAATAACCAATCATTAGAGAAAACATAAAAAGTATGCACCCATTCCCTATTATAAGTTAACAATTCATTTCTTAAATATTTATACATTGTTTTAATATCTTTCTTATTAAGATATTGAGAATATATTCTTCTTTTTTGTTTACCATTTATTTTATAAGAAATTTCATTATCATCATTTTTTAAAATAATCATCAAATCATTATTATCAACAATAGACATAATTCGAACTATTTTTTTATTTTCATATCTAGACAATATCATATTATGGACTTTTTCTCTATTAATATTAAATATTGAAAATAAAATATAATATATCATTTCTTCATATTTAAACAAAATATTTTTATAAATATTTTTATAGCAAAAATGCAAATCTAAATCACTATTAAACTTATTAGTGCATCTTGCAAAACTACCAGTAACAAAAACACAAACATTATATTTTTTTATTACACTAAAATGATCAATAACTTCTTTAATTGTTGTTTTTACTAATTGATTATGTAATAAAATTTTATCAAAATTTTTTTTGTTTTTTTGAATATAATCTAATTGTAGATTATATTCATGTTTCAATTTATTAATTAATAAATTAATTTGAACATATTCATCATTAGTTATTTTTATAATTAAATTGTTGTTTTTAACACTTTCATATATTTTATTTTTAATCATTATACTAATATTTTCCTTCCTTCCCAAACTCTTTTATTCTTTTTTTTGCTAAACTTGTCTTTGCTACATCTAACCACTCCTTTCTAGGTCCAAATGATAAACTATCAGTAATAATTCGTACTCTATCTTTATTTTTAAGTACATAATCCACTGATACAAATTCATCATTAACCACAGCATATACCATAGTATTTCCAACATCAGTATGTATTTTATAAGCAAAATCTATTGGTGTTGAACCTTTAGGTAATTCTATAATATCTCCTTTCGGCGTATATACATAAACCTTATCAGAGAATATCTCATGCTTTACTTGTGAAACAAATTCTTGATTATCCCCAAACATAGAATTTATTTCCACTAATGACTTAAAAAATTGATACTTTTTCTTTAAATCATCTTGCATATCAAATCTTGCATTCCCTCTTTTGATATCCCAATAAGCAGTTAATCCAAAAGAATCAACTTTATCCATATCAAATGTTCTAATTTGTGTTTGAACAATTTTATCATTCGGACCAAAAACAGTAGTATGTAAACTTTGATACATATTTGTCTTAGGATTACAAATATAATCTTTAAATTTATCATTAATCGGATGATACTCTTTATGAATAAGACCTAAAGCGTAATAACATTCATTTATTTCAGATACCATTATTTTCAAAGCAAGTAAATCATGAATATCACATATCTTTTGACCTAATAAAATCTTTTTATAAATTCCATAAATATTTTTAGTTCTTATTTTCATCTCATTTGGAATGTTTTTTTCATTTAAAATTGACTTTATTTTATAATACATTTCATATAAACAATCTTTACAATCTTCTTCAATTTTTAATTTTCTATTCTCTAAATCTTTATATTGATCAGGCTTCAAATATTTTAGTGACAGATCTTCTAACTCTGATTTTATTCTATAAGCTCCAATATAATATGCAAGAGGTACAAATATTTCCATTGTCTCTAAGGCATTCTCTTTTTGTTTAAATTCTGATTTAAACTCCAATGTTCTCATATTATGAAGTCTATCAGCAAGTTTAACAATTATAATTCTTACATCTTCAGTAATACCAGTAATTATTTTTCTAGTATTAGCAAAATTTTGATCTTGCTTAGATGAAAAATTCATTTTAGATAATTTTGTTACTCCATCAACTAATAAAGCAATACTTTGATTAAATTCATGTGATATATCTTCTTTTGTAATATTAGTATCTTCTAATGTATCGTGTAAAAGTCCAGCACAAATAGTATCGCAATCAGCATGCATTTGTGCTAATATATATGCTACATTAAGTGGATGACTAATATAAGCTTCACCACTTTGTCTAAATTGACCATCATGTAAATTTTCTGCATAATAATAAGCTTTTTCAATAATATCAACACTATCTTTATCATATGATGATACTAAGTCAATTAAATCTTCTAAATTCATAACTCCTCCCCAAACAAAAACCGGTCACAAAAACATAATGTTTCTATTGACCGGCTTTAAACCCAATATTTTTAACACAATGAAAGCATGAACAAAACACACTATTATGAAGTGATAAAATAAATGTAGACAGTCTAAAAAAGACACAGTCTACATTTTT
>JAHZBE010000015.1 GCA_019423565.1 bacterium
AATCCTCTAATTAGAAACTATTTATAAACTGTCCAACTTTTGGGGTTCAGTTCAAATTAACCTCTTTTTATATATTAAAAAAAGCATCCAAATGATGCTTCTAAAATATTAAAAATGTAAGTATTCCCACTATAAAACAGTATATTGAGAAGTATATTAATTTACCTTTCTTCATAATATCTATAAATAATTTAGCTGCATAATATGTTACTATACCAGCTGCTATCATACTTATTAAATATGGAATAGCAAGTGTTCCAATATTACCTGCAGTTATTAAATCTTTAATTCCAAGTACCATACTTGCAACACTTATTGGAATATAAAGCATAAACGAATAATTAAGTGCTGTTTCTCTAGTTAAATTAGATTTCATACCACCTACAACTGTCGCACCACTTCTACTTATTCCAGGAAGTAAAGCAACTACTTGGAAAAGTCCAATTTTAAGTGCATCTAAATAAGTCATATCTTTCTTTTCTTTTTTTCCTTTTATGTCCTTTATCATAAATAATAATATAGAAGTAACTATAAGCATAAGTCCTACTAATTTGGTAGTAAAATATTCTTCTATAAAATCTTTTACAAATAATCCTAAAAGTGCTGCTGGAATTGTTCCAACTACTATAAGCCAAGCATATTTATAATTAACGCTATATTTTTTTTCTTTAGTTTTAATAAACATAAAGAAATCTTTAATAATACTTGCTATTTCCTTTCTATATAGGATTAAAATTGCGACAAGTGAACCAAAATTAACAATGATTTCAAAATTCATATCACTTAATACTTCACTGTTAAATAGAGATTTAAATATTCTTAAATGTCCACTAGATGAAATAGGAAGTGGCTCTGTAAATCCTTGTATTATCCCCAGAATTAAATATTTTAATATTATCATTTTCCTCACCTCATTATAATTATATAATAAAATTTAAAAATAATAAATAGAATAATATAGGTGAAGAAAAAAATGTCATTCAAATTTTTAGTTTTTTTATTTGGATTTGGACTTAGCGTAATTGGCTTATCATATATAATAATATATTTAAATTTATTAAGTATTGGGTATAATTTTTTTGAATATGTTAACTTTATTATTAGACGTATAGAATGTTTAAATTTTATTTTTGGAGTAATTTTTATGATTATAAGTTCATTTATAGGAGGAAAAGAAAATGAATTATATTTATGATATAGTGTTAAATTTTAATAAAAAAAATATTTATAAATTTTTTGAATGGCGTGAAGAAGATGAACCAGAATTTATTTTAAAAATTCCTGTTTTTAAAATAAGTATAGAGGATATGAACAAATTAAAAAATAACAATTTCTGTGTAAATAAAAGCTTTTTAAACAGTTTATTTGATAAAACAGAAGTGTACGCGCCAAATGCAGTAAAAAAAATAAAATATTCATGTGTACTTGCTAATGAAGAATGTGCTTTTGCTGTGGAATTTGATAATGATGGTAATAGTTATATGAAAAGTAATATAAGCATAGATGAAGAAAATGAAATTATAGAGTTTATATTACAAATGAAATATACAATTATAGATTATAAAATAACAAGTTATAATAAATCTAAAAATGAATTTTCAACAAGAAGAGAGAAAGAAGCATCAAATCATATATGTAAGAGCTTAGAAAAAATGTTTAAGAATAGAGAAAGCTCAAAATTAAAATATATATTTTATGAAATATATTCTGAAAAGATTGATGATTATAATAGAGCATATGTAAAACTATTAAATATTGCAAATAATAAAGATTCAAAATTTTATGAACTTGAAAAATTAATTAATCTAATAGAAAATAAAAAAATATTAAATAATTATTCCTAATATATAATTTTTAACTCAAAATATATTAAAACTTTTAATATATTTTTTTCTTATGTATTGATTTTATTTGAAAAAAATGGTTTAATTAATATGAATAATAATGTGGAGGCTTTTATGAGTACAATTATGGAATTTATTAAAAAAAATAAAATAGTTTTAGGAGTTTTGGTTTTTTTATTGATATCACTTGGAATATATATGTTTGCATCCGCAGAAGAAGATATTTATTCTGATAAAATAAAAGTATCAAATGTTTCTGTTACTACATTATCAGGAACTGCTCCATTTGATAATTCAGAAGGTGCAGGTAATGATACTTCTGAAACAGATAATATAGTAAGAAGCTTTGACTCTATTGAGTATGATGTAACATATAGTTTAATTGCTAAATCATCTGATACTGAGTTAAATTCGGATGCACAACGTACAGTTATTATGGATTTCATTATACCTGAATCAATTTCTGATAGTGTAAAAGTTGGTATAAATAATTTATCAAATCCAGAGTCAGTTAATCCGGATGATATTACTATAAGTGATGTTAAATATAAAAATTATAAATTTACTTTTGACAAACAAAGTTTAATAAATGCAAATACACAAAAGGTATTCATATATGATATATCATTAAATAATGGAATTAGTATTTCTCCAATAATAAGACTAAGAGAAAGTACTGATACAGAACAAACAGACGATAATATTTTAACTAATAAAACAGATGCTAAAAATATTACTGTATCTGCAAAAGAAAAATATGATATCAAACTTTATGCAGGTGCATTAAAAAAGGTTTCTACAGAAGAATCAAACATTCCTGTAGGCGTATTAGTATATTTACCTGTTGATAGTACTAAGGGTATTAAAGGAATTGAAATACCTACAGCTGTAAAAGTTAACTTAACTGCTACAGCAAGTGATACTAATGCTTCAATAGCAAGTGCAAAAATAGATGTATATAATCAGAATGAATATAGTATTCCATCATTACCTTCATCATACGAAAATGGTACATCTATAAATGGTGATAATGGAAAATATGAAGTAACATTTTCTAATTTAACATATAAATCTGGTTTAGCTGAGATAGAAGAAAATGTTAGTGTACCATATATTGCGTCAAATGCCGTTATATTAACAGGTAAAAGAAATGGTTCACAAAATAAGATTACATATTCCATTAATGCTGGAACAAGTACAATTAATATTGTAGATAGCCCTGATAAGGTTGTAGGAGATTATTTATCGAAAGTTGACTTTATAAATAAAAGTGATTTAAGTGATATTACATCTTCTACTGCAAATGTAACTGATAGTAATTCGGCAGCTTATAATATGGGTGAACAATTCTATATTCAAAATACAATAGAATATGGAAAACAAACTGGTGATAACTTAGAAAACGGATTTACAAATTATTTGAAAATAGATAATGATGCAATTGATGTAATTTCTATAAATGATTCGCAAGATTATTATATTGATAAAACAGAAAATGATAAATATCAAATAGAATTTGGTGTTGGTAAATGGAGTAGCGAGTATTTTAAATTAGGTAGTAATTCCAAAAATGCATCATATTGTCCAAAGAGTACATCAGGTTTATCAAAAGAATCTTTAATGAATTATTTTGGAGGACCATGTATTGAAGCAAATGAAAATGTTGTTTGGAAAAGTTCAATAGATGAAGCACATGCAGCAGGGGATATTATAGCTGTAAGGCTTACTGTAAATGGTCAATATGAAAGCGGTAAATCAACAATAATAAGAGTTTTAGCAAAAGCAAGAAACGATTCAAAGCTATCTGGAAATACATATCAAGTTGTTGCTAGAGGACTTACAAAAGATTCAAATGGTAGTATCTTCTATATGTACAAGCCAGCTGTAACTTCTCAAGGGCAATCTTATACAATTCCAGTTAATTATTCAAACGAAGGTGAGTTATCTTACAATAAAACTGAATATAATTCAAAAACTAAAGAGGTTGTAACTAGTGATAATCCATCAGGACAATATGGAAATAGTATTATTGTAACAAACGCTAAAGCAAATATTAAATCTATTATAACAAAGGACTCATATGGTGTTGAAAATAAAGCTATTTATTCTGGACATAATGATCCATTAGAAATTAGAATAAATCCAGCAGTATATACATCAAATTTATCATCGATTATAAAATCGTTCTCAGTATATGTTTATTTACCAAATTCATTAAGCTTATATAAAAAGTCCGGAGATAAATTGCCAAATGGATCTTCGACAGAATTAGATTACAATATATACAGATATGATTATGATTCTAGTGCATTAGTATCTAATGATTTATCAGAACTTGTTTTACATGCATATGTTTCAATTGATACAGTTAGTAATACTACTGCAAAAATAATTGTAAAAACAGCTGGAACAGTATCAATTGATGGTAATACGGTTGATATAAATGGTCCAACAAATTTATCAACGGCTTCAAAAGATGTAATGCTATTTAATGAAAAAGAAATATCAACATTAGGTACTGCTGATCCAAGTTTAATTGATATAAATGGTAGTTATAGTTATAATATTAAAGCAGTTAATGTATTAAATGATAAAGCAAATTTAGAATTAGTATATGTACTTCCATATAATAATGATGGTGTATCTGGAGGTAAAGGATCTAGCTTTAGTGGAAATCTTTCTACAAAAATTAGTTCAACTATTCCAAGTGGTTATAGTGTTTATTACACAACAATTGATTCTAAAGTAATAATTAATAATGAAGTAAAAAATTCAACATCAAATGATTGGAAAGAATGGACAAATTATACTACTGAAAAAAGTGGAGTAACAGGTGTTAAACTTGTTTCAAAAGATGCAATTGCAACTTCAGGTTATTTCGGTGGAACAGATGGTATAACATTTAATGTTAAAACTAATGGTAATGCTGAAGCAAATGTATACTATAATAATTTCTATGTATTTGATAGAAATGGAAAAATTTGTAATTCAACAGATGACCAAGGAAAATGTTTATCATCTGAAACAGGAACAAAAGTATATAATTCAAATGTATCTTCTGTATCAGTATATGATAGATCAATATCTGGAATGGCATTTGAAGATTCAGATGGAAATGGATTTAGTTCAGACGATGAAACAAAGTTATCCAATATACCAGTTGAATTATATAAAACAAATGCAAAAGTTGATAACCCAAATGATCCGTTATCTGTAATTAGTTCATCAGATGAAAAAGTTGCTGAAACAGTGACTGATTCTGATGGAGCATATAAATTTAATCAATTATTATCAGGAAATTATTATGTAAGATTTAGTATAGATTGTGATAAATATTCTGTAACAGAAAAGAATAAAAAAGATAGCTCCTTAGGAGATATGTCAAACTTAGATTCAGATGTAGTAATGCAAACAGATACATGTTATGCTGTTTCAAATATTGTTACTTTAGATAATAACAATGTTGAAGTAACAGGATTAAATTTAGGATTAAATGTTAGACAAGTATTTGATATTTCATTAAATAAATATATAACAAATGTTACTGTTGTATCAAATAAGGGAACTAGTTCATATGACTATGATAGACAAAATAAAGTAAAGATAGATGTTAAAAACTTAAAAAATACGTCATTTAAAGTATCATATCTAATCGAAATAGAAAATTCAAAATATTTCCCAGGAACTGTGGGTAATTTAGTTGAAGAGATACCAAGTGGAATGACATTTAACCCTGATTATTCAGAAAATGAAGGATGGTATGAAAGTGATGGTTTATTGTATTACTCTGGATTAGATAGTAAAATATTGATGCCAGGTGAAAAGCAATACATAACTATTGTATTAGATTTAGTTACAGGAAATGGTGGAGATTATATAAATTTCGTTGTAGCAAATGATTTAAGAATTCAACAAAATCAAATTGATTTCTTTAATATAAACAACTCACAAACTGGTGATAATGTTGGCGATGTTGATAATGGTTCTGATGATGGATACGATGATGGTGAATTTGAAGATGAAACTAATGGAGGTGAATAATATGAATAAAAAATTTAAATATATAGTCTTATCAATAATATTATTTGTTTTAGTATTATTCCCTTCCAACAATGTTTTCGCAACATCATATAAATATAATAGCTATTATGTTGATTATTCAACATTTACAAATGCCACTTTAGGTGAATATTATATTGCTTCTGGAGAACCATATAAATTCAGTGGAAGCTTTTATATCCATCAAATAACTTACGATAATAATTATTTCCAGGGTTATTGTATGCATTTTGGTAAAAAAGTTAACGAAGGTGGTCCAGTATCTCTTATTACAGATTTTAAAAATTTAAAAGATAAAAATGGGAATGCTGTTCCAACAGAAAGAATTAAAATTTTACAAAATATACTTGCTAGTGGATATCAAAATGGTAATAGAAATGTTAATGGTTCAATAGTTAACAATAATGGTTATAGATATACAACATGTAAAAGTAAAACCGTTTGTAAAAATATTCTTGCTACACAAATATTGATATGGGAAACAATAGAAGGTGGCAGAACAAACTATGATGAAAATCCAAATAAATTATCTAAAAACACATATGCTTTTGTTAAAACAGATAGTGAAGTATTACAAGCATATAAAAATATTTTAAAAAATGCAAAAGATTTATCATCAGATGTTTATATACCTAAAGCATTTGGTAATACATATGTTTTGAAATGGAATGGAAAAGAATATGGTTCATATAAAATTAATACAGCAACAAATCAATATGAAAGAGAATACATACATATTGGTGCATTTAAAAATGAAAAATTACCAGATGGTGTAAAACTTACACCATATAAAGATCCAAGTACAAATAAAATTGATTATACTAAAGTATATATTTCATCTTCAGAAGAAATAAATACAAAGTTAAAATTTAATTTAACTAAGGGTTCAACATTAAAAAGTAGTTCTGATTTTAGATGGTTTAGATTTAATAATTTTTCAGGACAAGATGTGTTAATGGGTGATTATAAAAAAACAGTATCAGCAGAGTTAACAATAAAGACTGAAGAAACAAAAATTAAACTTAGAAAAGTAGATGAAAATGGTAATGATTTAAAAGGTGCTACATTTACTGTAACGCATTGTACAAATACTTCAAAGTGTGAGTCAAAACCAATTGCTACTGTTAATTTATCATCAAATGCCATGTCAGGTAATATAGATATTAAAAAATCAGGTTATTATTTGATATCAGAGACAAAAGTTCCATCAGGACGTACAAGAATTAGTGATTTCTATATTTATATAAATATTAATCCAACAACTGGTGGAGTAAGTTATAAGGTATCTACAGATGCTGCTGGACTAGTAACTGTTTCAAAAGAAAAAGACACAAATTGTTTAATTTTCAATATTAAAAATATGGCCAAAGATATAAAGATTAATAAAGTTGATGGTTCAACTAATACGGGAATTAAAGGTGCAACTTTTGGTATTATAAAAACAGAAAAAGGTAAATGTAATGGTTCAGTTTATATGAATTTTAAAAATCAAGGAAATGGTGTATTTAGTCAATCAAATGATTCTTCAATTGATCCTGGTAAAATAGTTGATTCTAATTTTAGTACATATACTATTAGAGGATTAAATGAAGGTTATTATTGTTTAGTTGAGCTTGATGTACCAAGTCCATATGTTTTACCTTCAGGTCAAGAAAAAATAAAAGATTTTAATAAAATACCTGATGACCAAAAAGTATTATTTGGAATTTCAAAAAATATGAATTTATATGTATACAATACATCTAAAAAGGCATATGAACAATCACCAACGGCAACTATAAATGTAAAAAATTATAAATCAACTGTTGAAATTATTAAAAAAGGTAAAAATAATACTAAGTTAAAAGGTGTTGAATTTGAATTATATAAAGAAGATAAAACTTCAATTATTTCTTTAACTAAAACAGATGATGGAATATATAATTATTCTGGTTCCGGCGATGTTAAAACACTTGTAACAAATAGTAATGGTTCAATTAAAATTATTGGTTTACCAGTTGGTACATATTACATGAAAGAAACAAAAGCTGCAGATGGTTATACAATTGATGAATCAGTCAGATGGAAAGAAATTACTGTAAAAGTAACAAAAGATGGACAAACATCTCCAATAGGAGTATATGAATGGCCAAATACAAAAGGTGAATTCTGTTTTTACAAAATTGATGAAGATGGAAAGTATTTAAGTGGAGGTTTATTTAAATTACAAATTTTTGACGAAAACTTATCTAAATATACTGATATTCCAATTATATATAATAATGATCAAAATAATTATTCTCTTGACGTAGATGGTAAAAGTGATGTGTATACATTCCAGGCTTTAAAAGATGGACAAACATGCTTTAATAATGCTATAACAAGAGGTAAATATAAAATTATTGAAATAGAAGCACCAGATGGATATGTACTATCAGATGATAATACAGCTCAAGCTGAATTCTCTGTAAATTCGGAAGGATATGTAGTTGGTAACACAACAATAATTAATAAAAAACAAAGAATTGGTGAAGGAACTGAAGCAGAAGCTGAACTTGTTATTAATATATCTACTGGTCAAATTGTAATGAAGTATGGATTAATTATTGGATGTATTTTACTTGCAATCATCGGATTAATAATTTTAAACAAAAAAATGAGTAAAAAATAATTACTCATTTTTTTATTTTTTTTGAATAAAAATTTAAATTCTAATCAAAATATAAAAAGAAGGAGGATTTATATGAAAAAAATATTTTTAGCATTATTTGTAATTCTTTTATCTGCATGTACATTAGGCGCTGCTACTACACCAAAACAAAAGGTATCAGAATTTTTAGATAAATATAAAAATGAAAATTCTGATATTATAGAAGAATTAGTTGATACAATTAAAACTGATATTAAAGTAGCAGATCATCAAGAAAGATATAAAACTCTCATGACTAAACAATATAAGAATATGAAATATGAAATTAAAGATGAAATAATTGAGGATAATAATGCTGTTGTAGAAGCAGAAATAACAGTATATGATTATGGATCAGCTATTAGAAAAGCAAATGAATATTTAAATTCACATCCAGATGAATTTAAAAAAGAAGATAAAACAACTGCTAAAGAAGAAGATACTGTAACTACTAATGAAAAATCAGATGAAACAGATAATATTACAGCCACTGATTATGATGAAGATAAATTTATGGAATATAAAATATCTGAAATGGAAAAAGTAACAGATACAGTAAAATATACTATTGAATTTACTTTAACAAAAGTAAATGGTGAATGGCAATTAGATCAATTAAGCAATAGTGATATTGAAAAATTACATGGAATATATACTTCATAAGACTATTTATAGTCTTTTTTTCATATAGTTTATTAGAGGTATAAATATGAAGAAATTTATAGTTTTTTTAATTACATTTTTTATAGGTTTAAATAATTGTTTTGCTATATCAGTACCAAGTAATAATGCTATACTTATTGATCAGGATTCTGGTAGGATATTGTTTTCTAAAAATATTAATGAAAAACATTTAATCGCAAGCACAACAAAAATAATGACAGCAGTTCTAGCAATTGAATCTGGTAAACTAGATGATATGATTACTATTAATGAAAGTATATTAAAATCACATGGTTCTGGTATATATATTAAAGAAGGAGAAAAAATTAGTCTTAGAAATTTAGTATATGGACTACTTCTTAGAAGTGGAAATGATGCTGCACTTGCTATTGAAGATTATTTAGGTGGTCATGATAAATTTGTTAATAAAATGAATGAAAAAGCAGGAGAAATTGGTATGAAAAATACTGTATTTAATAATCCATCTGGTCTTGATGATGATGAGACTGGTAATTATTCAACTTGCTATGATATGGCACTTTTAATGAAATATGCAAATAATTTATATGATTTTAAGGAAATAGATAGTACTAAAAAAATAATGGTTGAAACAAATGCAAATGTATATTCATGGATTAATAAAAATAAGTTATTATTTTCATATAAATATGCAACAGGTGGTAAAACAGGTTATACAGTAAAAGCTAAAAGAACACTTGTAACAAGTGCAACTAAAAGGAATGTTAATTTAATTGCGGTTACATTTAATGATAGAGATGATTTTAATACTCATAAAAAATTATATGAATATGGGTTTGCAAATTATAGTAATTATTTAATTATAAATAAGGATAAAATAAGGATAAAGTCTAAAAAATATAAAAATTTATATGTAAAGAATAATTATTATTATCTAATGCAAAATAATGAAAGAGATAATATTAATACTACTGTAATTATGTATAATAAAAAAGATAAAACAGATGGTTCAGTTGGTTATATTGAAGTATTTTATAAAAATAATAGTGTTCATAAAGAACCAATATATGTAAGATAAAAGTTATTCTGTTAAAGTGGATAACTTTTTTTACATAACATTTGCTAATTTTATCTATTCATGGTATACTTTTTTAGCAAGGAGGAATTCTTATGGTTAGATTACAAAAGGCAATTGCGGATTCAGGTTTTTGTTCTAGAAGAAAAGCAGAAGAATATATAGTAAAAGGAAAAGTATTTGTTAATGGGGAGAGAATTACTGAATTAGGATCAAAAGTAGAAGGTAATGAAGAAATTATTGTAGACGGGAATGCTATATCAAAGCAAGATAAAGAATATTATATTTTATATAAACCAAGAGGAGTAATATCATCTACAAAAGATGATAAAGGAAGAAAAACAGTAGTAGATTTCTTTAGTTCAAATAAAAGACTTTATCCAGTTGGAAGACTTGATTATGATACAACAGGTATTATACTTTTAACTAATGATGGAGAATTTGCTAATATGATGCTTCATCCAAAAAATAAAATTCCTAAAGTTTATATTGCAAAACTAGAAGGAATTATAGATGGTTATTCAATTAAAAAAATAAAAAGTGGAATAGTAATAGATGGTATAAAATGTATTCCTGATAGAGTAAAATTAAAAAGTGCTGATAAAAAGAGTAATACATGTATTGTTGAAATAACTATTCATGATGGAAGAAATCATGAGGTTAAAAGAATATTCGAAAGTGCCGGATATAATGTTATTAAATTAAAAAGAGAATCAATCGCATTTTTAACTCTTCAAGGTTTATCATCTGGTGGATTTAGAAAACTTACTATAAAAGAAGTAAAACAATTATATGCATATACTAATGACATAAAACGTAAATAAGTTTTATGTTTTTTTATTTAGTAAGTGTTGTTCCTGGATAATAATGAGATAAAATATCTTTATAACTATATCCAGCATTTGCCATACCATTTGCGCCATATTGACTCATACCTACACCATGACCATATCCTCTAGTTGTAATATTGGCATTATTATCACTAATACTAATATCGAAGTCAGCACTTCTAAGACCCAATAGTTCTCTTACTTTTTTACCAGAAAAATTATTTCCATTAATATTAATTTCTTTTATGTTGCCTCCATCTGTATAACTAAGAATACTTATTACAGAATCATTATTTAAACTTAATCCAAGTTTATTTGATATTGTATCAAGTGGCATATTTATTGTTCTTAAATAACTTGATGCATTTTTATCATATTCGGATGATACTGAAATAAGATATGGATAATAATTTCCAAATACATCAAGGGATGATTCTGTCTTACCATTATTTGTAGAGTGATATAATGCTTCAATATAATTTCCATTGTAGCTTAAATATTCTCCATTTGTATTTTCCACAGCATTTTTAATTTTATTATAATATGTATTAAAACTATTTCCCCATTTATTTTTCATTTGATCTATGTCAATGTAACTTTGAGTACTTACTGTATCTGTTAATTTTTTTCCAGTTTGTTTTGCTTTTAATGCGTATGTTCTAGCAAGTACACTTTGTGCCTTTAATGCTTCTAAATTAAATGATGCTGGCATCTCAGATGATACAACTCCTATTAAATAATCAGTCATATTAAGGTTAATTACGCTTCCATTTGACCTATAAACAGTAATTTCTGACACACTAGAATTAGTTGTGTTACTAACACTTGTATTATCTGTATTAGTATGCTCTGTATTTACAGATTTTTCTACATTTTTACTGATATTTTGACTATTATTTACATTTTCTGTAGTTTCGTTTATATCACTATTTACTATTATATTGTCATCTGTTTTATCTTCATTATCACTATGTGCAATATATGGAACACTTGTATCAATATTTGGAACATATTTCATAGATACATCATCATTAAAATTATTATTTGTTAGTATAATACTTCCAATTATTACTCCAGAACATGTAAGAACAATTTTATTAAAATTTATTTTTAAACTATTTAAAAATTTCTTTAGTTCTTTTTTAAAATTTGTTTTAGTATTTTTAAAGTTTCCAAAGTCATAATTAATATTTAAATCTATATAAAGTGTTTCATTTTTTACTATATAATTATCAAACATATTTATCACCATTACTAATTTGAACACTTTTTTCTTTTAAATACTTGTTATTTAACAAATTATATGTTATATTAATAGAGTAATTTTTATGGCGGAATTGGTGAAGTGGTTAACACGGCAGATTGTGGCTCTGTTATGCAAGGGTTCGACTCCCTTATTTCGCCCCATATTGAAATTTACGCACACCTTTGTGTGTTAAATAAGTAAAAGTTCG
>JAHZBE010000016.1 GCA_019423565.1 bacterium
CAAACAAAAAAGTGGAACATCTTTTTTTATGTCCACTTTTATATTACAACTTCATTTTTAAAAACTTTCTTTTAAATTGCTCTCATTAAATTTTGATTTTTATATGGATTTTTCTTATCTATTTTGTCATAGAAAAGTATACCATTTAAATGATCATATTCATGTTGGAATGCTATCGCAAGTTCTTCTCTTAATCTTATTTTATGTTTATTACCATCTATATCATAGTATTCAGCATTAAGTCTTGCATATCTTGGAACGATACCTTCAATTTCTCTGTTCACACTAAGGCATCCTTCACCACCATCAACATAAACCATTTCTTCTGAATGACTTAAAATCTTTGGATTAATGAAAATATAATTTTCAAATTTTCCTTCTTCATATTCATAAACAATTACAAATATTCTTTTTAAAATTCCAACTTGTACTGCAGAAAGTCCCATACCAGGTCTTAAATTATACTTTTCTGCTTCTTCTTCAATTTGGCTTAAAGTAAGCATCTCAATTGATTCATCTATGAATTTTTTATATTTATCTTCTAAAGGAAAAGTTACATCAATACTTTTTTTTCTAAGTCTTTTATCCTTTTCATCTAAAATTTGATTAGATTTAATCATATACATCACCCCTAAATCCGATAAATATTTTATCATATTTTATTTAATATGTAAAATTTTTCTTAATGTGTGTAAATAAGAACTAAAATATACAAATAAATTTACTAGATTTGTTATAATTATGCATAAAGTAGCATTAAATATTCTACTAGAGGAGGCTTTTATGGAAAAAGTAATAGTAACATGTGATAGTGGTATAGATCCATTAAATATGGATAATATGATACCTGCAACTATAATTGAAAATAAGGATAAGACATATAGAGATGTTATTGATATATATTCAAAATCTATACTGGAAAAAACAAAAAATGGAAGTGTGTTTACAACTGCTTCACCAATATTAAGTGACTTTATGGATAAATTTGAATCAATATTAAAAGATAAAGAAGACGTTGTACATTTAAGTATGAGTAGTGGTATTAGTGAAGGAAGTTTTAATTCTGCTTCACTTGCCGCAAATGAGTTAAATGATGAATATGAAAATAAAATATATGTTGTAGATACATTTACAGGCGCAACTGGTGGGACACTCATTAGTGAAATTGCTGAACAATTAAGAAGAAAAGGTTATGATGCTAAAAAAATAGTCAATTACTTAAATGATATAAAGAAAAGGATTGCATCTAGTTTTTATGTACCTGATCCAAAAGGATTTATAAGAAGTGGAAGAAATAAATCAGAATTATGCAAAAAAGAAAAAGCTTTATTAATTGGTCTTAAAACGGCAGTTATTGCGGGTATAAAGTTTAGAGTTGACTTTAATGATGAAGGTAATTTATTTACTAAAAATATATTTAAATCCAAAAGAAAAGATGGAATGATTAATTTTACAAAAAATATAGTAAATAATGAAAATAAAGAGTCTTTTGAAAGTAGTGCTGTAGTAGTTGGTACTCTTAATGAAAAATATGTAAATATGGATGATATAGTAACATATTTAGAAGATTTACATTATTTTGATAGAGTAATTAGAAGAGATATAAATGGAGTAGTCGCATCATATGGATGTGATGATTTATGTGGAATAAGTCTAATTAAAAAGCCTCTTGGATAGACCAAAAGGCTTTTTTTATGTTTAGTTATTTCTATTAAAGAATCCTGCTCCTATAACTATTACAAGTAATATAAATAATACTAATATAATAGCGGCACCTGAGCCATTATTATATCCATAACCAGTATTTACTGGATAAACATAACCACCTTGATTACCGCCACAGCAAGGATTATTATATCCATAACCACCACTGTATCCGTAATAATACATAACGTTACCTCCTTTTTGTTTTCTATTATATTGTATTAATAATGTAAATAAAATGTTATTTAATTTACCTAATATCTAGGTAATTTTATATATTTATGTTAAAATTATATTAGGTGATAAGAAAATGATAAGGGCATTTAATAAAATGGACAAACCATTATTAATTTTATCAATATTTATGTTTATCTTTGGTTTATTTATGATACTTGATGCATCAAGTATGAAATCATTTTTAAATACAGGAGAAAATACAAAAT
Source organism: bacterium (assembly GCA_019423565.1). Lineage (GTDB taxonomy): Bacteria > Bacillota_I > Bacilli_A > RF39 > UBA660 > CAG-433. The sequence goes on from JAHZBE010000016.1 coordinate 2,148, forward strand.
ATTTTTTTAGACAATTAATATTTTTAGTTTCAGCACTTGTAGTGGCAATTATAATAATTAGGAAACCATTAAAAAAATATAATAAATTAATATTCTTGATTGCAGGAGTATTAATACTAATGCTTATATTTTTACTTGTTGCAGGAGAAGAAACATCTGCGGGTGTTAAAAGCTGGATTTATATTGGACCATTTGGTCTTCAACCGAGTGAATTTGCTAAAGTAGCACTTATTTTATTTACCGGTGTATACTATCAAATGAATCAAAAAAGACTAGATAATCCTGTAGTAGCATTAACACCACTTGTATTAGGCGCAATATTTACAATTTTAACGCTTTTACAACCTGATGGTGGTACAGGACTTATATTATTCTTTATATCAGTTATATTATTTTATTCATCAAATGTAAGTAAAGAAATAAAAGTTAAAACAACTTTCGCAGGACTCGTAGTTGTAGTTATTATTTTACTTATTCTTCTAGTAACAGGTGGAAGCGCATTAACAGGAATGCAGAAATCTAGATTTAATTATAAAAAACCATGTACTAGATATCAAGAAGATACAGGATATCAAGTATGTAATGGTTATATTGCTATAAACAATGGTAAATTATTTAGTATAGAACCAGGAAATAGTAAACAAAAATATTTATATTTACCAGAAGCATATACTGACTTTATATTTCCAATAGTAGTAGAAGATATGGGACTTATTACGGGAATTGTTGTTATACTTATTTACATGATAATAATTATTAGAATATTTATGATTGGACTTAGGTCATATAATATAGTAAACAGGACTATTTGTTATGGAGTCGCGAGTTATATTTTACTTCATGTAGTTATAAATTTAACTGGTGTTTTAGGACTTGTTCCTTTAACAGGTGTTCCACTTCCATTTTTAAGTTATGGTGGTTCATTTGCGCTTACTCTAGCAATAGGACTTGCTCTTGTACAGAGAGTTTCAATAGAAAATTACAATTTTTTACAAAAAAAAGTTCTAAAATAGGGGAATTTGCACTTCTTATAGAGAATATATCTATAGGAGGTGTTTTTTTATGAAAAAAATAGAAGAAAATTTTAAGTATGTAATTTTAGGTGTTTTAGTATTGTTTACTATTATTTCAGTTTTAATAACAAATGGTGCGAGCGCTAAAGAAAATGATAGTATTATTAAAGAAAATAATCAAAGTAATGAGAAAAAGTATTATTATGTAGATATTAAAGGTGAGGTAAAAGATCCAGGTGTGTATAAGTTAAAAGAAGGATCAAGAGTAATAGACGCAATAAATGCATCAGGAGGTTTAAAAGAAAATGCAAATACTTACTCAGTTAATTTAAGTAAAAAAATAACTGATGAAATGGTTATTATTGTGCCATCAAACTCTGAAAATACAAATGTAAGTAATAATACTATAACTCAAAATACGAAAAATAGTAGTTTAGTAAATATTAATACTGCAACTACAAAAGAACTTTTATCTATTACTGGAATAGGTGAGTCAAAAGCAAGTAATATAGTAAAGTATAGAGAAGAAAATGGTAATTTTAGTTCTATAGAAGATATTAAAAATGTATCTGGAATAGGCGATTCTTTATTTGAAAAAATTAAAAAATATATTACAGTGTAATTATATATTCTATATATTACTTGTATTAAGCTTAATTTATTCGTTTATTTTTATTAATTTTATTATAGTAAAATCAGAATATAAAGATAGTGACAAGAATTTATATGGAACAGTTATAGATTATAAAAAAAGTAAAGATAAAACTACGATATGGGTAAAAGGAAAAGAAAAGGTACTTGTAAATTATTATAGTGATATAAATGTATCTTATGGTGATTATATATATGTTTATGGTGTATTTAAAAAGCCTAAAGAAAATGGTAATTTTAATCTGTTTAATTATAAAAAATATTTACTAAGTAATAAAATAAATTATGTTGTAACAGCTAGTAAGATTACTATAATAAAGAAAAATGATAATGTTTTTTATACACTTAAAAATAATTTACTTAAAAGAATTGAAAGCGCGAATAGATCAAAAGGATATATACTTGCATTTCTATATGCTGATAAAAGTTTAATTGAAAAAGATATTTATACTAAATATCAGAAAATTGGTGTTAGTCATTTGTTTGCAGTATCAGGTATGCATGTATCTTTAATATCAATAGTTTTACTAAAATTATTAAACAAAATAAAAGAAAGAAAAAGATATATAATCGTTTCAATTTTCTTAAGTATTTACTTATTTTTAACTAATTTTACAATATCAATGGTACGAGCAACTTTTCAATTTATATTATTTTTTATAAATAAAAGTTTTAAATTAAACATAGATAATTCAAATTTGGTTCTTTTTCTTTTTTCAATATTAGTAATTATAAATCCTTATAATATTTATAATATTGGATTTTTATTTTCATTTATAATCAGTTTTACTTTAATAAGATGTAGTAAATTAATTAAAGGAAAGTTTATTATTAAATCACTTAAAATATCATTAATATCATTTTTTTCATCAATGCCAGTTCTTATTAATAACTTTTTTGAAGTTAATTTTCTTGGTATTATTCTTAACATTATTTATATACCATTTGTTTCATATATATTATTTCCACTAAGTTTAGTTACAGTATTATTTCCTAGTTTAGATAATATATTATATATGTTTATAAGTTGTTTTGAAAAAATTACAGACTTTTTTTCTAATATAAAATTTCTTTCCTTTTCAATATGTAAGATGAATATTTTTTTAATAATTATATATTACATAATATTTATATATATTTTAAAAAGAAAAAAGGAATTGATTTATAAAATTATTATAATAATTATAAGTCTAATTTTTCTTATTAATAATGGAAGAATAGTAAATAATGAAGTAAGTATTTTAGATGTTGGGCAAGGTGATTCATCTCTTATTAGATTAAAAAATAAAAATATATTAATTGATACTGGAGGAAATATTAATTATGATATATCTAAGAATATACTTATTCCATACTTTAAATCAGTAGGTATTAAAAAAATAGATTATTTAGTTTTAACTCATGGCGACTATGATCATATGGGAGAAGCGATTAATTTAGTAGAAAACTTTAAAGTAGAGAAAGTAATCTTTAATTGTGGCCTATATAATGATTTGGAAAACGAATTAATAGAAGTCTTAGACAAAAAGAAGATAAAGTATTATTCCTGTATTAAAGAATTAAATATTGATAATAATAAACTCCATTTTTTACAAACAAAAGAATATGATAATGAGAATGAAAATAGTAATGTTATTTACAGTGAACTTAATGTTTATAAATTTATGTTTATGGGAGATGCAGGAGTAGAGAAAGAAAAAGATATATTAGAAAAATATAATGTTTCAAAAATTGATGTATTAAAAATTGGTCATCATGGAAGTAAAACAAGTAGTGATAAAAGTTTTATAGATGAAATGAATCCTAAATATAGTGTTATAAGTGTTGGCAAGAATAACAGATATGGTCATCCAAATAAAGAAGTGTTAAATAATTTAGATAATTCAAAAATATATAGAACAGATCAAGATGGAAGTATTATGTTTAAGATTAAAAATAATAAATTAAAACTTAAGACTTGTAGTCCATAGAAAGGAGTAGATATGATAGAAGAAATAGATAAAACATATCAACAAATAGAAAACAAGATATTAAATCATGAAATATATCAAAATGTAAAAGATTATTCAAAAGCAAAGGAAAAAATAAAAACATATTTAGAAGTTGGAGAACTACTTAAAAGTGCAGATACTAAGTATGGAAAAAATGTAATAAAGGACTATTCTAAAAGATTAACAAATAAATTTGGTAAAAAATATACGCCATCATTATTATATAAAATTAAACAATTTTATAATATAAGTGAAAAAGTCCCGACATTGTCGGGAAAGTTAACATGGAGTCATTGGTATGAAATGTTATCATTTGATGATATAAATAAAATAGAATATTATGTCAATCAATGTGAAGTCTATAATTTAGATGTTAGACAATTAAGAAATAAAATAAAATCTAATGAGTACGAAAGAATACCAGCTGATGCAAGAAATAAATTGAAAGGTAGGGATGATATAAGAATAATAGACTTTGTTAAAAATCCTATTTATATTAGAAATAGTAATAAAAAAGAAATTATATCTGAAAAAATACTGCAAAAGTTAATACTTGAGGACATTCCAACATTTTTAAAAGAATTAGGTAATGGATTCACTTTTATTGATAACGAATATAAGATCAAATTAGATGATAGATATAATTATATTGATTTATTGCTTTATAATATTAAATACAAGTGTTATGTAGTTGTAGAATTAAAAGTAACTGAACTTAAGAAGGAACATACTGGTCAGATTATGACTTATATGAATTATGTTGATAAAAATATAAAAACTATTGAAGAAAGTGATACAGTAGGAATCATTATTTGTAAGCAAAACAATGAATATGTAATTAAATATTGCTCTGATGATAGAATAATTGCTAGAGAATATGAATTAGTATGATATAATATTTATAGGATGTGATAAAATGACTTTACCAAAAATTATGTTTAAAAAAATGACTTTGCAAGAAAACATAGATGTTATAAAGTGGGCATATTTCGAAAACAATGGAGCATTAAGCGTTCATGATTTTACAATTAAATACTTTCCACAACTAGCTAATTTGGATACAAACTTATCTAGAGATAAAATTTATAAAGTTATAGAAGAAGTAGTTACTAATGATTATAATAAATATAAAGATAGAATAAAAAGTGAAACTGAAAGATATAACACGTTATGGGGACAATATAATAATAGTTATTTTAAGGCGTTATCATCATATTTGAATATAAAATGGCCAAATAATTTAAAAGAAATAAGTGCAACTGTTGGATTAATTCCGATTTTTCCAAGATGTTTAGACAATTTTTCTTTTTCAATTGGTACAGGCGTTGATGATTCTAAATTATTAGAAGTTTGTGCTCATGAAACCCTACATTTTTTATGGTTTGAAAAATGGAAACAAATTCATCCAGAAACGCCAAGACGTGAATATGACTCACCATATTTAGTATGGCAATATAGTGAGATGGTAACTGATCCTATTTTGAATAATAAACCATTTTCTACAATGTTTGAATTTGATGAACGAGGATATGATAGCTTTTATGAACTTGAAGATGATTCTAGTAAAGTTATGGATAAATTGAGAAACATCTATAGTAAAGATATATCAATTGAAGAAAAAATGAATGATGGATTCAATTATATTAATCGAGTTTTGAATAAAGATAAAGATGAAAAGATTGCGAAAAAGTAATCTTTTTTCTTTATAAATAAAAGCATTGCATTCGACTTACTAATTGACAATCAGCACATGGTGATTACGATCATATGGGAGAAGCGATTAATTTAATTGATAATTTTAATATAGAAAATGTAATATTTAACATTGGAACTTATAATGAACTAGAAGAAGATTTAATAAAAATACTAAAAGAAAAAAATATAAAATATTACAAAGATATAAAAGAATTAAATATAGATAGTAATAAATTATATTTCTTAAATACAGGTATATATGATAATGAAAACGATAATTCAAATGTAATATATTTTAAATTAAATAACTATAAATTTTTGTTTATGGGGGATGCGAGTGAAAAAAGAGAAATTGATATAATTCGTAAATATAATATAGAAAATATAGATTTTTTAAAAGTAGGACATCATGGATCAAATACATCATCAAATATAGAATTTATTAGTACTATTAAACCTAAATATAGTTTAATTAGTGTTGGTGAAAATAATAGATATGGTCATCCGAAAGAGGATGTATTAGATATATTATCTAAATCAAAAATATAAATGGAGAAATACAAATAAAGATAATAAGAAATAATTTTAGTATTAAAACATGTAAATGATGGAAAGGAGAAAAAATGAACGAAATAAAAAAATATACTGAAAAGATATTTGAAGATATAAAACATACAGATGAAAGTGGTAAAGAATATTGGGAGGCTCGAGAATTACAAAAAGCGCTAGAGTATAAAGAGTGGAGAAATTTTAAGTTAGTAATAGACAAGGCAATAATATCTTGTAATAACAGTAATTTTAATGTGTTTGACCATTTTGTTGACTTCAACAAAATGGTAGAAGTTGGCTCTGGCGCAAAAAGAAACCAAGATGATTATAAGTTATCTAGATATGCTTGTTATTTAATAGTGCAAAATGCAGATTCTAAAAAGAAAATAGTTGCTTTAGGACAAACATATTTTGCAGTGCAAACAAGAAAACAGGAATTACTTGAAAAAGAGTATGCTGATTTAACTGAAGATGAAAAAAGATTTTATCAAAGAAATTTAACTAAAAAAGGGAATTATTCTTTAAATATTACTGCTAGAAATGCAGGGGTTAAAAATTTTGATAAATTTCACAATAGTGGCTATAAAGGACTTTATAATGGTGAAACCGCAGGTGATATTGCTGAAAGAAAAAATCTTAGATATAGAGAAGATATATTAGATAATATGGGGAGTGAAGAATTAAGTACTAATTTATTTAGAATAACTCAAACTGAAGCTAAATTAAAAAATGATAAAATAAACACACAAAAGGGCGCTAATACTGTTCATTATGAATTTGGAAAAGAAATAAGAAATACGATAGAAAAATTAGGTGGAACAATGCCTGAAAATCTTCCTACACCAGAAAAAAGTTTAAAAGAGTTAGAAAAGGAAAAGTAAAAATATATTATTACTCAATTGGAAAATATTCTACTTTTTTTCTTTATCCTATCTTGTTCTAATTTGGACTTGCCTTCATATATTTTATTAGAGGTGAATTATGTGTTTTTCAAAGATATACATGTTAGAATAAGATTATTTTTTGTAGTAGTAATTATTTTATTTTTAGTAATAATAGGAAAAGTAATATATATACAAGTATTTGAGTATGATAAACTGTCTAATTTATCTAGTGAACTTTGGAGCCGTAATTTACCTATAGAAGGTAGTAGAGGGCTAATATATGATAGAAATGGAGTTGTGCTTGCGGATAATGTTACAACAACAAGTTTAGTCTTAATACCAAATCAAATAACAGATAAGAAAAAAGTAACAAAAGAATTAGCAAGTATTCTTAATGTAACAGAAGAAGAAATGAAAAAACATGTTAATAAAAAAACATCTATAGAAAGAGTACATCCAGAAGGAAGAAGATTATCATTTGAAGTTGCAGATAAAATAGCAGCTTTAAATTTAGACGGAGTTTATTTAGTAAAGGAGTCTAAAAGAAATTATCCGTATGATACTAATTTATCGCATGTTTTAGGTTATGTTGGAATTGATAATCAAGGATTATCAGGTCTTGAACTGCAATATGATAAGTATTTAACTGGAGAATATGGTTCAATTAAATATTATTCTGATGCCAAAGGTAATAAGTTAAAATTAAGTGAAATATATGAACAACCACAAGATGGCATGAATATAACTCTTACAATAAATAATGATATACAACTATCTATTGAAAGAGAACTTGATAATGCAGTAAGTAAATATAATCCAGAACATGCACTTGCGATAGCGATGGATCCAAATACAGGAGAAATACTAGGTATGAGCTCAAGACCTAATTTTTCACCATCAAATTATCAAAATTATAGTACAGAAGAAATAAATAGAAATCTTCCTATATGGATGAATTATGAACCAGGATCAACATTTAATATTGTACCATCCGAAAACGATACCTAATTAAAGATATTCATATTTAGTATAAATATGCCTAAGGAATAATGATTTGACAACTTTTTTTATTGGAGCTATCATTCACTCAATGGAGGATTTTTTATGAGTATGGATAAGTTATTTATAAGAGATGAAAAAAGAATCAAAAAATTATATGATACCGAACTGCTAGCACATTTGTTACTTTTAAATTATCAATTTTCAAATAATAAATACCATAATATAAGTGCTAATGAAATATTTAAAAATCTACACAAGATTAAATATTCCAAAAAAGATTTAGAACAAATAAAAAATAATGCTATTGCACTATTAGATATAAAATATAATATTAGAGTTAATAATTTAGAAACACTTGATTTTTATAATTTAGATTAGTATAAAATAAAAAGAAAACAAATCTTATTTTCTTTCATCAATTCTATTAAATGTAGTTCTATGAGTTTTATCGTATTTTAGTAAATCTGATGCAGTCATTTTTAACTTACGATCAATATTTTTGTTCATACCATCTGCTATCTTATCAAGCATTTCAATCGTAGGCTTTCTTTTGCAATTTTCTAATTCATTTATATAAACTAAATTACTTCCAACTTTCTCAGCAAACTTTTCTTGAGATAAGTTATATTTTTGTCTATAATATTTTAAATTCATTGATAGTATTTCACGACTATTATTCATAAAATCTTACCTCACTTTCTACAATTTATTTTATACAAGTGTTAAATAATTGTCTTTTGCACAACTGTTTAAGGTAAAAGTGTTGATTTTTTATAAAAATCGGTTATCATATTAATGTATGTAGTAAATCTTAAATAGTTTGGTGGTGA
>JAHZBE010000017.1 GCA_019423565.1 bacterium
CAAACAAAAAAGTGGAACATCTTTTTTTATGTCCACTTTTATATTACAACTTCATCCTATACCTTTCATTATTTTTTATTTGGAACTAATTTCTTAACTGGTCCTTGTTCTTTAGAATGAACATTACTTCGATTATAAACACAATTATTCATATTAAGTTTTTTATCATTATGACTTTTTATTTCTACTCTATAGTCACCTTGAAGATTTATATTTCTAGTTGAATAGTTATAAAATTTTTTGATTTTTTCTAATCTTATATTAATATCATTGCTATTATCATTTATTAAATTCATATACATATCAATAAATATATCATCTGGATTGTCCTTATACATTGATTTTCTATATGGTTCATCTGTATAAATTCTATAAACCTTAGATGTTTGTATTTTAGATATTCCAAGCAATCTATGATAAAATTTTCTAATTCTATCTATTGTAAGATAATATAAGTGATGAAAATATATATCATTATTTTTTGCATAATTTTCTAATTTTTCTATCCTATTATTTAGAATAGATATTTGTTCTTTTGCTTCTTCAATTGATAATGCAGGCATTGGTTCACTAAATCTTTTAAGTGCATATTGTTTTAATTTATATAATATATTATCTTTATCACATACTATTGAACCATTGCCAATTATTGAAAACGTTGCATTATTTTGATTATTGTAATCATAATCAATTAATTTATATTCACTTTCTAAAGACTTTTCAAAATATTCTATAGGAGTTCCATCTATTACAGTTTTACCTCTTACAACTGAATCATTATTATAATTAAATATTATTTGTAAATCTATATCAGAATCATTGGTATTAAATCCAGTTAAACTACTACCATAAACAATAACACCTATAAAATCAGGATTTTCTCTATAATTCATTTTTTTTATAAAATTTTCAATTTTATTATAAACATCTACAGGTATTGGAATACTTTTGTTATTATAACTAAAATTATCTTCATTTAAATAGTGTGAATCATTTAAATCTATATCATAATGAGGCTTTACGGATGTTCTATATTCATTTTCGTTAAAAACAATATCTTTTATAGTATACTTGTATAATAATCCTAACAACTCATATTTTTCTATATAAGTTTTATCCATATTAGTCAATAATTCATAATATATTTTCAAAAAACGCTCATCAGGAATTTTATCAACACAATAACATTTTAAAAAATTAGGATTCTTATATGCATTAAGTGCTTTTGATGTTTCTAAAAAAGAAATACAATTTAATTTATGATATAATCTTCTAATTTTATCTATAGTTAAATTAAATAATATATTAAAATATGTACTATTTTCATAAGCATCTTTTTTTAATCTATCCATACGATTATTTATAATGGCAATTTGTTCAATTGCTTCATCATTATCTAATGATCTAATATTATTTGAAAATATTTGCTTTGTAAAAGCTTGCAATTCATCCATTTCATTTTCCTTTTGATAAATAATCATAGACTTACCAAATATTGATAACGAAGCACTATTTTGTTCATTGTAATCATTTTCTATAATTTGAAATACTTCACTAATATTTTTTTCAAAATACTCAATTCTTGTGTCATCAATATATGTATTTCCTCTAATTAATATTTGATTAGAATCATCATATATAATATGCAAATCAATATCTGAATTTTCGTTATCTAAACCATACAAATAACTACCATAAAATAATATACCTAATATATGTGAGTTTTCTCTATACCCCATATTTTTTATAAAAGTATTAATTTTTTCATATATACTCATTTTTTACCCCTCAATGTTTTTTATAAGCTAAATAAAATTGATAAGTATAATACAATAAATTTTAAAAAAAATCAAGCAACATAGTAATAATTAGTAAGATATTAATACCTTTTATAAGATATCTATTTCTTTATATATATTTAATAAATAAAAAAATCAATCATTTCTGATTGATTCATATATTTAAAGTTCGAATAGTTCGAGCAGATTTCCCTATGGTGCGAGTGTCGTAGATATCTACAACTTTTCACAAGTACGAATGATGTAAATATCACTCATTAAACTCATTTTACCATAAAAATTATAAAATGTCCCGTTAAAATTGACTTTTTAAGATTTTTTGCTATAATAATTTACACCAAAGGGGGGGAAAATACATGAATGATGTTATGGATTATATTGGATTAGCCAATATATATGAAAAAAAAGAATGTATCATTGATGGAAAAAAACAAATATATTATGAAAACATTGATTGTGCCTATGGTTTTTGGTATAACTTTAATAATAGTGGGAAAAATTTTGTTGTTTTAACAGGTAAAATTGCTGGAGAAACAATAGGTTCTAACTCTATTTATGATTATTCTTCATTTAGAACTCTTAATGAATTAAGTGCTGAAAATAATCATATATATAATTATAACAAATTTAAGAGTATGAACAAATATAGAGATTTTATTGGTGACTATTTCACTTATGATTCTCATGAAAGAATGTTTACACGTATAACTAATCAAGATTTATTACAAAAAATACGAGGTACCACTAAAGATTATGATGATACAATTTTAAATAACGATACCGATATATCTCAAATGTATTCTGCAATTAAGAAAACAATTATTTCTCAAGATGAACAAATTATGCAAATATTAACATCGCTTTTTAAAAACCAAAAAGTTATAAATTCATCACTTGGTCTTGATATGATAGCAAAATTAAAAGAAAACATTATTGTATATGGTTCTACGGGAACAGGTAAAACAGAAATTTTAAAGAGAATTGCTAATATATATAAAATCCCTATCGTTATTGAAGATGCAACATCTCTTTCTGAAATAGGTTATGTTGGTAGAAATATTACAGATATGTTAGAAAACTTATATTTGGCTGCTGGTAAAGATATCGAAAAAGCTCAAAAAGGAATTTTAGTTATAGATGAATTTGATAAATTAGCAGAAAAAGATACGAGTTCTAAAGACCATGTTTCAAGAATTGGAGTTCAAAGATCATTGTTAAAATTATTAGATGGTTCAACATTTTATTTTGAAGATAAAAAATTTGATACCTCAAGACTTTCTATAGTTGCATTAGGTGCATTTACAGAAATAGTAGACAATGATGATTATTCAAATGTATCATCAACAGATTTTGTAAAATATGGGATAATGCGAGAGTTAATGGGTAGGTTCTCAAAGTTAGTTGCTATGAATTCTTTATCAAAAGAAGATATTAAAAAAATATTAACAGAGTCTGATTTTAGCCCATTAAATACATATAGATTATTATTTGAATCTATGAATATAGAATTTTCATATGATGAAGATTTTATCGATTACATTGCAGAAAAAGCTATCGCATTAAATAGTGGTGCTAGAAGTCTAAAAACAGTTTTTGATGATACTATTAGTAGTGCAATGTTTAGAATTTTTGCTGGTGAGTATTCCTCTATAAATTTAACACGTCCAACTAATGATGAAAAACCATATGTATTAACGAAAAAAAGATGATTACATTGAACTGAACCCCAAAAGTTGGACAGTTTATAAATAGTTTCTAATTAGAGGATT
>JAHZBE010000018.1 GCA_019423565.1 bacterium
TCGAAAAATACTAATTTTTGAATTTTAGATACTTTTTTAGATACCTTCTGCTAGGTTTCCCGAGTGCTCTCGGAAGCTCCCAAGTGCATTCAATAGCCAAAAAAAGTTCTGGGAAGCTACCAAAACACCTACTATAAAAATCCTTGTGGAAGTGGTAAAAAATATAAGCAATGTTGTGGTAAATAAACTCGCAAACCTTGATAAATCAAAGGGAAAAGCGAGTTTTTCTTTATTAGCAAAAAATAGTCCAAAATAGGGGCAGTAGCCACTTTGAAACTGTTTTGTTTTAAAAAGTGGCTATATCTGAAATTATAATTAAAAAGTATGGTATAATAAAATATACAAAACATATTTTATATTTGAAGAATGGAGTTGAAAATATGTCAGTTAATTATAAAGATATTGATATTTTGCTTGAAAAAATTGATAGAATGCTTTCAAAATATGAAAACATGCCAGATGATGAAAAAATAGGACATATGATTTCTGATAAATTGATGTTTGATTCTGAAATAAGTTCACAAATAAAAAGTGGTTATAATTCATTAATTGAATTAGTTAGGGAATGGGAACATATTAAGTCACTAAAGGGAGAAAATGCCTATTTTGGAGATCTAACCATGGAAATCCAAGCAATGATAAATTTATATGAATTACATTTTAATGAGGATAAAAAAGATTTACAAAGAGCTAGATATAATTTAGAAACAAATAATACAATTTTTAGAGTATTAGATTATGTTCTAAATGAAAATAATAGTCATGAGTTAGCTATTGAGAAGAATTCTAAAATACTACAATTAAATTGCTCTCTATTTATAATTAATTATTATTTTGAAAAGATTAGAGATGAACTTATCTATGTTATGCAACAAGATTTATCAAATATAGATAGTGAAATGATATCTTTGTGCAATAGATATAATAATGATTCTAAAATAATTCAATTAATGTATGAAGTATTAATCCAAAATTTTTCAGCAATAAAAAAAGAATATAAGCCCAAATCTAGAGCTATAGGAAACTTTTTAAGAACTAAAGATGTAGTTGGTGATAGAAATTCTATTCCAAATGATTCGCTATTTATACTATTAAGAAATTGTGCTTCTCATGGAGAATTTTATCCAGATGTTGAACAACAAACAGTTGAAGCTATAAATACTAAAAGTAATAATACTGTAGTCAGGAACATTATATTTGATGAAATTATTAATTATGCAAAAGATGTTTCAAACTTGTTTAATGATGATAAAGTGAGATTGTTTAGAGAATTATTATTTTCTTACAATTTAACTGAAACAATAAATGTAATTAAAAGTGCTAATAATAATGATGAAATATTAAAACAATTTGGTGTTTTGCTAATGTTTAATTTAATACAATATAATAATGAGCATTATTTTATTAGACTATTAGAAAACAATGAAACAAGTGACTATTTAGACTCTGTAAATATAAAAGATTACTTTTCTTCATCATTTAATATGGATGAAAAATCAACATTTGAATTTATGCAAGTTATTAAGAATGCAATAGGGCATATGAATATTGAATTTGATGGATCAACAATAACTTTTACTCATAGACTTAAAAATGAAAGTATAAGTTCGAGCATTGTAAGAATGTATGAATTTATTTTATCAAGTGGCATTTGTGATTTAGCTATGTCTACTAATTTCTATGTTCGTTTAAGAGCTGAAAAAGCAAGATTGTTTACAAAATTGTACGAAAATACAAAAATAGTTAGTCATAAAGAAGAATTATGTGATATTAATGATTATAAGGTTAACAATAACAATAATAATATAGAAATAAGAAGGTAGTGGAAATAATCCATTCGAATCAAAGGTAAATAGCTTTCTATCATTGATATTAACCCACAGAAATTTGAATTATACTGCATTTTAGTTCTAATAGATAAATGACTAAAAGGAAAAGGTAAAAGTAAAAAAGTTAGAAGAAAAAATAAATAATGCGTTATACTAATATATACCTCATAAAAGAATAGAACAAAAAAGTTTATAATAATTAGTTATGTGCAAAGTTGTAATTAAAAATTTATTAATACCATATAGTAAGTAGACAACTCTACTTATTTTTTATATAATTTAACTGTAATAAGAGGTTGATATGAAAAGAGAAATTAAAGATTCCGTTATTTTAGGATTAT
>JAHZBE010000019.1 GCA_019423565.1 bacterium
CAAACAAAAAAGTGGAACATCTTTTTTTATGTCCACTTTTATATTACAACTTCATATTTTATCCTACTTTCTTGTTTTCTTTAACATTGGTCCTTGTTCTTTTTCAAATTTATCATATGCTAATACTGAATATTTTTCAATTTCATAATTACAACTTTTAGGCAATTTTGAACTTCCTAAAATACTATTATCAGTTCTTATTAATTCAATTTGCTTCTTTGCTTCTTTTAAATCTTGTTTAGTTACATTTGGATTTAATCTTAATGATATTTTAGGTGTTTTAGTTAAAATTATTTTTGCTGATTTTTTTAATTGTTCGAGAGTATATTTTGTTACGGGAATATCATAAAAATTAACTTTATAATTATTATGGTTAACAAAAAACATTTCAACACATTGAATAGAAATTTCCTCTTTGTTTGTTTTTATAATTAATAGAGGATTATCATAAAGCGGTATTTCAAAAGCAATGTCACTAATATCAAAATCATATATTTTTTTCTGAATGAAATCTAAAAAACATGAATCTAAATTCAAATAGTCACCAACTACATTTGATGAATTACACTGAGTTTTAATATTTTCTTTTAAACTATCAACATTTTTTTGCATATATTCCTTAATAGATTGGACTATCTTTTCTTCACTTGCTATTTTATATTCATTTTCTTGATATATCCCACCATTCAAATTAATAAAATATACATTATTATTTGAGTATGAAGTTTTATCTAATAATTTTTCTAATTCATCTCTTGTTCTATAACCTGTTCTTTTAAAAATTGGCATAACTTTATTAATTAATAATGCTTCATCATTATCTTTTACAGCATAACTTTCAATAATACTACCATCGACGATTCTAATATATGGTTTATCATATTCAAATAATTGATTTGCATAAATTCTTCTGTCAAATAATCCTACTCTTGAATAATGTGTTGGTATATTTGAATAAGGAAATTGCTTTCTTCTTTCATCTTGTAAATATTTATTAATATAATAATTAGAATTTTTTTTGTAATGAAATAAAATGTCATCTTGACTCAATATTGTAATCCCATCTCTATATGGTGTCATAATTTGAATGCAATCATCTGCTACATAACAACTTTTTATTCTTTGTATTATTTCATTTGTTTTTTTCACGACTAAACCTCCATTAAATTTTTGTTTAATATTATAACATACTTATAACTATTTTATCACAAATTATCTTATTTTTTATAATTCTAAGTCATTATTTTGCTTTTTATCTTCTTTATAATCTTTTATAATAGGCAAATCATATATTTTCTTATATTCTTTTTCAGTTATTATATTATTTTCTCTTAAATCATTTGCAACATCTTTATATTTACTTTTTAATATATTACCAAAGAACCCTTTAACTCTTTCAGATATAAAGTCTACAATTTCATTAACTCTTCGTTTCCATGATTCTACTTTTGCTTCAAGCACAATTACTTTTTTATTTAAATCTTTTATTGTATTTTTTGCTACTATTAACAAACTTTCTTTTCCTTCTAATTTTATTTTTTAATTTTCATTATCGTTGACTAAATTTCTAATAGTCTTATAATTATCATCTAAATCTTTTTTATCAGAGGATATTATCAAATTATTTTTTGATAGTTGCTTGTTATAAGAATCTTTTAGTTTTATTTTCTCATTATAGCCATTTATAAAGACTTCTTCACTTTCTTCTAGTATTAAGTAATCATTTCCTTTAACTTTTAAAATGTGGGGGTTTTGCATAGGCAATATTAGTGTTTTTAATTGATTTAATATTACCTGGTATAAATTCATATTTAACACAAGCAAACCGACATATCATATCTATCTTTCTATTAAGTTCATCACTTATTTTCAAATTTTTAGTTTCTATCTCAAACATAATCATCACT
>JAHZBE010000002.1 GCA_019423565.1 bacterium
AATCCTCTAATTAGAAACTATTTATAAACTGTCCAACTTTTGGGGTTCAGTTCATGATAAGCTATCATCTTTTTCTTTATCTTTTTTAGTTTTATAAAACTCTTCAGCAGCTTCGTCCATTTCATCATTTAAATGTTTAGTTGCTTTTTCAATTTCTTTTTTATTAAATAAATTAAATCTTTTATTATTTGCTTCAATTCTTTTTTGTTGCTTTTCTAACATTTCTGAATCATACTGACTTTTATATAAATCAACACTCATATTTCTATCAAATATTTTATCAACTATATCTTTAATAACTTTAGGCATTTTATCTAAAAACTTTTTAATGTAATAAAGTAAATAATTCTTTTGTTCTTCTAATTCTTCGTTTTTATATTTAAGTTGATAATTCTCATGCTTTAAATTATCATTTTCTTCTTTCAATTTTTGATTTTCGTTTAATAGTTGATTTTTGGTTTTAAGTATAATTTTATCATTGATTTTTCTTTTTTTATCTATTTCATCAACTATATCATCTTTATCTTTATTAAGTTTAGTTATTTGTTTATTAATATTTTGTTTATTATCTTCTAAATCTGATACTTCATTCTCTAAATTAGAAATTTCTTGTTTAAGACCTTTAACTCTTTCATTAAAGAGTTTTCTTTCGTATGAGGTTATATCTCGATTTTTACCTTTTTGTTTTTCCTTTAATTTTGAATCCATACCATAAGCAATATTAAACTCATCAATACATCTTTCTCTCATTTTATCTTGAATAACTACTAATGATTCTTTTGTGAAGATAGAAGTTTTTCCAACTTGTCTTGATAAACCAGTTTTACAATTTTCTTTAACTGGAACTCCAACTATATGCATATGAGGAGAGTGTTCATCAAAATGTATAGTAGCATTTGCTATATAAAAGTCTGGAACTATTTCTTGTATATCTTCTAATTGTTGTTCAAATACTTGTGTCATCCCGTATTTATACTCTAAACTTTTCTCATCCCAATATTCCATATTTCCAAGTTCAATAACTATTTCACAAGCAAGATCATGTTTTGTATCATTAGCAATTTTATTAAAATAATTATCTATCTTTCTATCATCTCTAGTTTGTTTATTATTATATTCAAGTCTTGCTTCTTCAAATAAATCTAAATATAATTCTTTAACATCTTTAACAATATCATTTGAACCTTTGATAGTTTTTATTAGTTCTTGATTATTATCATATTGTCTTAAATTATGATGATTAACTTTTCCTAATTGCTTAACATTTTGAATAGCATTGTTATTTTTAGATGTAGTACCTGATGGAGTATTTTTTGCTTCTTGTCTTGCTTTAATAGATTTGTTTTTATCATTTCCTAAATGTAGTGAATAAGATAATTCCATACTTTTACACCTCTTTAAATTATGAATATTGAAAATGGCACGAAAGTGGCTTTGTCATTATTCATAACTTCCTATATATCTTGTCAGAGACAAGATATGGAAGCTAAGGTTTACCACCTTAGAAACCGTTTATACTTTATTTCGTAATAATGCTTGAGGCATTAAAACTACATAAAGTATTGATAAAATAGAAAGCACTGCTTTTTATTTTATCTATGTAAATTATTCAAATAACTAACGATTATTTTCATAATTTATCTAAACAAACTTTTCCCACTTTCATTGAACCAGGTTTCAACAAAACGTGTTCGTTTGTTATTACTTTTTAAAAAAAGTAAACAAAAACTTTTTATATGATAGATAACATCAAAACGAAAAAGTGATTTTGTTTTGATGTTATTCCATTATTATTTATATTTTTGTTAGTCAAGAATTTCACAAGCAACTATCGTTGTTCTTGACTAACATTATCATTTCTTTTTAAAAATTTTTTTCTCATTTGTTTTGTTTTTTCTATTGATTCTAATTTCTTCTTTTTTGTTTCTTCATCTAATTCATAAAATCTACAATTAGTTCTTTCTGGAATAATAGTGTATATATCTTCTTTATCTTCTAATAAACATTTTTCATTATTACCAATATAGATAACTCCTAATTGTAGTTTATCTATTTTATCCATTTTTCTATAATCTTCTAATGGGAATATTCTTACAATATTTCTATTTTCATAATCATTAAAGAACATGACTTTATCTTTATAATAATAAGTGGCTTCAAAATAACCTACATTATAAACTTGCCTTAAAGTAAATACTATTTCACTAACTTTCTCAATTGGTAGGTATTCACTAAATCTTAATTTCATACCAATATTACCTAGTATTGCATAATCTCTTTTAGCAAGAAAACCAGCATCATATAAATCATTACATGGCTTACACATACTTTCTCTAAAATATACTTCACCGAGTCTTATTTTGTTATTACCATATAATTCTAGTTCTACATTATCAACATATCTCATAATAAGATTACATTTTTCTTCTCGTGTTAAATCTTTCCATGTTTCAGTATGTTTTTCATAATCTTCTGAATCTACAATTTTATTTATATAATCGATATCTCTTCTTATTAAAACATCTTCAGCAGTAAGATTTAAATTTTCATTTATTTCACAATCTATAATCTTATGTTCTAAATCTTTTATAACATTTTCAACTATTGCTTTTTCTGTATCATATTCCTCAATAGTAAATGAACCATTTATATATGCTTTTTTAATTCTTTCAGCTTTAAGTTTATGTTCGTTTAATTCTTTTATCAATTTATCTTTAGGATTATTTAATTTAGTTTTAATCATTGGAAGAAGTGTTTGATTAACCATTGAATCATATTCTTGAATATCTTCAATAAACTCATCAAATAATTTCATTATGTCTGCTTCTTTAAAGTTTATCTTACAATCATGACAATAATAGTAATAATAAACATTTCCGCTCTTTTTAGTTGTTGCTTTACCAGCAAGTATTCTATTACATTTAGGACACTTTAATTTTTGTAAGAATAAATAATCTTCTTTTCGTTTATAATTTCTAGAGTTCTTTTTCTTTTGGACTTGGCATTCTTCCCATAATTCTTTTGATACTATTGGTTCGACAACATCTTCATAATAAATTGGATTTTTATTTCTTTTACCATGAACAAAGTCGCCTTTATATATTTCATTTTCAAGTATTTTTAAAATAGTTCCATCACACCAATTTGTTTTACCAAATACTTTTTCTTTATTATAAAGATTACTAATTGTTTGATATGAATTACCTTGATGATATAAATTAAATATTCTAATAATTTGATCCTTTGTTGCTTCATCTGGAACAAGTTTTTTATTTTCATGTTTATAGCCAAAAGGTGCTTTATGAGGAATATGTCCTTGTTTAATTGCTCCAGCCATACCGAATTTAGTTCTTTCACTTGTTCTTTCAATTTCATTTTGTGAAACTGATGTAAGTATTCTTGAAATCATTTTTCCATTAGCATTAGTAGTATTTATATCATCATTAGCACAATCTAAATAAGCATCGTTTTCTTCTAAAAATCTAATTATCTTTTCCCAATCAAATACACTTCTTGTAAGTCTATCAAGTTTTAATACAACGATAGTATTACATTTCTTTTCTCGTATGTCTTGTAATAGTTCTTCAAAAGCAGGCCTTGTATTACCAGTTTTAGCCGATATACCAGCATCTTCATATACTTTGTATATTTCATAACCTTTATACTCACACATTGCTCTTAATCGTTTTTATTGCTCTGGTAAACTAAATCCCTCACGAGCTTGATCTTCAGTTGATACACGAATATAAAGACCAGCAACTTTCTTTTCATTATTCATTAAACAATCACTCCTTTTTACTAAAAAAGAGGAGACAATAGTATCTAGTAAAGTCTAAATACTACTGACTCCTCAATAAATTCAATATTATAAAATTTCGATATTTTATGTTTATATTTCATAGATGTACCTCTCTTTCTAGAGAATACCTCTTTCATTGGTTATTTATAATATCACTTTTTTATGATTTGTCAATTCCCTGTTTAGGGAATAAGTAGTATTAGTTGAAGTTGATATTTAAATAACTATTTCAATTTTTTTATATAATCTTCTAAATCTTTAATCTCAATAGAATTTGATAGATTACCGATATAGAGTATTTTAGAATAATTAAATGCTAGGAAAGTAATTCCTTTAATA
Organism: bacterium; assembly: GCA_019423565.1. GTDB lineage: Bacteria > Bacillota_I > Bacilli_A > RF39 > UBA660 > CAG-433. Next base: position 4,139 of record JAHZBE010000002.1, read on the forward strand.
ATAACTCTATGTGGTTCAATATAAGATAAATTAGAGTGTTCTATATTTCTTATATTACCATTTATTATTTTCGGTTTAGTATTACAAAAATCACATATAAACTCAATTTTCTTTTTTAATTCAGTTTCAAACTCTATTGGTTTACTAATAATATTAATCATAATTAAATCCTTTCTTAACACAAAAAAATATCAACTTCATTTAGAAATTGATACTTTTCTATATTAAGTTCAAACATAAAAGTTCGAACAGATTTCCCAATGGAGCAAATCACATACAAGTTACGAACTAAGTTCTTTTAAAAAAGTAACACATATAAGTTCCTATTTATTTCAATGATATTATTGAATTAAATCTATTTATATTGTATAATTTATACAGTTTAAAATTTATAAATGTTAGGAGAAAAATAAGAATGAGCAAATATTATTTTAAAAGTGATACAAGACTTTCAAATTATTATATGTGCAATGTAAAAATAGATAAGTTAACTTTTTCATCAAGTGAAGCTGCTTATCATGCTGAAAAATTTCTAGATGAAGATATAAAGAAATTACTAACAAGACTTATACCTGATGAGGCAAAACATGTAACTAGAGAATTAGCTAGATTTATAAGATCAGATTGGGATAATGTAAAATATAATTTAATGAAAAAGGTAGTGCTTGAAAAATTCAAACAAAATTCTGAATGTTTAAAAGAATTGTTAGGCACAGAGGATATGGAATTAATTGAAGATACAACTGGTTGGCATGATAATATATGGGGAGAATGTACTTGTGAAGAATGTAAAAATAAAGAGCATAAAAATTATTTAGGTAAAATACTAATGGAGGTTAGAGAGGAATTAAAAAATTATTATTAGATAAGGAAGTGTGATATGAAATTAACAAGTAAAGAGGCTTTAGATTTGTTGAATGAAAATATTGGTAAGACTTCAAGTGATAAATGGATAAAACATTCTAAAAACGTAGGTTACGTAGCAGGTGTTATAGCAGGTAATATAAATTTGGATAGTGATTTTGCAACGACTTTAGGATATATACATGATATCGGTAAAAAGTATGGATTTAATAGTAACGATGGAGTAATACCTCATGCTATAAATGGTTATAATTATATTAAGTCCTTGGGTTATGATGAAGAGTATGCAAGCATATGTATAAAGCACTCATTTTTAAATAATGATATTAACTGTTTAGCAAATGATAGAGATTATACCGATTCAAGTAATCAATACTATGATTTTATGAAAGAATATATAAAAAAAGAATATACAATCTATGAAAAAATAATTAATTTATGTGATTTGATGTGTACTGATAAAATATATACAGTAGATAAAAGAATAATGGACTTACTTTTAAGACACGGAGTATATAAAAATACGTATTATCATATAAAAGAAGTCTATAAATTAAAAGAGTACTTTGATAATTTACTGGGATATAATTTGTATGATTTGTTTCCAGAAATAAAAGAAAATTTATAAAAGGAATTGGGAATTTCCCATGGACGAATTTATACGAGAGTACAAATTCAGTGCTGGCTAGACATAGATTTAATTCCCATATTCAAAAAAATATGCAAAAAGAGGATTAAATTATTTTGATAATTTTTTCCTCTTTTTTGAAAATCATTTATATAAAATAAAAACCTACGAACTTTTCAGTCCGTAAGTTGATTTCAAATGGAGCAAGTGAGCGGAATCGAACCGCCCTCTCAGCCTTGGCAAGGCCGCGTACTAGCCGATGTACTACACCTGCATAATTTGGAGGGCCTAGTCGGATTTGAACCAACGATCAGGGAGTTGCAGTCCCATGCCTTACCACTTGGCTATAGACCCAAATATCTTTTTCGCATAATCATTATAACAAAAAAATTTTTCTTTTACAATATTATATTCAAAAAAACGAGATTTAATTCTCGCTTTTTTTAACTTCACATACCATATCTGGTTTCATTTTAAGTAAATACTCAGATAAATTTGTTTCTATTTCTACTAAACTTCTTGGATCTAAGTTAGATAATTGAACAACTTCTTTAACTGTATCAATATCTACTCTACCAAATATCCAACCTCTATAGACCTGGAAATCATTAAATAAATCTGGAGTTATTGAATTAATTCTATATCCTGGTAATACTCTTTTTTGTGCGATTAATATTCTTTTATTTGTAAATGCTATTACACATGTTGAAAATATATCAAAAACATTTGGATTTTTTTGTGCAGGAAATACATAAAATACTTCTTCCCCTTCATTTAAATGTTTATCTAAAATTTTAACATGTTTGCTCAATCTAAATGCTATTGTTAAAGGATATTTTTTTAAAAATTCACTTACTCTATTATATGTTTCTGTTCTTACCATATTATCACCTACTCTATATTCAAATTTTTCTTTAAAAATTCTTCTACATCTTTACTATCTTTTTCACCAACAAAGCTATCAATAACCTCATTATTTTTTACTGCCATTACTAGTGGAATTGAATTATTATTTTTTAAGAATTCATTAATACTATAATATTCATTATTTTCTTCATCAGTCATTGTAGATAACTCTAAGTAATAAACTGTTACATTTAAATCTTTTACTACACTATTAATAACGGGTTTTATTGCAGTACAATGTGGACATGTTAAACTACCAACAAATATAATTTTCGTATCATTACTAGAAAATAACTCTTTCATTTTTGATACATTTATTACTGTTAAATTACTAATTGATTCTTCTGCTTTTTTATTTTCTTCTTCTATTTCTTTTTGACTTTCATCATATGTTTTTTTCATAACAAAAAATGATGTTAAAGCAATTGCTACAGTTATTATTATAACAACTAATATTTTTACACCTTTAGTCATATAATACCTCTTTCTTTTTATCTATTATATAACAAATTAAAATTATTTACAACCAAAGAAAAAGAGATTTATTCAATCTCTAACTTTTCATACTCATCTAATACTTTTATAGTTTCTACTGCTAGATAAGTTGCCTTTGGATTATCTTTATTATATTCTTTTAATAATTCTTTAGCATCTTCCATACTAACAAAGAAAGCTCTTAAATCATCTCTTTTTTCAGTTCTTGTTAAATTAAAATACTCTATATCATCTTTTGATGTAAAACCAGTAAAATAATATGTATTAACAAGTCTATTAACAATAGTACCATCACTTGATTCATAATCTCTTAAATAATTTTTTACTAAAACAAATGGAGAAATATCATCAAGCATAATATGTATATTAGTTTCTTCTAATAATTCTCTTTTAACAGCATCAACAGGAGTTTCAGTAACTTCTACTTTACCACCTGGTAAAAAGTATACTCTTTCAAAGTGACTTAAAATAAATTCACCATCATCATTTCTAAGAACTATTCTAGCTTTATCTAATACTTCTGTTATTTCATCATCTTTTAATTTGCCTTTGTTAATTACTATTTCTTTCATTATTCTCATCACCCTCCTAAAACATCTAATTTACTAGTTTTATTATATCATTTTATATTATTTCATATACATATTTGATATTTATTTTACGTATTATTTACAAAAAAAGACTTAGTTTAATTTACTAAATCTTTCCTTAATCCTATCTTTACCCATTAATCTTAATAATTCATATAAATCAGGTGTCATAGAACTTGATGTTAATGCTACTCTAATTACAGTAGAAACATCTGCAACATTTCCTTTAAATGCATCTGGATTTTCTTTATATTCTTTCATATTATCAGCATATCCTAATTTTTCACTTAATTCCTTAATCTTATTAAACCAAGTGTCTTTATCATCATTTTCATCATAATACTCATCTATATATGTATTAATTATATTTTTAATTTCTTCTTTATCAGTAATTTTCCCGAAATCATAATTTTCAAAATATTTATCAAATAATTCATCATACATATACCAAATTTGTTTTTTAGCATCTGCATATGTTGCATAATCTTTTCTTGGTTTCTTTTGTTCTCTTTCGATATTAAATATAGATTTTGAATAATCTTCATATTTAACAAGTAAATCATAGAATTCAGTATCAAATTCTTTTGAATAATTAAGAACTCTATCATATATTTCATCTTTTGTTAACTTGCTTAAATAATTTTTTGATATATTCATTAACTTATCTAAATCAAAAAGTGCTCCACCACTTGAACCTATTTTCTTAAATTCAAATTTAAAGTCTTCTATTTTAGCATCTTTATTACAATCAAACCATGCCTCAAAATTTGAATTTGCTACTGTTGCAAGATAAATCATAACTGCTTCAACTGGAACTCCTTTTTCATGATAAAAACTTACTGCTGCTTCTGGATCTTTTCTCTTACTTAGTTTTCTTTTATTACCTGTTGATTCATCAACCTTTACAAAAGGTGCAATATGTGCATATTTTGGTACTTTAAATCCAAGTACATTAAAAAATTGTATATGTTTATTTGTAGATGATACCCACTCATCTCCTCTTATAACATGTGTTGTATGCATTAAATGATCATCTATCGCATGAGCAAAATGATATGTTGGAAGTCCATCATTTTTAATAATTACTTCATCAATATCATTTTCTGGCATTTCAATTTTTCCCTTTATTAAATCATTTACTACTATTGTTTTGTAAAAATCACCTGGAGATTTCAATCTTATTACAAACTTTTCTCCATTCTTAATTCTTTCAACAGCCTCTTCTTTTGGAATAAATCTATCTTTTGCCCATCTTCCATAATAACCTATTCTTTGTTTTAATTTTTCTTGTGTTTCTCTTATAGTATCTAATTCTTCTTTAGTCGCAAATGATGGATATGCTAAATCTTCTTCTATTAATTTTTTTGCATATGCCCAGTATATATCTTTTCTTTCACTTTGTTTATATGGACCATATTTTCCCTTTTCAGTTGTATCACTAGTCATGCCTTCATCAAATTCTATACCAAAGTCATTTAAATCTCTAATGATTTTTTGAACTCCATTTTCAATACTTCTTTCTGTATCAGTATCTTCAATTCTTAAGAAAAATACTCCATCAGTTTGTTTTGAAAATCTTTGAGCAATAAAAGAAACTAAAAGTGCGCCAATATGTACAAATCCTGTTGGACTAGGTGCGAATCTTGTTACTATTGCGCCTTCCTTTAAATCTCTTTCTGGATACATTTCTTCATATTCTTGCCAAGTATGTTTTACTCCTGGTAATAAAAATTCAGCAAATTCTTTATTTGTCATAATAATCAACCCTTTCATTAAATAAAAAAAGCCTATGATTATAAGGACGATTTTTTTCGCGGTACCACCTTACTTCATAGACTTACTATGCTCTCTTTTGCTTTTAACGCTTGCCATGCGGTTTAAACTCCAAAGCTTCTTTCAAATACTCATTATATCTATTTACACCATCCATAGACTCTCTTTAATAACTTATATTTTACTCTTCTTCTTCCTTGTTTCTAAATGTATTTTAACATATTTTATTTTCATTAACAACTAATTTTTTCAATTTTTTCACCAAGTATTGAATATAAATAAGTATTAACATGTCTTTTTGTTTTATTTTCAATATATTTCTTATAACCATTTAATTGTTTTATATAATTTTCATCAATTATATTTTTAAGTTTGTAATCAATAATATCTATATGATCAGGATATATAAGCATTAAATCTATTATTCCATGATATTTTTCATTTTCTTCTTCATAAACAAATTCGTATTCTTTATGTATTTGTGCATTTTTTATATTTTTTAGTAAATCATTATCTAAAAACTTAATAATTTTATTCTTTATAAAATTATCCATATTATCAAAATTTGGATTTATAAAATCAGTTACTTCAAGAGCATAATGCATATCAAGTCCAAATTTTATTGAATCATTTTCTTCTTTTGTAATTAATTTAGTCATCTTTTTAGAAAATGATTTTTCATCTAATTCTTCATTCTCAATTAAGATTTCTTTTATGTCAAATTTCTCATCTGTTTTAGTTATATAATCTAAATAATTTGTCTGTTTTATTTTTTTATAGTCTTTAGTTATATCTATTTTTTCTATATCTATATTAGTTATATAATCATTAAAATTATCAATTACAGATAACATTATATCCTTAAATGACCTATATTTAATTCTATCTTTACTTTTTTTACCTTGATTTAAATCAGTTACTAAAATCATTTTTTCTTTTGCCCTCGTAAGCGCTACATAAAATAATCTAATTTTTTCACTTATTTCTTCTTTAATATAATCTTCTTTTAATAAATATTTATATATTGTATTATTTATTCCTTCATCAAAATATGGTGAAATTATTCCATATTTATTATCAAAAATAAATTTGTCATTTAAATCACTAATATTAAATTTTGAATATAATCCAGAGTAATAACAGATATGATATTCAAGTCCCTTGGATTTATGAATAGTCATTATCTTAACGCTATTACTTTCACCACTATTTCTATTTATTTTGATATCATATCCTTTGGTAGTTAAATCTTTTAAATAATTTATAAAATCATAAATATCCATATTATTATCTATAAAACTAGTAGATGAATTAAGTAAATAATCAAGTATCGTTATATTTGAATTAACATTACCTATTTTTGATATATTTTCATATATTTTAAATGTATCAATTATTTCTACTATTAAAGAATTAATATTTACATAATCTAATTTTTCACTTATACTCTTTGCTTTTATATATAAATCATTATCTTTAAATGAGTTATTATTAAATATATCAAATATCTCTTCATCACTCATTTCAAACAAGAAACTTCTCGCAACTGATATAAACATATATTTAAATTCAACATCTAAATTTTTTTCATAAATTTTACTTATTAGTATTAATAAATTTTTAAGTACTTTTAATATAACTTCTTCTATTATAGATTCATCTTTTTCTATAGTTAGTGGAACATTTAAATACTCAAATATTCTTTTATATAAATCAAAGTTACTAGATTTATCCATAAGAATAACGAAATCATTATATTCTGCATTTCTAATAATAAGTTCATCTTTATCAAATATTTTATAATTATTATTTATTTTTTCTTTTATATCATTCGCAATTATAAATGCTTCAATTTCTTCCTTTTTAAATAATCCTTTTGAATCATATTCATAATTATATATTTCAAAATCATTATTTTGATTTAGTTTTCCTTCATTATTATAAGTTAAGTTTCCAAATACCATTTCATGTGATTCTTTATAATTTGCGCCACCTATTTCATCATCCATAATAATTCTAAATACATCATTTATATTGTTTAAAACTTCTTCTCTAGATCTAAAATTTTTATTTAAATCTATCTTTATCCCACCATTATTATTTTTATAATTATCATACTTATTTTTAAATATATATGGATTTGCATTTCTAAATCTATATATTGATTGTTTTATATCACCAACCATATATACATTATTATTCGAAATAAGAGAAATAAATTCTTCTTGAACATTATTAGTATCTTGGTATTCATCTATCATTATTTCATTTAAACTATTTTTTATTTCTTCTCTAGCAAATGGAAATTCTTTTAATATTCTTATTGAAAGAGCTGCTACATCATTAAATTCATACATATTATTTTCAAGTTTATATTTTGTTATTCTATCATTTAAAAGTGTTAATATATCTATTATGCATTCTACGTATTTCTTAGTAGATAAAATACTTTTATATATTTCATCTGTTGATTCATATATACATATATTTTTAAGTTCTTTTATTCCATCATTTATTTCTTCTTTTAGTTCTTTTTCCTCATCTGATAATTTTTGCATTCTTGGCATACTTACTGATAAGTTTATTTTAACATCTCTATAGTTTTCACTATTTAATAGTGGACTTAACGAATCAAGTAATTTAGTATAATTTTTCCCATCCATTAAAAATGATAATTCTTTTACATTTTCTTCTATTTTTTCTTTCTTTTTAAGAATACTTTTTTCAAATAAATCTATATCATTTCTTATTTTTTCTTCATTAAAGTATTCATTTATATATTTTTCTAAATATTCTTTCTTATCTGTTTTAAGTTCTAGTTTTGAATATATATTTAATAAATAATTTCTTATTTCTTTATCATCTTTTGTGCAAAAAGTACTAATAAATTCTTCAAATTTTTCATTTTTTTCTTCATATAATTCTTCAAATATATTATCTAGTATTTCCTCTTTTTTAATTTGAACAAGTGTTGAATCAGTAATACAAATATTCTTTGGTAAATTAAGTAAATAATGATATTTTTTAAGTACTGATAAGGAATAACTATCAAATGTAGTTATATATGCTGAATCAATTAATTCTAATTGTGCTGAAAGAGATGGTTCTTTCTTTATTTTTTTTCTTATTCTTTCTTTCATTTCTTTTGCAGCAGCTTTAGTAAACGTTAAAATAAGAAGTTCATTTACATTTACTCCTTCTTTTAATTTTCTAAGTACTCTTTCAGATAAAACCGCTGTTTTACCAGATCCAGCACCAGCAGATACAATTATATTTGTACCATCTTTATTTATCGCATCACTTTGTTCTTTTGTCCAATTTGGCATACTTTTCACCTATCTTTTCGTATATAAAAATAGTACCATAAATGTACTATTTTATCAATTGATTATTAATTAATTTTTTGTTAACTTTTTATAATTTTTCCCTTGTATTATAAGCATTATTACTATATAATTTTATTAGGAACATTTAATGTGAGTGTCGTCCTCCAATCTTTAAAAAGAAAGGAGGTTGATATTGATGAAAATTAAAACTTTTATAATAAAAGTTTTAAAACTCATTGCTATCATTTTATTACTTTCTACATTACTAGTATTAGCAATAAAAAAATAGACACTCATCATCTTTGATTGAGTGTCAACTCATTAATTTAGAGGCGACATTCACTCGACAAATTAAATGCTCCTCTTTTTTATTTTATGAAGTTTCCTTCATCTGTATTCATAATATCACATATTTTATTTTTTTTCAATATATGTACTAACTTTTATATTTCTTTAAAATATACACTTCTAGATTCTCCACTGCTAGTTTTATATGTTTCTACAAACTTATAACCATCACTAATAAAATTATTAATACTATAAATATTATCTGGATGAACTTTAGTAAATATATATCTTTTTCCTATACTTTTACAATACTTATCTAATAATTCAAGCATTTGTTTTTGAAATTTATTTCCTACATATTTTGGATTAACCATAATTGAACCACAAGACCCAACTAATTTTTCATCATAATTTAAATTATGTTTTTTTAATGTCTTACTATTTGATGGAATATATAACATAGAACAAACTATTATATTATTATCATAAAAGTTAAATAGTTTACCCTCATTATTAAGAATATTTTTTAATTCATTTAAAGAAAATTCTCCTAGCCAAGAAGGTTCTTTCATATTACTTTTTACATATTTATAAAACGCTAAATATTCATCTATATCATTATTTTCACTAATACAATTAAATTCATTTATTTTCATATTATTTACCATTTAATTTACACTATTACCTTTTAACAATCCTTTAATATTTTTGTATTTTCTTTGCTAAACTTTTTATATCTTTTTCTAATTCATCAACATCAGTTTTATCATCAGAATTTATTTTTTTATCTATACTTTTAAGTACACCTGGAATATCTTCTCTATAATGATAAAGCTTACTTGTATAATGGCTAGAAAGATGTTCTGCAAGCTTTGTTTTATATTCACCAATTGCATAATAACATACTAAAAATGCATATTTTTTATTATCCTTATTACCTACCATTTCTTTAATAATTTTTCTATAATTATTACTTTCTACTGTTTTTGGATTAGTCATTACAGCATATAAGAAGCTACCAATTTCTTGATTTTCTGCAAGTATTTTCATATCTTCTAAATGATATTTACTTTTTAATGAAACAGGATTAGTAGCTAAAATATTTATTCCGCACTCTGGGTATGAATAAATTGATTGAGATGAACTTGAACCATATTTCATAATCATATTTAAATCTTCTCTATGATATCCACTTTTTATTGAAGCACTACACTCAGCAATGTTTGCGATTGCTTTTTGAACAATAGAATCTTTTTTTGCAGCACTAGTATCTTTTGCTGTAACAAGAAGTTCAAAATCCTCATCGTGATATGGGCTATTTATAAAATCATGGCTACCAATTATCCATAATGATGTTTTAGCACAATCTGCTCTTTTTAATGTTTCTATATCTTTATAAAATTTCTCACTTTTTAAAAATTCAGGTTTAACTAAATTTTCAAATAAATGTTCATATCCTTCTGCATTATCAATACTTACAATTGCATTTACTCTATTTAAATAATCGTCTGTATTTAATAGATTTTCATCAATCAATAATTTTGTATCAAACTTTATTTTTTCACTATCAATATTTAGACTCAAAATATTTTTAATTTGTAATTTATTTAACTTGGATATCCATTTTAACATTTCTTTTGTTGATGAAAATTCTCCTAATAAATCATATATAATTATCTTATCAACAATATTTTGTGTATTTAATTTTCTTTTTCTCATAATAAAAACCTCCCAATAATCAAATTATAACATACTTTATACTTTTTTAACTAATTTTCCTTTATAACATAATGAAATATGCCTGTATCGTTTAATATATTTTCTTTTATACTATTTGGAAGTAAATTAAATTCATTTAATTTTGATAGTTCAATCCACTTAAAATGATGATGTATTATGAAACCATTATCATTTTCTATTCTGTTTAAATCAAAATTTTTTAAATCTTCTACTTCACTTAATTCAACTTTATAATAAAAATCTATTTCATGAGTTTTATCTTTATCAAAATTAGTAAAAAAATTCTCAATAATACCCATAAATTTAACTACCTTAAAATCAAGATTTGTCTCTTCTTTTATTTCTCTAATCATACCTTCACTAGATGTTTCACCTAAATTTACATATCCACCAGGTAAACAATATGATTCTTCTGTTCTATATTTATCAACTAATAATTTACCTTCATGGATAAATACAGCAGATACTCTAAATTTAAACTTTAAATCATCTGTTGTTATTTTAATATCCATTTACTATTCCTTCTTTCATCATTAAATATCTATAAATTTCTCCCCAGTTATTTAATTTTTTTAGTACTATAGCATATATATGCTTGTATTAAATCTTTATCCATTAAATTTTCAGGGACATCATTAGTATTAAAGAATTCTAATCTTTTAGTTTCAGAATCACCTTTTAATTTATAATTATTAGTTATATCTGCTAAATATAATGATGTATTATTATATACTATATCTCCATTTGGATAACTATTTTTTCTACTTTCTCCAGATAATGTATCAATCAAAATCAATTTATTACTATCAAGTTCTATTCCTGTTTCTTCATATGCTTCACGAACTGCAGTTTGTCGCAAATTTTCTCCTAGTTCTTGACATCCACCAGGTAATCCCCATTTATTTCGATCTGTTCTTTCTTGAAGTAATATTTTACCTTCTTCATTTCTAATTATTACAGCCGCACCTGTTTGGATAAATGGAATGTGTCTTATTCTTTCATCTAATGCCATTCTAAATAAAACAGGATATCCTCCATAATTAGCACTTAAATTTAATAATTGTTCCTCATCTAAATTCATTACAAGATTTACAAACTCTTCGTGAGTATAATCTTTCATTCTTTTATAATTATTCATATGCTTACTCCTTATCTATCAAATTTTCATTCATCATTAAACATCTATAGATTTCTCCCCAATTATTAACATTTTTAATATATTCATTTTCTTCTAATTTATCTGATGCGTTATTTTTAAAATATAGTGCATGTATATTATTATTAAAAGCATTAACACAAATGGCGCTATCATCATCTATTATATAATCTACTTTTTCTTCTATAAACTTACCTATCTTTTTGTGTTCATTATTATATACTGTAACCATATTTAAATTAACCTTTTCAAATTTTTCTAAAGCATATTTCATTTCTTCATCACTTCTTGCAGTAACAATTATAATATCAAAATATTTAGTTAATTTTGGAATTACTATTTCTGCACCTGTCATTATATTTGCATTTTCTAATATAGTTTTTGAATAGTTATTATAAAACGAACTATATTCATTTTCATCCCAATTATATCTTTTTTGAAAGGTTCTCTCTGAGTTATTAATAATATTATTGCCTTTTTTTACATCTACATCATACATTTCTGTATAAACTCTATATAAATTTTCTGAATCAAATACTACTCCATCTAAATCAAGTACTAATTTCTTTTTCATTGTCTTCACCTCTTAATCACATTTTATCATAAACAAAATTTCATTTCTATAAAAAATCTAAATTATTATGTTCATCTAAAATAACAACATCTTCTTCTTTCATAAAACAAATATCACTATATTTACAAAAACTACATCCAATATTATCTTTTCCTACCCTCTTAGGATTTATATCAAATTTAGCATCTAATATATTATCAAATGCATTATCTATATTATCTTTTACAATTTCTATTAACTTATTAATTTTTTCTTCTGATAATACCTTTGAATATGCATAAAATCCATTTTGTCCAAATTTTAAAGATTTTACTACTTCACTATCTGTATATGAAAAATCAAATTTTGATGCTAATTCTGGCTCATCAATTGTATAACCTAATAATTTTAAATTATCTTCTTTTTGCTGTTCATATGTCTTTTTTGGATCTCTAACTATTTCATTATTAAGAATTTTTTGTAAATAGAATCCTATTACTTCAGCATTTTTAAATAAACCTTCTTTTGCTAAATAAAGATAAACAGGAAGCTGCATATCAATTCCATATATTGTATTATTAAGGTTTGTATGTGGAAAACCTGTTTTATAATCTATTATTACAAGATATGTTTTATTATTTTCTTCTTTATAAAGTAATTTATCAATAATACCCATAAATGTTAATTTAATATTACCTTCTTTATTTATATATACTTTATTTTCATAAAGTGATTTATCTAATGAATTAAAACTATTTTGTTTATTAATTGTATCTATAATAAATCTTAACTCTTCTTTTAATTTTTTCATAAAGAATTCTTCTTTATTACTAAAATCATATGCTTTTATAACATTTTCAAATTCTAAATCAAAATCAAAATTTTCTTTAAATGCTTTTGATAATACATCATGAAATATTGTACCTATACTTTGCGCAAATGTTTCTTCAAACTCAGTTATTTTAAGTATATTATTTAAATAATATCTAAATGCGCATCTATTATAATTATCAATACTAGAATAAGATAATAATAATTTACCATTTAAACTATCATTAAATTTTTCTTTATTTATACCCTTAAACTTATTATCATATTTTAAATAATTATCATTTAATCTATTTGCATACAAAATACCTAAATCTTTATCGTTTTCTCCAAATTTAATTAAATTATCTAACTTTTCTGAAAGTAATAATTCATTATATTTTTTAGAATAATTATACTTTTTTTCTATATTTTTTATAACATTTAAATTCATATCACTTATTAATAATGATGGCATATAACTATCAAAATTAGTCTTTAATTTATATGTTATAAATAGATTTTTTATTGATCTAATACTATTTATTATTGCATTTTTTTCTAAACTATTTTTTTCGTATGATTTTTCTATATTTAATTTTTCTTTTTCAATATCACTTAAATAATCTTCATCTTTATATATTTTTGGAATATTACCCATATTAAATCCAATTAAAAATACATAATCATTTTCACTTATTATATTATCTTTTAAATCTATTATATTAACTGCGTTCTTCTTTTTTATTTCTTTTAAATGCTTTTTTGAAATTTCATTTTTAAGTATATAAATTAATATATTTTTTTCTTTAACAAAAGTATATTTATTTAATATCTTTATTATTTCATCTACAATATATTTATTACTTAAAATAGTCATATCATATTTGTTTGTTATAAAATCTAATGTTTCATCTATATTATTATTTTCTAAAATATCAATTAAATCTTTTGCAATTAAACTTGATTTTATACTTTTATTATCTTTTATATTTAGGTTAATATTAAACATTTTAAACATTCTTTTTATATCATTTTCATATTCACTTGTTACATTACAAAGTTTTATATTATTAATATCAACTCCATTATTTAATAAATCAATTATCTTACTTAATATAAAATATATTTCATCCTTTATATCTTCAAACTCATAAACATCATGATTAAAATCTAATACATTTTTATTTATAATTTGTGCGTTTATTCCTTTTTTCTTTAAAATATCTAAATCAAACTTACTTATATAATCATAACCATATATTTTTATTTTTTTATTATCTATTAACTTATCAATATTTTTATCATAAATTAAAAGATTATTTTCTATTAATTCATTTTTTATTTTAGTTAATTTATTTGTTTTATCTGATAAATTATTAACCGCATATTTTAAATTATTTAAATATATATTTGCTACATCATAATTCATATCATATTTTTTTATTAAATAGTATATACTTCTTTCATCATAAGTAAATGTTAAAGAATCAATTAATTCTTTTAAAGACATAAATTTAATATTATAAATTTTATCTAAACTTGATACTTCTTTTATAACATTTTCTTTCATGTTATTTGGAAGCACTAAAATCATATTATTTTCTATTAATTCATTTAACATATCATTCACCTTTTTAATTATAACATAACAAAAAAAATACGCCTATATTAGCGCATTTCTTTTTTATATTTTTTTACATCACAATCACTTATTATCTCATGAAGATATGGCATATCAATATTTTTTTGATTTGTTCTTATTAACTCATAATAACTTACTAAATCCATTAATGTTTTAATTTTTTCTGCTCTGGACATATATTCATAATATGTTATATAGTAAAATTCCTTATTAAAAAGAGTTTCAAATATAAGCATCATCATAGTTATTCTATCTAATTCTTTAGTAACATTTTTTGTATCAAGTTTAACATTTCTAATATAATTAAGTAATATTTTTGAGGTCGCGAGTGGACTTCTTCCATTAATACCTGCATTTAATATATCTATGTAATATGCCTTTTTATCTTCTCCAATTCTTATATTTCCAGGATTAATATCTGATACAACAATATTTTCTTTATGAATCTTTTCTAAAGTTTTAGACATATCTAAACAAAATAAAATTTTATCATATATATTACTAAATCTATGATTTATATCTCTTAAATCCTCACCTTTAATATATCTTTCTATTGTACCTATTAATGTACCATTGCTCATTATTTTGTGTTCTGGAATTACAATATTAATATCTTTTTTTATACCATTAAGTACTTCTAAATTTTCTTCTTTATTTTTTGACAAATCTAAATCTTTACTTAAAAACATCTTATAAATTTTTTCATTTTTATCATCTAAATAAACTGTATTTTCACTACTTTCTACATCTAGTTTATTTAACTTACTAAAATCTATTTCATTAACATCAATTTTATCCAATTTACTTCACCTTCTTTGGTAATAATTCATATAAATATGGCATATCAGGTACTGTATGATATGTATATTTTAAGTCTTCAAAAACCTCTTTTAAATCTTTTAAAAACGTTAATTGTTCACTTTTTTCATCATAAGTATATTCTCCTATACTCATAATATTTTTTTCAAATACAACTCCAAAAAGTGATAATAAAAATGAAACTCTATCCATATTCATATCTCTTTTTTGTCTATAATTCATCCAATCATAAAAACCACTTGTAACATTTGGAATAAATGTTGGCTTAAAATCTTCAATACCATAACCTTCTACATCAATAAAGTAAACTTTATTTTTATCATCTACAATAATATTATCAAAATGCATATCACCTACAACGATATTTTTACCACAATAATGTAGTTTTCGAAGTTTTTTAGATGCATCTATAATATTATCAAGTGCATAAGAAACACCTTTTCTAATTGCTAAATCATTAATAGTCTCAGAACTTTTAATAAATTTACTTGCTACACATTTTAAAGTATCACCATCATAGAAACATTTTTCTGGTGTAACTAAAAAATCAAGATTAACGCTATCAAACAAAGATATTTTTCTTTTTATTTCATCAACTTGACTTTCATCAACATTTTCTAAATTAAAAATTTTATATAAATATTCATTATCTATATAAAGTTTATTTGAACATAACACATCTTTTAGTTCTTGTAATTTATTTAAATTTAAATTGTTAAACTCTAACTTTTCCAATTTTTTCACCTGCATTATCTTTTAGTATTTCTTATAATTTAAAGGATCTATAACCTCATGAAGATATGGAACGTCAATTTTCTTTCTTCTTGATTTAATTAGCTTAAATGAATCATATAAATTTTTTAAACACTTTATTTCATCTTCTTTTTCTTCATATTCTGAATATGAAATTTCATTAACACTTTTATTAAATAATAAATTAAAATACATAAGTAAAAAAGTTATTTTATCCATCTCTTTGGTAATTTTTTTAGGTTGTATATTTTTTACTATGTAAATGTTCTTTAAGTAAATATGAAACTGTATTATTATCTAAATTTTCTACTCTATATGATAAAGTATCTATATAATGTGATTTATAATTTTCATCTATACGAATATTTGCTGAATTTAAATCCGCTACTACTACTTTTTCTTCATGTATATCTTGTAATGACTTTGATGCATCTAAAAATATTTTCATTATGTGATTTATATCACGATATTTAATAAATATATCATCCAAATTTATACCAGGTACATATTTTTCAATAGTACCACAAAAATGTCTATCAAATATTGTTGTATCTGGTACAATCATTTTTCCTTTTTTATTTTTTCTTTGTAATAAATCTAACTTTACTAATTTATAAGATAATTCACACAAGTCTTCGGTTTTAAATATTTTATATATTCTCTGTTTTTCTTTATCAACATATATATCACTTTCTAAAGAATCATAATCTAATTTCATAAGTTTATTAAAATCAATATCATTATAACTAATTCTATCCATATAAACCCCTTCTTTGACCATGTATTTTACCAAAAAAGAAAAAAAGAGTCAAATTACTCTAAGATTTTATTTGAGTCCATATATGGTATTCTTTCATATAAAATAAGTTTATCATTTATATCAACAGTTGCAAGTAAAATATCGTGTACTTTTTTCCCCTTACATTTTAACTCATGTAATAACCATTCTGTATCTTTTCCAATATTAATTAAGTTATCATCCATTATATTACCATCTATTATGACATTAGCACATAATCCTTGTTTTTCTATTTTTAACTTCATATCTTTAACCGTTATATTTTTATATTCTCCTTTAGGTAAAAAACTAATTTTACCATTTGCCTCTAATATAGCAAATTCAATTTCACTTAAATCAAAATATCCCATTTCTCTTGCTTGACTTAATAAATCATTAACATCTATCATACTTTTTTTCATATTTTTATATATTAATTTACTATTTTCCATAAGTACAGTTGGAGTTCCTACAAAAAACTTTCTTAATTTTAAACTTTTAATTGTTAAAATAGAAATAAAATAAGCAAGAATACCAAACACTATTATCGCAAGCATTGAATTAAAAAATTTAGCTTCTAAATTTATTGCCATTTCTGATGCAAAATTACCAATTGATATTCCAACAACATAATCAAATAAACTAAGTTCTGAAACTTGTTTCTTACCTAGTAATTTTGTCATAAAAAATAGTGTTGTCATTGCAGCAATACATCTAATTATGACCTTGAACATATCCGAATTAAAAAAATCCATATTAATCACCTAAAATTAGTATGGATTTATTTTTTAGTTTAATACAAAAACTCCAAAATTTAAATATGATGCGAATAAGAGCCATAATAAGTATGGTATTTGAATATATGCTGCTTTTTTACTTATTTTATAGAATGTAAATATCATTGTAATTACAAATACTATTAACATAAGTATCCAAAGAAATGCTAAAAAATATTCTTTAAATCCAAAGAAAATTGGTGTCCAAAGTGCATTTGTAACAAGTTGTATATAATATATTAATTTTGCATTTTTTTTGAGTTTTCTTTTAGACTGCATAATAATATATATTGAAATTCCCATTAACATATAAAGTATTGTCCATACAATGGGAAAAACAATAGATGGTGGAGAAAACGGTGGTCTATTCAAAGAATTATATACATTCATACTTTTAAACACAAAAATACTTGGAATTACACCTATTAAGATAGTAGTAATTATATAAAATAATAATTTTTTTATATCTAAATTTTTCATAGTAACCTCCTATTTTAATATTATATATTTTTGAGATTTTTATACAAAAAAAGTTATATTTTTCATATAACTTATTTTATCTTTAACTTAGGGAATGCTTTAACAAGTCTTTTTTTTGCATATTTAGCATTATTCATTATAAAGTCTTTTACTTTAGCAGTTATTTCTTCTGTAGAATCTTTTTTAATATTTCTTACTGTTGATTTTAAATTAAATATAATCTTAGTTGACATACATAAATCAAATATAAATACTAAAGCAAGTACTATAGATACCACAGTTAATAAAAAATCTGGAATATGTGATAACATTCTTAAGAAAAATGGATTTACTATATACATAATAAACATACCACCAAGTCCAAATGGTATCATTGTTTCAAGACATATTCTTCCATTAATGTTAAATTTTCTTCTTGAATAATCCCACCATCTTATTTTAAATATTTTTTCCATAAAATAACTTGTGAAATATTCTAAAAATGAGAATAATAATATACTCATAATAAATAATGTAAATGGATCATTTATATATCTATTTAATAATAAAATCATAGATAGGCATCCTACACCATATATTGGGCAATATGGACCAACTAAAAATCCTCTATTTACAAACTTTCCTTTTTCAATTAATTTACCTATTACTTCAATTGCCCACCCTGTAAATGAATACATTAAAAAGAGCAAAGATAATATTCTAATATCATAATTCATATTTATACCTCTTCTATAATAATACACATATTATTTTAACAAAAATGCAAAATGTATACAACTTAATATGTTGTTTTTACATTCTGTTTACATTTATTTTTAAACATAAATATGGAATTTACCATAAAAAAGTATATATTATAAGAGATGATAAAAGTCTTACTAAAATTGGTAACAAAAAAAAATCAATTACTGTTGTTCAAAATCAAATAGTTTATTATTCTGAAAAATACGTTAATAAATAAAAAAAGATACACATTTTGTGTACCTTTACATAGTTCTTGCATGAGTCATAGGATTTTCTGCAACTATTTCTTCTCTTTTTTGTTTTAATAAATTTAATTTGATATTAATCGCATCTAATTCATTTTTTAATGTTGATCTTCTTTTTAATAGATCTTCAGTAACTTTTTCACCCATATGTCCATACCAAGCTTCATTAAATTCTGAATTGATTTGTTTTTGTTTTTTTACACTTTCAATAATATCTGCTTGAACTGCATCTAATCTGTCAAATCTATCTCTTTCTTCCATAGAGATTTCTCTTCCTGACTCATTTGTATATTTGTTATTATCAACTATTTCTTTAATTTGATCTCTTAATTTTTTTGTTTCTTCATCATAATGTTTAGCAGTTTCCTCTTTTGCATACTTCGAAGCATTTTGTATATTTTTTAATTCTTCTTTATTTCTTTGAAGTCTTTTGATTTCACTTCTTATTTTTGCAATACGTTTTAAATTTTCTCCAGCAGATAAAGAAGTATTTACAGTTTCTGTATATGATTCATTAGCTTCATTACTTTTTGCTTCATCATGTTCTACATTTTCCTTTGGTGTTTCTGATTTATTAATTACTTCTTCATCTTTTTTAGTGTTATTTACATTTTTAGGTTCTTCTGCTTTTTTATCAGTATCTTGTTTTTTTGAATCTTTATTTTGTATATTTAATTCTTCTTCATTATCAAAATCAATTTCTTCATCTATAAGATCATCGGGTATTATAAATTTATTTTTTATAAAATTTAATCCTTTTCTTATAGTTTTAAATAATCTAAATTTTGGTTTTTTTACCTTCTTTTTTGGAATCTCATTCAAAATTTCTCCATCTAAAAATTCTTACTCATTAAATTTTTCTTCTTTTGTCATATCTTTTTTCCTCTCAACATTTTTATTATTTTTCTTTATCTCATTTACTTTTAACGATACAAATACAGATAATACTGTATTTTCTTTATTTGTTATACGATTATTTTCATCTAAATAAAATTTTTCTGGTAATTTTAATTCTTTAGCTGATTTAGATATATCAATTGATGTACAATTTTCATCTAACTTTATATCCACATCAGGTTTTAATCTTTTTAAATCTTGTTCAAACTTACGTATTTCCTTCTCTGATAATATCATTTCATAAGCATTTGTTACTTCAGCAAGGTAGTTTTCCATACTTCTTTCTTCATAATTTTCTATCTCATCATTTAACCATTTAATTAAATTGTTTGTCGCATCATCATATTCAGAAACGTTTCTTAATAATTCCATTTGTAAATCAGTTAAATTAACATCTTTATTACCTTTAAAATATTTATTAGTTATTTCAAGTATTTTTTCCATATTTAATTTCTGATTTTCCATTTGAAATACCCCCTTTTCAAAAGACGGCCATTATATTAACATACAAGTACTTTTTTGCCAATTTTTTTGAAAAGATTGCAAATTCATAAAAATAATAGTATAATTGTAGTCGTTAATCTTATTAACTTTGATTCTATAAAGAAAGGAGAAAAAATGAAATTATTTGAAAATAATTTAGATACTAAGATTTTTGCTTTAGGTGGTCTTGGGGAAGTTGGAAAAAACATGTATTGCATAATGCATGGGAATGAAATAATAATTATTGATAGCGGTGTATTATTTCCTGAAGACTCACTTCTTGGTATAGATTATGTTATTCCTGATTTTGGTTTCTTAAAAAGAAATGAAGACAAAATTAAAGGATTATTTATAACACATGGGCATGAAGATCATATTGGTAGTATTAATTTTTTATTACAATCTGTTAATATTCCAGTAATATATGCCCCTAATCAAGCAGCAAAACTTATTAAAAAGAAATTAATTGATAGAAATATTAAATATGATAATATTGTTATTTTTGATGAAAACACTAAAGTTAAATTCAAAAATTTAGAAGTTGAATTTATTTCAACAACACATTCAATTCCAGATAGCTTTGCAATCGTTGTTAATACACCAAACGGTACAATAGTTGAAACTGGAGACTTTAAATTTGATTTTACACCAATAGGTCCAATGGCTGATTTACATAAAATGGCTAGAATTGGTGAAAAAGGTGTAACACTTTTAATGAGTGAAAGTACTAATGCATTAAATCCAGGTATGTCACTTAGTGAATCTAGAGTAGATGCAACTTTAAGTGATCTATTTCAAAGACAACTTGGTAGAATAATAATTGCTACATTCGCATCAAATGTTTATAGATTAAAACATATAATTGAAACTTGTAAAAAAAATAATAGAAAAGTAGCAATATTCGGTAGAAGTATGGAAACTCAAATAGAAATTGCTTTAGAAGCAGGTTATATAAAGGATAAAAATATATTTGTAACACCTGAAGAAGCAAATGCATTAAAACCTGAAGAAGTATGTTTATTATGTACTGGATCACAAGGTGAACCACTTGCAGCTCTATCTAGAATTGCTAATGGTACTGATAAAAAAATTAAATTACTTCCAAGTGATACAGTAATATTTTCTTCATCACCTATTCCAGGTAATGCACAAGCTATATCTGT
The DNA here is from genome assembly GCA_019423565.1 of bacterium. Taxonomy (GTDB): domain Bacteria; phylum Bacillota_I; class Bacilli_A; order RF39; family UBA660; genus CAG-433. The sequence goes on from JAHZBE010000002.1 coordinate 26,048, forward strand.
AACTTTAAATAAACTTGCTTTAAAAGGAGTTAAAACTTATACAAATACATCATTAAATGAAATACATTCATCTGGTCATGGTAACCAAGAAGAATTAAAATTAATGCTTAGATTAATGAAACCTAAGTATTTAATGCCTATACATGGTGAGTATAGAATGTTAAAAGCTCATGCTGATTTAGCTGTAAGCTGTGATGTTCCAAGAGAAAATACATTTATAATGCAAAATGGTGAAGTTTTATCCATGTTAAATGGAAAGGTAAGAAAAGACAGAAGTTTCCCATGTTATGACATTTATGTAGATGGTAACAGAATTGGTGATATTGGTAATGTTGTTATCAAAGATAGAAAAATAATGGCTAATGATGGAATACTTGTTGTTATTTGCAATATAAATGCACAAAAGAAATTATTACTTGGAAAAGTAAATATTACAACTAGAGGATTTGTTCTAGTTAATGAAAATGAAGAATTATTAAAAGAAATAGAAAATAAAGCGTTCGAAGTTATAGTTAAAGAACTAAAAAATAAGAAATTTAATTATACAGAACTTAAGAATCAAATAGTTAATGAGATAAGTCCATTTATAATGGATAGAACAGGTAGAAAACCAATTGTTCTTCCTGTAATTATGGATATAAAAAATAGCGATTAATTAGTCGCTATTTTTATTTTCTTCTTTTACTTCTTGTTTTGGAAGTGCTTCTTTTCTAGATAAATTAAGTTTACCTTTTTTATCGTATCCGGTTGCTTTTACCAATATTTCATCACCAACAGATACAACATCACTTGGTTTTTCAACTCTTTCATTTGCAAGTTGTGATACATGTACAAGACCTTCACAACCTTCCCATAGTCTAACAAAGCATCCAAAGTCATGAATATCTACTACTTTTCCTGTGTAAATCTTTCCTATTTCTACTTCTCTAGCTACATTTTCTATCATTTCTCTTGTTTTAGCAATAATATCTTTATCCATATGATAAATAGTAACTGTACCATCATCTGCTAAATCAACTTTAACAGCATTAACATCATTTACACTATTAACATGGCTTGCTTCTAATATGATTTTAGTAATCATATCTCCACCTTTACCAATAACATCTTTAATTTTATCAGGATTAATTTTAAAGATTTCTGTTTTAGGTGCATATTTAGATACTTCTTTTCTAGGTTCAGCAATAATTCCTTCCATCATATCAAGTATCTTCATTCTTGCTTCTTTTGCTTGTGCTAAAGCTTCTTTTAATATTTGTTTTGTAATACCTTTAATCTTGATATCCATTTGAAGTGAACAAATACCTTTTCTTGTTCCACCTACTTTAAAGTCCATATCACCTAAATGGTCTTCCATACCTTGTATATCAGTTAGTATTGTATAATCTTTTTCATCTTTTGATGTTATAAGTCCCATAGCAATACCCGCAACTGGAGCTTTTATTGGTACACCTGCGGCCATTAAACTCATACATCCAGCACATATTGTAGCTTGTGAACTTGATCCATTTGATTCTAGTATTTCAGAAACTACTCTAACTGTATATGGAAATTCTTCTTCACTTGGCATTACTTGTTTTAAACATCTTTCACCAAGTGCACCATGACCTATTTCTCTTCTACCAGGAGCACCATATCTTCCTGTTTCACCTACTGAAAATTGTGGAAAGTTATAATGTAACATAAAATGTTTTTCTGCTTCTAAACTTATTCCATCAAGTGCTTGATATTCATTTAAAGCACCAAGTGTAGTAACTGCTAGAGCTTGTGTTTCTCCTCTTGTAAATACAGCAGATCCATGTGTTCTCGGAAGAATATCAATTTCACCACTAAGAGGTCTTATTTCATTCATAGCTCTTCCATCTGCTCTTGTTTTTTCATTAACAGTAATTGATCTAAATATATCGTATTCTATTGATTCTAATACTAGTTTTACTTTTGTTAATAGAATATTTAATTCATCTTTATCTAAATCGCTATTTTCTTCTTCATATTTAGAAACAACTTCTTTTTTAACATTGTCTATTGCTTCATATTTGGCAAGTTTTTCTTTTATTCTCATTGCAGAATCTAACTTGTCTGCTGCAAGACCTTTTACTTCTTCTCTTAGCTTATCAGTTATGTCTAATTTTTCATATTCCATTTTAGGTAATCCTATTTCTTTAATAATAGTTTTTTGGAATTCACATAACTCTTTAACTGCTTCATGACCAAACATTAATGCTTCAAGCATATCTTCTTCTGATACTTCTTTTGATCCTGCCTCAACCATGTTTATTGCTTCTGTAGTTCCCGCAACTGTTAAATCAATATCTGATTTTTCAAGTTCATCGGGTGTTGGATTTATAATAAATTCTCCATTTACTCTACCAACTTTTACACCTGCGATTGGACCATCAAATGGTATTTGTGAAATACTTGTTGCTAGTGAAGAACCAAACATTGCTGCTAATTCTGGTGAATTATCAGTATCAACTGATAAAACTGTATTAACAACTTGTACCTCATTTCTAAAATCTTCTGGGAACATTGGTCTCATTGGTCTATCAATCATTCTTGCTGCTAAAGTTGCAGCATCTGTTGGTCTACCTTCTCTTTTAATAAATCCTCCAGGAATTTTACCAACAGAATATAATTTTTCTTGGTATAAAACCATAAGTGGGAAGAAATCAGATAAAATATTTGCATTATCAGATACAACTGCTGTAGATAAAATAACTGTATCACCATATCTTACTAAAACTGCTCCATCTGCTTGTTTTGCATATTCACCTTGTTCTATAACTAGTTTTCTTCCCCTAAAATCTAATTCAAATACTTTTTTACTCATAAAATTCTCCTCTAACTATATTTTACCACAATAATCTAATTTTAAATATTATATTTTGCTTTTTTCTATTATTTTTACAAAAGAAAAAGCACATAAGTGCTTATTTTCTTAATCCTAATCTTTCGATTAATTTACGGTATCTATTAATATCTGTCTTTTTAAGATATTCAAGTAAATTACGACGTTTACCAACTTTCATAAGTAAACCTTTTTTTGAATGATAATCATGAATGTTTACTTTTAAGTGTTCTGTTAAAGTCTTAATTTCTTTAGTTAGAATAGCTATTTGTACTTCTGGAGAACCAGTGTCACCTTCGTGAGTAGCATATTCTTTAATTATGTTTTCTTTTTCAGATTTCTTTAATGCCATTTTACTTTCCTCCTATAATAATATTTGCCTTAAACCTAGTATATGGTTCGGAGAATCCGATAACCAAGCAAAAGGTATGTATTTAATATACATTAAATCGTAAATAAAATCAATACTTTTTATAAATTATTTGAGTACTTTACTTATTGCTATCAATTTCTGGAAATTTTAATGTCTTACTTTTACCTCCTTTTAAAAGCTTAATACTCGTATCTGTTAAAGTATCTACTGAATCGTCTAAAGTAACTTCAAAATCTTCATCAGTTAATCTATTATAAAATACTATTTTCTTTTTAAGTTTAGATAATTCATTAATATCTTCTACTATACTTGCCATATCTAAAACTACATTATATTTATAATCATCTAACTCATATATTTCCTTTGAAAAAATTATATCTAAGAAGACTTTTATTCTATCCATTAAAGTTTTATTATAATCTTCATTTTTTGGTACATTTGTATTATTTAAATCTTCTAATAAATCAAAAAACTTTTCGAAGATTGCTTTCAATTCATGATCATAAATTTTATTTATATCATAACCTTTATTTTTTGATAATCCTTTTGAAAGTTCAATAATTATCTCAGAAATATAGTATTTTTCTTCTTCTTCATCATATACATCAAATACTTTTGAAAACATAGTTCCCATTATATACTCAATATTTTCTAATACTATATTAAAATCCATATTAGAAACTAAATAATCATTATCTAATATATTATAAATGCTATTTAATAATTTTTTTCTTTCTAGATTATCATCAAGTGACGATGAAAATGTACTTATACTTATAAAATGATCTAGTATATCACTATTTAATATATCATTATACTTAATACATAAATCATAAAATATATCTTCAGCATCACCTTTTATATTTATCATTCTTGGTAAACCTTTTTTTAGTATTTCCTTATTATCAAGTTCATTATATAATTTTACTACTGTACTTTTTTTCACAAAACCACCTTCACTTAAGATGATATATTATTTTATAAAAATAATCAAGAAAAAAAGCTATAAAACTATAGCTATCATATTATTAGATCCTTTATTTACTACTTTACATAATGTTGATTGAAGTTTATATCTTAAATTATCTGGCATAAGAGATAATTTTGCCTGTATTCCTTCCTGTACAATTGCATCTAAACTTCTTCCAAATATTTCACTTTTCCAAATACTATCAGCACTTTCTTCTTGGTTTTTAGTTAAATAATTTATTAATTCTTTTGATTGAAGTTCTGATCCTATAATTGGTTCAAATGTACTTTCAACATCTACTCTAATCATATGAATTGATGGTGCGACTGCTTTTAACTTAACACCATATCTTCCACCTTGTTTAACTACTTCTGGTGTATCTAATTTCATATCTTTTAAAGTTGGTATTGCAATTCCATATCCAACTTCTTTAACCATTTTAAGTGCGCTCTTATATTGTTCAAATTCTTCTTTTGTTTCATTATATTCTTGGAATATATTAAGAAGTGAGGCCCTACTATTTATACTTGTTCCTATGATTTCTTTTAGTACTTCATCATATAAATTATTAGGAGCAGTAAGTGTTATTGTTACCTCTCCTTTTGCTGGATCTACATTTGACATATATGCTTTTTCTATTTGATCACACTGTTTAAAATGTTTATTAATAGAATCTATATCACGAAGTTTATCAACTTCTACAACACATTCTCTTATTTGATCTATATATACTTTCTTTATTGGATGATTTGGATTTAATGTTCCTATCCAATCCGGAATATCTACTTTAACATTAAGTACAGGAAACTCATATAAAGCCTCTTTTAATATGTTATACACATCTTTTTCATTCATAGTTTCTGCACTTATTGGTATTACAGGCACATTATGTTCTTCTTTTAATTTTTCTGCTAATCTTTCAGTTTCTGGAAGTGTTGGATGTGCTGAATTTAATAAAACTATAAATGGTTTACCTATTTCTTTTAGTTCACTTATTACTTCATTTTCTGCTTCTATATAATTATTTCTAGTAATATCGCCTATACTACCATCTGTTGTTACTACAATACCTATTGTAGAATGATCTCTAATTACTTTTTCTGTGCCTATTTCAGCTGCCTCTACAAAAGGAATGTCTTCATCATACCAAGGCGTTTTAACCATTCTTGGTTCTCCCATTTCATCTTCATAACCTTTAGCAGCAGGAATAACATAACCAACACAATCAACTAATTTTATATTTGTTTCAAATTCTTCAACCTTTATTTTAGCGGCTGTTGATGGAACAAATTTAGGTTCTATTGTCATAATTGTTTTTCCTTGTGCCGTTTGAGGAATTTCATCTAAACATCTTTTTCTTTCATATTCATCTTCAATATTAGGCACAACTAAATTTTCAATAAATTTCTTTATAAAAGTGGATTTACCTGTTCTTACAGCTCCAACTACACCAAGGTATATATCTCCACCTGTTCTTTCTGATATACTTTTTATAATATCTATCTTTTCCATTTAATCCCTACTTTCTTTATTAAACTATATGAATTAAATTATGTGTTATTACATTTTTTTGACTTTTTTATTTTTTAATAATAGAATACTAACCCGAAAAGAGGGGTTATTTATGGATTATGATGTTGAAATGTTAAAATTATATTTCAAAGAAAAAAGTTATTCTAAAGAAAAAATTAATGAATTATTAGATTCAAACCCATTTAATAAAGAATATATGGAATGGATAAAAAGCAGAAATTTAACAGGAAAAGATTTAGCAAGAGTAATTATTAAAAACCATTTAATAAATAAAGATACAAATTTACAAGAGATTACATCACACGAAAATGACAGAGTAAGTAAATATTTATTTAATAAATCTATAACTTCTATAATTACACAATCAATTAGATTTATGCCAGGATATACTATATTTATGCGTGGTAAATCAAATGTTCTAAAATCATGCATTAAATATAATATTCCATTCATTGCTGGAGAATGTACATATGATAAAACTTATTATGAAAAAATTAAAGAATATTATTTAAATTTACGTGAACAATTTAAAAATTGTGAATTCATAGAAGATGAATCTGATTATAGAAATACCTGTATTATCAGATCAAGATAAAAAGAGTCCTTTGAACTGTCTATCTTTATTGACAAGTTCATTTAGACTCTTTTTTTAAAACATTTTATCTACATTCTTAGGTACATTATCTGTAACTATGGTATTTATAATTTTATCTTCTTGTTCTTTACTTACTTCCTTACCTGTCATTTTACTAAGTTCACGAATAACATCTCTTATATTATCCTCATTTTTCATATTATCACCTTGAAGTTTTTTAGCAAGATCAAGTATTGTAGACTTTTTAACATTAGTCTTTTTTTCTACTTTATTAAAAAAATTATCACTAAAATTCATTAGATTACCACCTTCTAATCTAATATATGTTTTTTGCCCAAAAATGTGACAAAAGAAAAAAGTAATATAAATTACTTTTCTTCACCCTTACTTTTAAATTGTATTATTATTGGTGTTCCTTCTAAATCAAAATTTTCCCTTATTTTATTTTCTAAATATCTTAAATATGAGAAATGTACTAATCCTTTGTTATTAACATTTAATGTAAATTTTGGTGGCATAGTACCTGTTTGAGCAGAAAAATAAATTTTAAGTCTCTTACCTTTATATGAAGGTGCTGGATTTAATGCATATGCATCATTTATTACATCATTAAGTACACTTGTTTTAATTTCTCTTCTAGAATTTTCATACACTTTAATTATTTCAGGCATAAGTGTATGAAGTCTTTTTTTAGTAAGCGCACTTAAAAATACAATTGGAACATAACTTAAAAATTGAAATTCCGCTCTCATTTTTTGTGTATATGATTTTATATCGTTTTTATCATCAACAGTATCCCATTTATTTACTACAAGAACCATTGGTTTACCTGCTTCTAGCGCATAAGCCGCAATATGCTTGTCGTGTTCAATAATTCCTTCTTCTGCATTTATAACAATTACGCACACATCGCTACGTTCTATTGCTTTCATTGCTCTCATAAGGCTATACATTTCAACATTTTCATATATTTTGCCTTTTTTTCTCATTCCAGCAGTATCAATTACTACATAATCTTTCTTTTCATACTTAAATTTAGTATCAATTGAATCTCTTGTTGTTCCTGCTTCATTACTAACTATTACTCTATCTTCATTTAAAAGTGCATTAGTAAGTGAACTCTTACCAACATTTGGTCTACCTATTAAACAGAACTTTAAAACATCACTAGAATACTCTTCTTCATATTTTGGAAAACCTTTTGTTACTTCATCCATAAGATCATCAAATCCAATTGCATGTTCACCACTTATTGGAATATAATGTTCAAATCCTAATTCATAAAAATCATATAAATTATCTAAATGTTTTCTATTATCAATTTTATTAATAGCAACTATTACCTTTTTCTTTGATTTAAATAATATATCACGAACTACAAAATCATTAGCATTTAATCCCATCTTACCATCTACAACAAATATAACTACATCTGCTTCATCAATTGCAATTTCTGCCTGCATCTTTATATCAATATTAAATGTTTCATTACTAGTATCTATTCCGCCTGTATCTATTAAATTGAATTTATAGTCATCATATGATCCAATACCATAAATTCTATCTCTAGTAATTCCTGGAACATCTTCTATAATTGCAACTTTTCTTCCTACTAGTCTATTAAATATTGTTGACTTACCTACATTAGGACTTCCTACTAACGCTACTGTTGGCATTTTCATAAGTAATCACCTCACATAGGAAAATTATATCACATTTTATAAAATTTTGTAAATTATATTTTTATACCCCTTCCTATTATCTTATAAACTATATCACCATATACTAAATTTGAATCTTCTATTAAATTTATATCTTCTCTTTTAGCATTAACATAAAATTTATCATTATAGTAATATATTTCATAGTTAATGTATTCAAGAGGATCATCTACTTCATATAAAAATAGTGTATCTCTTAGAACATTTAATTTTAAATTTACAATATCATCATATATAAAATCTTCGTTTTCTTTTATTTCTAAAATCATTCCATAATATCTATTAATATAAAGTTCTAAATTATAATCACCAGTAAAAGTAATATTATAATATTTTTCTAAATTATCAAATACATTTATAAGTATTTTCTTAATATCAGACTCTTCATTATATTTATTGTTATCAAGTAAATATACTATTATCGTATTTGATAACATTTCTACTTTCATTATCAACACCTAATTAAATATATGAAAAAAATGAAGAATTAATCTTCATTTGGATAAACAATTTTATCAATAATACTAGTCACATCATTTTTACCAAGTTTTGTTGTACTTGAAAATAATATATATTTATCTTCTTCTTTTATATTTAGTGTATCTTTTATTAACTGAAGTTGTTTTTCTCTTAATGTTCTGCCTATTTTATCTACTTTAGTTAAAATTATTGTTACACTTAAATCATAATATTTTAGAAAATTATACATAAGTAAATCATCATTTGTTGGTTTATGTCTAAAATCTATAAGTAAGAATACTTCTTTTAAATTTTCTCTATTAGTTAAGTATTCTTCTATCATCATACCAAATTTTTGTTGTCTTTCTTTACTTACACTAGCGTATCCATAACCTGGTACATCTACTAAATAAAAATCATTATTAACATTATAAAAATTTAATGTTTGAGTTTTACCTGGTTTACTTGATGTTCTAGCATAATTTCTTCTTTCTATTATTGAATTAATAAAACTACTTTTACCTACATTACTTCTTCCTACTAATAAAAACTCTGGTTTATTGTCTGTAGGATACTGGCTTTGTCTTACAGCACTTATAGAAAGTTCAACACTATTAATTTTCATAAACAAATCACCTATCAATAATTATATCAAATTAATAAAATTAAAGCAAATTGGGGAGTATTTCCCTATCTTTTTACTTAATTATTTAAATTTTTTATTTTATTTTTTTTATTTCATCAATTGTTAAACCAGTTGCTTTTGATATGTCTTCTAATGTCATATTCATTGATAATAAATTTTTAGCAATATTTATTTTTTCATTTGATATACCATCAGATTTGCCAGAATCATATCCAGAATCATATCCAGAATTATACCCGGAACTATAACCATTTTCTTTAGCATCTTCTATGGCGTCCTCTAATATACACTTATTTTCATAAGCTTTCTTTTCTTCTTCATCATATAACAAAGCATAATATTTATCTTTTGATAAATCATCTAATTTTTTATATACCTCACTCATATTCTTATCTCCTTTAGACACTTCTAAAAGTTCTTCTCTTTTTCTTAATTTTAGCATTAACATATATTTCTCTAACTTTGTTAACTTATCGTTATTATAATATTTTTCTTTTATATTTTCAAGATATATATCATATTTTATTAATCCTATTTCATCTTCTTCTTTTCCTTCATCATCTTTTAGTGTATATCTTTTTACTACACTTCCATCTTTTGACCTAAAATTATTTATATTTATTTGTATTGTTACACTTTTATCTGATAATGATACTATTTTAAATAAATATATATCATTTCTTTTATTTAATTTTTTATAATAATGATTATTCATCTCTAAATTTATTACACTATCTTCTAATTCTATTATTAAATCCGATGTTCTTCTCTTTTCATTTATATTTAAAATAGGATACTCACTATTTATTATTGTTCCTTTTAATACTTCTTCTTTTGGTATTCCTGTTACTTCATATATTATATCCGCTAAGAATTCTTTTACGCTTTTAAATATTTCTTTAAATATTGGATCAAATGTTCCTGGTATTACTTCATGTTTTTGTCTTACAACATCTTCATGATAACTTTTTATATATTTAATATATATGCACCTACCTTTATTTATGTTTTTCTGAGGTCCTCATATATTATTTACTCCGTCTATAACCTAAATTCCCCTAAAAAATAGAAAAAAATTGATATTTCTATCAACTTTTTAACTATTTTAACTTATTTTCTTTTTTATATTCTTTACATGCTTCATCAAAATCTTTGATAATATGTTCTATCTCATCAAAAGTTTTAATTCTAGCACCAGCCGCAAACTTATGTCCACCACCATTATATCTTTCAAGAATTTTATTTATTTCTGGTCCTCTACTTCTAGCATTAACTCTTATTTGATTCATTTTAATATCTTCTGAAAAAGTTACCCAAACAAGTACTTCATCAATATTATTAAAATTATTAACAAGATTACCACTTGATGCAGGATCAGCATTAAAACTTCTTATAACTTCGTCAGATAATTTTAAATATCCAAGTCCATTATCTGTTACTATTATATTTTGATACATATATCCTTGAAGTCTTATTTCAGAAAGTGGTCTTCTATATAAATCATCATAAAGTGAAGTAAAATCTATTTTAGTATCATTAATTAATTTTGAAACTAAACTCATAGTTTTTGGTGAAGTGTAATAAAATAAGAATCTATTTGTATCAGATACAAGTCCCATAAATAATCTTTCAGCGGCATATTTAGTCATTTTAAGTCTTGTATTATAACATAAATCAATTACAAGTTCACTAGCACTTGATACTTCTTTTACTAAACTTATGCTTCCAAATTCATCTACTACAGGATGATGATCTATTTTTATTACATCTTTAAATACACTTATATCCTTAACACCATCTATTCTTTTCAAATCTGGTGTATCTAAAACAATTAATAAAGCTTTAGGGAAAATATCTTCAGATACTTTATCTACAGTACCAATATATTTAAATTTAGATGCTGCTGCTCCTATAGTATAAACTTCCTTTTTTGGAAATGTTGCTTTTATTATGTCTTTAAGTCCTATTGTACTACCAAGTGCATCAGGATCTGGACCAATATGTCTAGCAAGAATTATTATATCGTTTTCTTTTATTTTTTTATATATTGCTTTATTCATACTTCACCTTTTTCTACTATATTAACTTATATGTATCTCTTGCAATTACAACTTCTTCATCAGTTGGTATTACATATATTGGACAAATTGAATCATCACTTGAAATGATTCCTTCTTTTCCAAATCTCATTTCTTCATTTTTTTCTTTATCTATTTTTAAACCTAAACAATTAAGTCTATCAATTACCATTCTTCTTATATGTGGTGCATTTTCACCAACACCTGCGGTAAAGCAAAGTGCATCAAGAGAGCCAAGTTCAACAAAATATTTAGCAATATAACCTACTATTGAATTAACATATAAGTGATGTGCTAAAATACTTTGCTCATGACCTTCACCAATTTTTGCATCAATGTCTCTAAAGTCACTACTAACTCCGCTGACACCAAACATACCACTTTTTTTATTTAAATCATTGTCAACTTCTTCAATTGACTCACCTGTTTTTTTCATAATATATGGAATAATACCATAGTCTATGTCACCACTTCTAGATCCCATAACTATTCCTGCATTTGGTGTAAATCCCATTGTTGTATCAACACATTTACCATCTCTAACGGCACTTATACTTCCACCATTACCTATATGACAAACAATTACATTAGCAAATTCTTTATCAAGTAAATGCATAACTCTTTCTGATACATATTTATGACTCATACCATGGAATCCATATTTTCTAACTCCATATTTTGTATACCATTCATCTGGTACTGCATATCTAAATCTTTCTTCTTTTATTGTTTGATGGAATGCTGTATCAAAGCAACCAACTTGAATTGCACTTGGAATTTCTTTCATAAATGCACGAACTCCAGAAATATTTGCTGGATTATGTAATGGAGCAAGTTCATTTAGTTTTGAAATATCATCTAATATTTCTTCATTTAGTACAAGTGATTTAGAATACTTATCAGCACCATGTACTATTCTATGACCTACTCCTTTTATTTCATCTAATGATTCAATTACTTTATTTTCTAATAATTCTTTTATTAATATATTTACCGCATCTTCATGTGAAGATAATGTAGCGTCTTTCTTAATTTTTTCTCCATTAATTTTTATAGTATAAAAACTATTATCTAGTCCTATTCTTTCAAATACACCAGATATTAAAACTGTTTCTTCAGGCATTTCATACATTTGAAATTTTAATGATGATGAACCTGCATTAACTGATAATATTTTCATCTTTTCACCTCATATATATTATACAACAAATATAAAAATAAAAAAACATATATTCACGTATATGTTATTTTATTTTTAATATTAAATTAATTATTATAACTGCATAAACAAGTACAATAACTGTAAGAATTAATGCATCTGCGAATCCAGCCTTTTTCATAGGAGGCCTTACCTCTGGTTTTAAAGTTAGAGCATTACTTTTTTGTTTTTCAAACTCAACAACATTGTTTTTTTCATCATTTTTTTCAGTGTTTTCTAGCACAGATTGACTATTTGAATTATTTTCTTTAATTCTAAGTGCATCACCTAAAAGAGCAGCATATTTTCTTCTAGCATTTTTCATCATCTCAGAAGTAATAGGCGTTCCTTTCATATTATAAAGACCAGTAGAAAGATAACTAACTTCCTCAAAAGAATCATTCAAATTTTGTTCTGCATTATTCATCTTTTACTACCTTCCTTCCAGTAATATCATACTTTGACATATCCTTATCAAATTTTCTATTATTTACTGTACAATCAACAGTTTCTTTTAATATATTATTAGTAATAATACTAATTGCTTTATTAATATCAATAACACCCGTTTTTTCATTTATCGCAAATGTTTCAAGTGCTTTATCAATTGCTTTTTCATCTTTATTTTCTATTGCTTTTTTAAATTCAGCCATATTTTTAGGAACATTAATGGTTTCTTGTGGTTCTTCTATTATTTCATCCAAAGTTTCAACTTCGTCATCTTCTTCAATCATATCTGGTATAATCTCAAATTTATCAAAATCAAACTTATTATCTTCTAGAATATCCATAGAAACATTTTTTTGTACACCATCTTTTTCAAGAACTATTTCATTAGTATTAGAATTAATACCTTTTATAACACCACTTTTCATTAAATCTTGATGTTTCATACAATATTCCTTAAGTCTATTTATAATATTACTATCCATTTTGTTCCCTCCCTATCTTACTTTACAATAATTATAACACATAATAAAAATTTTTGTATATATTTTTAAAAAAAAATCAAACTATACATTTTAACCGTATAGTTTGATCTATATATTATATAGTTATGAGAACTAACTATTTATTTTGCATATTATAGTTACCACTTATTTGTGATTGACCCATTTGTACTAATCTACGAGTGATTTCACCACCTACTGAACCGTTAGCCCTAGCAGTAGCGTCAGCTCCTAATTGAACACCAAATTCGTTAGCTATTTCATATTTCATTCTATCGATAGCTTCTTTTGATCCAGGTGTAACTAGTTTATTTCTATTTGAACCTGTCATTTGTATTTCACCTCCTATACATTTATAGAATGTGAAATTTTTTCTAAATCATACATTTTATTACATGGTAATTGTTTCCAAAAAAAAGATTAAACGCTTGTTTAATCTTTATTATTCCCTTGAATAACACTTAGTATACCATTCATTTTTTGATGAACGCCATCTAATTCTTCTTTTAATGCATTTCCTTGATTTTCAAGTTCTTCTTTTTCTCTCTTTAGAGATAAAGTCTCTTTTTGTTTTTCAAATAAATCAAATTTAGTTTTAGATAATTCTTCTTCTAATTCCTCAATATGTTTCATTTGTTTTTCATAAACATTTAAAAGTAATGGTTCTACTTCTTCTTTAAATTTTTCCTTATAATTTATTTTTGACAAATCTGGTTGTACGTCTTGTTTTTCCTTAACTGAAGGTTCTGTCATATCAAATTCTTCAAGTGAAACAACATTATTTTCTGGTTTAGAATTTAAAATAACATTTTCAATATTTTTATTTCTTGCTTGTAATTCTTCAAATGTTGGTATTTCTATAGTTTTATTTAGTAAATCCTCATTTGATTCTTTTGTTTCACTTCCAAGTATGAATTCTGCTGGTGTATTTACTGCTGCTTCTACATTTAAATCTGGAATAGTATTAATTTTTGGTTCAGATTCTTCTTTGTATTTACTAGCAAGAGTATCTGCAAATTTTTTTGAAACAAGAAGTTTTTTTGGTCTTCTAACTGATACTTCTTCTCCTTCAAATTTTAAATCACACTTATATGAATCACTAAGTGGTTCAGATGGATCTCTTGCGATATCTTTCATTATGGTTTTAATTTCATCCCATTCATCAGATGATACTATTTCCTTATATGAATATCCATCTTCTTCTTTTACAACACCAGTTGAGTAAATCTTAATCATATTATTGTCATTTATTTCATTATAAGTATAAGTTATATAGTTATTACCATTTGATAACTTATATTTAGCAAGTATTTGAGCATCTTCTCTAATGCCTTCTTCGTTTATTACAAAAAACATAACTTTATTGTCCATATTTTAACACCTCATTTACTATAAAGAAATTATATCACATATTATCCCTTTTAGCAACAAAATATTTGCATTCATAAGCACAATTTTCCTTTAAATACCTATCTAAAGAACTAATTTTGTTAAAATCTTTTGCTTTTTTGTTATCATCTGAATAAAATCCTTTTAATCTAAGTTTATCATATGCCCAATCTCCAACAACATAATCAAAGTCATAAAAATAATCAGTACATTTATTAATAAATTCTTCTTTATCAAATCCATTTTTATATTCTTTAATTATTTCATACTTATTTTCATCTATAATTACTATTTTTTCCATAATATTTATCCTTCCAATTCTACATAATAGATTATAACATATTTTTTTAATCTGTTTCAATTGGTAATGATAATATATTAGAACTTGAATTTAATTTTCCATCACTATAATAATCTGGAACACTTCCATTAATTATCTTAATTGCGACAGGAATATTATTAGTAATTTTTATTCTTTCTGTTTGAAAAGGAATTATTACTTCCTCTGTTACTTCGATATTCGCATAAATTTCAATTAATGCACTATTTATCCCATAATTTCTGACTTTTGTTTCAACACTACTTACAACATTTCCAATTAAATTTATTTTAACTGGGATTTTAGGGCCTAAATTTGATAAAAGTACATTATTAGTTATTATTCCCATTGGAACTTCTGATATTACTCCATTTTTTAAGTTTTTAACATCATAAGTATCTGAATTAATAAATGAAATATCATCTATCTCACCTTTTTCTAATTTTCTTAAATTATCACTTACAATTGATGTAGTTTTTGATAAAAATCTATTAACAATGACAGGATTAAAATCAATTGTCTGTATTTCACCATTTTTATTTTGAATGACATTATACATTTCATCATCTAATATTGATAAAACATCATCGTTTAAAGAATTTTTTATAGTAACTATTGCCATTTTTTTACAATCAATTTTTGCTTGGTTCATAATAACTGGCATAACTTTTTTACCAGAGTAATCAACTAATAAGTATGTACATATTATTAATACAATTATAATACAAGATATTTTTGTAGATAATTTAATTTTTTTATGTGATCTTAATCTTATTTTTTTCAAAGGTACATCACCTATTTAAGTATATGAAAAAAAGGAAAAATTAATTTTCCTATTTTATAAAGAAATTATATACAATAAATCCTGCACCTGCGAGTACAATAAGTACTACAAGAACAATTAATATTTTTATAAAAGTACTACTTTTTCTAACACTTTCTCTTAAATCTGATATATCATCAAAATCTTTTGAACTAAACATAAATGTATCTGTACTATATTCCTCTGTATTTTCATCAGGTACTTTTCTAACATCTACCTTATCTGCTAAATCAGTTGGTTTAATAAGTTGTGTTTTTTCACTATCTTCTGTTAAGTCATTAAACATATCTTTAGCAAGATCAACAGAACTAACATTAGTTAGTGTATTCATTATATTTAAAAGTTCTTTTTCTTCTTTGACTAAACTTTCATATACTTTTCTTGTTTTTGATAGTTCTTCATCAAGATTTTCATTAAACTTATAATTTTGAATTTTTCTTTTTTCATTTGCATCTTCCATAATGTCTCTTTGACTTTTGGCTTCTTTTAGTACTTCATTTATATCATATAACTTATTTTCATAATTCTTTGGTGGAACAATACTATCATATTCTTTTTCTAGATTAGGTGTTTTATCAACTCTTTTATTAACATTTTTTTGCTTATCTATTATTTCTTTAATTTTAGAAATATCTATTTCATTTGAATCGTCAATAACAACCATATTAGAATAATTAGTATTTGAATATATATCATCATATAAGTTTTGATTTTTATTTACTCTGCTAAAAGATTCTTTATTATCATATTTGTCTAATCTAGATTTCAATAGAATCACCTACTTTATAAAAATAATAACATATTTTTTATTTTTTTTAAATAACTTAATATAAAATATCGAAAAATGTAGTATAATTATATTGATTTGGGAGGATATTTATGAAAAAAGTTGTAATTAATAAAGATAAATGCCTTGATTGTGGTATGTGCGTAGGAATTGAAAGCGTTGTTTTTGATTTTGATGATGACGGACTAGTAAAAGTTAATAATGATAATATTAATGATGATAATAAAGAAAATGTTAATAATGCAATTGACTCTTGTCCTGTTGCCGCAATTGAAGTTGTAGACGAAGAAAGTGATGAATAACTTTCTTTTTTTATGCATAAAAAAAATCAAACTTTTTATTGTTTGACTTTTAGTTTAATCTAATTATTGAGTACATTACAACTGCACCAATTATTACTGCGATTATTGAAATTATTATAGCACTCGCATTACCTTTTTCTGAATCATTTTCTTCTGGCATTACTTCCATAGAATCATCTTCTTCATTAAATAAAGGTTTTGCTAAAAGTTCTGGTTCTTCATTTAATACACTCATTTCACTTGTAAGAGAAAATGATGGTTTTAATTCTTCTTCATCCTCTTTTTCTTCTACTTTAGGTGCATCAAATATAGTATCATCAAAAGTCATTGACTCAAGATCTTCATTTTCTTCCTTAGTAACATCTGGTAATATTTCTTCCTCTTCTTCTTTTTGAGATGCTAAATATTCATCATATTTCTTTCTCATATCTTTTTCAAATGTACTAAGTTCAGATTCGATAACTTCAAAAGGTATTGATAAATCATCATTCTCATATTTCTTTAAAACTGATATATAAATATCTTTTGTTATTGTTGGTATTTCTCTTGCTAAGTCATTTAATTTTGTAACTATTGCATTCTTTCTTGTCTTTTTAAGTTCACTCATATATTCTTCATATTGACTTCTCTTTTCTTCATCAGAGAAATTAACATTATTTAATATTTCCATTGCATCTTCTCTACTATAATCTAATTTTTGTGTCATAATATTTCATCTCCCGCTACTATATCTCGTATTGTTAATAACATTATAACACAATATACCCTAGTTTTGTAAAGGCTTTTTTAATTATTTTAAACCATTTTCGCACCTATTTCCCCATGAATCGATTAATTTTTCCTCTTTATATATTCTAACCACCTCACAATTGTTAGCGCATTTAGAACATTCTTTTATTTTTGCCTCAAATTTTATATTATCCATATTAAACGAAAAATTATCTATTTTTTCTTTTTTCTTACTTAAAATAGCAATACCAAATGCACCCATTAAGTGACCAATATCATCTACAATAATATCCATTTTTAATTCATCTTTAAATGCTTCTACAACACCTATATTTTTACTAACACCACCTTGAAATACAACTTTAGGATATATCTTTTTTCCTTTTGCTACATTACCTAAATAATTATTAACAACTGCTTTGCATAGTCCTGAAACTATATCTTCTGTCCTATAACCTATTTGTGCTTTATGAACAAGATCAGATTCTGCAAATACTGTACATCTTGATGCTATTTTTACTGGATTATTTGAAGTAAGTGCTATTTTCCCAAAATCATTTATATTAATACCTAGTCTTTTTGCTTGACTAGATAAAAATGAACCTGTTCCTGCGGCACATAAAGTATTCATTGCATAATCAGTTATTACACCATTATTAATAAGTATTATTTTTGAATCTTGACCACCTATTTCAAGAATAGTTCTTACATCAGGATGAATTGTAATAGTTCCAACAGCGTGTGCTGTTATTTCATTCTTTATAATATTTGCACCAAGCATTTCACCAATAAGTCTTCTTGCACTACCAGTTGTACCTACACCTACAATTTTATATTTATCATAATTAAATTTAGTTGATAATCTTCTAACAAGTTCTTTGGATGCTTTTATTGGATTTGCATCTGTCATTATATATTCATATGCAAGTATATTATTTTGTTCATCTATAATTACTCCTTTAGTTGATATTGAACCTATATCTATACCTAAATAAGCATTATTTTTCATTATTCCTCCTCATTATAAGCATGTCATTAAATGCTTCTAATCTTGTTTTTATTCCAAGTTCACTAGTATTTGTATCGAATGTTAAAAACATAAGTGGTATTTTTTCATTTGTACATAATTTTTCAAGTACTTTCATCGCACCAATTTCTGGAGTACAACCAAATGGTTTAATATGTATAATTCCATCATATCCTTTATCAATTAATATTTTTGCCCTTGATATATTTTCCATTGCATCTGAACCCATTGAGTATTTACAATATTTTCTAGCTTTCCATAAATAATATTTTTCTTTAAATCTTTTTGTAACAAGTAAAAATGTAACATTAGTATATCTTGTTACTTCTATGTTCATATTAGATAATTCTTTTTCAATGAAGTAATTTGCATTTTCTTCCATTGATGTATATAGTTCTCCTATAATTCCTACCTTTATACAATTTTTAGGTTTATCTAATTTTATATTTTTAAATTTTCTTTTATATTTGTAATAATTTTTTATTAAAGTAAAGATGTTATTTGATTTATAAAATGAATTTAACATTCCTTTTTTTATTCTTTCAAAACTACCTTTTTTTATTTCAAAACCAATATTTTTTCTTATATACATATCAATTTTATCCATATAGTTTATCATTAAAAATGTTAGCACTAGATAATATAAATATTTTATTTTTTTCAGGTTTGGATTTATTTTTCTAAGCATATTATACATACTACCAATGCCATTTACATCATTATCAGATAAAGAATAAAATTCAAATTTATAACCTAAATCTTCAAGTATTTTCTTTTGTAGTTCAAAATAATAACCAAATCTACATCCACCACCTGCTTGTATTAAAATATTTGCGCCATTATCTAACGATTCTATATAATTACCTAAAGTATATTTAAAAGGCATACAAACATAATCTGGACTATATTTTGAACCTAATTCTATTGTTTTTTTTGTAATAGATGGAGATGGAATTACTTTTGCATTTGTTAATTTTTCTATTAGATATTTAATTGGAACATCATAATTTGAAAGATGAGGAAAACTAATTACTTTATTATTCATATTTTTCCCCCTTAATTATATCTACAAAACTTTCTATTCTTGTATTTGTACCTTCATTATTAATTGGATCATCTGCTAAAATTGTAATAGATGGAATATTTATGTTTCTTGTAACCATTTCATTTACTAAGGAATCTGGTCCACATGGAAATGATGAAAGAAGAATTATTCCATTTACTTGTGATTCATATTCTATAACTGAATTTAAAAGTTCTCGATTATTAAGCCATCTTAACGTTTTTGTTATTTTTTTGTATAAATCTTTATCATTATCTGGATTACCTACACATGCGTATATAACTTCACAATCTAAATCATTAAGTATTTTTGTCATTTCTTTTCCTATTAAATTATCAAAAGTATTATAGTAATGTGATACAAGTAATATTTTAGTTTTATTTCTTTCTAATTTTTTATTCTGAACTAAATAATTTATTTTATTTTGTTTATATTCTTCTTTTTTTGCTTTATGGTATGCTGATTCTATATAATTTTTCCCGAATCCTAATTTTTCACCCATTTTAATAAATGCTGATTCTTCAGTTTTTCTTTTTCTTTCATCAACATTATAATTTAAAATATTTACATCAAATGTATTATTTATAATATCGTATAGCGCAATAAAATTTGTACATGATTCTGAATTTATTTTTTCACATACAATTCTTGGCACTAAAACATAATCTACTTTATCTTTTAAATAAAAGACATGTCC
Organism: bacterium; assembly: GCA_019423565.1. GTDB lineage: Bacteria > Bacillota_I > Bacilli_A > RF39 > UBA660 > CAG-433. The sequence goes on from JAHZBE010000002.1 coordinate 46,555, forward strand.
AATATAAATTTTTAGTGATAAACACATTTCACTTGCTGAATATTTTTTACCATTTTCAAGTATTTCAAAATTTGTTTCTGGACTTACTATTATGTCACAACCTAGTTCTTTAAAAAATTCTTTCCACAATATATTATATTTGTAATAATAAAGTCCTCTTGGAATACCAATTTTTATTTTATTATCCATACATATACCCTTTCAATAAAATATATTCGGGATAATAAAAAAAAGACTAATAGTCTTTTAAAAATTAAACATTAATAATTCTGGTTTTATAATTAATAATAAACCAATTATAAGCATAATTATTCCACCTACTAAATGTGAATATTTTGTATATTTAGTTGATAAACCAGTTACTTTAAGTGTTACCATTGATATAACGAATATAACTATATCATCTATTAAGAAGAAGAATATGTATATAAACATGTATATCATATAACTAAATGTACTTAAATTATTCATCGCAAGTATTTGTGTAAATAAAAGTGGAATACCTATTGAACACATAAGTTCAATAATATTAATTGATGCTGCTAAAACCATAATTCCAAGAAGCGCAATTATAAATTTCTTTTCATGAGTTATAGAAATTATTTTTTCCATTATTTTCTTTCTATCTTTTTTATCTACTACATCGCAGCCTTCATCCTTTTTCTTTAATGAATCAATATATTTATATACATTAATTAATCCAACAACAAGCGCTATTACTGCGATTAATAATCTTATAAATGCAATTTTACTTATAAATGTTGCTAAATTAAGCCAAGCAAGCATAAACATTAGATATACAATTCCTGATGTTAAAATAAATGTTAAACCAAGTATCCACATCTTTTTTCTATCCTTCATATTAAATAACATTGTAATTAAGAAAATTAATATCCACATTGCACATGGATTAAATCCATCAACGAAACCTAGTACTACAGCAAGTATTGGAAGTGATACTTTTTTAGCATTTATTTTCCCAAGTACTGGAACTGTAACATTTTCATCTGTTTGATTAGAATCTTTAATATCATCTGCTTTTTCTATTTTATTTTCTTTTTTATCCTCTGTTTTACTTTCATCTTTTATTGTATCTTCTTTTACTTCAGTTTTTTTAACTTTTCCTGTTATTTCACCAGCATAATCTCTATAATCATTATTTAAATAATAGTTAATCGCATCTTTTATTTGTTCATCTGTTACTCCATCTGCATATCCTACTATTGTTTTTTTACCAATTACAGTAAATGGTACACCATTTTTATTTGTTGTACCCATTTCTTTTTGAACTTTTGATAATAGTTCTTGATTATGTGAATCATACCAAATTTCATATTTATATAATTTAACATCTGTTCTATCTTTTAAATAATCACTTAAAAATTCTTCTTCTGCGGCACAATGAGGGCATCCATTTCCATAGAACAAATGAATATTTATTACCTTTTCATCTGCTTTCGCACTTACTGGCAATAATAAGAAGACTGCAAATACGATTAAAAACTTTAATATTTTTTTCATTTTACATCACCTACTGCTTTCATTATTTCTTCATAATTTTTTTCGCCTATTAGTCTGAATAATTCTTTATCTTGATTCATAAAAATAAGTACTGGAAGTGTTGTTCCCACATTATATTTTTTTACTTCATCTTCATCAAAATCATAATCTAAATTTTCTACTTCAATATTTTGTTCTTCTTTAATTTTATCAATTGCTTTATTTGTAATAAGACATGCTGGACACCATAAAGCACTTATTTTTATAATCTTCATTCTATCACCAAGTACATTGTACCATACTTTATATTAAAATTAAAGATTTTAATTTGGAATTTTTAATTGTTGACCTATACTTAATAAATTACTCGTTAAATTATTTAAAACTTTTATTTTTTCAACTGTAGTATTATATCTATTTGCAATAGTCCATAAACTATCTCCTTTTTTTACTGTGTATATGTTTTCAGTACTTGTTTTTCCTTGTGGAATCTTTAGTACCTGACCTATACTTAATAAATTACTTGTTAGATTATTATAACTTTTTAATTCTTCTGTAGTTATACCATATTTGTTTGCGATTACCCAAAGGCTATCCCCTTTTTGCACAGTATAAGTTGTTTTTCCATTATTAGATGAATCTTTTATTTTTAAAACTTGACCTATACTTAATAAATTATTTGTTAAATTATTTAAGTTTTTTAATTCTGATACTGTCATATTAAATTTGTTTGCTATACTCCAAAGACTATCTCCTTTTTGAACAATATATGTATCACTTACTTCTGGACTTACACTTATACTCGGAATTACAAGTTTTTGTCCAACACTTAATGTATTTGTTTTTAAGTTATTTGCACTTTTTAACTTTTCCACAGTAGTATTATATTTATTTGCTATTTTCCATAAACTATCTCCTTTTTTTACTGTGTATATTTCTTGTGATTCTCCTTCTTTGTAATATGGAACATTCGTATAATTTGCAAGTGATTTAACTACTGCTTCAGCATAATCTTCCCATTCATTTTTAATATTAGTAGCTTCATTTATATTATTTATATTTCCATAGTTTACAATAATTGTTTCAATTAAACCTGTATCTTTTTGAATATTATAATAGTCTTTACTTGTATCATTTTCACTTCTTCTTTGATAGTACTTGCTTACTGTTAAACCTGCATCATCTAAATTTTCTGCAAGTGATGAAGCAAGATTACTATTATTTCTAAGTGCATATATTATTTCTGCTCCACTTCCGGTATTTCCAAGCATATTTGATAGCGCAACTACTTTAGAATTATTACCATATGCATTTAATATTTTATTTGCTCTATCATCTTCACTTATATATTCATCTGTTGTTCTAATTATTTTTACATCAGCACCTAAACTTTTTAATCTGTTAAATATATACTCACTTATAAGAAGGTTATAGTCTTTTTCAACTATTCCGTTACCTGTTACTCCACTTTCTCTTCCACCTTTTGATGGATCAATTACTATCATAGTCTTCACCCTAGTAAATCATATGATATTTTTTTTCAAAATAAAACTCCAATATAAATTGAAGATTTATTTTCATTAAATTTTAGGATGAATAACTTTTTATTTTATAAAAGGTAACTTTTAATTTAGTTGTATACGCCGTATAAAAATTACATTAATTCAATTCTTATTCCTAAAACACCATATTTTGTTTGTTTTTCTTTTGTATAAAACTCTTCAAGAACATCAATTAATTCGTCTTTAGTCATTGATTTATCAGATAAAACTGAAATATCAAAATCCTTAAACATATCTTCAAAAGAATTATATCTTAACAAACCTACAACTTTTGCATTAAAAGATTCGTTTAATTCTGGTTCTTTTAAAAATTTGATAGTATCCCCAATCTTAATTTGTTGTCTTTTTTCATCAAAAAGTCTAATTTCAATTCTTTTTGTACCATTAAGTATAAAATTATAATACTCAGGCTGTAATTTCATTTCGTGTTCCATATTATTTTTTTCCTTTCATTTTTGCTCTTTGCAATATCATTTGTTTTGTTTTACTCGGATTATTACATATGTTTCCATCCAAGCTAAATGCTTCATCCCATTCCTTTATAACATCATATAATGGATCGTTTTCATAAATGAATTTTATATATTGTGGCATGTCTGCATTTTTTGATATACTACGCATATCTTTTAAGGATAAATATTCTTCAAATTCTGTTACATCATATAATTGTAATGCAAAACAATTTGGATTATTTTTACCATAGTATTCAACGATTTCATGACCATCACTTCTTTTGTCATATCCTGTTGCACTTAATATTTCATTAGTATTACCTTTTAAAATATCACCTACTTTAAAATATCCTATAATTGCTTTATCTTCTTTTGCAGAATACACATAAACTTTTTTATTAAGTAATTCATCTTTTAAAGGCGATTTTCTAAATTCATAAAGTTTGGTTTCATCAAATATTTGCCTAGCATAATAAGTCATTATTGAAATAATTGCAATTTTTTTTCTTTGACTTTTATCCATCTTATCCCCTCCTGATAAATAGATTATAACATAAATTGACAAATTTAGCAAAAAATGATATAGTATATCCTAATTTTGAGGAGGGGAACTATATGATAAAAATAGAAAGTTTAAAAGATTATTTGAAAACTATCAGTAATGAAGATTTTATAATGCTAGCAACAAAAATTTATATGATTACAGATTTTATTTGCAAAGATTATCCCAAACATAAGGAATGGTATTTTACTAAACAACTACCTGCAATCGCCGGTGAAGAAAGAAATATTTTATTTGTTAGAAATCCAGAAAATCAAGAAGAAATTATTTCAATGGCTTGTTTAAAGAAAGATGAGGAAGAACAAAAAATATGTACTTTATATGTTTCAGATAAATGTAGAGGTCTGGGAATAGGAACAGCAATCGTTGAAGATTCAATGAAATGGTTAGGTACAACTAAACCACTTATAACATTAGCAGATTACAAATTAGAAATGTTTAAACCAATTATTAACAAATATGATTGGCAACTAACTGAAATAGTTTCTGGTTTATATAATGATAGATCACAAGAATTATGTTTTAACGGAACTCTCACTAAAAATAATAATAATCTATTAGAACAACAATTACATCGTAGACTGGTAAAAGCACTAGAATATAGAAAAAATCAACTAAAATAGTTTTATTTTTAAAATCACAATTAGTATCAAAAAAAATTAAATATAAAAAGTAGGTATTGAATTCAATACCTATTTTTTAATTTTCTCATTATTCTCATAAATTTTTATCAATATTTTCAAAAATAAAACTCCAATATAAATTGAAGGTTTATTTTTTTCTTATATTTAATTGTATTAAAGTTCCTACTATATACATTATTATATAAAGTACTGAATATATTACTGTATCATTATTGTAATAAAATAATGCTGATGGAACATATATAAACGCTACTAAAAATGAATAGTACCATTTAAATCCACATTTTTTAGTAATAATCATTCCTGCGATTAATGCATATATATTATTTACTAAAAGTACGCATATTTTTGCATAAATATTCGCACCTGACTCGTTAAATCCATACGCAAAAAATGGAATAAAGTAATATACTAAAAGGCCATAACCTAAAACTTTTAATACTTCTATTACTTTTTCTTTTCTACTCACTTGCTTTTTTCTCCACTTCTTCTTCTATTTCTTCATTTAATTTAATTAATTCGTATTTATCGTTAAAATACATAAATATTGTTTTAATAATCGCAACACATGGAGCTGCAATTATCATACCAATAATTCCAAAGAATTTTCCAAATACAAGAAGAGCAATAATAACTGTTACTGGATGTAACTTTAACCCTTTACTTTGTATAAGTGGTGTGAATATTACATTATCAAGCATTTGTGATACTAAAATACTTATTATTACAAATATACCTGTTGGCACTCCTTGTGTAAAACCTACTATAGCAGCTGGAATACCACCAATCCATGGTCCAACATATGGAATAGCATTTGTAATACCACAGAAGAATGCAAAAAGAATTGATGCTTTTAATCCTGCGATTGAAAAACCAATTGAATTTTCTATAAAAATTAAAGTCATTGTCATTAATATTCCTTGAATATAGTTAAATAACGTTTTATTAGCAATATTCATTAAGTTACCAGCATCTTCTCTTGCTTTTACTGGTAATATGCTTAAAAAAACTTTACTAACATTATCAAAATCAAAAAGCATATAAAGTCCAATAAATAATCCAATTACAAATGTTCCAAGACCTGATACAAATGAAGTTGCAATTGTAATTACTTTTGATGGTAATCCAACAGTTATTTGTTTTCCTAAATCAACAATTGTACTAAATAAACTTGCTTTTATATCTGCTGCATTACTATCAAGTACTGGTTCAAATATTTCAAATATTTTGTCTATAAATGAACTTAATTTTGTTGTTAAACTTGGAACCATGCCTATAAAATCATTTATTTGTTTTGTTAAAGTTGGAACGCTAAATACACATAATACTATAAGTAACGCAATGAATACTGTATAAACAATAATAGTTGCGACTACTCTATTCATTTTATGCTTTGTTAAGAATGTTACAATAGGATTAAATAACCAAGCAATTATTATACCTATAAATAATGGAGATAATGTATTTAAAAGTACTCCAATAAATTTAAATATTTTCCATTCTTTAAATATATATGTTACAAGCATAACTGCTGCTACAATAAGTGCTACAAACATTATTTTAAGCATCTTATTAAGTAAAACAACACCTTCGTTTACTTTTTCTATATCTAAAGTATCTTTTTTGTTATTTTTTCTAAGCATATAAACACATCCTTTTGTTATTAGTATAACACATAATAGGAAAAACTTCCCATATTTAGGAAGTTTTTTACAGTTTTAGACAGTTTTGGTTTTCTTCTTTATTTTATCCACAGTAAAAATATAAATAAACATATAGATAATTGATGTTAAATATCCACCAATTATATCACTCGCATAATGTACTCCAAGATAAATTCTGCTTATACCCACTAAAAGTATTATGGTAGATAATAAGAATATGTATATTACTTTTGTATAAATATTAAATTTCGATTTTGCGATTAAATAAATTAAAAATCCGTAAAAACTCATTGCGGTCATTGCGTGTCCACTTGGGAAACTAAATCCTGTTTGTTCTATTAAGTGAAGTACTATTGGTCTTTCTCTTCTTATTATTCTTTTAAATACCGAGTTTATAATCACACTATTTATAGAGTTTACAGAAATTAATATACCCGTTTTTATATTTTTTATAAATATTAAGGATGCTAAACATAAAAGAACTATACATTGTGTACATGCCATATTAGATATAAACTGGAAAAACCTTGTTTTTTCTTCTGTTATGTTTCCCGCAATTAAACTGTATACTGCATCATCAAATGGAATTATTTTTCCACTTTCTATAAGATATATAAGACAAATAAGTAAAATTACTAAAATGCTAAATACAATATATTTGATTTTACCTTTCATAAGTTTACCCTCTTTTCTATTAATAAAGTGCTTTTATATTTTAAAAGCACTTCTTGTTATGTTAAATCTATATACAAAATTTGGTGACCTGTATGGGATTCGAACCCATGAATGCTGCCGTGAGAGGGCAGTGTGTTAAGCCACTTCACCAACAGGCCATGGCTGCCCAAGTTAGATTCGAACTAACGCATAATAGATTCAGAGTCTACCGCCTTACCACTTGGCTATTGGGCAATCCAATAATATTATAACAAAAAAGTCTAGGTTTTTCTAGACCTTTTTATATATATTAATTAATTCCGAGTCCTAATTTGATAAATAATATAAGTATTCCTATCAAACCTGTTATTAAAGCTCCTACTGATGTCCTCCATAACCATTTATTTCTATCTTCAATTTTGTTAATAGTTTCTAAGTTTCTATTTGCTAAGTTGTATGCTTCATTTGACTTTTCTTTTATAAGTTTGTAATCATCTATTTTACTTTCAATAACAGCGAGCCTAGTTAAAACTTCTAATTCAAATTTTTCTCCCATATGCATCACCATCCTTAATATATATTTCTATTATATTAAATGCATATTTTAGTATTTTGAGTTTGTTATTAACTATAATTTTATAATTTTTAACAGTTAAAATATTATTGTATAATTAATTATTTAGTTCAACGCATACTTGTGTATCGCATTTTTACTTATTTTATTTAAAATCAAACTCTTTATAAGCCTTATTTAGTAAATTTTGTCTCATATCTTTTAATAAACAATCTACAACTTCAAAAGATATCTCTCTTTGATTTTTATTTGTTGTATCAAATAAGTTAAAGTTTATGTTTTCTTCTTCAGATAACTTTTTCATATTTAATAATGATTCATTATATTCATTTAAATTTGTCTCATTAAGAAATGATCTTTTTTCAAGTGATAAATTTGCATTGTAATCACGTTTTAATGATGTTAGACTATCCGCATATGTTGAAATAACAATATCAATTTTATTTTTAATTAAAGGTATATATAACTTTTTATATTCACTATATTCATTTTCACTCATTCCATTTTTTAAATATAATCTATCAACCCAAATTAGTCTATCAAATAAAGATCTATCAATTATAATAATGTCTGGTTTTCTCTCAATTGATTCTTCTAATTGTTTTAATACATATTTTGAAATTTCTGTATTAACTACATTTTTATATTTGTTTTTTAAAGTTGGATATATTTCCTTTTTGTATTTTTCAGATGTAGTAAATTCTTCTAATACCTCTACTACAAAACCTTTCTTTTTGAAAAAATCTTTTAAATTATTAATTAAACTTGTTTTACCTGTTCTTGGTGTTCCAGTAAATTCAATAACATATGGAGAATTATCAGATAAAACTTTTTTTAGTTTGTATACTTCTTCTTTTCTATAATGTATTTTTCTTAATTTATTATATTCTTCTATATTATCCTTAAATATAATATTTTTTACATATTCATCGTTATCTTTATTATTAAAGATTTCATCTATTAACGCTTTTAATCTTATGAACATAGGATTATTTTCATCTTCATTAAATATTAAACTATTATAAACTTCAGTATAGTACCATTTTTGAGATTCATATCCTCTTTTAAATGCTGAAAAATCATATTTTCCCTTAATTTCAAATAATATTTTTAAATCTTCAAGATTACTAATTTTATCCGCACATATTACTGCTTTATGTCTTAAATCTAATTTTTTAGTTTCTTCTATTGTATGTTTTTTTCTTTCTTCCCAAGATAAACTTTTATCTGGTTCACTCGCACCATATACTAATGAAGCAATATCATCATTAAAATTATCTTTTATATCTTCTATTTCATATGATGTATCTTCTACAACATCATGTAAATACCCTGCGGATACAACGTTTTCATCAAATACATATTGTTTTAATATTTGTCCAACATTTATTGGATGTATTATCATTGGTTTTTCTTTATCACTTTTTCTTACCTGACCTTTATGCGCTTTTATCGCAAATTCTTTTGCTTTTAATTCTATATTCATAACTCCTCCATTTATAATAAACTAGAAAATTTATCATATTTAATATTGTAATCAACTATAAGAATTATAACATATTTATGTACTATTTTGAATAGTTTACATCACATCTAAACCTGGTGATGGGCACTGTGTAGTTTTTACTATAAATATTTATTTATATCATTTATATATAATTTTAAAATATCATATTGCTTTATATTTTTATTCTTATATCCTAATTCTTTTCTAATTGCTAAAATTAAAGTTTCAATCTTTGGTGCTTCATTTGATAAATAATATTTTGTGGATTCTACTTTAGTTAGACCTTTTTTATTTGTCTCGCTATTCATAACAGATATTTTAAAGTCGGACCAAGCTTTCAATACGTTGTCAGATGCATAAATTGTCATATATTTTTGTTGTTCTCTCAATTCTTCTGTTATATTTTTATTATTTGTAATTTCGGCATAAAGAACATTTTTTATTAACCAATCTAAAAATTCAATATATATCTTTTGTCTTTCTTCTCTAATTTGATTTTTAATATTATATCTGTTTTCAAAATATTTGCCTACCGGTACTGAAACAAACGCTAATAATCCAGTAATCAATGCTACCGAAATCGTTGGATATTTATCAAATACATATTTAATAGCTTTTATTAATAATTGTCCTATTTTTATAGAAATATAAACAGCAAATATTAGTAATGCCATTTCCAAAATGAAGTATAATATATCGCGTTTAAAATTAAAAATTTTTTTATTACTATTCATAATTTTCTCCTACTTTATTTTGATGTTTCTAGTTGTTCTTCTTTCTTATATTCATAATTTAATCTATTTTGTTTATTAACAACAGATTCTCCTAAATTTCTTTCTATATCTTCTCTTGCTACTTTTGCTGCATGTCCTCCCATTCTAGCAACCTCTTTATTTTGTTCTAAGCCTTGCGGTTTATGTTTTTCTGCTAATCTTTTTGTAGTTTCTTCTGATAAATCAGCCAATATTATTTCAATGTTATCCATATTATCTCTTAAAGACTCTTTACGAAGACCTTTATATTGTTTATATTCTTTAGCTGTCATACCAGACCATTCTTTATAGATTTCATTAGTTAGTATAGCATATTCTTTACCTTCAGTTATACCATTCTCTTGCCAAATATCAGTTAATTCTTTTCTATCTTGAATTCCTTTTAATCTTTTTGTAATCCATTTTTCATCATAGCCTTTAGCACGATATATATCTATAGCTCTTTGAGCTGAAAGTGATGGGTCAAATACTTCGTCAATTCTTTCACTTCCTAATTTAGCTAACCACCCTTTTATTGATTCAGCATTTTTACTAGGAATAGATTCAATTATTCTAAACATGCCCTCAATATCAACTACATCAGTATTATAATATTTACCATCTGAAGACTTTAATTTCAGTTGGTTACAATTTGTAACCGACTCATTTCCTTCTTTTTTTAATCTATGTTTTAACACTTTCCAATAATTTCTAGGATTATCACTTTCTGATAAAACTCCTACTATATCAACAACACTAATATAATATTTTTCATCTTCTTTATCCCATACGGTTCTTATTGTTTCATTATTAAAAATTTTATTAATTAAATGCATTTTATCCTGATTCATTTATAAACCTCCTATTTCATTTTCAGATAATTCTTTTTCTTTTAATTTTTCATTACTCATACATCATACCTACATAATCCATAACCACTTCTTTTATACCTAATTTTTCTGCATACAAAGATAATCTGACAAGATCTTTATCCTTCCTTTTTATATACTCTCGTACACTATGTTTAATAAGTTCTAAATCCATTCTATTTTTAGATCTAATAATATCACATATACATCTTTCGACATCATATGCTTTCACTTTATTACCCATAGGTGTTTCAATTTCAATAAGACCAAGTTTGTAAATATCATTATCAACATAAAACACATTATGTTTCCTTAAGTGCACACTACTATAACTTCTTTTTACAGTTATATCATACACTCCATTTGGAGCCTTTGTAGATAAACCATGAAAATACAAAGCCGTCATATGAGAAAATATTACATTAGGCATACTTAAACCAAAAACATAATAATTATCTATAACTTTATTAAAATCAATATAAATACCTGACGCAACTTTTTCTATAATACCTTTTTCTTGCATGATTGAAAGATACATTCTGTGTATGCCAAACATATCAAGTTCTTTTGAAGTAATATATCCATTATTTTTTTTCATAAGTTCTTCAATAATTTCGATATTACTTTTATCCTGAAACCCTTCTATAGTTAATTTTTCCATATAGTACCTCTTTGACTTTTCTACTGAAATTATATCATGTTCAGTAGTTTTGTCAACCTTTTTCCTGAATTCAGGGAAATGGTCACTTACTTTGTTATTACTAGTTTCACAAGCAATCATCGCACGTTTTATAACTTTATGAAATTTTCACATTTATTATATTCTAGTAAAGACATTAATTTTCTTGATTCCAAAAACTCATTTCCATATTCATCAATATGTTTTATACCTTCAAAAATTTTTCAATATATTCTTCTATATACCAAAATTAAAAAAGCAATATTAATCCATCAAATTAATACTGCTCATCATTTAAACTTTAACATAAATTATTCAATATTTATTTTTTAAACCACATATACATTCCTTCTTCAGCAACTTCTTTTTTTACTTTAAAGCCAAATTTTTCATAAAATCCAACTTTACCATTTGCTGCCAAAAGTTGTATCATCATTTCTTCGCCATCTTCAAGTGTATCTTTTACTCTATCTAATAGATTATTAATCATTTTTTTACCAATATGTTTGCCTTGATATTCTGGTTTTACAATAACATCTGATACAAGTACCATATAACCATTATCTGTTACTAATCTTGCCATACCTACAATATTACCATCTTGAATATATTTAACTGTCATACTATTTTTTAAACTTTTTTCTAACAATCTCTTTGACGGACATTTCCAACCTACGGAATTAATCATTTCTAAATATTCTTCATATGTTAAATTATTTTCTTCTATCATATAAACACCTCATTACACACTATTTAACTTATCTATTCTACTAGTCAATAAAGTACAATCATCTTCAACTTATAATTATTATAACATATTCTTTTTTATTTTATGATTTTAAAAATTTAAAAAGATCAACCATTAAAGTTGATCTTAACAATATAGTTACATTATTTTAAAAAGTATACAATAAATTTTTTCTCCTAACCAACGGTATGAATATTGCTTTTAAAAGTTGATTCATATTCCCAATTAATTAAATCAAAAGATTTAAGTTTAACTTTTGTTGTGGCAGAATCACCTTGACTTAACGTTATAATATATTGATTACCTTTCTTTTCAATTAGATCAATATTACTAATATAATAAATGTTATTTGGTATTTGATTTTTGTATTCAACTTTTTCCCATTTTGTTCCTTTATCTTTTGTTATATACATGTATGGAAACTCATTCTGTTCATTATTATATAATAAAACAATTCCATTATTTTCATCATACATTATAAAATCTTCTAATGTCTTCCTTGAACCATTTTCTGGCAACTCAATAGATTCCCAATCATTACCACTATTTGTCGTTAAATATGCCTTTTTAAATTCCCCACTGCCCATTGTCCAATCAGAACCTAATGCAACATATCCAAAGTTTTGATTAGTAAATCCAACTACCCTATGAGGTATATCTTTGTATATATCTTTATTTACAATATCAAAACTTTTTTCTTTCCAATTCAAACCATTATCTGTAGATATTTTTAATTTTGGATCTTCTCCATAAAAATATGCAATAGGAACAAGTTCATTAGTTGAAATAAACCAACTACCATTTGGAAAAGAAATGTCTCTGTAAAAATTTAAAGTATCTTTTACTTCACTTGGTGAAATATCCGTTTTAATCCAATTATTACCATAATTTCTAGTAAATAATAATTCATTATTCGTATTTATAAAATAATCTGTTTCCATATTATATCCACTTTTTTTTATATCACCATCTACATTATCAAATACGTACTTGTAAACTTCATCAGCAATTATACTGCTGCCATCGCTAAGTGTAATAATTGAATAAATGCCTGGATTTACTTTTCCACCCTTACCCGATTTATAATCAATAAAAGATAGTGCCTTTACCTCTTTATTATCCCTCATATCAATAACACTTGTTTCATCAAAAAACTGATTATTTGGATAAATTGATACTTCATAATTTTTTAAGTTACTCATTTTTATTTGTTTTCTTAAAGGTATTTTTTTAATCTGATTACTTATATATCTAATATTTAAACTCTTTGAATATTCATCGACTAAATGTTTATTAATTTCACAATCATTCTTATCTTTACAATTATCCACACTTTTATAGCCAAATTCTAAATTTTTATTTTCGTACCTATAATATCCATAACCAACATAATCATAGTTATCATCAAAGAAATTTATTGTAATTCCGAATTTCTTGATATTTCCTTTTTTAGTTAATTGAATACTATAATCATTAATATTTGAATTATATTTTTTTATATCATTTGTTTTAGATATAATTTTTAACAACTCATCTAATCCTTTTTTTTCTAAATTGGATACTCCAAAAAATCCTATTTCATAATGATTATTACCCTCTTTTATATTTGATGGATGATAATATATGTACCTTATTAAAAAAGTCAAAAATATAATTACTATAATAGAAACTATCATAATAGATAATTTTCTTATTTTATTTATTAATTCTTTTTTTCTTTGAATTTGATTTTGCTCTATTTTTTCGATTGTTTTGTCTATTTCTTTCTGGATATCAATTTTTTTATTTTTTCCTCTTTCGCCACATAATATTTCAGATACATCAGCATCTAATATTAAAGCTAACTTTTGTAAAATTGTTATATCTGGAAAACTAAGTCCCCTTTCCCATTTGCTCACTGCTTTATCAGTTACAAATAACTTATCTCCCAATTGTTGTTGAGTTAAACCTTTTTCTTTTCTAAGGGATGCTATAAATTTTCCAACCTTGTTATTATCCATTACTTCTCACCTCAAAAACATTATACTATAAAAAAAACAAATTTAATATCGACCAATAGTTTAGATAATAAATTTGTGATTTTTTAAACTTATCATGCAAATAATTTATGACTTTAAATTATAAATTTTGACAAAAAATTTATTAAAAACTATTCGTAGCAGCAATAATATATTGTCATAAATTTTTATTAATATTTTAAATACTAATTTTATTTTTAATAATATTAATATCATCATTATTTCTAGTGACAAAATTTCCTACAATTTTATTCATACATTCAGGTGTCCAATATATTTTTAATTTTTCTTTTGCTCTTGTAATCGCAGTATAAAAGATGTTATGACTTATAACATCACCTACTTCATCATTTATAACAATTTTAACTGATTTATATTCTAAACCCTGTGATTTATGAATTGAGGTTGCATAGGCAATAATAAATGGTACTACACTATCCTTTTTATCCTCAACATCATCATCATAATTAGCATTAACACTAAAACAAATAATCGTTGATTTATCACTTCTTTCAATTATTTCTAATCCAACATATTGTGCATCGACATCAGAAATGAAAATATCCACACTTATTTCAAATGTTATTTTTTCTTCTGTTTTAGTTATTCCTGTTATCACACCCTTTAAATTATTGTATAAAACAGGATAGAATCTATTTAAATCATTAAACAAAATAGGATCATCTACTTTATAAGAATTTATTCCCCACTCATATCCGATATTATTGTTATCTGATTGCAAATATCTATTAATGCTATTAATTCCATATGGTCCATCATAATTTAAACATAATATAATTTCATCTTTATCGTCCTTTTCAAATATCTTTTCGTTTAAATTATATGACATATCATTATCTGCTAAATATTCAATTATATCATTATCAATATTTCTAACTTTTTGCCATAAATCTAATAAAACAGGATTTTTAGTTCTAAATGTTCCATCTAATTCTTTTATACAATTACCTGGTAACAAATCCTTGGCAAGCCTAAACCAATTACCAAATTTAATAGATTCTATTTGATAAACATCACCCACTAACAATAATAAATTATAATTTTCGTTAGTACTTAACAATATATTCATATCATAATTATCTACAGTACTACACTCATCTATAATTAATAGATCACATAGTTGTGGATTTCTTTTATACTTATCAATTGTCAAAAATTCAAAATTTTTATTATCAAGTCCTATCCTTCTTTTTAAATTTTCAACTGCAGGATTCGTCTTTGCTAAAAATACAATTTTTCTGTATTCAAAAATACTAGAAATTATTTTAATAGTTTCCGTTTTTCCACATCCAGCAGAACCATAAATTAAAGCAACTTTTGTATCCACAAACAATTCTTTACATATATCATATTTTTTTGAATCTGAAAATTCGTAATCTGTTAACATTTCCCAATCAGCGAACATATTACTATAATCATCATATCCAAATTTTGTAAATTCATTTAATTTTTGCAAAATTGATATAGTTTCCTGTTCATAACCATTTATATATATATACTTATCACTCTTAATAATTTTTCGACCTTCATGTCTAGGTAAATATAATTTTGAATTAAAAACATCTATTAGGTTATCCATATATTCTGACTCCAAATCAATATCACTTATTTTTGTATATATTTTCCAAAAACTATCAGAGTTATAACTAAGTCTCCTAGAAAATAACTCATGTTCTCTACCATTACTCTCAATGCATTGTAATAAATCACTTATATCAACTTTATGATTTGATAAAGACGATGCGTATGGCATTTCATCAAAAGGAATAGAACTCCAATTCAAATATAAATTAGACAACTTATAATTTTCACTAGACATCAGTTGTGATTTTATGACAATATTGTTAAGAGTAAATAACATATACTTCAAAATATTAGCACTGGGCTTATTTTTTAAAATTATATTTCTTGAAAGATTAAGCAAATTTAAAATGTAATTAGTTTTTGCACCTTTTATCATTTTCTCGCTAAATATGTTATATTGATTATCATTAAATTCAACTATATCTAATAGGTTAAAATTATTACTCATTAAATATTTCATTAACAAATCATACTCTCCATATCTTGAAGAAATTTTATATTCTAATCCAAATATTTTAGCATAATTATTAAACTCACATGGTCTAATAGCAATCTTATAATTATCTATAATTTTAATATTTATTTTTTTACCAAACAAATTTATAGTTCTATCAACGCTAGAAATTTTAATAGCATAATTATCCATAATTTTAATTCTACTGTAAACAATTATTCTATTAAATTTATTTATATAATCTGTCGCATCAGATAGGGTAACTTCATAAAATACATTTTTATTAATAATTATCGGTTTTACTTTTTTTACATAATATTGATTAGCTATTACACCTTTGTTTATATTAAAAGGAACTTTTTTCACATGATTACAAATTTGAAAATAATAATTTTCCATGTTTTTCTCGATATTTAAAGGAAATGAATATAAGTTTTCCAAAATATCCATATTATACTTAATTTTCATAAATTTTTTTAGTTCAATTAAATAATTAAGATATTTTATTAATACTCTTGAAGAACCATCACCATTTGGTAGAGTATGCGATGTTGATATCTGCAAAAATCCATGCAAAGCTCTTAATTCTCTCATATTAGCACAACTTTTCATATATTTAACTGATAGTTTATTATTTTCGTGATTAAATTTTACATATCCTTTTATTTTATCAGTAATATATACTCTAAAAAAACAATACTCAACTAAATATCTAAGATTACTTAATACATTTTTAGACAAATAATCTCTATCATCTAAATTTTCTTCTATTATTCTATTTATAACATTATTTATATCATATATTTTAGAATCTATATAATTTAAAGCTTCATAACTTCCTTTTACAACTAGTACTAAATTTGTATACTATTTTACCATAAATTTTTATTTTCTTACTAATCCAATAAGAAAATTTTCGATATTTCAAAAAAATATAATTTTTAAATCACCAATTATGGAATAAAAATTTCTTTAAAATTATACAATTATTAACAAATTCTAATTATATAATATAACTATTTTTTTGATAAAATTTAAATATTTCATTGCATAAAAAGAGTATTGATATAATTTCAATACTCTAATATAGTTAACATTTTTTATTAGTTTTTAAAACCTAATCCATTAAAGAATTTAAGGTTCCCATCTTTACCAAAAGATGCAGTTACATTGCTGCTTCCATCTTCTGCTACCCAAACATATTTATTCCAAGAACTAACTTCAATAAGAGTTCCATCAACACCACCAACGGCTTTTTTAAATTCATCATAGCTAATTCCATCATTAATTCTTGCTTTTATGTCTGATAAGTTATCAAGTGTTACTTTTTTATTTTTTAATTCTTTTTTATCATATTCACTTTTTATAGATACTATTTTATCATTTGAAAATGAAACAGTAATTTTTTTATCATTACCAAAGTCATATTCATACTTATCAAGTGAAGTACTTTCAAGTTTAGTAGCTTCAAATCCTACTATACCATTTAATTCTTCTAATGTATTATCTAAAGACATCTTTGTTAAACATTCATAATATGAACATTTTGATTTTACAGTTTGTTCTGTACCACTTTTTACATTATCATTTTTTACATTTGTGTTTTCTTTTGTATTTGCACACCCTACAGTACAAATTAATACAAATAAACATGTTAACCCTATTAAAATTTTATTTTTCATTTTTTCTCCTCCTAATTCAATTATAACCTATAATACATTAATTGTATACATATTTTAATATAAAAATTACACAGATATTTTATATTAAATTATTTATCAAAAAAACTAGAGAATAATCTCTAGAATCACATATAAAACAGATGTAATATTTAACATGCACCAAATTTATTCTTTTTAATAAGAAAGATTACAAACTTTTTCTTTATTACTCATACACAAATTGTAATAATAACCTTGTTTTTTTATAAGTTCTTTATGTGTTCCAATTTCTACAATTTTTTTATCTTCTATAAATACAATCAAATCAGCATTTTTAATAGTATTTAATCTATGTGCTATTACAAATGATATCTTATTCTCTAATATTTCCTTTGTAGCATTCATTATATATTGTTCAAATTCCAAATCTAAATTTGATGTAACTTCATCAAGAATTACTATATCACCTTTTTTTAATATAGCTCTTGCAAAACTTAACAATTGTTTTTCACCATAAGATAATAAATCTGTTTCTGCAGTTATTATTGTATCGTATTTATTTTCAAATTGTTCTATTTTTTTATGGATACCAATTCTTTTACAAAGAGAAACAATATCTTGAAAAGTAACATTATCATTTCCATACATTAGATTTTCTTTTATAGACATGTTTAATATAACGGGTTCTTGAAAAACATATGATATATTTTTCCTAAGTTCACTAAGTTTATAATTTGTATAATCAATACCATTTATTAAGATTTTTCCATTCGTTAACTTATAGAATCTTGGTATTAAATTTACAAAAGATGTTTTACCTGCACCGCTTTTTCCAACAATTGCAATTGTTTTAGGTTTATCTACTTTTAAATTAATATTATCCAATATTAAATTTTCTCCATCATAACTTAATGACACATCTTTAAATTCTATTGAATCTATTTTGTTTAATTCTAATACTCCTTCATCAACTTCTTTTTCAATATTAACTATGTCTAATACATTTAAAAATGCAATATACTTATTCAAAGCCCCATGCATATGATCCAAAACTCCATGCATATTACCATTAATATCATTTATATAATCCATCATTAAAATTATTGTAGACCCACCACAAATTCCTATTAAAATTTTATTTCCACCAATCAACAATGTGATTATTGTAGAAAAAAACGATAATAAACTAAATAATGCAGTATGTAATCCTGAAATTTTACTTGTTTTAATAAAATCACTTTTTGATTTTTCTAATAATTTTTTTATATCATCTATATTTGTTTCCTCAAGTCTTAAAGTTTTTGTAGTTGAAAAACTATCAATATATTCATTAACCTTTTCTTGAAGATTAATTATAGTTTTTTGTAATTTTCTATATGTTTTCATGCTTTTATTATAAAAAGGTATTAACATTAAATATGATATTACAAATATAACTAAAACACTAAGAGCAATTTGCCAATCTAAAAAGAACATTATAATAAGTGTAACTATTATACTCTTTATTCTATATGCAAACAATCCTAAGAAATTCCATATGAATAATCGTGCAGATTCAAAACTTTGTGTAACAGTTAAACTAAATAATTTCCCTACCTGCATCTTATCAAGTACACTTATATCGCCATTCTGAATAGTACTAAAAATTTTGCTTTTTATTTGTTTATCATTATCAAAACATATAATACTTCTTTGCTTTTCTAAATATAAACTACCAAGAAAAATTCTAATCCATATGTATAAGATATATATAGAAGAAATTATAATTACCATTTTTACATTTTTATTTGGAATAAAATTGTCAATTGAGCTTGATAACACAAACTGATACACAAAAACAGGAGCAATTTGAAGCACTTCAAATATTGCTCTTTTAATAGTAGGTTTTTTATTTGTAGTGAAATTAAGCATTTCTTTTAATTTTTGTTTATTAAACATATTATTCTCCTATTTTATCTAAATTAATTTCGTATATTTTTCTATAATTTTCATTTTTTAGTAATTCATCATGTGTTCCACATATCACTTTACCATTATTTATATAGATAATTTTTTCAAATTTTGGTGCCAATTCTATTTCATGTGAAATAAATATTTTACTAGAATCATCTTCTAATGTTAATAAATTTTCTAATATTTTTCGTTTATTTATTCTGTCTATTGCACTAAAAGAATCATCAAATATCATTATAGGTTTTGGTTTTGTATATGCTCTTACTAAAATTAATCGCTGTCTTTGTCCTTTTGATAAGGAAACCCCATTTTTACCTATTTGACTATCATATCCATCATTAAGTTTTTGAACGTCTTTGTGGAATGAAAAAAAGTTTGATAATTCAATTATTTCTGGCATAGAAATACTTGGCATTAATATCTTTATATTCTCTGCAATTGTTCTTGAAAATAAATAAGAATCTTGAAGTAAAAGGCACATATTTTCTCTAATAATTTTTTTATTTAAATCTTTTATCTCATAATTTCCAATTTTTATACTTCCATCATATTCATAAAAACCAATTAAAGTTTTTAATAATATTGTTTTACCACTACCCGTACTACCAACAACCATAACCTTTTCACCTGGATTAATTACAAAATTTAGATTACTCAATAAAATCTTTCCATTTATTTTTATATTAGCATTTTTAAATGTTATTGTAGTATCTCTAATTTCAATATTTTCATCACTTTTCTCATCTTCTAATGTCAAATTTAATAGATTATTAAGTCTCTTGCAAGAAACAATACATAGATTAAAAACTTCTAATATTTCTGATAAATCAGTAAAAGATCTCGTTATTTTATTTGCATAATTTATTGTTACATATATGCTTCCTATAGTTATAAAATTATTAACATACAAGATACTACTAATTATGAATATTACTGGAGTTTGAGTTTTTACAACACTACTTGTTGATGCTTTATAAAAACTATCCAATACAATTTTTCTTTTATTCGCATCTAGATTATTATTATTTACTTTTTCAAATTTCTCTATTTCTTTTTCCTGTAAATTATTAATTTTCATAAATTTGATATTAGAATAATTATCATTTAATTTTGAATATAATTCTTTTTGTACCTTCATTTTATTTTCAATTATTGGTTTTGATTTTATGTAATACCAAATAGACAATAAAATTATTATTAATATTGATACAAACATTACTAGCGATAGTCTTATATCTAAACTTGCTAATTGGGCTATTGCAAATATAATTATTAAAGTTAAATCAAGTATATATGTAAGTTGTTTTTCTATAACATTGACTATATTGGCAACATCATCTGTTGAATTTTGAACTAATTCAGCAAGTGACTTTTTATAAAAATCTTGATATGTTAAATTTTGTATGTGATTAAATAATTTTAATTTTAATTCAAATTGAAATTCTTGAATTATTTTATTTTTTGTAACATTTCTTACATATGTAAATAATATAATTACCCCTTTTATAAGTAAAACAAAAATACACATTATTGGTATAAATGATAATTTACCATTAAATAAACTAATAAACAATTCTATAATATCATTATTTGTATTTTGTTTTAATAACACATCAATAAAATATTGTATAACAACAGGTATATATGTTACTAAATAATTCAATGCAATACTCAACAAAAAAAACACTAATATTAATAACTTAGTATGTTTAAAACTTGATACAATAGCTTTCAATAACTTCATAAACTTCTCCACATTTTTATTTTTTTAAACAAAAGACCTGATACTTTCGTAGCAAGTCTATCTTAACGAACATATTGGTTCGACTAAATCTAAATGGCAGGGGATGAGAGAATCGAACTCCCAACAAAAGTTTTGGAGACTCCTATTATACCATTTAACTAATCCCCTAAATCGGACAAATTAATAATATCATATTTTTTTTATTTTATCAACTAATTTTGATACTCTTTTGCATATAATATATGGGAGGGTTTATTATGGCTATTGTTGCATATAATACAAAAGAACTTGATTTACTTGCTAGACTTATGAGAGCAGAAGCAACTGGTGAAGGTAATCTTGGAATGCTTATGGTTGGCAATGTTGGAATAAATAGAGTTATAGGAAACTGCTTAGATTTTAAAAATATAACTAGTATTTATCAAATGGTATATCAAGATCCAGGAGGATTTTCTGGAACAGATAGTCCACTTTTTTATAGTTCATCTAGTACTGCTGAAAAAAATCTTGCTAAAAGAGTAATAAATGGTGAATACTTTCATCCTGCGACTAATGCACTTTGGTTTTATGCACCAGGATCTGGTAATTCATGTAAACCAACATGGTTTAATCAAAAAAATAGTGGAAGATATAAAAATCATTGTTTTTATGTTCCTAAAAAAGGAGTTTGTAAAGACTTATACTAAAAATACCAATGCTTTTACACATTGGTATTCTTTTTTATTTGAAGTTCATCGCCAACTCTAAGTACATCTGATTTTAAGTTATTTAACTGTTTAATATCATTTATTGTTGTATTATAATCTCTAGCAAGTTTCCATAAACTATCCCCTCTTTTAACAGTATAAACTATAATACCATTACCTGTTTCAGTTCCAGTTGGAATAATAAGAACACTTCCTACAGTCAATATATCACTTGTTAAATTATTTTTGTTTTTAATATCATCTATACTAACATTAAATATTTTAGATATTGACCATAGTGTATCTCCATTTTTGACTACATAAGTATTTTCTTCATTAATTATATCATCTTCTGAAGGTGTTACTATAGTTGTAGAAGATGGTATATTTATAATTTGACCAATACTTAATAAATCACTAGTTAAATTATTAACTTTCATTAAATCATTAACATTAACTCCATATTGTCTTGCGATTGAATATAAACTATCTCCTCTTTTAACTACATATGATATATTTGTATCTTCTGCTTTATAATATTCCGGTACTCTTAAAGTTTGACCTACATATAAGATATTACTTTTTAAATTGTTTAATCTTTTTATTTCATTTACATTAGTATTAAATTTTTTAGCAATATTCCATAAAGTATCTCCTTTTTGCACAGTATAAGTAATAGATGAACTACTTTCACCATATGGAATATTTTTATATTCAGCAACTGCTTTTACAACTGCTTCAGCATATTTTTCCCAATTATTTTTTATTCTTTCTGCATCACCCTTATTATCAAGAAATCCATATTCAATAATTATTGGTTCTGTTACACCTGTATTCCTGTGGATAAAATAATAATCCTTACTATTATCACTTGGTAATCTTCTTTGATATGCTTTTCTTATAGATTGACCTTCTTTACTTAGATTTTCAAGTATTAATTTTGATAGTGTATCATTATTTCTAAGAGCGTATATAACTTCTGCTCCTGATGAGCCACCTGCATTTAAATGATTTGATATAACAAGTACATCAGGTGAATTGCCATATGCGTTTAATATTCTGTTAACTCTTTCTGTTGGAGTTACTGTTTCATCAGTACTCCTAACAAGCGTAGAATTTGCACCTAATTCATTAAATCTTCTATTTAAATAATCAGCAAATTTTAAAGTATATTCCTTTTCAACAAGTCCATTTCCACTAGTTCCAGGATCACTTCCACCATGGCGAGTACCCCTTTAAACAAGGAACTAATCTAATCGAATTAAATTAAATTCTATTTCAATATCTCTTGTGTTAGTTTCAGGATTTATTTCACCAATCAATACTTGTTCTATAAATTCATCAACAATCTCTTTTGTTAATTTATCAATATGTTTATATTTTTCGAAAACTTTTTTACTTGTTTGAACTTTTTCTTCATTTGTTTTAATATTTAAAAGCTCATCATTTATTACTTTGATTCTTTTCTTATATTCTTCTATTTCTTTACTAAATTTCTCTCTTAACATCATAAATTCATCTTGTGAAATAATTCCTTCTAATTTATCTTCATATATTGACTTATAATAATCATTTTTTTTATTTATTTTTGTATTCAATTCTTCTTTTTCTTGTTCGAAGATTTCTTTTTTTGAAATAGAACTAGAGTTTAAAGATTTTTTTTGAATTGTATATAATCTATCTAACTCATCAATATTATAATATATATCTAACTGTTTGTTAATCTCATCAACTATAATTTTTTCTAGCACATCACATCTTATTGAAGCATTATTATTACACTTATGATTAGCAAGCCTTACACCCTTACATTTTAAATATGGTGTTTTACCCTCTGATGTTTTATATAAATTTCTAGTGAATACTTGATGACATTCTTTACAATATACTTTTCTGCTTAACATATAAACTTTGCCCGTTCTAGTTACTCTAGTCCTCGTCTTAAATTTACATTGAACAGCATTCCAAGTATCAACATCAATAATTGGTTCATGAGTGCCATAACTATATGTCCATTCATCTTTAGGTTTATTTATTTGCTTATGATTTTTATAACTAACATATGTCTTTTTACCTTGAACTAAGTTTCCCATATAAACTTCATTTCTTAATATTCCATAAATAGTATCTTGACACCATTGTGTTCTCATTCCATATTTAGCACTTCTACAAACATATTTACTTCCATTTTCTTTTTTATAATTACTTGGTGTTAATATTCCTCTATCATTTAAATTCTTTGCAATTTTATAATATCCCATACCACTTTTATACATTGAAAAAATTTCTTTTACAATCTCAGCAGCAACTGGATCAATTAATAGTTTATTTTTATTATTAGGATCTTTTTTATACCCATATGGAGCAAACGAACCTAAAAACAAGCCATCTTCTCGTTTATTTTGTAATGATCTTCTAACATTATCAGATAAATCTTCTAAATACCATTCATTAACTAAGCCATTAATTTGTCTTGACTTTTTATTACCTGCAACATCTGTATCTGCATTATCAACAATGCTTACAAATCTAACTCCCCATTCAATAAATTTATTATGAATATATCTTTCGATAACTTCCATATCTCTTGAAAATCTTGATTGAGTTTTACATAATACAATATCCACTTCTCCTTTTTCACATTCTTCAATCATTTTGTTAAAACCTGGTCTGTTATTATCAGTACCAGAATAATCATCATCACTATATATGGCAACTACTTCCCAGCCTTGTTCAAGTGCATATTTTAGTAACATACTCTTTTGATTTGCAATTGATTCACTATCATCATTTTTATTTTTCTTATATCTATCTTCGTCAGATAATCTAACATATATTATTACTCTCTTCGGTCCAATTCTTTTAACTCTTGTTATTGACATGAGAAGCACCTCCTTTCAGCGATAATTCTATAGTATTTTTATAATTTAATTAAATGTATAAATATTAAATTTGCAGCCTTGACTTTTTAGCTTGTAGATTCTTTTTCCTGTAAAATAATAATTCTTAATAATTTCTCATTAAAAATTTTTATCAATTCTTCTTTTGTATCATTATTAGTTTTTATAATTGACTTAACATTATATTTAATTTCTTCTTTCAAAACAATCACCTTTTAAAATATATGCTTATAATCCTTAAATATTTTTTTCTCATCATAATTAGACATATTATTTATTAATTCAATTCCGTATTTAAAGGTCGGTTTTTTATCAAATGTCTTTTTTAAGTCAATATTATTATCTACACTATCATTTAAAACTTTTGCTACTTTAATCAAAGCAAGTTTCATACTCTTTTCACTTACCATCATTTCTGTTTCATAAATCATTTTTATTTTTACATTATATGTTTTTGTTCTCATATATTAATTCTCCTTATCATTTATTCCAAAAGTATTTAAAAGTGCTTTGTTTACTGCCATCTGTTCCTTATAACTAATACTTGCAAGATATTGTTCTAACCTTTCTTTACTAATCGATCTGATATGCTCTATTAATACTACTGAATCATATTTTAAATATCTTCTAGATTTAATAGAAACATGACTACACATATAAAACTTTTTATTAATAAGTTTTGTTATCGGTGCAACTATAACTGTTGGACAATTTCTTGTACCCTTATTACTTTGAATAATCAAAACAGGTCTTCTACCACCTTGTTCATTACCAATAATCGGATCAAGGGTTGCATAATATATTTCTCCTCTTAACACTTGTTTCATTAAATACCTCCATTTTAGGCAAAATAAAAAGACCTTTAAGGTCTTACTAAAAAATATCTTTGCTATTTTATTTACAAATAATGTAGTCGCTATAATCAAAATTTAAAGGTAAAGATTCATCATAATCAAAATTCTCATTTGCCATTACCTCCATGTGAAATGTTAATACTATTCTTATAATACAACTATTAACAAATGGTATAACACCACATCTAGATCTTTGCATAACTTTAGACAGTTGATATTCTGTTTTCTCATTTATAAACTTTTCAGTAAAGCATTTCTTTTCATCTGCATTCATAATCTTCATCATAGCAGTTATTTTTTCATTCATAAAACGATATTCAGCCACTTCATCTATTTTCCTATCAATACTATCCATTTGATGATTCTCTCTAGGTAAAGAGCATGAATATATAGGTTCATATCTTGAAGTTATTCTTATTGTAGGTTCATTAGGATATTTATTCTTTAACCTCACAAAATGGTGCATTATCTTTAATGCAATTTGAGTACACATTTCTAAATTATACTCACTTATAAATACTTTACTTAAAATATCATTATCTAGATATTCATAATTTTTGTTATCTTCATCATTCATTTTGATCTTATCCCACTATAGCAAAGAAAAAGGAAAATCATTTTTTAGGACAAGAAACCCCATTTTTGATTTTCCTTTAAAAATTAATTGAAAATATACTATATGGAGCACATACACATTTTCTAAAAAATCCTTTACCATTTAAAGAATATGAAGTACCTAATTTTTTCTTTAATTCTTCTTTATCATTAAGTAATAAGATGTCATCATATAATTTTGATTCAAATTTTGGAATTTCCAAATTTTCTCTATATTTATCAGGATATTTTATATTTAATTCATCAAATATTTCTAAAACGTTTCTTACAGATTCTATTGCTATCTTTTTCCAATCTACACTTTCTTTTTTATTTATGAAAAATTCATTAACAGCTTCTATATTATTAAAATCATAAGCAAGTAACTCTATTTTTTGACCATAAAAAGATGTAGTTATTTCCATACCTACTTTTATGTCACCACTAAAATTATTTCTAACATTTTCATCCATTAATTCTATATGTGCACTGCAGTTATCATGATCCGTAATGGAGATAATTGATAAACCTTTTTCTTCTGCCATTCTTAATAAAGTACTTACATCATATACTCCATCAGAATATAACGAATGCATATGTAAATCTATTTTTTTCATATATATCCCTTCTTTAAATCATATATTCTATCACAAAGATTAAAAAAAGCAAAATTATTTTTTTGCTCTTCAATTTTATATTTTCTATTTAAATATAAAAAATATCTTTTTCTAGTTTTAACCTTAAGATTTTGATTTTTAACTTTGATTGATTATACACATATTATTTTTTAATATATAAGTCTCTATTTTACTATTTTTGCAATAATTTGTAATATTTATTATTTTTAATAAGTTCCTTATGTTTACCATTTCCGACAATTTTACCATGATCAATAACCAGTATATTATCTGCCATTTTCATTAATTTAGGTTTATGTGTAATCATAATAACTGTATGATCTTTCTTTAGATTTTTTAACACATTCATAACATGCTTTGCAGTATTAGGATCTAAAGAAGCAGTTACTTCATCAAATAATAATATTTCAGATTTTGACAATAAAGTTCTTGCTAATGCTATAAGTTGCTTTTGTCCACCTGATATATCTACTGCATCTTCTTTTAAAATAGTATTATATCCTTTAGGTAAAGACATTATGAAATTATGTATTCCTACTCTTTTACATGCTTCTACTTGATGTTCATGATTAGAATCAATTAAACTTAAATTTTCCTTTATACTCATATTAAATATAAATGGTTTTTGAGTTGTTATTGAAACATTAGAAGAATAAATCTTATTTGAATATTCATATATATTAATTCCATCTATATAAATATTTCCTTTATCTAATTTATATAATCTAAGTAATAATCTAAATATTGTTGATTTACCTGATCCGGATTTTCCAACTATTGCAGTTAAGGAATTTGCATGTATATCAAAACTAATATTATTTAATATTAATTTATTTTCGTATGTAAATGATACATTTTCAAAACTAACATTACCAAATATATCATCTGTTATATTATTTCCAAATGATAACATATTCTTATTATTGTAATACATTACATTATACAATCTATCAATACGAACGCTACTAGCTGACATTTTGTTTATTCTTTTAAAAAATTCTGTATTT
The DNA here is from genome assembly GCA_019423565.1 of bacterium. Lineage (GTDB taxonomy): Bacteria > Bacillota_I > Bacilli_A > RF39 > UBA660 > CAG-433. The sequence continues at coordinate 74,836 of JAHZBE010000002.1, forward strand.
TCTGTTTCAATTCTATCAATATAACCAACAACCAAAATAAGCATTCCAACATTCATATTTCCTTTTAATATTTCAAAAATTACAATAACATATGAAGTAATTTTTGCAACTATAATAAGAATTGGCAAGATGCATTCGTTTATATCCCAATATTTTCTTTTTAAAAAATATTGTTTTCTCCACTCTTTTTTATATAAATTTAAATAATCATTAAGTTTGTCTGACATACTAAAAGATTTAATTTCTTTATTACCATCTAATATTTGTGTAAACATTTCAACTATTTTATCTTGCTGTTTTCTTTGACCATTTAAGTAATAATCTCTCTTCTTTTGACCCTTATCTAATAAGTACAAATATAGAATATTAAAAAGTAGTACAATAATTCCAATATAAATATTGTAATTTAGTAAAATAATTAAAGAAATTATAAGACTTATAAAATGTGTTACTGCATCGACCATTCTATCATCAAACATACAAACTTCAAAAGTATCATTCGCAACCGTATTAATCAAATATGATTTTGAAACTTTCTTTGTAAAATTCTCATCATATTTAACAACACTTTCAATAACATTTTCTTGTAATTTTGTATACACATAATTTGAATTATTTCTGTATGCAACATAGTTCCAATGATATACAATATTATAAATTAAATAATTTATCGATAAATAAAATACATTTAAAAAAGCATTATTAAAATCTTGAATTGTAGCATACTCTACAATCTTTGAAGCAAATATTGGTATACCTAAAACCGTTGTGCTTCTTAAAAAGGCTGAGAAAAAAAGTGCAAATAATAGTTTTTTATCATTAGCATGTAACTTTAAATATTTTTTATAAATTTTAAAATATCTAATCATTATTAAACACTCCTAACTTACTTGCACTTTTTCTAGTTTGCAAAGCCCTATAATACTCATTACTTTCTAATAATTGTTTATGTGTACCATCTCCAACTATTTTTCCTTCATTTAAAACTATAATTCTATCTGCTTTTTTCATTAATTCTGGTTTATGAGTAATCATAATTATTGTATGATCTTTTTTTAAATCTTTTAAAATAGTATCTATATTAGATGAAGTATCTGGATCTAAAGATGCTGTAATTTCATCAAATAATAATATTTCAGATTTTGATAATAATGTTCTTGCTAAACTTATAAGTTGTTTCTGACCACCAGATATATTAGTCGCATTTTCTCGTAATATTGTGTTATACCCTTTTGATAATGAAACTATAAAATCATGTATTCCAACTCTTTTACAAGCCTCTATTTGATTATTTATATTTGTATCAACAAAATCTAAGTTTTTTCTTATACTCATATTAAATATAAATGGTTTTTGGTTTACAACACTTACGTTTGATTTATATATATCTTTTGAGTAGTCATATATATTAACACCATCAATTAGAATTTCTCCAGAACTAGGTTTATATAATCTAAGTAAAAGATTAATTATTGATGTTTTACCAGTACCACTTTGTCCTACAATTGCAGTTAAAGAATTAGAATTTATTTTAAAACTTATACCTTTTATAATTTCTTTCTTGTTATATCCAAATCTTACATTATTAAATTCTATAATTCCATCTATATTATCATTGTATATATTTCCATAACTTATCAAATTATTTGATTTATAATTTAAAATACTATTTACCCTATCCACACATATACTTACTTCTCTTATAGTTGATGTTGAATCAATTAATTGATCTAAATAAGAAGTAATTGTTTCAAAATAGCCAACAATTAAAACTAAAACATCAACTGTTATTTTTTGTTTTGTCATTAAAAATAATAATATTAAATACAAAGATATTTTGAAAAAATAAGTTATAAATCTAACATCATTATCTCTTATAGTTAAATAATTTCTTTTTTTAATATAACTATCACTATATTTATTTTTTATTTCATTAAGTTTCAACTTTAATTTTGGTAACATATTAAATGTTTTAATTTCTTGTAATCCTGATAAAATTTGTGAAAATAAACTACTATATCTATCAATCGCATGTTTTTGTTTTCTTAAATAAATTGATGATTTTCTATCAACATAATTTTTAATTTCTATATGTAAAATGGAGTAGATTAAAAATATTACAAAAACCAATTTATCATATCTAGCAACTATTATACATACAATAATTACTTGTATAATAGTTGTAAATAATTCAGAAATTTGATTACACATATCTCCTATATCTATTACATCTGAATTTATTGAATTTAATAGTTTACCTTTACCTATATTTTTAGTAAAATTATCATCTACTTGTACTAATTTATTTAATAATTTCGTTTGTAAATTGTTATAACAATAATTCATATTTTTACCATATACTTTTAAATTAATAAAATAAAATAATTTATAAAAGATGTATGAAATTGTTAATAACCCCAAATTTATAAAAGTCATTTTAGAATCACTTAATGTTGCATATTTTATAATTTTTGATGCAAACAAAGTATTTAAAATCAAAAATCCTTTATAACAAAAAGCAGTAAATATCATTTCAAATAAATATCTTGCTTTAGTTTGTGAAAGTTTTAAATATTCTTTTATAAATTTAATATATTCCTTTATCATTTACTTAACCCCTATACATATAATTACTACATTTGATTTTTATAATTACATTCTTTCGTTATTATTAATATTAATTATAACATAAAATAATAAAAGAAAAAACCTAACTTAGTTTTTTCTTTTATTCACCTATAGAAAATAAATCTATTTTAAAGATTTATTTTTCATAATATATATCTATATCAACAGTACCATCAATTCCATCTACTTTACCGATTTCTGTTAATTGCCAGAATTTATAATTACCTTCATAACTTGTTTTATCTTCTACTTTTGAGGTTTCTGTTGAATTTGTTTTATTACTTGATGATCTTTCTTTGCTTTTTTCAGTTTCACTTGAACTATTTGTAGGTTCTTTTTCTTGTTCTTTGGATAAATCTGACTTTTCTTCCATTTTTTCATCATTCTTTGTTTTTTCAACAGATTTGTTAACTTCTTCATTCTCCTCAAATGTAGGTAATTCACTTGTAAAAGCATTTCCAATACCGATAATTGCACATAAAACTGTTACTGCAATAAAAATTTTATAATTTTTTTCATCATACAAAGTTCCTTTCTTGCCTACACTATACCACATTTTTAATAACAATTAAAAGTGTGCAATAATTTTATTTCTAGATTATTTATTTATACTACTATTAATTCTTTCAGTTAGTTAATAATAGTTAGTATATTTAGGGGAGGTTGTAGGAAGGGATTTTATAGAATAAATACTCCCATTATCTTTCCATTTGTTTTTTGCGTTGATGATTGTTATAAAATTCAACTGCTTTGACTACATAATCTTCTCGACCTTTATCATCTAAATTTCGTGGGAGTAAATTTCGTAATCTATCTGCATTAAATTTATACTTTTCTTTTTGATTAGGTTTCTCTTGTTCCATCAAACTATCCATTGTATCTTGATTAAGTTCTTTTTTTCTACTTAATTCTTTCAATTGGATTGCTTGAGATAGGGATGGTGTACAATCAGAATATTCCATACAATCTAAAAGCATATTTTGTTCATCTTTTGTTAAATAAGATATTTCAACAGCAGGTCTAAAAGCAATTCGTTCACTATCTACCATATCTAATATTTTAGGTATTAGTTCGGTTAGTCTTATATATCTAAAAACTGTTGCTCTACTATCATCAAATTCTTTTCCAAGTTTTTCTGCACTATCTAACTTTGTATCCATTGGCGACAAAGTTAAATCATTTCTTTTTCCTTGGCTATTTAATGCTTCAAGTTTAAGTTTATATGCAAATGCCTTCTCACTTGGTAGAATATGTTCCCTTTGCATATTACTATCAACCATAATTATAGTTGCTTCATCATCTGTAAGTTCTCTAATAATACAAGGTATTGAATCTTTATTTGCTAGTTCACTTGCTTTCTTTCTTCTATGTCCTGAAATCATTTCATACTTACCATCTTGTTTTGGTCTAACTAAAACTGGAACTAATACTCCATATTCTTCAATACTCTTTGACATTTCTCTCATTTCATCATCTACTATAACTTTAAACGGATGATTAGGAAAATCTGCTATATCACTTATTTTTAAATTTTCAACATGCTTTTTACTCCTTAAATCTCTTTCTTCTTGCATAGTAAAAAACTCATCTCTCGTAATCTTTGGTAGTTGCATTTTTTTCTTTTGTTCTTCCATTTTCCACTTCTCTTGCAAATGATGAATATGCTTCGGCTACTTTAATATTTTTATCATAACTAAAAATACTCTTACCTTGCGAAGTTGATTCTGCCGTTTTAACTGCTATTGGTATTTGTGTATCAAATATCTTAACAATACTCCCATAACTTTCTTTTATTTCTTGTTTAACTTCTCTTGATAGATTAGTCCTATTATCAACTAATGTTATCAGTACTCCACCTATCTCTAATTTATGATTTAAATGCTTTTTAACATTAGATATGGTACTTAATAAGTGTCCCATATTCTTTGCTGCTAAATATTGTGCTTGAACAGGAATAATAACTTTATCTGCACTTGTTAATGCATTAACTGTTATCATTCCAAGTGATGGCTGACAATCAAGAATTATATAATCATAATCTTTCTTTAAATTGTTTATACAACTTTTCATTATTTGTTCTCTGTTCATCGCATTTACCAATTTCATTTCCATTGTTGAAAAATCTAAATTAGATGGTATTAAGTCAACATTCTCTTTATGGTGTAATATAGCATCTTTGCTATTTATTGAAATGTCATTTATTTCATGTTCCATTAAATCTGACATTGTTAATGAAAATTCATCTTGTTGATACCAACCCATGCATGTCGTTAAGTCTGCTTGTGGGTCAACATCTATTAACAAAACCTTTTTACCCATTTTAGATAGTGCTACACCTAAACTAAAAGTTGTGGTTGTTTTACCAACTCCACCCTTTTGATTTGCAACTGCTATTACTGTGTAATCATTCATCATTTTTTCCTCCTTTCTAATCTGCCATGCTATCTCTACATGACAAAGTAAACACAAAAAAAAGAACTTTTTCTTTAAAAGTCCTTATTTTATATACCTTGTTATCAGGTATCATTGGTGTCCTGCATCTACAACAATCTTCACATTATTATTCATAAAATCTCTCCTCAAATTATTTTATGATAAATACCCAAATGTGTTATTGTTTATTTTACTTTAAATATAAAATTTTTTAGGTAGATAAATTATTACAATAATATATAATGTTAACATATTTAATTACTTTTAATAAATTTCCTTCAGTTTTCTAACTCATTAATTATCATAAATAAGTTAACTTATTTAACTTTACTATCCTCTGTTAAAAGTTTGAAATAACTACCTTTCTTATTAATTAATTCTTTATGGGTTCCTTGCTCAACAATTTTACCCTTATCAAGATATAAAATTTGAGAACATTCTTTAATTGTAGATAATCTATGTGCAATTATAAATGAAATTTTATTTTTAGTTATTTCATCTATAGCATTTCTAATTAACATTTCAGATTTATAACTTAACGATGCTGTTGCTTCATCCAAAATTATTATTTCGGGATCTTCTACCATTACTCTAGCAAAATTTAATAATTGCTTTTCTCCTGTTGATAACAAATCAGTATCAGAAGTAATAAATGTATCATATCCATTTTCTAGATTTATTATTTTGTCATGTATTTTCAGTTTCTTACAAATATTAATTATTTTTTCTCTACTTACATCATTATTAACATAATTTATGTTATCTAATATTGTTCCATCAAAAATAACAACATTTTGCATTATGTAACCTATTTTAGATCTTAAACTTTCTAAACTATAGTTTTTATAATTCTTTTCATTAATTAGAATCTCTCCACTACTTAAATCATAAAACCTACATATTAAATTTACTAGACTTGTTTTACCACAACCAGTTTTTCCTATTAATGCAATCTTGTCTCCTTTATTAGCTTCAATATTAATTTTTGTTAGAATCTTATTTTTATTGTCATAACTAAAGTCAACATTATTAAACTTTATTTTTTTTATAGCATCTATTTCTTCTCCTATTTTAATATTTTCTTCTTCTCTGTTTAATAAATCCATTATTTTGTTATAGGATATTCTACCCAAATTTCTAATCTGAAATCCTTCTATAACCCATTTAGCATATGTTTCTGGGCTTGAAATATATCTTACTAAAACTGTAAGTGCCCCATAAGAAATTAAACCATTTACTACTCCAATACTACCATAGCATACATTAAATACAATAATAAATGAAATAATAAATTCATATAAATATGTATAAGTTCTAATATTTTTTTCTAATTTATTTGTAACATCATTATATTCTTTAATTAATTCAGACAATTCTTTCATTCTTTGGCTTTCAATTAATAAAGTCTTTATAGTTGAAAATCCATATATTTGATCATTAGACCAATTCAATATTTTAGCATTAATTTTTCTTTTCAATTTTGTATATTCAATAGATTTTTTATTAAATACATATGTAATTATAAAACCTAAAATATAAATAAAAAGTGCCACAATCATTATCGGAACATTTAAATACATTAATATAAAAATTGTTCCTAAAAGTCTTACAATACCACCACAGTAAGAGCGTACTACTCCATTACTATAGAATCTTGCCATTTCTTTTGTATCATTTAATATATTTTCCAAAACTTCTCCTGTTTTAATTTGATCAAGTTCACTCTCTTTTAAATCTTGGATTTTAAAATATATTTTTTCTCTATAATCTGCTTCCAATTCCTTTATAAAAGATTCACTATTTATGTCTTCAAAAAAAGTAGTAATCGCCCTGAAAATATTTACACAAAAATATATAATAGATAATATTATTATTAGTTTTATATTTTTACTTGGAATTGCATATTCAACCATTACAATAGTAAAACTTATAAAAATAACCACCATTATACTAGTTAGGAACCATCCAATAGCAGTATTTCTTGCTTGCTTTTTGTAATTATTATAAATACTTTTTAACATATTAATCCTCCTCTAATATAACGTTATCATCTACATCAATAAGCTTACTATAATTTGGATTTTTAAGTAAATTTGAATGAGTATCATAAATAACATTGTTATTATCAATAAATAATACATGGCTACATTTTTCTACTACATTTCTATCATGTGAAATAATAATTGTCCCTTTATTCATTTCAATTAGATTGTTTAATATTTCTAATTTAGTAGCGTTATCCAATTTTGATAAAGAATCATCAAAAATAATATATTCAGTATCCATTGCTAATGTACGAGCTATGGCAATTCTTTGTTTTTGACCTCCTGAAATATTACTTCCATTATTTTCAAGAATATGATTATATTTATCATCAAATTCTTCAATATCTTTTCCTAAACAAGATATTTTACACAATCTAGTAATATCATCATCTGTCAAATTTCTATTTGTTACATTAATATTATTTTTTATTGAATCATTAAAGATATAAGTATCTTGTAATACAATTCCTACATATTTTCTAATAGACTTTTGATTAACTTCTTTAATATTTGTATTACCGATATAAATATTTCCAGTATAATTATAAAAACCTAATAAAGTTTTAGCAATCAAAGTTTTTCCACTACCATTATCCCCTATAATTGCAATATTCTCGTTTTTCTTTAATTCAAAATTTAAATTTTTAAGATAAATTTTGTTATTAATAATAATTGAAACATCTTTAAAAATAATATTCCCATCTAGTATTTTTAATTTTTTACTATTATCTTCTTCAATAACATTCATCAAGCTATTTAATTTTTTATAAGCTACCAAAAAATTATTTAAATTTTGCAATTTTACTACTGAATTATAAATATAAGTAGTTATTTGTGTTGAATAAGTAATCAATAACATAACACCAACTAATGTTAAATCTCCTTTAACTACTAGAATCCCACCAACAAGTAAAATAAATGGTTCTTTAAAATTTCTTAATGTATGTGTAGTAATACCATATATTACATTAATATTTGCTAATTTTATATCATTTATCTTATATTGATCATTATCCTTTTTAAATTCTAATTTCTCATCATCTTGTCTATTAAAAGCTTTTAACATTTTAGAATTTATAATTGAATTAGTTGTTTTTTTTATTACAATTTCATTTTTATCAACAATGTCTTCGACTAATGGTTTAGAAATTTTAAAATACCATAATGATAATAATATAATTAATAAGCATATTACAAATATAAATACTCCAATTAAAGAACTTAGTTTTAATATTTCATTAATTGAAAATCCAATTATAAAAAGTGTATCTAAAAATAGACTAATTATAGAATTAAAAAAATCTGAATAAACTTCAGCATCATTATTAACTCTTTGAGTAATATCTGATTTTTTTATTTTACTATAATTTAAATATTCAATATTTGGAATATGGTTTAAAACTGATTGTTTAATATTTTCATTTATCTTTAAATTAAATATTGTTCCTGTTTTACCTTTTATATATGAAACAAAAAAAATACATGCATTAATTAAAATTAAAAAAATTGTTAATACTAATATTTTTGATTGCCACGAATCATTATAGAAAAAACAAGATATATAGCTAGGAATTACACTTTCATTTTTATATATTACACCATCAAGAGCATATTCTACAAATTTTGGTATAATTACAACTAATTTAGAATAAATAATACTTAATACAATTACAAGTATTATATAAACAAAAGTACCCTTTAGACTTATTTTTAGAAAATTTTGCTTTTTCACTATACATCACCACTATATATAATTATACAACAAAAAAAACATTTTTTTAGTACATAACTTAATAATTCTGATAGAAATGTTATAAATATAAATTAAAATTAGCATCCTTATTCTCTTGATAAATACCCAAATGTGTTATTGTTTATTTTATTTTAAATGAAAAAATCAGACTTATTTAAAAGATAAGAAGATGATTACTAATGAATAAAGAAAATGACCCAAGATATAGAATTATTGTAAGGAACTTGAAAACAAATGATACAATATCATTAAATTTATAAAAACCTATCAATAAAAAAAGACTAGTTATTTTTCAAACTAATCTCCTCATCAAATTACTATTTTATACTTTTTCAATTTACAGATAAACATGCATGATCAATCGTACCGGTAATAAGACTACTTACTTTAGCAACAATTAGTTCAGGATTTTCATGCATTCCATTATCTATCCAATTTAAAACTATAGAAACAAAAGAATATTTATAAAAATCTGTTATAAATTTTTTATCTTCTTCTCGCAAGTCTTTACCTTTAGATTTTTCAACTATTTCATTATATATTATAGGATACACTAATCTATACAAATTACTTCTTAATACTTCTACGGAAACAGAATTGTAAATATTATTTATAAAAATTTTTTCTTGTTCCATTATTTTAAAAATAAGTAAAAATTTATCTTCCCATTTTTCACATTCATCTTTTTTCTCTAATAAATTATCAACTTCATCTATACAAATCCACTCAATTAAATCTCTTATATCTTGAAAATGATAATAAAATGTTTGTCTATTTATATCACATTTATTTGCAATATCATTAACTGTTATTTTATTAAAAGGTTTTTCTTTTAATAAATCTTTAAACGTATATGCTATTGCTTTCTTTGTAGTTAAACTGCTCATTATTTATCACCTATTATATATTATACATTAAAAAAAATATGAAATAAACATTTCATATTTAATTTTTATTTAAATAAACCACTTTCTTTAAATAATATTTCAAGATCAGTTCCTTTAATTTTCTTTTCAACTATTTTTATAGCTTGTTTTTCAGCAAATGTTAATGGAAGTTCATCAACTGACTTTTTATCTACAGCGTAATAACATGCTTTTAATAGTTCTCTAACATCATATTTACTACCCCAAACTTCAGGCACAGCTCTATCAACTTTTAAAAGTGTATAAACAGCTTCCATACCTGTACGAATAGAATATTCTGTAGTAAATATTGTATCTCTTGGTGTTTCTGCAAATTGTCCAACAAATGCAAAGTTAATTGATTCTTTTGGTACTACAAGTGGTCTATCTTTTTCTTCACGTGGTTGGAAAAATGCATTTATATATGGCATATAACATGTTGTTGTATTACATTTATCAGCATACTTTTCAATTTCATTAGTTGGAATTCCTATATGATATAACCATTCTTCACATATTTCTTTTCCTGTACATGTTTTTATTGCTTTCTCTATAAAGTTACCTGGTTTATTAGTATTTAAAGCATATACCCAAACTAAAATACTATTTTTATTTTGAGATTTAAATTGTGGTTGTCTATTAATTGTCCAAGATAAATACCAATTTTCTGTACTATCTTTTACAGTTACAATTCCTCCTGTTGTAACCTTTCCTTTTCTTGGATCACGTTTACATATATTTATAATATGTTTAATTATATTTTCATCACTTACTTCTATAGTCGCACTCATCCAGTTTGTTAAATCTACATTACCACAGAATTTATCTGGATTACCAAATTCACCATTAGAAGCCTGTGAAGCAATATTTTTCCATAAATTCCATGATTCACCATTTCCATTTTTTATTTTTGATAAATCTGGTGCATTATTTTGATCTCCATAACAAGATGTATCTGTACAACAGCCATTTGTAATAAATACTAAATCGTCTTCTATTAAATCTATTGTTTTTTCTTGTCCATTATTTTCATATATAATTTGAGTTGCTACTTTTTTATTTTGTTTAGATTCAAATATAACATTTTTAACATCTATTCCATATTCAATTTTTACACCATTACTTTCTAAATATTTTGTAAGTGGTAAAATCATTGATTCATATTGATTATATTTTGTGAATCTTAAAGCTGAAAAATCTGGTAATCCATCTATATGATGAACATATCTACATAGATATCTTTTCATTTCTAATGCAGATGACCATTTTTGAAATGCAAACATTGTTTGCCAATATAACCAAAAATTTGTTTCCCAAAATGAGTCTGGCAATACATCTGATATTTTTTTATTTTCTAAATCCTTTTCTGGTGTAATAAATAATTTGGATAATGCAATTGCTGATTTTCTATCAAGTTTAAACATTTTATCAGTATGTGCATCTTCACCACAATTTATAGTTGCTCTGCATAGTGAATAATTTGGATCATGTTTATTAAGCCAATAATATTCATCTAATACAGAAACATTTGGTGTTTCAATTGATGGAACACTTCTAAACATATCCCACATACATTCGAAGTGATTATCCATTTCACGTCCACCACGCATATAAAATCCTTTAGTGACATCTTTTCTTCCATCACATGAGCCACCGGCTAAATCTAATTTTTCTAACAAATGAATATGTTCACCTTTCATTTGTCCATCTCTTACTAAATAGAATGCTGCTGAAAGTCCTGCTAAACCTGTACCAATTATATAAGCAGATTTTTTATCTACTCCTTCTGGTTTTTCTGGGCGAGCAAAAGCTTCATATGTTCCTGATCCATAATACATAAATATCCCTCCTCATATGATCATTAATTAAATTGTATTATTTTCAACATTTTTATTCAATAATCAATTTTTGAGGTATGTAAAAATATTAATACACTAAAATAAAATTGGAGTAATATCTATACATTAACGTTCAATTGTAATAATTTTATATTATATAGTATTTCAATTCAAATTACTATTTATCTATTTAATATTATAATATTTATTTTTTTATTAATTATCATATTCACTAGAACAAAAAAAATGAATCATTAATAATTCATTCTAAACGATACAACTATATGTATTGATTTTCTCAATATTATATGATCTCCATAAATATAAGTAATTTTAGGAAGTACTGCTTTTTTATCTTCTTCAAAACCAATTATTTCATTAATTTCTTCAATAGAATTTTCTTTTTCATAAAATTTCCCTCCTAAAAAAACTGCTTGAAACAATTATAACATATGATTTATATACTTACAATTTGTTATTTATTTTTTTTAGATTTAGTATTATCTTCTTCTATTACAGTATTTTTGCATTCTAGTTTCTTTAATACACCATTAATAACTAAATTGATTCCATATCCAATCGCTATACCTCCAATTATAATTAAAACAATTTCATGTAAATTAAATCTATTTGCAGTAAAAGACCATATTCCTGCGATAGTTCCACAAACAATCATTGAACCAGAGGAAATATAATTTGTTTTTTCATTGCTATCTTTAAAAATCATATCATTACCCAATAGATTATCAACGCTTGTTTCAAGAGTTTTTGAAAGTAATAATAATTGTTCTGGATTAGGGGATGTTTCACCTAGTTCCCAGTTTGATATTGTTTGTCTTGATACATTTATTTTTTCTGCCATATATTCTTGTGAAAAACCTCTTTCTTTTCTTAAATTATAAATATTTTTATTAAGTCCCATAATTTTTCTCCTTCCACAAAAATTGTAATATAAATAGTATTTGCATCTCTACCAAAGATATTTATAACAATCGCAAAGATATTTAACATTTTAACAATTTTTATTTGTCTAATTTATATTTTTACCTAAATTATAAGCATCTTGATATGCCTTTGTTTTTTCTATTTCCATACTTGCCATATTATCACCTATAATAACATTCTTTTCTGTGGCATTTGGTAAACACTTAATAAATCCTCTAAAAGTGTTTATTGCAATATCTAAATCATCTTTATATAGATCTTCATAAGGAGCAGCACAAGACAATATAAAATAAAACTCTTTATTACTTAATAAATTAAACTTTGCATAACTTCTATCAATTAAAGTTTTCATTTGACCTGTAATAGAATAAAAGTATATTGGACTTGCTAGAACAATGATATCTGCCTTAATCATCTTTTCTAATATTTCTGATACATCGTCTTTGTACACACAAGTACCTCCATTTTTTTGACAGGTATTACATCCTAAACAATAGTTAATTTTTTACCCTTTAATTCTAATAATTCAACATTATTTAAAGAATCTTTTGCTCCTTTTTCAAACTGTTCACATAACTTTTTTGTATTTCTTGTTCCACTCATTGATGAAGATATAATTAATATATTTTTACTCACTAAAATCTCTCCTTTATAAATTACTATCTATATAATTATACCATTTATTGATTTATTAATCATAATATTCATAAAAAAGAATGAACTATTAACAATTCATTCTAAACAATATAGCAACATACTATTTTAATTTTACGCATATTCATATTTATTCTTATTTTTTATAAAATACATTATACTAATAATTGTTGATCTACAAATATTTCTAAGCATACAAATAATACTCTTACATTTTAGGTTAATTATCTTACATAAAATTATATTATATTTTTTATAATTACATAACAACTCGTTTAAAATAATTAATAAAGATTGTAATAAAAAAACCAACATTAGTTTATGTTGGCTCTATAAAATCAGTTGATAAATTTTTTCTTACAATATTTATTATATACTAACATTTGTAATAATATACTAAGTGATAAAATTGCAGCGACTATTCTTAAATTATTTAAATTAAATGCATATACAACTGGTATTAATAAAATTAGTTCACTGAATGCTTTTCCAAATCCATGGATAGCTTCACCTAAAAATGTATATTCTAATTGATATTTAGTTAAAGTTTTATTTGAACTTATATTAAATACAGCAGTATCTACTAAAATTTGAGTAATTTTATACGCAATATTAAATACAATATTATAAATTATAAATACTGTAAATGAGTTTGTAAAAATAATTGGTATTGTTACAATTAAGATTGCTAGTGCTGAAATTAAAAAGGCATTTTTGTTTCCTTTTTCTTTTAAATATTTTTTAACTAGTAAAGAAGTAATTAAACCTAAAAGAGCAAAAACCGCATTTAAATTTCCTAAACTTGACTCTGAACCTAATGTTAAGAAAATTATAAAAGTAATAGTAGTATCTAATCCACCTCTAAATCCCATACCTTCAAAGAAAACAATTTTATATATTTCTTTCGCTTGTTCATCTTTAAGGGCATATTTAATGTTTGATAATTTTATAGGATTAATATCAAATGTATACTCATCCAAGTAAAAAGTAGAAATAACAGCAATAAATACTAATGAAATGATTATAGTTAACAAAATAGCATATGATGTATTTACTATTACATAACCCATTCCAATTGTTGAGATAATTGATATTATACTTGTTACAACACTATTATAAGAAAATATTTTTTTAAATTGATCATCATTTTTAAAATTATATAAAATCATTTTATATGCTGACCAATATAACAAACTTGTAGCACAATCTAAAACTGCAAAAAGATATATATAATTTTTAACATTACTACCTAAAAATAATAAAACTAATAAACATAATCCATTTGAAAGTAAACCAATACGGTATACATTTAATACATTATTTTTGTTTAACAATTTTAAAGATAAAAAAGAAAAAATCCAATTTAATGAATATTTTAATGTATAATATAGAACTACACTAATAAAATTACCACCTGTTATTTTTAAAAAATATATAGCTAAAAATAGTGATGTAAATTTACTTACGATACTATTAATAGAATGTGTAAATACAATTTTTTTCATATTTTTACTCCCACTTTTATTATACTTAATATTGTAATTATACATCAAATTTTAAAAAGATACTATAAATTAATATAAAAATTAATTAAATTATGCTTTTGGACCTTTCCAGTTTTCAAATTTATCTTTTAATTCTTTTAACTGTTTTGTACCAATAGTTATAATTCCATCTTTAATTTGTTTATCTTCTATAGCTATTGGGTTACAACCATCTTCTATAAGATTATCAAGTTCATCAATTGCAAACATATTACCACAATTTTGGCATTGAATTTTATTTCCAACTTGTACGAAATATGCATATGGAGAACCACCACATGATTGACAAGTATTTATAACCACCTTTACATTTTCATTTGAATCCTTAACTGCAAGTAATCCGATAGTTACTCCTTCATATTCATAACTAATATAAACACTTTATCTGTAATATCATTTTCTTTAATTATAATATTCCCATCTTTATCCATATTAGACTTTACTATTTTTCCTGTTATTTTTTGTAATCTTGCTGGGGCATTAGAATCAGTAACATTTTCTTTCGAAGTACAACCAGTTAGCATAAACATAGTTACGAATATTATTAATACAGCATATACTTTTTTAATTATTCTTTTTCTCCAATATTAACAATTTTATAATCTAATTTACTAATTGAATTTTTTATATCATCATTACTAATACTTTTTGTAGAATAAATAGTTGCTGTTTTATTCTTTAAATTTACTTTTACTTTAGAAACACCATTTAACTCTGATAAAGCCCTTTCAACTTTCATTTTACAATGTTCACACATCATTCCTTCAATAGTAATTACTTTCTTTATTTTTTTATTAAACATATATTATCTCTCCTTCCATCTTTTTAATCTTAATGCATTTATTATAACTGTAAAACTAGATAATGTCATTGCTAGTCCCGCAATCATTGGGTTCATTTAAATATTAATTGACTCTAATAATCTACACTCATCAGAATCCTGTACACACATAAAACTTTCTAATTCTATTTTCTTAATATGATTCTTATCAGATGAATTTGTAAAATACAATTTTATTAGATATCCATTTAATTCTTTTACATTATTTCCATATGGCTCAATTAAAATATTTGCACCATAATCCAATTTGTGATGTGTAACCCAAATAATTTTAGTGTTATTATTGTGTTTAAATGATGCTTTAAACTTATTTTCTAACTGTATAAAATCTGTTGTTTCTAACAAATCTTTTTTCAATAATTGCTCACTTATATTATTTGCTTTTTTGTTTGCCAAATGGGCACAATTCCTAAAATTATTGTACCAAAAAAAGATAAAATCCCAGCATAGAAGTTTAAAGCATCTCCAGCTGACCATTCACTTTCCAACCACCAAATATTAAAATCATATTTAAATAATATATTTATCATTAGTGGAACAAAAAGAATTATTAAAATTATGAATATTAACAACAAAATTTTAACAATTTTTTTTCATAAAAACTCACTTCATGTATATTATATCATCAAAAAAATACTTTCGTTAAAAAGTATTTTTCTTGCTTATCACATTTTTAATTTTCATGTGTTTCTAAATAAATTGTCGCGCTATATTTATTAGTAGATGTGTATGCACTATTACTGGAATATGAAATACAATATTTTGATACTATATAACACATGCCGTCTTCTGATGCTTTTTCTAATGCCTTAGAGACATTGTATGTATTAATACTTTCTGACAATGTAAGCAATGCCAAACTAAATGAACTTTTAAATTCTTTCAACTCATCTTCTGTATCATAATATATTTTTGCTATATATTGTTCTAATTCACTATTATCAACAGAATATATTTCTAAAATATCGATACTAACATTTTCCTTTACAACATTATTATATATATGAATTTTATCATCCTTATAACTAATACTTTTTATATATGGGTAACTATTATTATCTGAATATTTTGTTAAAAGGGAAAGGTTAAATAAAGTATGATTATCATAGATATCTTCAAAATAATCCTTTAAATCATCATTAGATATATCATCACCATTTTTAAAATTCTTTTCTTCTAATGTTGGTATTTTTGTATATTCTAATTTTTTTATTTTTACATCATATGACTCTTTCCCATAATATGCAATACAATCTATATCCTTAGTTTGATTAGGATCTAAATTTATTTGACATGAATCTCCTTCAACTAATGAACCACTCTTTAATTTAAAATAAACTGTTATTTTGTATTTATTATCTGTTGTATTTTTAACCTTTCCAACAATATAATTATCTTTGTATTTTAAATCTGAAAATTGAAATTTATTCATCCAAGAAATTTTACAACCACATAGTAACATTATCAATATAAATAAAACAAATATCTTATCTTTTTTCATATTTTTACCTCTCTCAAATTATAAACCTGCTTGAGACACACCATATTCTGCTTGTTCTCTGGTGAATTTTTCATACATCAATTGCTTAACTAATCCTGAATGTGAAAAACTCATAACACTTAAATATTGTTTTGCTTTTTTTACTGCTTGTTCATTCCAATCCGCACCACAATTATCAACAGCATATACTGCAGCATCATGTGGATAATTTTCATACTCGAGTTGATGAATTAAACCTAAATATGAAAATGGCATAACACTTAAATATTTTTTTGTACTACTTAATGCATTTTTATATTCTAAAGAGGGCTCTTTACCCTTTGAATAAATAAGTACAATTTTTTCATCCTTTTTTATGACTTCATTTGCATTTATACTTTGACTAATTAATTGTCCGTTTGCTATATAGTTTGAATATTCTAAAGAGACAGAACAAGATTTTAAATTGTTTACATTACACCAATTAACAGCATCATCATATGAGATATTTTTAAAATCTATAACAGAAATCATAACTTCGTTATATTTATTTTTAACTTTTTCAATTTCATCATTAAATAAACCATACTTTTCATATGCAGTTACATATTCATAATATTTTTTACACATTTCCCTTGTACATGAATCAAATCTATTTAAATAATCTAAAATATCATTTTTTGCTTGTTCTATTTTTTCATCGGGAAGTTTCTTATATTTTTTAGATATTTTATCAAGTTCTGAATTCCAATACTTATCAAGTTTTCCACTTGATGGTTCATTTTTTGACTTTTTCGTTTTTTGAATATTTTCTACTATAAAACTTTTTAACTCCTTATAATATGATGAATATTTTTCATTAATTTCAATTACATATGAATCAACATTAAAAATATAATTTTTTTCATTAGTAAATAAAGATTTATATTCATCGTACTCTGATAAAAATGTATTATCAATATATTTATGCAATATTTTATATTTACTATTAATAAATTTGATTTTTGCTTTTGCTTCATTTTTCGAATTATATTTGTAAACACCTATTTCAATTTCAGTATTAAAACTACTTTTTGAAGGTATTTCTATTAATGATGCTTCTACATATGAATAGTCATAATTAACATCTTTTGATTTTTCAATAATTGTTACCTTATTTCCATTTTCACCATCAAATATATACTTGTATTGATATCTATTTAAAATTTTTTCAGCCAGTATATATGTATCATTCATATTGTTTTTACTATTTAAATACATTAATAATGAAACTAAAAAGATAAAAATACTTATAGACAAAGATATGATAAATATTTTTTTACTTTTATCATTTTTTTCCCTTTCTTTATTTTTATTACTACTAACTTTCCCTTTTTCCATACTTGACACCTCTTATGGTGATTATATCACAATTTTGACACTATGTATAGAACTTTTTTCTATTATATATCAGTAATAATATTCTATGATAAGTGAGAAAATATATATAGGTGATGATTAATGAATTTTAATAAAGATGATGATAGATATATTTATGAAATAGTAAGTGAAAATATTAAATATTTTAGAATGCATAATAATAGCAAATATAGTACATATGGAAAACTAACACAGGAAAAACTTGCAGAATTATGTGATATCAGTCATAGTTTAATTAGTAATATTGAATCAAAAAAAGTTCAACAATCATTTAGCATTGCAGTTCTTTATAGAATTTCAAGAATATTAGAAGTTGACATAAAAGAATTTTTTATAAAAAGGAATCTTTAAAGTCAAAAAAGAGAGAATATACTTTTAAATAGTTTCTCGCTTTTATTTTGAAATGATAATACAATTTTTAATTAGATTTTATCATTAAGATTATTTATTTTTTATAAAAATGAAAATCACAACAGTCTCCGCCATAACCTAATGTTGTTGTTCTTTTAAATCCAATTTTCTTAAGTCCACCATATGTTACATCATCTACATCGCAAAAAAGACAACACAACTTTTCACAATCATTTTCTACACAAGCTGTATGCCAAAGACATTTTTTCATTGTAACATCAAAAGAATTCTTGTCGTGACTTTGTTCACTTTCCCATAAATCAGTTTTTCGTACAACTTTAAGAAATATTTTGCTATAAATTGAATAAAAGCATGGTACTTTTTCCATTTTTACCATAGATAAATGTTTTTGTTTAGCAACTATATCAATCATATATTTTTTCATATATTTATATATTTCATCATTTGCTAAATCACTTTTTAACATTGCTTTGTATAATGCTATGCGAGGAAGAATTGTTTGAACTAATGTCTTAATTTGATTTTCAGATTTATTCTTTGTATTTTTAATAAGTTCATCAAGCATTTTCTCTTGCTTATCAAATAATACATTACCTTTATCTAAACCAAATTCTTCTATTAGATATTTCCTTATTTGTTTTTGCTGTTTTATTTTCATAATTATAATACCTCCATAATAACTATTTACTTCTACATAAATATTATAACACGCTCTTAAAGCATAGTATGAAATGAGTTAAACTAATTAATATGCTTTTATTATTTAAAACACTTTAATACAACTCCATTTGTGTATCATATTTATTTTTTTAGTACTTTTTTCTTACTATTTTCTTTTCTTAATACTTCATAATTGCCTGTTTTACTATAAACTTTATATCCATGATTTATTCTCCATGCTTTTCTTTCTTCGGCAGGCATTTGATACACTTCTTCTGCTATATCAATATGTAATATACCATCTAAATGATCAATTTCATGTGATAATACAGTTGATTCAAATCCTCAAAAGCTTCTTGTTTTTTAGTACCTTCAACATCATAATATTCTAATTCTATTTTGTAAGGTCTTAAAACTCTTCCAAAATTATCTAGACAACTAGCACATGCTTCCCAATAATCAGTTAATCCTTCTCTTTTTGTTATAACAGGATTTATTAATACTTTTGCTTCATTATAATTTTTTTCTTCTTCACTTACAGTATTAGCTTGCATCTTATTTATAATATCTAAATTAGTATTTTTTAAATATATCATCCTTTTAGGTATACCAAGTTGAACAGCAGCCATTGCCATTACTGCATTTTCTTTACAATACTCATCTAATACACTTATATCGTTCATTAATTCTTTATCATTTTTAATATCAACTTCTTTTGATATTTGTCTTAAATATTCTTCATTATCCCCTATTGTAATTGATTCTATTTTTTTCATTTTTATTTCCTCCACATCATTATCTTATTATTACACATATGCCTATCAATAGCAAAAAAACAACTATTTCTAGTTATTTTTCTTCTACTGCTTTAAACCCACAATCTAAACTTACTTGTACATTATAATTATTTTTACCATATGGACTAGTTGGATAAACAATTACCATAGTATTTGTTTTATCACAAGACTTATCTCCATTTTTAAAATTCTTTATCTTATTAGAAAAATCTTCACTATATTTTTCAAGTTCAGTCAAATTAAATTTTAAACCAATTGTTTCATATTTTTGTAAAAATTCCTTTGTTTCATCTAAGTTTTTACCACTTGAAACTGATGGATAGTAATAACTCATATATATTTCATTACCCATATTTGTTAAATCATTTACTATTTTTTCTTCTTTTGAAAGTCTTAAGTCCTTAGTAAAGAACCATATTAATAATCCAACTACTATTAATAAAATTAATAATAAAATAACAAATAATATTTTTTTACTCTTTTTCATTTTATTCTCCTATTCAATTATAAAGTCTTCACTTTTATGAGGTTCTTTAAATAATAAACCTTCATAATTTTGTTGCCTTAATACTTCATATATTACAATTGCTGCACAATTTGATAAATTAAGCGCTCTTACTTTATCTGTCATTGGTATTCTCATACATCTATCTAAATCTTCTCTTAATATTTCTTTTGGAATACCTGTACTTTCTTTTCCAAATATTAAGTATATATCTTCTTTAGTATTAGAGTAATCAAATGAAGTATGAGGCTTTTTACCATATCTTGTAAAATAATAATATGTTCCTTTGTTTTTTGATTTAAAATCTTCAAAATTTTCATATACTTCATAGTTTAAATTTTCTATATAATTTACGGCACTTCTTTTTAAATGACTTTCATCTAAAGAAAAACCTAATGGTTTAATCAAATGTAATTTAGTATTAGTTGCGACGCATGTTCTCATTATATTTCCTGTATTACCAGGTATTTCTGGCTGATACAAAACTATATTATTCATATTAGTAATTTTCTTTTAATTCTTCGAAATAACTTTGTGGATGAGCACATACTGGGCAAACTTTTGGAGCTTCATCTCCTACATAAACATATCCGCAGTTACGACAAATCCAAACTGTTTCTTCTCCCTTTTTAAATACTAAATCATCTTCTATATTACCAATTAATTTCATATATCTTTCTTCATGTCTTTTTTCTATTTTTCCAACTTCTTCAAATAGTTTTGCAATTCTATCAAAACCTTCTTCTTTTGCTTCTTTTGCGAATGTAGCATACATATCTGTCCATTCATAGTTTTCACCTGCTGCGGCATCTTTTAAATTTTCTATTGTACTTGGAACGCTTCCATTATGTAATTCTTTAAACCATATTTTAGCGTGTTCTTTTTCATTACCTGCAGTTTCTTCAAATATTGCTGCTATTTGTTCATATCCTTCTTTTTTTGCTTTTGAAGCATAGTATGTATATTTATTTCTTGCCTGACTTTCTCCTGCGAAAGCTGCAAGTAAATTTGCTTCTGTTTTACTTCCTTTTAATTCCATAATTTTCTACCTCTCTTTCACAAATAATTATACAATATTTTTTTATTTTTTTCTATCTATTTATCTTAAAATTTCTACATTATCTCCTGTAAATAATTTATATTCTTTTGAATCTACTGTATCAATATGAAGTTCTGGATAATCACCTATACTTATTTTTATATGTACATTATCAATAATAGTATTATCACTTAGTTTAACACTAACAATATCATCATTTTTAAAGCCTTCTTTTTCTGATATTACTTTAGTCATATGAATATGTCTATTTGATAATATTACACATTTTCTTTTTATTGAACTTTTTTCTGATTCAATAATTATTTCTTCAGCGTTAGTTAAATCTCCTGAATTTCTATATGGAGGATTAATACCTAATACTCTCGCATCTTCTTTTGATATTTCTACTTGTGTATATGTTCTTTCTGGTCCAATTACTCTTACATTTTCTATTTTTTTATCACCATTTATTAAATTAACTGTTTCATAGCATGCATAATTATTATCTTGTGATAATCTTCTTTTTTCTCTTAAAATATAATCGTCACCAAATAAAATATTTTTATCTTCTATACTTAAGTGTATATGTCTATTTGATACACCAACTTTTACTTTCATATATGTCCTCCTAATATAATTATATACGAATATTTTACTTTTTCAAATAATATAATTTTGTAGAAAGGATGAATTTTATGAATAATAATGGATATTATACTGGTTATCAAAATACAAATATAGGAACTAGTTCTGGTTATCCTAATCAACAATATGCTCCAACAGTTGGTACAACAGAATTTCCTATGGAACAATCTTATGTTGAAAACATTTTAAGATTAAATAAAGGAAAATATGGCAAATTTTATGTATCATTCCCAGATTCAATTGAATGGAAAGATAAAATATTTACAGGTGTTGTTGAACAAGCAGGAAGAGATCATTTAATAATAAGTGATCCATCTACTGGAAAATGGTATCTTATATTAATGATTTATTTAAATTATGTTGAGTTTGAAGAGAATATTAATTATAGTCCTGATTTTACTTTAAAAGGATTGTAATATTCTTTTTATTTTGCTATAATTTTTTTATAGTAGAAGGTGAATATATGAAAGCAAGTGTTATTATTTTAATTATAATTGTAGTTATTTTTTTACTATTTATTGCTTTTAGCATTATATATAATAAATTTCAAGATTACATTATAAGAATTAATGAAGTTGAAGGAAAAATTGATGAAGCAATTAGAGAAAAGTTTGATATTATTATTAAATTAAACAATATTATAAAGGAAAAAATAAAAACTAAGAAAGTATTAGTTGATGATATTTCTAAGTTAAAAGATAAAAAGATAAGTAGTTTTGAAATTGATAGAAAATTAGTTGAGGCACTTAATAAAATTAACTTTGTTAAAAGTCAATATACTGAACTTGAAACTGATGAAGATGTTATTAAATTAACTTATGATATTGAAGATATTGATGAATCACTTAGAGCTTTTAAAAAATTCTATAATGAAACTATTGTATTTTATAATAAACTAATTAGAAAGTTTCCTTATAATATAATGGGAAAAATACTTAAATATAAAGAAAAAACATTCTTTGATGGCAAAGATATGAATGATGATGATATAAAAGATTTTAAACTATAAAATTAACAGTATAAAAACTCTCACATTGAGAGTTTTTATTATTCTATTAAATTCGTATCATCTAATTCTACACTATTAATACTGTTAAATCTTTTAGTTATTTTATCAGTTGTAGTATGTATATCTTCAACATCTTTACTAACTGTCTGAATACTTCTAGAAAGCTTGTCCCATCTATCTTTATATCTACTAAATTCTACAGATAATTTAACAAGTTCTTCTCTTATTACTTTAGCATATTTATCTCTTTCAGCATTCTTAATAATTACTTCAATTGTAGTAAGAGTACTCATTAATGTTGTTGGAGAAGTTATCCACACTCTTTTTTTATAAGCATATTCAATTATATCACTATGATATGCATTAAGTTCTGCAAATATTGCTTCTGCTGGTAAAAACATTATTGCTTGGTCACTTGTTACGCCTTCTATAATATATTTATTTGCTATCGCATCAATATGTTTTTTAACATCACTTTTAAATAATTTAGCGGCTGTTTCCCTATCAGAAACGCTATATCTTTTGTCAACCATTATCCTGTAATGCTCAAGTGGAAACTTAGAATCTATTCCAACGAGTCCAAGTGGTTCTGGTGCGAATAACGCAGCATCTACTATTGTACTATTTGGAAGAGTATATTGTAAACGATATATCTTATCATTCTTTTCTCCAAATACACTTGTTAATATATGTTTTAAATTTACTTCACCATATATACCTCTACTCTTTTTATCAGTTAATATTCCTTGAAGAGAAACTATATCATTAGATAAAGTATCTATTTTCTTTTGTGCTTCATCTATTTTACTTAATCTTTCAAGTACCGATGTAAATGTTTTATTAGTTTTTTCAAAATTTTCATCTAATCTTTCATTTACTTTATCATTTATCATGTTTAATCTTAGCTCTATCTTATCATTTAATGCATTAATATCTTCATTAAGATTTTTATTAATATCATTTTTAAAATCATAAAGATCTCTTGTTACATTATTTTCAAGTTTACCTAGTCTTTCAGTAATATTTCCTTCATTAATATTTTTAAATAAACTTATTGTTACAAGTATAACAAGTAAAATAAGTATTCCAATTATTATATATTCCATATCTCGTACCTCCTATTTTATAAATTTATTTGCAAGCTTGCTTACTAAATACGCAATTAAAACCATAAATACAACCTGTACAATTGTATATGGATCTGTTATACTTTCAAGTAAGCTTTTACCTATAAATCCCCAAAAATATACCATTGGTAATTTACCTATCATGAGTGCTGAAAAATATTTTTTAGCATCTATATCAGTTAAACCAGCTGCTATATTAACCGCAAATGCTGGTGTAAATGGTAAAGCAATTAATATAACTAAATTACTGTATGATAATTTATTAATATACTTTTTAAATTTTTTAACATTTTCATTTTTACCATATTTCTTTTCAAATTTATCTCTTAATTTTCTGCATAAAGTGAATGAAATCATGCATCCAATTACAGTTGCTATCCATGATATTAAAAAACCAAAAAGACTACCAAATGTCATTATATTAAGTGCTATAAAAACTGCTAGTGGAAGAATTGGAATTATTGATTCTAATATTATAAGTAAGAAACCTGATATAAATCCCATACTTCCCATTAATCCAGTTATTTTATCTATTAATTCTGTTATAATTGTCTCCATTTTTATCCTCCATTAATATTATAAACCATTTTATTCATAAAAAAAATAAGTTTTTCAAACTAAACTTATTTTTTAAATAAATCCTTCATATCCATCTATTACATTTACCACGTTATATCCCATTACTTCTAAGAACTTACAACATCTTTTACTTTTAAAACCTTCTGTACAATATATATAATATGTTTCATTTTTATCTAAATACATATGCGGCATATCAGTTAAATTATTCATATCAATATTTTTAGCATTGTATATGTGTCCTTTCATATATGCACCTTTAGTTCTTAAATCAATTATGTTATACTCTTTTTTTAAATCACATGCTTTTATATTTTTCATATTTTCACCAGTCCACTATATAATATGAAAAAAATTATTTACTCGTCACTATAATAGCCTAATACAAAAAAATGCACAAAATATTCAAAATATTGTGCATTTTCACTTTTTTTAAACCCTATTTTGCACAATCATTGTGCATTTTTTATTCTTTTCCCACAAATACATTATATATTTCACTATATCGATATGCAAGTTTAGCATAATTATCATCAATTTCTAATATACCTATTTTTACAAGTTCATCAATTAAAGTCGAAACTGTATTTCTTGATACACCAGATTCTTCCTCTATTTCTTTTTTTGTAAATACAATTTGATGGATTAATGATGGCATAATTCTATAAACCGCATTACTATTTAGTGTTTTAATTTTTTGCATATCTTTATTATATATTTCTTTAATCCTATTTATTTTAGCAATATAATTATTACACTGTTCAATAACACATTGTAAAAAGAATTTAATAAATCCAGACATATTACCCTTTCTGCTTTCATTTAAATATTTATGATAACTTGGTTTATATAGTTCAATTACTTCTGATAAGAAAAGTATTGGTTTGTCATCCGTTAGCATTGCAAGTTGTATTGGAATAAGAGCTCTACCTAATCTTCCATTTCCATCTCTATATGCATGTATCGTTTCAAACTGTGAATGAGAAATAGCCATATTTACAAATATTGGATCAATAAACTCATCATTCATATATTTAAATAAATTATCTAAAAGAAGCGGAACATCCTCTGGAATAGGTGGAACATAGATGGCTTCTTTAATTGTACAACCTCTTGGACCAATCCAATTTTGAATATTTCTGATTTTTCCAGGTTCTTTATTTTGACCTCTAACGCTATCTAGTAATATTTTATGAATACTATTTACAAAAACTAAATCTATTTTTTTATTTTTTTTAATATAATTTTCAGAATATTCAATTACTTCTTTTAAATTTTGTATCTCACTTTTTTCATCATTATTTGGCATATATTTTATATAATACATATCATCCTGAGAAATTTGTGTACCCTCAATTTGCGTAGATTTTAAACTTTCACTTAAAATGATTGAATCTAAAAAATATTTTGAATCAAAATCAATGTTTTTTAAATATGTTTTATACTCTCCATATTTTTCATTTGCTTCAGACAATAATTTTAATAATTCTTTATCAATTTTATATTCAATTGGTAACTCTTTTACTTTAATTGGTTCCATTTCCATCACCTACAGTGATATTAACATTTTTTTCTTCAAAAGTAAAGAAAATGCACAATATTTGCGATATTTTGTGCATTTTTACCTTTTTTAGACATTGTTTTGCACAATGATTGTGCATTTTTTATTCTTCAAAGAAGAAATCATCAAAGAAGTCATCATAATCTGTATTACTTGTATTTTCTCCATTAGATGTTTCTTCTTGTTTAATATCCTTTTTATTATCTTCAACTTTAACTTCTTCTTTTGAATTTTCCTGTGGTTCTTCCTTCATCTTAAAATTATTAAAATCAACCATATTACTATGAACAACTTCATCAATTTTTGGATCTTTTGAAATTGTTTTTGTATCAAATAATTTTTCATCCGAATTATTAAATATATTATTCTGTATAGTTGTTTCTTTAGATTCTTCAATTTTGTTTTTTTCTGTTTCTTGTTTCTTCTTTTCTTCCTCTTCTTCTTTTTCAAGTTCTGCTATTTTAGCATCTATTTCTTTTATCATTTTATCAATGTCCATATCAGGACTCATACCTGGCATTCCTCCACCACCAAATGGATTCATACCGAATGGTGAACCTCCACCAATAGGTGAAGAACTACCGTCCATACCAGCATTTTTTAACTTTTCTTGTTTTTGTTTTCTAACAAATTCTTTCAAATCAAATGTTTTAATCTCATCCATAGTTCTTTGTGGATAAACAACATTTTTTCCATAGTGATCTGTACCTCTACCAAAACCGAAGTCTGTATCCCAATCCATCTTTAATTTGCCTCTAAATGGCGCACATCTTTGTTTAATTAATATGATTTCATCAGGCTTCATTCTTTGAAGTTCTGATACAGTTACAAGAGGTCTTGTTTCCTCCTTTTTATCCTTACCAACTCTAACAAGTTTATCACCACATAATTTACTAATTTCTTCCAAAGCTGATAATTCACCTGTTAATAAGTATATTAGGTTACCACAGTTACCACGAATAGTTTCTGCATCATGATCACCATAATTTTGTTTTAACTGGGCAAAGTTCTGGATAATAAATGTAAATCTTATTTGTCTTGAACGAGCTGCAGTAACCATTGTTGTAATATCTTTAAACTTAGGCATGTTAGCAAACTCATCAAGTAAGAAGTTTGTTCTTACTGGAAGTTTTCCACCATGTTGTTGTGCAACATTTATTAATGCTTCATAACATTGTTTAACAAATATAGTAGCAAGTGAATGGTATGTTGTTTTTTCATCTTGTATAATCATAAATACCGCTGTTGGTTTTTCACCTATACTATCCATATCAAAATCACTCTTAGAAAGCATTTCTGATAAGTTTTTAGTAACAGCTAGTGTTTTAACCTTATCCTTTAATACAGATACGATACCACCCTTTGTTTCATTTGGTGCATTAACTGTACCTAAAGCATTTACACATGCTGGCGAAGCTGGATCTTTTGCATTAAAATATTCTTTTAAATA
Organism: bacterium; assembly: GCA_019423565.1. GTDB lineage: Bacteria > Bacillota_I > Bacilli_A > RF39 > UBA660 > CAG-433. The sequence goes on from JAHZBE010000002.1 coordinate 103,065, forward strand.
ATTTGATGCACCGTACTTATCTTCACCAGTTGTCATCATCAAATTAATACTATTTATATTTATTTCTTCTTCCGGAGCATCTTCAAATAACGCAAGTGATAAACCTGTTAAATAACTTGCAGCTGAATTTTGCCAGAATGGATCATTTCCTTGACCATCAACAACTATATTAAGTGATAAGTCATTTAAAAGTTCATTTGCTTTATCAAAATTTCCTTCTTTTTGATATTTATATGGTAAATGATATGGATTCCAGCAATTACCTTTTTGTGGATCACGGAAATTAAGTATTATAATTTGATATCCAAGTTCTCTCATTATTCCAGAATTATCGTTATATATTTCACCTTTAGGGTCAGATATAATCATTGATTCTCTACCTTTTATAAGCATTTGAACAGTTGGATTAATTATACCTTGAGTTTTACCTGAACCAGTCGCACCAATAACAAGTGTATGACTTTCACCATTATCTACATAAGCAGCTTCTTTATCATATACTAAAGGTGTACCACCTGCTTTTGCTTCTTTTTCAACATATGGAACTCTTACAACACCTTTAGCAGATTTAATCTCCTTATCTTTAGCCCATCTAGCATAACCATCTTCTTTTTTCTCACTAGTATAACCAAAGCCTTTCTCTCTAGTAAAGAAATATGATGATGTTGTACCAAATAAAAAACCTATAGTAGCAATCCATAAAATCAGAGTTACACCTATATATCTTGGTGTAAATGCGTAAAATGGATTTAATCCCCATGGTGTACCTTCATCTAATAAGGATGAAAAGTTAAGTATACAAACACATATTAAATATAAGATAAATATTGATACCACTGCAAACGCAATTACATCTTTTTTTTCAGCTCTAAACTTAAGTTTCATCTAATCCACTTCTCCCTTTTAAATCTATTTATATTATAACAAAAAAAAAGGTATTTTTAAATACCTTTAATAATTATTTTGCATATGTATTGTATATTCTTTGAGCGTTTGCTGTTCTGTTTCTTATTTCTTTATTACAATCTGTTTGTTGATTTCTACAATGTGTTCTACCACCATATTCATATACAATAAGAAATTCTGATGCAGCTTTTGATACATCATCTGTAGATTTTAAAAGTTTGTATAATTCTTTATATTCACCACCTGGACTAATTCCATGCGTTTCAGGTTCTTTCATTGATATATCCAAAAACAATAATTGAGTCTCAAGATCAGCGACATATTCTTTTCCTTTAAAATCATATAATGCTTCTTTTAGTGTACACCAAGTAAATCCAGCAATTCCAAATCCACCATCACCAGGTGCATAATTTGTACAACTAGTTCCAACCAATGTACCAGTAAATTTTTCTTTTGATATTTCACCTGAAGCAACTTTTTTAGCGTATTCTGTATTTAAATGGTCCTCATCACCATTAACTATATCAGGATAATATGTCGATTCTTGGAAAAAGTTTCCCATCATTCCTGCTGCACCTGCTTTAGTATATCCTAGAGATAATAAATAATTCCATATATCCGGTTCTGCTTCTGGACCAACTCTTTTAAGTGAACCTGTTAATGCACCACAAGGAATAAATAAATTTGTTGGATCAATTGCAGTTCCATTTGAATCCTGTAATGCATCCATAAATGTAAAATGCAATCCTTCCGTATTATATTCACTTGAATCTATAGATGCAATTGCATCACCCTTATTAACCGTAAGCCCCTCTTTCAAAGTAGATATTGGCTTAACATTTGAATATATTGTTATAAATTTATATTCTTTTTCATTTATAGTTACATCATGACTTATTTTTACAGATTTTCCACAAGTATTCTCGCCACATTTAGCATCAGTAATTGATTCAACTTTACCTTTAGCAACAGAATAAACACTATCACCTGCTTTAACACCTGCAGTAGTTTCATTCAAATCTACACCATTATGATTTTTACCATTAACTATACCATATGAATAATTTGTATCAAAATTAACAGTAGTTCCATCAGGTATATTTACCGGTTTACCTAATTCAGACACTAGTGCACTATCTATTGCTCCAACACAAGTTTCAGAATATTCTTCACTAGAACCACTTGTATTCCTTAAAAATATATCTCTAAATAAACCTTCATTAGCTACAATATCTTTATATAACATTTCTTTCTTTTGTTCTAAAGCATCATCAGTTAATCCACCTATATAATTATGAAATTCAGGCATATTCATAAAATAATAATTCATTAAATAATTCTTATAATTATCTTCATCAAATACATATGTATCATAATAAGTAACTGTAATTTTTAAGCCACTTCTATCAACTGACACTATATCATATATTCCATAAAATAAATCTCCTACTAAACTAGCCAGAGAGGAAACAAAATCTTCTGCAACTAATCCTTCGTTTTCAAAAAATGAACCAGAATATTCAGATCCCAATAATAAAGCCGTTAACTCTTTAAATGGTGCAGTAATAACACCCCATGAAGCACCCAAAATATCTGTTAATACATCTGACGTATCACTGGCAATCAATTTAGCATTATTTTTTATAAAATCGAGTAATGAAACAGTTATTGGAGTACCAGATCTTGTCGCATTTCCAAAAAAATCTGTACTAAACTGATTCCTTGCAAGTTTCCTTAATCTATATATCTTACCAGTATTATAAACAAGTCCATCAGAATCAACAGTTTGTTGTGCCTCATCAAATTTATCTCTCATCCATTCTTTTGCTCCCTGAAAATATCCTGAATTTGAAGATTGGCTATTCATAGAATTATCCACAGCACTTTCGTCCTCAATATTTTGATATTTAGTATCATATCCAGCACCCTCTGTATAAAAAAGTGTTGAAAGAAGAAGAGGAACATTTAATCCTTCACCATTATTGTTATTATCACAACCATACCTATCACATAAATCATCAATTTCGTCATAAAACGCTTCCTTTGAATCTTGAAAACCAAAACCGCTATAAAAGTTTGATAACTTTTCACTAAAATTGGCTACTCCAGTTATAGCTTCATCAATATTTCCCCAAACTTCCATTAAAGGTCCAAGAATTAATTCAACAACAAAAAGAATTAATAATGGTCCAAGTGCTAGCAAAACTAGAAAAAGAGCTAATCTCATTTTCATTTTCTTTATAAATGCACTTGAAATCATAGCTAAAGCATCGCTAGGGTGAGTTGCAGCATACGCTTTTGATTTTAAATGATCCTTTTTAATATTTCTAAGATTTTTTTTGTCTTGTTTAAGTTTGTTTTTTTCGTCATTTAATTTGTTTTTAGCTTCTTTATCTTCTTTTTTTGCAGAATCCAAATTATTCTTATCATCTAAATTTCTTTGACTCGTAGAAACCATTCTATTATCGTTTCTTACTTTTTTTAATCTTTCTGCACTTTGGTCTTTATTATTACTTGCCTTTTTTATATTTTCTTTAGTATCATTAATTCTATCCTGTGCATCTTTTTTTAAATTATTGTAATGATTTTTATCATTTAATCCTTTTTTAAAAGCTTCTCGACCACTACTTGCCTTATTATATTTTCCATTTTTTACGTCGTCTATCTTTTTTTCATCATTATCCGTAGTTCCGCTTATCTGTTCACTTTCACTGTTTTCAATATTTGATGATATAGAAGATGTATCAGCTTTTTTTTCATCATTTTCTGTAATACCATTTACAGACTCATTTTCACTATTTTCATTGGTTGATGAAACGGAAGATGAATCATCATTTCCAACTTCTTTAAAATCTTCTTCATTTTCCATTTTATCACCACCTTTTACTTCAAATATTTATATATTATAATCCGCCTCTTGTACCAAACGAATCAAGTTCTGCATCTGTTGCTATTACACTTATTTGCATACGTTTACTACCACATACAAATAATGCATCTCCTTGATTATATCTCTTAATACCTTCTTTTTCATTATCATTTAAATCAATTAATTTTGATAAATCTTCAACAGCTTGCTTTTTAAGTCCCATAACAAGATAATATGAAGCATTATCAAATATTGCTTTACCCTGCATTAATACATTTGGAGCAGCAAAGTCACTTGGTTGTTGTGTTATAATTATTGTTCCACTATTATATTTACGCGCTCTTCTTTGTACTTGGGCTAAGAAATCTGCACCAAGCATATTATTATTTCCAAGTAAAATATGAGCTTCATCTACTTGTAATACTGTGTTTTGACTAGGATCAAGACATAATCCCCAAGCATATTTTAATATATTAAAGAATAAGGCATTTTTTATATTTACTTCCGCATTTATTAATTCTCTAATATTGAATACAATAAAATTTGATTTTGGACTTATTGTAGTATGTCCATCAAAATAATGTTCAAGTCCACCAGAAATTAATGGTCTAACTTTTAATTCAAGTTTTTCCATTATATCTCTTTCCCTAGTAGCTTCACCATATGAAAGTATTCTTCCACGGATAGTTGTATAAACATCACTAAATGTAGGAAAATCTTCACTTGTTAATGTTGTAAAGTCAGTTTTAACGTTAATATTAAATCTTTGATATGTTTCAACAACAACCTCATTAAATAATGTTAATACATCCTCTTCAATTGATGGATCATAATATTTCATAAATGCTTTTAAAGTTTGAAGAGTCTTAGCTAAAACCGCATAACCAAGTCCTCTTGACGATTCTTCTTCGTCAGCATCTGGAACTATTTCAAGTGGATTAATCATACCAAATTCTCCACCACGTCCTAAATCTATAAAGTCACCATTATAAAGTCTCGCCATTGGTTCAAGTTCACCTTCTGGATCTATTGCAATTATTTTATAACCATTTCTTACATGTGATCTCAAAAGTAATTTAGCTGCAGTTGATTTACCTGATCCAGAAGTACCAAGAATAATCATATTAGCATTATTTCTATTATGTTCTTTTTTTATTTGATATAAGAATTGATTAAATAAAATTATACCACCAGAAAAATCTACACCAAGTAAGCAAGATAATCCCTGATCCTTAATACTATCAAATACAAAAGGATACATAGCCGCAAGTGTTGGTGATGGAATTGGTGTTCCAATTCTATCTTCAATATCTTGCTTACCAAATATAGGTAAACATGATTTTAATACTTTTTCCTGTTCAAATCTAAGAGGAATAGCTCTCATTTCCATGGCTTCTAATGTTGATTTTAAAGATACCTTTGTTCTTTCAAGTTCTTCCTTCGTATCAGCTGTAATCATTATATGCATCTGAAAATCAAATACCTTTGATTGATTTGTAGTAATAACTTTAATAAATGATTCAAGTGATTCATAATCTTGTCTTATTCTTTCTTGATATGTTACATCTGGTTCTTTTTGATACTTATCGTATAAATCTACTAATTGTTTATTTAGCATTTTAGAAACAACTTCAAATGCAACAGGTATATGTTTAATAACTATTTTTACTCCCGCCATACCAGAAGTTAAGCTTGATAAATAACCCGCTGTAATATATTTTGGATATGATAAAACAGTAAGTATAGTTGCAAACTTATCGCTAACAATAAAATCTGATGTATTAAATGTTAATCCCTTTGGAGCAAGTTCAGTTTTAATCCCCATTATTGATCACCGTCCCACTTTCATATTTAACACCACCATTTAAGAAATTATCTATAATCATTCTTAAATCATCATTAGATGTTTGTGATGCAATTAAACCACAATTAGCAAGTTCACTAATTAAACTTCTAATTCTCTTTTGTATTACATCATTATCTTTCGATTTAAACAAAATGAAATACTCAGTATCCACTATACCATTATTAACAAATAATTCAGCCTTCGCAATATCATCTGATAGTAATTTTCTATATATAGGACTCTGTGCATCATTTAACTGAAGTTGAAGTTGTGATACATATAAATTTATATCAACAGGCCTATCAGCTATAATAAGCCAAAATTCATAATCAATCAAATTATAAAAAGTTCTAAAAGATTCTATTATTTGATCTCTATAATTTTCTTCAAGTATAAAAATATTTCTAGGTTGTACTTTTACACCCGTAACCATTTCTTTATTATCAAGTAAAATAACATTATTATTAATATCCTTAACAGGAATCCACTTTTCAGTATATATACTACTATTTGTACTCATTCTTATAACACCAACCTTCCCATTTATAATTTCTCCTTCCGTAAAAGAAATCTATTATCTCTCTTATTAACGTTAATATATTATGATAATTTGGTATTGGAACAACTAAAAATCCTGTAACTAGTAATGGTATTAAACATATTAATGAGAGATTGAAAGTAGTAGGAGCAATTATCAAAAGTAATAATACAGATAAAACTACTCCACTACCAAATAAAATTAAATCAAATTTCGTAAATAATCCAAATATTAACGTACCTTTTTTGGCATTTGCAGGTATTAAATAATTCACTATGTATCACACTCCCTTTTATTTGACATTTTCTTTATTAACTTCATTTCCAACTTTAACATATGCTTTCATTCTTGTCTTATCATTTTCTCCCATCTTATCAAGCATAGCATTATATGCTGACTCCGCTGTTGAGAAAGCAATGTTAGCATCATTAATTTCGTCGGCAATTTCTTGTTTAGACTTTGTCATACCTTTATCTGCGAAATCAACCGAATACTGAATCAATCTTTGAGCTGTATCAGTTAATCCACCACTATCTGTAACAAAGGATGAAATACCACTATTTGATAAATTGGACATCAATTGTTTTGTATTAATTTGTCCTGAATCAAAATTAGTTTGCATTTCCAATATTTTTTGTTTTTCATCATTCGAACTTGCAGCTTTCATTGCATTATTCAATATTTCCCCTACAGAATTATAACTATTCTGTGCATTTTCAGCCTGTAACAACTTAAATTTCTTTTCCATATAACTATTTGCTGTTGCCTTTTGATTCTTTTTAAATGGAGATTTATCCATAATCGATTTTGATTGAACACCTTGTGCAATTTTTTTATCTATATTTCCTTCTGCATCATATAAATTACCTTTAACACTGTTTGCAATAGCTTGTGCTTCTGCTTTAGCCTTATCCTTAAGCTTATTAATTTTATTTTGTTCTTTTTCATATTGTCTAGTTGGATTAGCATTTTCGTTCCACGTTTTAATTGCATCCTTCGTACCTGCAATTCCATTTGTAGATCTGAAGAATGCACCTGCTGTTTTTGTTAATCTACCTGGTGTTCTATCTTTCCAAGCACCTTTTCCTCGGAATCCTTTATTCCAACCATAAGCACCAAATCCTCCAACTAGTCCTGCACCTAGTGCAACTGGCCAATGAGATAACGCAGCTGCTCCTAATAATCCTGCACCTGCACCAACTTCTCCAACTTTTTTTACAGCTCCCCAAGCTTTTTGTGCCTGTTTTCCAACTGCGGCCATTTCTCCAAGTCTTCCACCAATACCACCTTTAAGTTTGATATCAGTACCAAATACTTTATTTATCAAATCTGGTAATTGTTTAACAAATATAAGCATTCCAACAATTAAAAATGCTTTTAAAACAAAACTCCAATCTTCACCTTGAAATGGTTTTAAAAATGATGATAAATTTGATATTAAAAACAAGTAAAAAGCAATACATGCTATTCTTATAAATAAATCCATATAAGTTTTTACTAATTCTTGAAACCAAGATGATAAAATTTTATCACCAGCTGCTATATAACCAACAATAGATATAGGCGCAGTTAATTCCATAAATGCAAGTTTAAATACTCTTACTGCAACATCCATAGAATAAATTACAAGTATATATACACACCCAAGACCACATACAATTGCAAGTAATCCATTAAAGTCAAAAGCATATTTTGTATCAGCACCTGCAATCCAACCAGCATTTTCATTATCTGTCGTCGTATTAATATGTTCAGCAAAATTTCCAATATGTTTAATATCTTCGGCAATCATCGCGTTGTAAGATTCTTGAACATCCTCATCAACTTGAATCGTTCCATCATCAACAGGAACAACTACTGATGAAATTAATGTACCCGCAATAACTTGACCGCCATTACCACCAGATTTACACTTTTCTTCTGCATTTTCTGTTGCTTCGTCACCCTCAACACCACCATCAACTTGACAACTTATACCCGTTCCAACAATTATCTTTTCTATCAAACTATTATCCATTATATTTGCTTGTACTGCGTACAAAATATCAAATAATAACGGAACAGCAACCATCATAACTAATGCCAAAATAGATCTTTTAAATAATGCCGTTACGCCTTTCTTGTTATCACCTAATAAATCTGGATTTACAATCGCAGATAAAATAACAACTGAAAAAGCAAATAGCATTACCACACTTACTAACACATAAATATTAGAAGAAAATTGACTAATAATTTCTGAATCTAAAAATCTTGTGTTAGCTAAATTATAAAAAATATAGTATATATACTTTATCAATCTATAAATTGGAATACATATATATATAGCTAGCTTTCTTAATAATGCACTCATTTCTTACCTCCTATTCTCATTCCCCATTTATAATACAATCCATCAAGCTATAATCACCACCAAATATACTTAATAATAAGCTTATAATTAGTGGTATAGTAATGAACAATATAAGTAATATCAATCTTTTTGGGAAATTCTTCTTTGATTTATTCATTTTTTCTACATCCGATGCAATTACAGCTTTTGCATAGTCTAAAGTTCCAAAAAATATTACAGCAACTGGAGCTAAAATTCTAAGTACCACATAAAACCAGTGGAAAAAACTAACATCATCACATGTAAGTTCATAATGTTTATCAAAATTAATATCTAAAGTGGGGGCAGAAATACCTGAAAAATTTTTCCATAACTTTTCCTTATTATCCTCTAATTCCTTTTCAAGTTCTTCCTCATTTCTTTCTGCTTGTTTTTTATATTGTTCTAAGCACTTGTTTTTTTCTGCATCTTGCGGTATTGAATAGCAATATTTACAATGATTAAAAGCATCGGAACTTCTACAGAATTTTTCCGCATCTCCGTTTTCATTTTTACAATAATAATTACAAATAGGTATTTTTTCTTCTCCATCATCTTTATTGTTATCATCATACTTATCTTTTTTATCTTCAATTTTTTTAACATCAACTAGACTTTCTAAAAATGAAACGCAATTTTCATAATCAGTATTATCATCTAAACTATGATAAATTTTTTTATAAAACCACAGTAAATATTCTGGATCATACTCAAGCATTACATATGAAGTAATGGTATACCAATTCATATAACGAACACGTAATAAACCAGCATAACTAGGATCAACATTTTCATCTTCTAATCCATAATTTTTTGTTGTTTTAGTTACATCACTTTCAACATTTTTTTTCGTCTGTTGATAATATTCTAGAGCTATGCCGCCTTCAGAATACTTAATATCACAAGCTGCTAATTTTGCTTTTACGTCATTTTCACTCCCGTTAGAAACGAGTTCATTATAAACATCATGCTTATATTGAAATGTAGGATCATCTTTTTCTAAATTTTCTTTAAACATATACAGTTGTACACCTGCTTTAATAGATTTTTTTAAATCAATATAATATCCTTCATCCTCATTTGCACTAGATAATGGATTGTAAATTAAATTGCCATTATAAAAAACCTCAGAATTTTTATTTGTCCTTTTCGCTTCAAATCCCGAACCTATGCCGTCATAATATACAATTATAAAACTAGGACATCCATTATTCTTTACTTCAGATTCAAAACTTAAAGAAGAAAAAGATAAACCTGTTGGTGATGTAAATTTCATATTATAATCTAAAAAATTTTTAGAATAATCAAGTCTAATAGCAATGCCTTCATAAACAGCAGCTGTTCCAGTACCGGTACCAGCTCCGTATAATACCTTACCATCACGAACAGGTTCGGAATACGTATAGTATTTACAATTTGCCTCAACTTTTTTATTAACAAACGTTGATATAAATACTATAAAAAATATTACTAAAATATTTAAAATTTTTCTTTTCATAAGTAAACCTACTTTCTCACTATAATAATAACATAAATTAAAAAAAAAAGAAACATATATTTTCTTTTTTATTTATCATATCTATCGCTTTGGTCCAACTTAGGCCCATGAGTAGCTGCATCCCAGCATGCTGCAAAATTACTTTTTGGTGCCGCAAAAGTTATTACCGCTTCAACTATTGTTGGTATTAAGAATACTATAACTGCTGCAATTATTCTCTTTACAAAAGGTTTTTGAGCTTCTTTAATTTTCTTCTCATCACCAGCTATAACAGCTTTTCCCATATCTAATGTTCCAAATAAAATCAATCCAAAAGGTACAGCTATTCTTAATATTCTTATAGCTAATTTTACTAAATATAGAATACCAAGAATTGTTTCTGTTGGATCCTCACCGTTTCCTGTAGCAAAACTACATTCACCATCTAAAAAATCCAAAACATTTAATAAGTTCAACATAATTAATCCTCCTAACATTTCTTATAAACTTATTTTATAATTATTAACATAAATTGTCAATAATTAATGAAAAATTTATGTCAAATGAATCAAATTAGTTTAATTACTTTATTATTTCATCAAGAATATTTCTTATTTTATCTTCTTCATTTGATCCATTTGTTTTTAATCTTACTAGTGGTATACCACATTTTTTTAAAATATTATTCTTTTTTTGATCTCTAATTTTTTGTATTTCTTTATTATGAAATTTATAACTATCTACTTCAACTGCTAAAACAGGAGTTTTATCAAATTTATTATATATTAAAAGATCAATATGTGAATTTGTATGAATAAATTTAATTTCTTCATCATTTAATATTTCCTCATCTTTTACTATTTTTATGAGTGGATAATGATTATTTAATACATCATAAACATTATATTTTTCTTTTTTTAATATTTTCTTTAACATGTAATATGTAACATTCTCTGAATTAAAATTGAATATTTTAGGGTATTTACCTAAAAATTCTTCTAATTTTGTTTTATTTACTTTATATAAAAGATCATAAATAGAATTTATATTACTTTGTATTTCTTCAAAATTATTATAATTTATATATTTTATTAAACTTGATATATTTGAATTATCATTTGACTTATATTCATATGGCGTTACTAAATATAATTTATTTACTGCTCTTGATATTGCAACATTAATTGAATTTGGATTATCTAAAAAACTATCTATATCATTTGCGACAGTACTAAATATTATTAAATCTTTTTCACTACCTTGAAATCCATGTACAGTATCTATTTGAACATTTTTACAATCAATTCTATCAATCAGATATTCTTTCTGTGGTCTATATGGTGTTACTAAACCAATAGAATCTTTATATATATTTATATTTTCATTTGGAATTAATTCATTTATAATTACATCTGCTTGTCTTTCATTATACCAACTTGTATTCTTTTTTCTAGCATGATTACCTTTTACACATTTATATCTTTTAATTGGTGACTCAACAGTATTCTTAGTTAATATTATTAGTTCATTATTATAAAACATTTTATTACAAAATTCTATTATTTTAGGATGACACCTATAATGTTCTCTCAATATCGTTATTGGCATATTATCATATATCTTTTTAGTTAAATCAAGCAAATTATTTTCCGTATAATTATATTTTTTATCTATTTCGTATTTATTAAATATATTATTATATTCATTTACTTTTTTTGAATTCACTATATTGGGTAATTGCTTAGAATCACCTACTATAACAACATTTTTAGCGGAAGATAGAGCCAAAAATGCAGATGCTAAATCAACTTGTGAAGATTCATCTATTATTATATAATCAAATACATATCCACTAGAGATAGAGTTTAATAATGAATATGTTGTACTTAAAATAATTGGATAATCCTTTATTAATTTATTTGTATTTTTTACAGTTGTATTATTATATATATTTTTATTATTGTAATTTTCATAAACATAATTTTTAAAATATTTCATTGACAACTTTGTATAATTATCAAATTTATCTTCTAAATCAAATTTTGAAATAAAATTTTCTTTTTCTTTTATAATTCCATCTAACTCTTTTATCTTTTTTTCATAGTATAACTTTTCTATATTTTCTAATATATCCTTTATTTTGTTATTATAAAGTTCTGGATTAAAAAATTTATATTTAATTTGTGATATAACTTGAACTTTTTTATTAAAATATTCTGTCATATTTTCCTGTTTATTCAAATAAAGAAAAAATTGATGAAGTCTTTCTGTTGATAGATTAGGCAACTTTATTTCTTGTATATTTGATATATTTTTATCATAATGTTCATACTCTAGTTTTAATTCATATAGTTCTTGATTAAGTATAGCAATATCATTTTTATACTCTAAATATAAATCAATATCTTTTTTCATTATGTGTAAATCATTTATAATTTCTTCTTTTTTTCCATTATCAATATACCAAGAATTAGGATATGGTTTTATTTCAATTTGACTTTCAATAAATTTATCTATATTAGAAACTCTCCCTAATCTTGCACATAATGAAGATAAACCATTTTTTTCTAATTTTTCATACACATTTTTAGTCGCAGCATTATTATTTGAAACAACTGCAACTGTTTTTTCATTAAGAATTATATTAGATAACATATTTAATATAGTTTGTGTTTTCCCTGTTCCTGGAGGTCCTTCTATAACACTTATTTTATTAGAAAGTGCATTTTCAAGTGCTTTTTCTTGACTAGAATTAAAACTAAATGGAAATATAATATTATTATCGCTAAAATCCATATCAGAAATAAATTCTTTTTCCCCTGAAATATAATTTTTCAAAACAGATTCTTCACTTATAAAAGTTAATTTTTCATATGCTTTTTTTAATATCTTATCATTTTTACCTCTTAATTCCTCATCATGTTTTATATCATCTACAGTAATAGCATTTGATAATTCTTTAAAATAATCAAATATTTGTTTATTCTCTCTAGAGTTCAATAAAGTTTTTTCTATTTTTATATTTTCTTTTTTATATATTTTACTTGTCCCATTTTCAAAAAATATTTTAATATATTCTTTAAAATCAAGAGCTTTTTTTACATGTGTTAAGGCTCTTGTAGTTACAAATCTATCTCCTGTTATATCAATTGGATCCTTATATATTATTAATTTATTTAAATCATAATCATCTATATTTTCAATAACTTTTTTAGTAATATCTTTTTTCCACGAATCTAAAAACAAATATTTTTCTTCAAAATTCATATAATCACTTCTCAAACTTAAGCGTATTATATCATTACTTATTTTATTTGTAAAATAAATAATAATATAAAAACCACTTAAAATTTTAAGTAGTTTCTATTGTTATTCTAATTTTTTTCTATTAACTTCATATCAAGTGTACTTTCTTTTCCATCTCTTATATATGTTACTTTAATAGTATCACCTGTTTTATGCTCGTATAAATAATATCTAAGTGTACTAACGTTAGTTACTTTATTATCATCAAATTTAGTTATTACATCGCCAACTTTTAATCCTGATTTTTCTGCTGAATAACCATTTTCTAATTTTACTATTACAACACCTGATTTTATATTACTATCTAAATTTATGTTATATCTATATAAACTATATTTATTACTTGCTTCTATTACTGATATTCCTATTGATGGTCTTTTTATTTCTTCACCTTTTTCTAGATATGTAACATAATTTTTAACATCATTTATTGGTATTGCAAATCCCATACCTTCTATTTCTTCTGTTGCAAGTTTCATAGATGTAATACCTATTACTTCACCAGCCAAATTAACAAGTGGACCACCACTATTACCAGGATTTATTGCAGCATCTGTTTGTATTACCTTTGCTATTATGGAATCTGTTTCTATCATTCTATCTTTACCAGATATAATACCTCTTGTTATAGAACCACTATAATCTGATCCCATAGGACTACCAATTGCTATTACTGTTGATCCTAAATTAATATTATCACTATCGCCTAAAGTAGCAACCTTTTTAACTTTACTTTTATCTATTGAAAGAACAGCTATATCAGTATATTCATCACTACCAAGTAATTTAACCTCTACTGTTTCATTATCTGATAAAATAACCTCTATTTTATCTGCAGAATCTATTACATGGTGATTTGTAAGTATGTAACCCTTATTATCATCTACTTTATATACAAATCCTGATCCACTACCTATATTTTGATTATTTTTATAGCTTTCTACAGTTACAACAGAATCATATGCTTTATCTATTGAATCTTCTATTGCTGTTTCACTTAATTTTGTTTCATTAACTGTTTTCTTTTCTGTTATTACTTTTGACTCTACTGGAAAATATTTTAAATATATAATAACTGCAAATACAGCACTAAATATTGTAAATACATAAGCTAAAAAATATTTAAATAATCTTTTCCTATCTTTCATATTATCATCCTCTATTCTATATTTATCAAATCCATATAATTTTCTGGAAAACCTAATGTATCATATATTTTATTAATTTTAACTGATTTTATTTGCCATGTTAAATCTTGAAGTTTAAGATTTATTTCATCCATCATATGCATAAATTCATCTTTTGTAAGCATTTGTTTTAATATTATTATTAACGCAAATATATCATTTTTTCCTTTTATGTATTCACCAAATTCATCTTGCTTTATTTTTAGTTCATTATGATATTTAGTATTAGAAATATATTTTTGTGTTCTATGGTCAAATACTATATCTTCATGTGCACACAAATTTCTATAATTTGCAAGTAATGATAAATATACTTCCATATCTTCCATTTCAATTCCATAAAGATCTGCAATTTCTTTTTGGTCCTCTGGTTTTAGTATACCATAAAGTTCATTTATTAAACCAAATGACAGCACTTTTACAAGTACCCATAAAGGAATATAACCATAATTTGTTATATAATGAAGAGTTGCACTATGATTTTGACTATTTACTCTAATTTGCCTTTTCATTTTATTTATTACATCACTAACTCTTCTTTTATCTTTATTGTCAGTTGTAAAATTTGATTCCTTTAAGTAATTTTTCTCTTTATAACCATATTTAATAGATAACTTATATGATATTATACTTTTAATATTATTTTCTATTATTAATAAATTTTTAAATAATATATTTCTAAGTTCTCTATCAAATATAAAAATTGCATATAATTCATCAAAGGTTGCACCTTTTACAAATTTCTTTTCTTTTGATGAAACCATTAATACTCTTCTATATCCATTTATAAAAAAGTAATTTTCTTTTAAAAGTATATTTCTTGCTTCTTCTTCATCGTTTATAGTAAGACCCTTACTTTTAAATATTCCAAGTTGTTCATCAAGAGTTTTAAATTCTTTTTTATTCATATTTAAATCACCCTACTATCATAAATTATAACATAATTTTTTTTAGACTTAAAGTATTTAAGTTTATTTCTACAACTTAACACTTTTTTCACATATTTTCACATTTTTAGTTATATTTTTTCACAAAAAAAGAACACATATATATGTGTTCCTTTCCATTACAATATTAACGTTTACTGAATTGTGGTGCCTTACGTGCTTTCTTAAGACCTGGTTTCTTACGTTCTTTAATTCTTGAATCTCTTGTAATAAATCCTTTAGCTTTTAATATTCTTCTAAATGAAGTTTCGCTTGATGGATCTGTATTTTTATCATATTCTAATAATGCTCTTGTAATTCCTAAACGGATTGCTCCTGTTTGTCCTGAGAATCCTCCACCTTTTACTTCTACATCGATATCAAATTTATCTAATGTATTAGTTGCTTCTAGTGGTTGTTTTAAATCCATAACTAATGTTGGAAATGGTAAATATTCATTAACATCTCTACCATTAATAGTGATATTTCCTTTACCAGATGTCATTCTAACCTTTGCTATTGAAGATTTACGATGACCTGTACCATAATAAATTTTATTTGCCATAATTTTCCTCCTTAGTCTACTTTCATTTCTTTTGGTTGTTGAGCAATATGTTTATGTTCGTTTCCTCTATAAACAAATAATTTTTTACCCATTTTACGACCAAGTCTATTATGAGGAAGCATTCCCTTAATAGCTCTTTCCATCATTTCTTCAGGATATTGTTCAAGCATTACTTTAGCTGTTCTTTCTCTTAATCCACCAGTGTAGCCACTGTGATTATAATACATTTTTTGATCAAGTTTATTTCCTGTAAGTTTAACCTTATCCGCATTGATTACTATTACATAATCTCCACAATCAACATTAGGTGTATATATTGCTTTGTGTTTTCCACGTAATACATTAGCAGCTTTTGTTGCAACTCTACCTAAACTGATACCTGTTGCATCAATAACATACCAATCACGTTTGATTTCGGCTGGTTTTGCCATAAATGTTTTCATAAATTTCTTCCCTTTCTCTCATAGATTAACCTCCCACAGTCAATCTATATGTGGGGTTTTTATAAATGTACCAATTAAGATTGTACTAGAATTTATATATAAAGTCAATAAAGTAAAATTAAAATTTTAATATTTTTCAAAAAAAATTACAAGTTTCCTTGTAATTTATTGTTTTTCTGCTATTTTAATTACTGTTTCAGTAACTTTAGGAGAATATATTACTCTCGAGTCATTTCCAGTAGCAGTAATTTTAACTTTTTGTTCTCCTACGCCTAAATTATCTAAGTCAACATAAGCTTCAACATCAGTTGCAGATATATTTTTAATTATTGATTCAACACCTCTTAAAATTACAGTTACTTCTGTAGAACTTTCACTTGTTGCTTGTACTGTATAATTTGAACCAAGATTTATATATCTTAATTTAACACCAGATAATTCTGTAGTTGCTTCATCATCAAGTTCAACTTTTGCTGTTACAACTTTTTCAGATATTTCTCTAATACCCGATGGTTTCTTTATTGTTACAGTATAATCTTTATTTGATTTTAAATTATTAACATCTATTTTTACCTTAATACTATTTGTATTATCAAGTACTTTAGAGCTACCATAAATTGTAACTTTTTGAACAGTTGAAGTGATACTTTTTATAGCTTTACCGAATACAACATTTCCATCTGGAACTATTTCAAGTGGTACTGTTTTACTTGGAGATTCGATTTCGATAGTTGCATTTACCTTTGATGGAACCATTTCAACATCAACTTTAGCACCATTTTCATCATAAGCAATTAAAGGAATATCTTTTAAAATATTTGTTCCTGCAGTAGGAGCTGCCATTTTACTGACATTAATAAGTGCTTTAATTTTTGACACCTTAGCAATATTCTCTTCAGTTCCCTTTATAATAACATCATCTGAATCCAATTTAGTGCTATTAATTGCAAGTTTAGAATCTAATTTATTTAAGTTAACTACATCTGATTCTATACTACGAGTTTCTGATTTTTTAGGACTTACAACAACTGTTACCTCTGATGGATCAAGTTTATATTCAACAGATGTTATTGATTGTTTATATTTTAAATTTACTTTATGAACACCTGGTTTTAAATCACTTAAATCAACAGTTACATCTTGTGTTGGAAGCTGTTTAGCTAAATAAAGATTTGCTTTTGTACCAATTAATGTTATATCAACTTTTTTTGGTAATCCTTCTATAACGTACTCTTCATCATTATATGTCGCAGTAAGTGGTATATCATACAAAACCTCGGCATTTGTTTCAAGTAATGTAGTATTTTTATTATCTATAACTATAAATACAATTATCGCAAATACCAAAGATAAAATAATAATACTACTTTTTTTAGTTAATGCCCTTTCAAGTGGTTTGTCTGTCATTTTTATTTTATCACCAATTGAAACAAAAAACTTTGTTATAGGAACTATTATTTTTTTATCTATTAATCTAAAAAATCTCTTAATTAATCTCATCTATGTCATCCTCCTCTTCACTTTCAACAACAAAAGAATCAGATTTTGGCATCAATTCATCTAATATCATAATTTTTAGTTCATCTACAGATAGGTTATAATTTAATTTCCCACCAACGGCTAATGAAACTCTACCTGTTTCCTCTGAAACTATTATTGCAAGGCAATCAGATTCCTCTGATATTCCTATAGCAGCTCTATGACGAGTACCTAATCTTTTACTAAATTTCATATCAACTGTCGTTGGAAATACTGCTCCAGCACAAGATATTTTATCACCTTGAATTATTACACCACCATCATGAAGTGGATTATCTGGGAAAAATATTGCGTCTAACAATTCATTTGAAATTTCTGCGTATAATTTTTTACTTCTTTCTATATATTCAGACAATGATGTATCTCTTTCAATAACAATTAATGCACCAATTCTATTTTTTCTTAAATAATCAATAGATAATCCAATTTCTGATACAATTTTTTCTCTTTCAGTCATTGATAAAATTTTATGTCTGCCAAGTAAATGTGTTTTACCAAGTTGTTCAAGAACATTTCTAATTTCTGGTTGAAATATTATTATTACCGCAATTGGTCCCCAAGAAATTATATATTCAAATAATAATCCAACGGTCGTTAAACCAAATACATCACTTACAACTTTTATTATAAATATAGCTAAAATTCCCTTAAATAAAAGTGAAAATTTAACATTTTTTCTAACGTTTTTTAAAATATAATAAAATATAATCCATACAAGGCAAATATCTATTACTTTTTTTAATATTGTTACAAAATCTAAATTCATAAACACCTCTTAATATATAGTTACTGCAAGAGAGATATTGCAATATATAACTATTATTTTTTATTTCTCTCATTTATGACATTGCATTATTTTTCTTATTCTTAATATATATAAATAAAATAAATAATCCAATAATTACTATCGTTGAAATTAAAATTATAATTCCATAATTTATATTGTATGTTTTTTTATTAATATTAACATTCAAACTATCCACTTTAGTTTGATTTTTATAGGAAAATTTTATAGTTTTATAAGTATCTGATTTTTTTATTTTCCATATATAAGTATTCTTATTAACTTCATCAGCATTAGAATCAATAACTTTAAATGGTATTTTTATATATACAGTTATATCATCATAAAGCAAATTATAATTACCACTGTTTGATAACAATTCACTTTGAGTAGCTTCAAAATAAACATTGTTACCATCTTTAGTTACATTCACATTTTTAAATACATCACTACGGAAATTAGATGCATATTCATTTATATCACTATATGATGTAGTTACAGTAGAATATGTCGTATCATTTTTTTCTCTAGTTATTATGCTATAATTTATTCCTTCTAATTTATATATATTATATAGATATGAAACAGCTTGATCACCTTTCATTCTAGTATATGCTTCCATTCTTTTTGTTTTTTCAGATGCAACTACTTTTTCACTTACAGTCATATCCTCGTTAAGTGTAAGATTATAATTAACACTACATCCGGAAATAATAAAAAGTATAAAAAGCAAAGCAATTTTTTTTATATTTTTCATAGTTCACATCCAATCCAACTAGAAAGTTACAAAATAAAAAGGCATAAATCCTTTTTAAAATATATTTGTATAATCATCTTCATCACTATTGTTGTTACTATTTATTGAATTAAGCCTCTTCATTATATTATCTAACTCATCTTCTGAAGAATATTTTGGTTCAATATCAACCTTTGTTTTTTCTACGTCTGTATTTATTTGAATATCTGGTTTATTACCAAATATATTGTCATTTAAAATAGGAATATCTAAGTTCACTTTTGGTTTTTCTTTATCTACTTCTGATAAAATCTCAAGTAATGATTTTGAATTACTATATGAATTATTCTTCATTATATCCAAATCTGGGTCACTGCTTAAATCTTCAGTTGTATTTACCAAATCAATATTACCAATATTAGAATCAATTAAGCCGTTGTCATTCACATCGTCCTTTTTAACATCAAATTCTTTTAAAACATCATCAAGGTGAGGATCAGTAATATTTTGAGACATATCTAAATCTAAACTACCTTCTAGTTCATTAGGAATAACTTCTTCTTTATTATCATCAACATTCAAATTTTGTGGTTTATTAATAACTAAATCTTCATTTTGAACTTGATTATTAGATATTTCATCATTTTCTAAAGTAACATTTTCTTCATTTGTATTATTTTGTATAATTTCACTCTCTGGTTGACTATCTTCTGTATCAATTTTGTCATTTTTTATTACATTTTTTTTCTTTATGTTATTATCAATTAAGTATCCAATCAAAACAAATATCATAAAGACACAAATACAAATAAGCAAAACAGTATTTTCATTAATAAATGACATTAAACTTTTTAAAATGCCGTTAACATCCATCTTTTTGCCTCCTTTTTATTCTAAATACATTTTAACATTAATAAATTAAATTGTAAATAAAAATCAAAAAAAAAGAGATTAAACTAATAAGACATATACTCATCCATAAGTATAACCTTATTATTTTTTAAACTCTCTTTAACATTTATTATTCTTTGATTTGATGAGCCTCTAAATTTAAGTTTAAAATTTTTCTTATCTATTTCAAATTTACCATCTACTAAAACATCTATATATGATATTAATTCTTTTGTTTCTTCATATTTATTACACATATCTTCTAATATATCAGTATCAAAGGTATAGCCTGAAAAACACCATATTGTTTTATTTGGTAATTCTTTTCTTATTCTTCTTAAAAGAGGTAATATCCCTTTTTGATTAACATATTCAAATGGTTCACCACCTAAAATAGTTATTCCTTCTATATAATCTGGTTTTAAAAGTTCAATTATTTTATCTTCTTCTTTTTGTGTATATTCATGTCCATATTTAAAGTCCCAAGCCTCTTCGTTAAAGCATCCTTTACATTTATGAGTACATCCACTTACAAATAAGGATACTCTAACGCCTGGTCCATTTGCAACATCAACTTTTTTTATATCTGCATAATACATTATAAGTGTGTTACCCTTGCCTTAATTTCTTTTGTTTTTCCAACATTCCAGAAATTTTCACCTAAATATCCGCATGTTCTTCTTGTAACATTCATCTTAGTTTTATCTTTGTTACCACAGTTAGGACATTCCCATTCGTTATCATCATTTATAATTATTTCACCATCAAAACCACATACATGACAATAATCTGATTTAGTATTAAATTCTGCATATTGAATATTTTCATAAATAAATTTAATTAATTCTCTTAATGCATCTAAGTTCTTTTCCATATTTGGAATTTCAACATATGAAATACATCCACCTGAAGATATTGGTTGGAATTGACTTTCAAATTTTAATTTTTCAAAAGCATCAATTTTTTCTCTAACATCTACATGATATGAATTTGTATAGAATCCTTTATCTGTTACATCTTTAATACTACCAAATCTTTCTTTATCTATTCTTGCGAATCTATAGCATAAACTTTCTGCTGGTGTTCCATAAAGAGCAAATCCAAGATGCGTTTCTTTTTTCCAAGTATCACATGCTTTTCTTAAATATTTCATTAATTTAACTGCGAATTTTTCTCCTTCTTCAGTAGTATGAGATACGCCTTTAACTAACATTGTTGTTTCATAAACACCAATATATCCAAGTGATAATGTTGAATATCCATCTTTTAGTAATTTATCTATTTTTTCGCCTTTTTCTAGTCTTGCAATTGCACCATATTGCCAGTGTACTGGTGAAATATCTGATGTAATTCCTAAAAGTGCATGGTGTCTACACATTAATGCTTCTTTACATAATTCTAGTCTTTCATCAAGTAATTTAAAGAATTTTTCTTCATCATGTCCTGATAAAATACCTATTTGTGGTAAGTTTATTGATACAACACCTTGATTAAATCTACCTTCCCATTTATAGTTTCCATTTTCATCTTTCCAAGGAGATAAGAAACTTCTGCATCCCATAGGGCTAAATACATTACCTTCATATATTTCTCTCATTTTCTTAGCTGAAATATAATCTGGATACATTCTTTTTGCAGAACATTTACATGCAAGTTCTGTTAAATAATCATATTTACCACCTTTTAAGCAGTTGTTTTCATCAAGTACATAAACTAGTTTAGGAAATGCTGGTGTAACATAAACACCTTTTTCATTCTTAATTCCTTCAAGTCTTTGATTTAATATTTCTTCAATAATCATTGCATTTTCTTCAATATATGGATCTTTTTCATCTAAACATAGGAATAATGTTACGAAAGGAGATTGTCCATTAGTAGTCATTAATGTATTTATTTGATATTGAATTGTTTGTACTCCTGATGCTAATTCATCTTTTAATCTATCCATAGCAAGTTCTTCGATTTGTTCTTTACTTAATTCTTTACCATGTTTTTCAGTTATTTTCTTAATAAATTTTTCTTTACTTTTTCTTAAATATTTACCTAAGTGTCTCATATCAACAGATTGTCCACCATATTGGTTAGATGCAACTGCTGCGATTATTTGAGTTGTAACAGTACAAGCAACCTGAAATGATTTAGGGCTTTCAATAAGTTTACCATTCATAACTGTACCATTATCAAGCATATCAGCAATATTTATTAAACAACAGTTAAATATTGGTTGAACAAAATAATCCATATCATGGAAATGTAATACACCTTCTTCATGTGCTTTACTTATTTTTTCTGGAAGTAAAATTCTTCTAGTTAAATCTCTTGATACTTCACCAGCAATATAATCTCTTTGTGTTGAAGCATACATTGTATTTTTATTTGAGTTTTCTTCAGCAAGTTCTTTGTTTTCATTTCTAATTAATCTTAAAATTGATTCATCAGTTGTATTTGCTTTTCTAATTAAAGCTCTATTATATCTATAAACAATATATTCTTTTGCTAATGTAAATTTCTTATATTCCATTAATTTCTTTTCTATTTCGTCTTGTATATCTTCAACAAGCATTCTTTTCTTTTTTAAGTCTTCAATATGTTTTGTTATATTCTCTATTTGTTTTTCTGTTGCTCTTTCTTTAGGCTCTACTTCTTTATTAGCCTTTTCTATAGCTATTTTTATTTTAGCTCTATCATAATCAACAATTTTTCCATCTCTTTTAATTACTTTCATACTACTTATCTCCTAATCTGTCATTTATTTTTTACACCCTCATTATAACAAATTTTTTAAAAATATAGTGTTGCATTTGCAACAAAAATGAAATATAATTAAATTAATTATTTTGGTTTTTTTCTAAACCTTTGGGAGGCCTTATAAATGAACGAAATAAGCATATTTAAAGGAATTGACGAACAAAATGTAAAGTCAATGCTTAAATGTTTTGAAGCAAAAACTATTGTATATAAAAAAGACACAACTGTAATTTCTAATCTCGCTAATACAAATATAATTGGTATTATTATTGATGGCACTGCTAACTTAGTTAAAAGCGATTATGATGGAAATAGAGTTATACTTGAAAAATTAGAAAAAGGTTCTATTTTTGGAGAAGTATTTACTTCATATTCTGATGAATTATCTGTTATTACGACAAGTACTTGTACTGTTACTACATTTGATTATGATCATATTATTAAAAGATGTAAAAAATCTTGTCCATATCATAATGATGTTATTAACAATATGCTTCAATTGCTTGCTAAAAAAGTTGTAGTTATGAATAATAGAATTGATGTACTTACTAAAAAAACAATTAGAGAAAAATTACTTGAATATTTTAGAGCTGAAGAAAAGGAAAACTTATCAAAAGTTTTCTATCTAAAATTAAATTATACTGAACTTGCTGACTATCTTGGTGTTGATAGAAGCGCTCTTATGAGAGAACTTAAAAATTTAAAAAATGAAGGATTTATTGAAACTAAACAAAAAAGAATTAAATTAAATTTTTGATTTAAATGCATATGTACAAATTATATCTATAATAAATAAAATGCATAAAAAATAAGTTAACCATTTAGGAATTTTATTTACAATCTTATCCATCCATGGTTTAACTAAATATATTAAAATGATAGAACATATTCCCCAAATTAATGATATATCAAGTGCAACATATTTTCCAAAATGATATTTATGATTTGAATAATCCCAAAATACTCTATCAAAAGTAACTTCTAGTAGTATTCCACCTGCATATTCTATAAATGTTAATGTTAAAACTATTATTATTAAGAATATTATTATTTCTAAGAATTTACTTAATTTTAATTTTTTAAATATACAGTTAGATAAAAATAGTATTAAAATAGCTCCTAATCCATATACTGGTGTCCAATACCCATAAAGAAAACCACTTTCTAAGTTCCAATTAAATATTTTATACATAATAGTTTCAAGTAAATGACCAAAAATACTAAAAATAAAAAAATAGTTTAAATAATACATAATATTCACCTAGTATTATTTTTTTCTATTTTTATTTTTTTATTCGTCTTAAATTAATAAATAAAATAACTATTGTTACTATAAGTGTTAAAAGTACAAACTGTGCTTTATGCTCTTTTACAAAAAATTTAAAATCAAATTTTATATCTTCTGGTGATGTTATATTTATTGTATCTAGTGTTTCATTATTATAATTTATATATAATGTTCCTATTTTAGCACCTTTTTTTGTACCTTTTTGTATATTTTTTTTGCCTTTATATTCATATTTTAAATCATCTTTACTAACAGTTTTTTTCAAATATTCTTTTACACTTCTATCAGATTTTATATTATATTCTTTGCCATATTCACTTTTTAAGTTAACTAATATATCACCTTTATCTAGTATTTTTACATAATCATAATTATCAAAATAATATTCATATAAATTTTTCGTATCAACTATATTTTCATTTTTTTCTTTATATGGTGCACCTATTGTTACTGAAATAAATTCTGTTGTACCATTATTTGCATACGTAGCAAGGCAAAGTCCAGCATCATCTGTAAATCCTGTTTTAGCACCTTTTACATAATCCATATTAAATGTACTACTATCTGTTATTCTTTTAAGTGGTCCATTCATATTTTTATATGTTTTTGTTCCAAATACCTCTTTAAATTTTTTATTTTGTAATGCATACTTAACTAACTTCATAACATCCCTAGCTGTCGAATGATGATTATCTCCTTCAATTCCTATTACATTTGAAAAGTGGGAATTATTCATACCTATTTCTTTCGCTTTTTGATTCATTAGTTTTACAAATTCTTTTTCTGAACCACTAATACTATAAGCTGCAATTTCTGTCGCATCCGCACCTGACTTTAATATTATTCCATAAAGTATTTCATCATATGTAAGAATATTTCCTACATTAAATCCAGCGACTGACAAATCATATGTAACATCTTTTAACATATCGCTTGTTACAACTACCTTTTGATTAAAGTCTTTTATATTTTCAATCGCAACTAATGCGGTCATAATTTTTGTTAAACTTGCTATATAAACTTCTTGATCTGCATTTTTTTCATAAAGTACTTTATCATCAGTCATGTTATATAAAACTGCACTTTTAGATTTTAATTCTATATCATCCGCATATACATTTAAGTTAAAAATAAAAAAGGACATAATAAAAATTATAACACTTAATATTTTTTTCATACTTTTCTCCTAAAATAATTATATACCAAAACAGAATAAAATATCAATATTTGTTAACAATATATATGAAGGAGGAATAAAAAATGCAAAATGTACCTAATATAATATCAACTAAAGATTTATCATATATTTGTGATATGTTTAATTGGAATTTTACTACTGCTAAAAAAGCATTGCACTATAGTAATAATGTTACTGATAATGAAATAAAGGAAGAATTGTTAAATATATTTGATATGCATAAACAAATTTGTAATGGCTTATTAAATATATTAAATGGAGGAGAAAATGAATAATAAAATACAAAATTCAAAAATAGAACTTGATAGTTCTATAGAAATGAATGACGAAAATTATTTAAATGATATTCTTGAAACAGAGAAAAATATGAGTGTTAATTTTACATATGCTTTAAATGAAGCAAGTAATGAAACATTATTTAATGAAATATATGAAATGTTTAAACAAATTAAGGCATCTCAAAGAAACCTTTTTGAACTTAGTTTTAGAAAGGGATTTTACACACTTGAAAAAGCTGAAACAAATAAAATTAATGAAGAATATAATACACTTTTAAATAAATTTAATGAAATTGAATAAAAGGATCACCAAAGATTCTTTTTTTGAATTTATCATAATAATTATATAATACATATTTTAGGCAGAAAAATAGGGCTCCACCGTTAGATAGTGCCCTTGCAAAAACGATTTAACGTTTTTTTCTTGCATAAACAATATACCACAAAATGTATATTTATGTCAAACTATTTATCAACATTCATATAGTTTTTTTCAATTATATTTTTGAAATATGAATATATTGATTTTAATAGTTCATTATTATTATAATATTCTTTATGTAAAATTATTCTATAAAAAAATAAATTATTAATTTCTTTATTCACATTTTGTTTTATACCATCACTTGTTACTATTTCATTAAACATATAAAGTGTAGATGTAATTTGTCTGATTCTCGAATTACTAAGTTTATTATTTCTTGTTACTTTTCCTATATCACAATTTTTTAAATATTGTACAATTTTATATGGAGCTGGATAAACATTGTCTTTCTTATTTAATTCACTTAATACACATGTATTATGTGCAACAGCATTTCTTAATTTTACAATATCTCTCAATATATATACATCTCTATTTTCATCTACTAAATTATATTCTTTAGTATAAAAATCATAGAAATTAACCAATTCACCAAATGTTATAATTTCAAGAAATTCCCATATCGGTATATTTTCTAACTTTTTATCTTTATCAACATCATATTTAGAAAATATTTTTTGATAATATTCATTACCAACTTTTTTAAAAATACTATTATGAACTTTTTTAGGAAACTTTTCATCATTGAAATCTTTCTCTAAATATAGATTAACTATTTTATACCCATCCTCATACTCTATATTTTCTATTGTATTTAATATTTTTATTTTTAAATAATGTTCAATATCAATTATCATTTTAAATAATAATAATCTTAATCTATGATCAATAATTGCCATATCTTTCAAATATGCAAAATCTAAATCTTGATATAGTCCCTCATATTTTCCTGCTGGTGACGGATATTTCTGAAAATTATTTTTATATGCAGTAATATTATAATAATTATTATTGTACTTTAAATATTTTTCCGCATCATTCTCTGAAATCAAATTAAATTTTACATTTTTTCGTTTTAAATATGGAACCATTTCTGATATATTCATCATAGGTTTTAAAGAATTTACAGTTCTAGAATTATTATCCATATACCCACCCTCTTACCAGTACACATAGTATATCATAATAAATTCTATATATTACAAATATTTAATAAAGTTTTAACAATTTTCTTCAAAAATAATTAAATATGTTAAATTTTTTTGATTTTTTTAACATGTTTTAGTTATATGTTAAATTATTTAACTTTTTTAACTAAACATCAAAAGATGTTTCATCTATAAATTTATAATTTGTCTTGTATTTAAGTTCTCTAACTAATCTAAATAAAGCATCATCTTTTGCTTTTGCCTCAATCATAATATCAATATCAACATTATACTTTTTTATCTTTTCTATAAACTGAATAAAATCATCACTATTAATATAATCATGGTGAGATCTAAAATCTCTTTTTGTTTTATTTTTAGGAGATGAAAAGTGAACCTTTGGTCTAGTATCTTTCCATGTATCAAATATTTCCGCTAATATTTCATCAATATTATCACATGGATTACATATATGATGATGATAATCTAAAACCATAGGTCTATTTATTTTTTTACATAAACTAAGTACATCTTTTGCATTATATATTTTATCATCATTTTCTATTACTATAGAATTTTTAATATTATCTGGTAATTTATTAAAATTATTTACAAACCTTGTGATTGATTTTTCTTTTCCAAATACGCTGCTTCCAGTATGTAAAACTATTACTGGATTTTTTATTTTTAATGCTTCTAATATATTTATATGATATTTAAGAATTTCAATTGAATTATTAATTGTTTCTTTATTAATACTATTAAGTACACAAAACTGATCCGGGTGTACATCAACTCTCATATTATTTTTGTCTATAATTTTTGATATTTTATCATAATAATCTTTATACGTATTTATATATTCAAAAGATACATTTTTATGTGTTGCGAGTGGAATTAATTTTGATGTTAATCTATAAAAATGAATATTGTTTTTTACATTATAATTTAATATTTTTTCTAGATTTTCTAGATTTGATTTTATAATTTTATCTAATTTTTCATTTTTATTTTCTTCTTTTAAATAATTTGTATATGTTATTGTACCGGAAGATGTTATATCAAGTGCTTTACTAATAGCAACATATCCAAGTCTTATTATCATTTTATTCACCATTTATATTATTAACAAAAAAAGAAGACTTATTTGTCTTCAATTAATTTTTTAGCAATTTTTGTTACATTGCCTGCACCAAGTGTTAATATTATATCGTTTTCTTTTACATGTTTCCTTAAATAATCTACAATTTCATCATAATCACTTATATAAATTGCATCAACATTATCTTCTTTTAATTTATTTACAATTTGTTCTTCTGATACACCATATATATTTTTTTCTCTAGCTGCATATATATCAATAACTATTACATGGTCAAAATTCATTAATGATTCTGCAAAAGAAGATAAATGTTCTTTTACTCTACTATATGTATGTGCTTCAAATATTACCCATGATGAATTAAACTTCTTTTTTAAAATAGAATCTGCAGTTGCTTTTATTTCTGTTGGATGATGTCCATAATCATCATATACATCTGCGCCATTAAATTTACCTTTATATTCAAGTCTTCTACTTGCTCCAGTAAATCCTATTAATCCCTCTTTTATCATATCAATTGGTAATTTATACCATAAACATAGCGCTATACATTCTAATGAATTTGAAACATTATGTGATCCTGCAACGCCTAAAGTAATTCTATCTATTTTTTCATTATTATGCATTAAATCATAACTTGCACAGCCTTCATCATTATAGCTTATATTTCTTGCATAGTAATCTGCTTTTTCATTTGTCATACTTGTAGTTAAAACACTAGCCCTAGTATGATTTCTTAAGTTATAACATCTTTCGTCGTCCATATTAACAACTAATAATCCATCACTTGGAAGCATACTTACATACTTTTGAAATGACTTTTCTATATTATCAATATTTTTAAAATAATCTAAATGGTCATTATCAATATTAGTAACAATTGCACTTCTTTGTTTAAAATTTAAATAACTTTCACAATATTCACATGCTTCAATTATGAAATAATCGCTATTACCTACTCTATAGTTTCCATCTATACATCTAAGATTTGCACCAATTTGAATGCTTGGATCTAAATTAGCACTCATAAACGCACTTGAAACCATAGATGATGTAGTTGTTTTACCATGTGTTCCAGCAACTCCAATTACATCTTTAAATAACTTAGTAATTTCACCTAAGAATTTTCCTCTTTCTACTGTTTCAATTTCAAGGTTTCTTGCTTCCACTAATTCTGGATTGTCACTTTTTATTGCAGCTGTATAAACAACTAAATCTATATCTTTTGTTATATTTTCTTTTACTTGACCAATATTAACATTTATACCATTACTTCTTAATTTTTCTGTCATAGCACTTTCAGACATATCTGAACCGCTCACTTTAAATCCCCAATTAACAAGTATTTCAGCAATACCACTCATGCTAATACCGCCAATACCAATCATGTATATATTTTTATAATCTCTTATGTTCATTTTTTATCTTTCCCTTACTAAATTTTTAAATTCGTCTCCTCTATCTTCGAATCTATCATATTGATCCCAAGAAGCACATGCTGGACTAAGTAATACAACATCTCCAGGAGTACATATATCTTTTACCACATTCATTGCTTCTTTTAATGTATCATTTTTATAACATTTAATATTTAAATCATTACAAAATTCTTCTATTCTATTTTTTGTTTCTCCAAAACAAACAACACATTTAACATTTTTCATTGAATCATCTAAATCATGAAATGAATGTCCTCTATCATATCCACCTAATAATAAAATTGTTGGTTTATCAAATGAATTAAGTGCAGTAATGGTAGACACACAGTTTGTTGCTTTTGAATCGTTATAATATGTTACACCATTTATTGTATCAACATATTCAAGTCTATGTTCAACACCTTTAAATTCTTTTAAAACATTTTGTATAACTTCATCTGTCACACCATATTTTTTTACTGCTATAATTGCGCCCATTATATTTTGGTAATTATGTTTTCCTTTTAATATTATGTCATCTAGTTTTATTACTAACTTACCATCATAATAAATTCCCTCTTCATCATAATATGCAAGATTAGTTTTATCATGTCCATAATAAACTTTTGTACTTTTTATATCATCTGTAATCTTCATGCTTACTTCATCATCTTTATTTATTACAGCCAAATCATCACTTGTATGATTATTAAATATTTTCTTTTTTGTCATTTGATATACTTCATATGATTTATGAAAATCAAGGTGTGTAGGAGTAATATTTGTAAGTACACTCACATTTGTTTTAAAATCATACATATCACATAATTGATGATCACTTATTTCAAGTACTAAATAACTATTTGGTTTAATATCTCGTACAAAATTTGATAAAGGAATTCCAATATTCCCTCCTAAATATACGTTATCAAATGAATTTTTCATAAATTCACTTATAAGAGTTGTTGTTGTTGTTTTACCATTTGATCCAGTAACACCAATAATATTTACTGATTTATCTAGAAATGAGTATGCCATTTCTATTTCATTTATTACTTTTATTCCAAGTTCTTTTGCTTTTACTACTACAGGATTGTCATATTTAATTCCTGGATTTTTAATAACATAATCAAAACTATCATCAAGTAATGATAATTGATCACCTGTTATAACAACTTTAGCACCTAAAGATTCAAGTTCACTAACAAGTTCCTCTTTTTGTTCTTTACCATCAGTTACAATTATTTCATTATTATAATCACTAAGTAATTTAGCAGCTTCATATCCACTTCTTGCCATACCTAGTATAAATATTTTCTTATTTTCAAACATATTATCACCTTCAACAACATTATAACATGTATTCAATAAATAAGTAAAATAAATTAAGTATTATTCTTACCCATTAACATTTTATAAACATCTAAATTTTCTTTTAAAACTTTAAATATTTTTCCAATTGATATATCCACTAATAATATATTAAAAAAATGCACTTTTTTGTGCATCTTTTTAAAAATCATCATCGTCAAATGTATCATATCTTGATGACTTATTTTGTTTTTCTTTTATTTCCTTTTTTAATCTATTTACTTCTTCTTGTTTAAGAAGCATTTTTAATTTATCTGGATTATTAGTTTCTAAACTTTCTTCTAATGCATCATATAATTCATCTTTTGTTACCACATCATCATATAAATCATATTTTTCTTTGTAATCTGCATCTATAGAATCAGAATCTATTACATTTTTTGGCTCATTTATTTGCTTTGGTACTTCAGTACTTAATTTACTATCTTGATACAAATTTCCATTAGGATAAACTACATCATCATCTGTACCATTTCTTGAACCAATATTAATTTCAGGTTTAAATTCTATTTTAGTTCCTTCTGATATTTTTTGAATATCTTCTTTTTGTTTATTTTTTCTTTTAATTAAAATTATAAGCATTATAATGATTGCAAGTAATAGTAATAAAAGTGATAATAATGCAAAGAATTGTCCTAAAGTTAATCCTAAAATTTTCTTACTTTTCTTTTCAACATCTATTTGGTAACTTTTTGTAAAACCATTTTCATCTGTAACTCTAACCATTACAACATTGTTACCTTCTTTTAAATCTTTATTACCTGTTATTTCTACTTTCGCATTAGGATTTTTAGTAATTGCTTCTACATCTAGGGAATCAGTATTTCCATCAACAGTTAATTTATAATTTAATTTATCTGGATCAAAATTATCATCTAATTTTTTACCATCAATTTTTATATCTGATAAATCATTATTACTTTTAAGTGGACTTCTTTTTACATTTAAAGTATAAATTCTTACGCTTCCATCTTCTGCGATTACTTTAATTGTTATAGGGGTTGTTTCTCCTACTTTGAAATCTTTATTACCCATTACTTCTACTTTAGCTTTATCTGATGCTTTATAAGTTAAATCAAGTTTATTACTTTCATATGGTACTGTAACTTCATAATTACTCATATTTTTATCAAATTTAGGACTTATTTCACCATTACCTATTACTAAACTTTCTAGATAATTTTCATTTGATTTTTTTTGTTCTTCTTTTGTACCAGAATTAGAACTTGTGCTTGTACTTGCTTTCTTTTTAGTTACATTTACTGTATATGTATTTTTATTACCATTTTCTGCAGTTACTGTAACTGTAATATAATTCATACCTGGTTTTAGGTTACTATTACCACTTATTGTAACCTTAGCCTTACTACTTGATGCAATTGCTTGTACTGTTAAGTTATCAACATTACTTGGTACTGTTATAGAATAAGAGAACTTATTTTTATTAAATGCTGGGCTTAATGTATAACCACCTACATTTAATTTACTTAATGTTGCATCTGAGTCAAGAACAGGCTCATTTTTCTTTTCTTCCTCTCTTGTTACAGTAATTTTATATGTTTTTTTACTTCCATCTTCTGCGGTTACTTCTACTGTTACTACATTGTTTCCTACCTTTAAATCTGTATTACCTACTATTTTAACGCTTGATTTTTCATTATTTGTTATTGCTTTAACATCTATTTTAGTCGCATTATTTGGTACCTTTAAAGTATAATCTAAATTATCTTTATTAAATACTGGACTTAATGTATAACCTGGAACTGATAAATCTTTTAGGGAATTATCACTTGATTTTTGTATTGCAGACTGTCTTGTTACAGTTATTGTATATGTTCTTTTATTTCCATTTTCTGCAGTTACTACTACTGAAATATTATTAGCGCCTACACTTAAACTTTTATTTCCTGTTCCAGTAAGAGTTGCTTTAGCACTTTCTTTTGTAGCATTTAATGTTACACTTGAAACATTATTTGGAACTGTTAAACTATAACTAGTTGTATTTTTATTAAATGCTGGACTAATTGTATATCCTGTAATACTTAAAGCAGATAAATAATTATTAGAATCTTTAATAACAGGAGTTCCTATTGTTATTGTTTTTGAAACTGGCGTTACTGATAATTTATTATTATTACAGTCATTTAATAATACATTTGTCAAAGATAAAGTTGTTGAACCAGTTTTTAATGTTTTAAATTTTAATGTAATTATATCTGTTGCTGAACTAAATCCATTTGATAAGGTAAAATCAATACCTGCAAATTTATAATTATTATTTTTATTTACAGATACAGCGTATGGAGAACTCATACCAGTTGCAGATATAAATTCTAAATAATCACTATCAAATGATATGTTTCCTCCTACACCACATATACCAATATTACTTGAATCAACATTAACATTGTTAACATTTACTTTAGCAGTTATTTCATCACCAATATTAGCATTATTATTTACTGTATAACCAATACTAGCAGATCCTACTGTACTTGCAGCATTTGCTTTAATATATATTGCAAATATAGATGCTACTACTATTAAAATTATAATAAGTTTATTTGTTATCTTTCCATTATTCTTCATTATGTACCTCCTACTAATTCTTCAAATAATATTGTAATGCACTTATCGCATCGCTTATATCTATTTCACTATCTTCTACCATATCACCAGCAACAAAATATGCTCCTGTTAATGCTTTAGAACTATTTTCACCATTTAAATAATGACCTAGTATACCAATTGAATCACTGATATCTATTACTCCATCACCATTAACATCACCTTTTATTACAATAGTTTTTCTATCTTTTTCTTCTCCATTAATCATTAACTTAACTATATATCCTGTTGCAACTATATCACTATCTGATATAACACTTGTTTCATCACTATTTACTATTTCTAAATATTCATTAGGGTTATCTAATTGATCTTTTAATTCAAGTGCTGTTGTATTTACTTTTACTGTTTTTATATAACCATTTGCTATTGTATGACCATATTTAACAGATGTTATTACTTCTGATATATTTGCTTTTTTCACAAATGTTACTTTATATGTTAAGAATGTTCCATCTTCCGCTGTTACTAATATTACAACTTCTGTATTACCTACTTCTAGTGGCGAAATTGTATATGTATGTGGTGATGTATATGTTGTTCCATTTATTTTCATATTAGATTTATTATCTTCAAGTACACTTGTTAAATCAACTTTATTTACATCACTATCTATATTTACTATATAAGAATATTTTGTTTTATTAAAACTTAATTCTCCAGAGCTTACTCTTAAATCACTTAAGTATGCATTATTTGATGCTTGTTTTGAATATGTTATTTTATAGTTTTTAACTGTTTTACCATCTTCTGCAGTTACTTGAACTGTAATTGCACCATTACCATTATTTTTTGGAATATCAACAACATTACTACTTTGTTTATTACCATTTACTAAATATGTAAGTGTTGATGTATCAATATTTGGTGTTGCATTTATTGTTAATTTTTCTAAACTATATGGTATTTCTCCAATACTATATTCTGTTTCATTCATATTGAATTCTTTATCTAGAGTTTGTCCATTTACTGATAAACTACTAAGGTTAGCATCACTACTTAATTCTTTACCAAGTCTATGAATAATTACACTATATGTTTTTGTATTTCCATTTTGTGCGACAACTATAATTTCAAGTGTTGTGTCACCTTCTTTTAAATTATCAACTGTAATTGTTTTAGGTGTAAAGAAATTTTCTGAAAGAACTTTAATACTTGCATTTTTATCTTCTGTTTCTATATCAAAACTTATTTTATCAATATTATTTTCTACATTTATATTATATAAGAATGTAGTTTTATTAAAATCTATTTTACTTAATGATGGCGTTAATTTACTTAAGTAAGCATTATCTGATTTTACTATATTGTATGTTACTGTATATAATTTTTTACTTATTCCATCTGCTGCGGTTACTTCTACTGTTATTATATTTTCACCAAGAAGTGTTGGTATATCTACTATATTACTATCAAAGGAAGTTGTTCCTACATAATATTTTATAGTTGAATCTGAATTTGTTGGAGTAGCATTTATTTTTAATTTAGTTGTTCCATAAGGAATATCTCCAATACTATAATCTAGTGTTGTTGATGTAAATGTTTTATCTAAATTATATCCACTTACACTTAAATCATGAAGTGTTGCATCATTACTTAATGCTTTTACAACATTAAATACATATACATCCATGCTTCCATCTTCCGCAATTGTTGTAAGTCTTACTACTTTATCATCTTTTGAATATGTACCATTACCTGTTACTGTTGTAGTAGGAACAGTTGGCACGCCTTCTATATTAAATTCTGTACTTCCATATGGAATTGTAAGTGTATATTCTCTTTTATCTTTTGATAAAGATGGAGATAACACTGCATTTGTTAAATTAACTTTTGATAAAGTTGTATCGCTTGATTTTGGTCTATTTACTTTTATTGTATATATTTTTATAGTTTTTCCATCTTCTGCTGTTACTGTTACTTTATAAATATTATCTACTGTTGTTGATAATTCTATATTATCTTGTTTTGAAATAGATGCATTTTTATCTTCTGCAACCGCAGTTACTTCTTCTTTTGTAAGAATACTTTTTTCTTCTTCAACTGTTGTTTCATAATATAAAGTATCTTTATCAAAATCTGGTGTTAATGTATAACCCATTACTGATAATAAACTAAGGTTTGCATTATCATTTTTTATTCTATTTACATGTAATTTATATGTTTTTTCTTCTCCATTTTGCGCTGTTACCGTAAGTACAATTTCATTATCTCCTGTTTTTAAAGATATTTCTCCATCACCTTTTACGCTAGAATCAACATCTTTTAATACTGCTTCTACATTTATTTTTGTCTTACTATAATTTACATCACCTAAATCATATTCAAGTGTATCGGAACTAAAGTTTTCTATTTCTTTTCCATCAACTTTTATCATTGATAAATCATTTATATTCTTCTTAGCTCTAATTACATTTATATTATAATCAAGTATTGAACCTGATTCACTTTCTACTCTAATAACTATGTTATTATCTCCTACATTTAGTGAATGAATACCTGTTCCTGAGATAATAGTTGCTCTACTATCTGTTAGGGTTGCGGATACATCTATTGATGATATATTTCCATCAACATTTACTGTATAACTTGTTATATTTGAATTAAATTCTGGTGTTAATGTTCCTTCACTAACAGTTATATCTGATAATGTATTTATACTTGATTTAGTTCTCTTTATATTTAATATATATGTATTTGACTTAGTCTCATCTTCACTTACTACAGTTACTTCTATTTGTTTTTCGCTTGTTGAAATATTATA
Source organism: bacterium (assembly GCA_019423565.1). Taxonomy (GTDB): domain Bacteria; phylum Bacillota_I; class Bacilli_A; order RF39; family UBA660; genus CAG-433. The sequence continues at coordinate 139,717 of JAHZBE010000002.1, forward strand.
GTGTCCTTCTCCTGATGTTACTTTTGAATTTGGTTCTAATTTAGTAGCAGTTACATTAAATTCTGTTACATCAACAGGTACTGTTACTTCATATTCAAATACATTTGATGAGAAACTTGGTAAGAAACTACCATTAGTTACTGTTAAATTTGATAAAAGTGCAACATCTGATTTTTCTCTTGTTACTATTAATGTATATGCTCTTACGCTTCCATCTTCTGCAGTTACTAATATATTTATCTCATTATCACTTGTTGTTACAAGTTCAGTATCATTGAATATATATTCTGCTTTTTTATCTGTTTCTACTTTTGGATCATTTACTGTAACTATTAAATTTGTTTTATCTGCTTTTGTCACTTCATTTGGTACAGTAACTTTATAATTTAATCCATCTTTAACTGCTGGAACTCCCGCAAGAGTTATACTCTGAATACCTGTATCATCATTTAATTTTCTTTTAACAGTAATTTTATATATTTCACTTACACTAGTATCATGTGCTTTTACTGTTAATGTAATTGTATTTGATCCAGTACTTAAATTTATAAGTCCATTACCTAATACAGTTGCAAGTTCATCTTCAGCAATTCCTTCTACTTTTAGAGCAGTTGTATTATAATCAACTTCTCCTAAATCATATATTGTTTTACTTTTATTAAATCCTGTTATAGTCTTATTATTAATTTTTAAATCTTTTAAATAAGCATTTACTCTTTTACTTCTTTCAATAAATAAAGTATATGTTTTTAAATCTCCATTTTCTGCTGTTACAATTATATCTATTTGATTACTTCCAAAGTTCAAATTAAATTTATTACTTAAATCTGTTGTTATAGTTGCTTTTCCTGTATCTTCTACAACTGCACTTACACTTACACTATCAGTTGCACCTGGTACAGTTAAATTATAAATTAATTTGTCTTTGTTAAAACCTGATACGCTTACATTATCTACTTTTATATCACTTAAATTATTATTTGATGATTTTTCTCTTTCAACTGTAACTGTATATTCATTTTGTGTTCCATCTTCTGCAATTACTGTTAAAGTTATATCTTTTATTCTTTCTGTTGATGGCATATTATATTCTGTACCATTTGCAGGTGTAATAACACTTTCACTATTTATTTCAGAAGATAAAGAGAACTTAGTTGTATCACTTGGTACACCAATTTTACATTTATTATCAGTTAATAAACAATATCTTGATGAATCTGTTCCAATTGTAAGTGTTACCTTTTTTATACTTGTATCATTAGATTTTGTTCTTGTTACTTTTATAGTATATGTTTTTTCATCTCCATTTGCAGCAGTTACTTTAAATGTATATATGTTATCATTTTTAGTTGTTAAACTAATTGCTGGGCTTTTTTCTATGCTAGCGTCTTCACTTACAGTAACATCTACATCACTAGGTGTTAATGTTGTCTTATTATTTGGAAGTGTTACGCTATATGTCCCATCAGCATTTAATGTTGGTGTTACTCCTGATACATTTATACTTTTTACTTTATTATCACTATTCTTTTCTCTTCTTACATTAATAATATAATTTTTTACTACTGATGTATCATGTGCTGTTACTGTAATAATTATTTTGTTATCACCAGTTTTTAGTTTTATATTTCCTGTACCTGATACTTTAGCTAAAGTATCTTCCGCTATTGCAGATATATTTAATTCAGTTTTATTAAAAGGTACATCATCTAAAGTATATTCTGTTTTATCTTTATTAAAATCAGTAATTGTTTCATTATCTACTTTTAAGTCTTTTAAATTTGCATTTATTCTTTTACTTTTTTCTATATATAAAGTATATGTTTTTAGTTCATCATTTTCTGCTTTTACTACAATTTCTATTTTATTACTTCCAAAGTCTAAATTAAATTTATTACTTAAATCTGTTGTTATTACTGCTTTTCCTGTATCTTCTACTGTAGCAGATACAAGTACACTACTTGTAGTTCCTGGGACTGTTATATTATAAGTTAATTTATTTTTGTTGAAATCAGATAAACTTACATTATCTACTTTTATATCGCTTAAATTATTATTTGATGATTTTTGTCTTTCAACTGTAACTGTATATTCTTTTTTAGTATCATCTTCTGCAGTTACTGTTAAAGTTATATCTTTTATTCTTTCTGTTGGTGTCATAGTAAATTCTGTACCATTTACAGGTGAGATAGTACTTTCACTATTTATTTCTGATGTTAAAGAGAATTTTGTTGTATCGCTAGGTACATTAATTTTACATTTATCATTTTCCATTAAGCAATATCTTGATGAATCACTTCCTATTGTTAATGTTACTTTACTTAGTGTTGTATCATTAGATTTTGTTCTTGTTACTTTTATAGTATATGTTTTTTCGTCTCCGTTTTCAGCAGTTACTTTAAATGTATATATGTTATCATTTTTTGTTGATAAGTTTATTGCTGGACTTTTTTCTATACTAGCATCATCACTTATTGTAACATCTACATCATTAGGTGTTAATGTTGTCTTATTATTTGGAAGTGTTACACTATATGTTCCATCATCATTTAATATTGGTGTTACTCCTGATACTTTTATACTTTTTACTAAATTATCACTATTTTTTTCTCTTTCAATATTTAATTTATATGTATTTTTAGTTGTACCATTATGCGCTGTTACTTCTATTACTATTTGATTATCACCAGTTTTTAGTTCTATATCTCCTAAACCTTTTACTGTTGATAACTCATTTGTTTTAGTTGCATTTACATTGATTTTATTTTTACTAAATGGAACTTTATCTAAAGCATATTCAAATGTATTTTTATTAAAATTGTCTATACTTACGCCATCTACTTTTATATCATCTAATAAAGCAATGTCATATTTCTTTCTTTCAACATTTATTGTATATGTTACTGTATTTCCGCTTTCTGCTCTTACTACTACTTCCACTTGATTATTTCCAAAGTTAAGATTTGTATTTCCTGTAATACTTTCTACTTTAGCATACTTTGATAGAGGTGTTGCATTAACATTTATACTTGTTACACTTCCATCTACAATTACATTATAATTTCTTGTTTCTTTGCTGAACACTGGAACAAGTTCTCCAGGATTTACTATTAAACTAGATAAATTTGCATCTGTTGATTTTGCTCTTACTAAGTTTAAAGTATAGTTTTGAATACTTCCATCTTCTGCAGTTACTACAATTGTTACATTACTTGTATTAGTTGTAAATGTTTTAGATGCAGTATTTAATGTACTAGTAAGTGTTTCAGAACCATTTGCATCTACTATTCCAACCATTGCTTTATCTGTATCATTAACAATTGCTTTTACATCTATAGAACTTACATCTTCTGTATAATTATAGTTATAATCTCCAAAGAATGTACTTGTAAAGGCTGGTGATAAACTAGCACTTGGTGTTGATTTAACTTCTAAGCTTTTTAATTTGTTATCATTTGATAATCTTCTAACATGTAATTTATATGTTTTTTCGTCTCCATTTTCTGCCTTTACAACTATATTTAATGTATTATCTCCAATATTTAAATTAACTGTTCCTGTTCCACTTTTTATTTGTGCTTTATCTGTATCTTCTACTACTGCTCCTACTAATAAACTTGTTGTTTCATTAGATACATTTGGTAAAGTATATTCTAAAGTATTTTTATTAAAATTAGTTACTGTTTTATTATTTACTGTTAAATTACTTAAATTATTATTACTTGATGGAGAAGTTCTAGTAACAGTGATTGTATATGTTTTGCTTGTACATGTATTTCCTGGAACACTTGCATATTTAGAATCACAATTTTCTGCATTTACTACAATATTATGTGTATTTGTTGTTGCCCCATAATTTGTAAAATCAAATGTTCCTGTACCACTTGTTATAACTGCATTTGAATCATTTGTTAAAGCAGTTACTTCTGATGATTTAGTCTTATATGGAACAGTTGCTGTATATGATGTTTTAGCGCTACTAAATGTTCCAATATTTACACCATTTGTTAATGTTAAACTTTTTAGTGTCGCATCATTATTTAATCTATATACTGTTAATCTATATATTTCTTGTGTACCATCTTGTGATTGAACAACTAAATTAAAATTATTTTCTCCGACATTTAAACTTTTTGTTCCAAGACCACCAGGTAATACTTTTCCAGATGTATCAGATGCTGTTGCAGATATATCAACACTTGTTATATTATTTGGTACTGTTGTTTGATAATCTCTTACTGTTTCTGAATCTGGTACAAATGTAGGATTTAATGGATACTCTTGTGTACCATTTTTTACTGATAATGATTTTAATAATGTATTTGCGGACATTTTTCCGAAAACATTTAAGTTTATTCCTTCTGTAATAACTGGTCTTTCTGTACCATTGTCATATTTTGTTAATTTTGTACGAGAATTATCATATTCAAATGTTATTACAGAACCTGCTTTTGCAGTATCTTTTATTTTAAAATATACACTTGCGATTACGCCTTCCGTTGTAAGTGCTTTTGTTTTTGCTTGATCTTCTGCCAAAACACTAATCATACTATAACTTGGTGCATCATTTGCCGATACTGTCCAATTTGTTTTCTTTTTATTGTCTGGTGACTTTCCAACTGCAGGCCATATACCTCCTTGATAAGTTGTTGACATATCAGCCTCTAAATATAATGAACCTTCATCATACATGGGCTCAACTAAATTACTATCATATTTTATAGCCATCTGCATCATCATATCTGGGTCTATACCTGGTATATAATAAATTGAAAGTTGAATTACTTTTCCAGGTTCTACATCGGCATTATTTATAAGCTCATCACCTGTTCCAGATCCTTCCCAATCATTATCAAATGCATTCCAATCATATGCTTTTAATAAAAACTTGTGTTCACCATCTGCATGTACGCTAATTATGTTTAATGAAAATGATGAGATAAATACTGAAAATATAAGCATTAAGCTTAGTATTTTATAAAAAAACTTTCTCATTTACTACCTCCTAAGGATAGACTCCTATTATTAATATCAATTATATCAAATTTAATTAATTTTGTGAACGAAAATTCCATAATTTATAAGAAAACTATTATTTATAGGTTGTCTAAATATTATAAAATAGTCTTTTAAATGTCATATAAAAAATGACATTGAAATTTATTACAAAAAAAGTAATGAAGGAAAATATCATTACGTAGCAATTATTGTATGAATAACTAAATTTTTCAAGTAAATTTTTGTTTTATATAAGAAATTAAATAAGTAATTATCACCACATAACTACATTATAATTATATACATTATTAACAACCCTTGGAATGTTATAATATATTTAAGGCAATGAATTATTTTATCATTAATAATCTTGGCATTTCAGACATTTTTTTTACATCAATTTCCCTATTAACGCCTTCTGACATCTCTCTCATTTGTATATTTCTATTATGTCTTAATATTTCTTTTGACATCATAATAATTTGATTATATTTATTTATAGCACTAAAAATAAATTCTCCATCTTTTTTACTTAAATTGTTTATATAATTTATAATTCTAATATCAGCAGATACAATTTTATCACTGGTTATTTTATCTCTTGATATAAATTCGTTCCCATAATGAATTGTATTTCTAACAGTTTTAATATTTTCATCTACTAAAAAATCAACAATGTTTGATTGACATGGATCAAACTCATCTTCATTTTTGTATAAATCCGTTAAACCTGTTACTGACAAAGATATTCCATCTTTACCATTTACATGTGATTCTATATCATCAATAAAATTTAAATATTCTTTTGAATATGATCTTATTCCTAAACTATTAAGTTCCATCATAGATAATATTCCATGTTCTATTATTGAAGGTGCATATTCATAAGCTGTATTATGATGATATTGATAAGTTTTATCACCCTTATTTTTTATGGCATATGAACATGCATATAACATATCTCTTATATATTTTAATACATATTTTTCTTTAATAATTACTTCATTCATTTACTGCAACCTCTTATGTAAATAATAAATATTTATTATTTAAAACACATTTATATATTTTATCATAACGATAAAAGAATAACAATAACAAAAAAATCACAATTTTTCAATATAATTATACTATAAAATTGTTTTATTTTATAGTAAATTATTCAATAAAAAATAAAAGAATAAAAAAAGAGCATATTACTGCTCTTCAAAATTTTATTCATCAGTTTCACTATTAATTATTAGTAAAAGTTCTTCTATTTTATTTTCTTTTTCTATAATTTCCAATTTTAATTGATCTATCATATATTTTATATGTTCAATACTTAATTTATTTTCCATTAGACTTTTTTTCCAATCATTTCATCAACTCTTTGTTGAAACGTATTTATTTGTTAATCTAAATTATCTTTTTGAGCAGTTAACTGTTTTATCTGTTCTTTTAAATACATTAATGTATATGTATCTGTTTCTTTTTCATATTTTTTATTTTTTTTACTTCCAAATAATTTAGATAATATTTTAAAATATTTGAATGTCGTATACTTAAATCTGGAGTAAATAAATTTATATTATCTAATTCATCTACTTTTTCTTTATATTCAAATTCATCTATCTCTTCTGAAATATATAAATCATGTATTTTTCGTCTAGCTTTACGATTCTCGTTTTGTTTATATAATCTTTCTATTATCATTTTCATTGAAAATTTATCAGTATTTAATATTGCTTTATTATCTTTTTCCCATACTTTCATATCTCTAGATAAACTTCTAAAACTACACCCTTTATCTACTAATCCAAATTTAATATAGTCTTTTGCAAAATCTTCAAATCCTTTTTTATTAAAATTGTATTCTTTTTCTAATAATACATCATAAATTAATTCTTGATTTAAATAAGCATGTCTAAAAATATGTTGTATAGCAGGATAATAATTACTTCTTGTTACAGGGATATCGTTTTCGTTTAATTTTAAAAATTCTTCAATAGTATAAATACCCTTTAAATTTTAAAATTTTTTTGTTTCTAATGAAATTCCAAGAACTTTATCATCTTCTAATTTTGTTTTAATATCCATTTTTTACCTCACTTGTATATAAATCCTATTTATTATACTATATATTTTATATTTTATATTTTTGCTGATTTTATTTTACTTTTTTTCTATTTTCAATATTATATAAATCTTTATAATCTCTAAATTTAACCGTTATTATTTCAATAGGTGTTATTTTTTCATGACATCTATATTGTAAAGATCTTCCTCCATTATGTATAAATTTATCACTATTCTTTTCAAAAACATAAATATAGCCAATTTCTTCTTCATCTAAATTATCATTTTCAAAAAAAACATAAGGATTACCATCAATTCTGTCAGTTTCAAAACTACCAGAATATTTTTCATTTTTACCAAAAGAATATGCAGATGCTATAATCCATGAAGATGTTAAATATACAGCAGTATCTTCATTTAATGGATTATGATTTTCATCATATGCTTTTCTTGGCTCCAAATACTCTAATAATAATGGACTTCCTGCAAATAGATATTTAGGATTATCTAAATTATTTTCAATATATTCATTTTTCATCTATAAAATACCTTTCTCTTTTAATTTTTCTATAATTAATTCATTTTGATTATTATTACCTAAGTCATCATTCTTAAATTCAATAAAATATAAATCTTCAATATGATAATAGGTTAAATCATCATAGCTACCATCAAAACCAGTACAACTTGAAATTATTTTTTCAGCATCATAAATTTTAATAATATTTTCTGTTTTATCTAATAATTCTTAAAACATTATTTCTGATAAATGCATTTCATTATTCTTTTTATATTTTACAATTTTATATTTTCTATATAAATCACCAAATGCTTTTACTTCTAATATTTTTAAATCAAATTTTTCTTTTGATATTTGACATTCTAATATTTCGTTAAAAAAGTCACTTTTTTCTTCAATTTTTATAAATTAGTAATAATACTATTTATTTTCTATCAAAACTTTATTATTATTTATTCTTTCTTGTAATAATTCTAATTCTTTAATGCCATTATTATTTTTTAATATTTCCATTTGATTTCTAGCAGAGTTATTTAAACTAATCAATCTTTCACTCTGTGACATATCAAGTTTTATAAATTCTGCATTTGTATTTTCTAAATTATTTAATATAACTAAATGTAATAAATCAGCGTAATCTCTCATATTTCCTTTTTTAGAAAGTTCTGGATTTTTTTCTCTCCATTCTTTAGCAGTCATTCCAAATAACACAACATTTAATACATCTGCTTCTTCAGCATATACAATTTTTTTGTTCTTCTGTTAATGTAGGAACTATATAATTTTTAACTGCATCAGTATGTACTACATGATTTACTTTTGATAAAACTCCATTAGCATGCCATTCAATTTCTTGTTGATACATTTCATTACTTTTTAATCTTTCAAATTCTTTTATTAAATAAAGTTTAAATTCTGGACTTAACCAACTAGCAAATTCAAACGCTATATCAGGATGGGCAAATGTTCCAACACTAGATTTTCCTGCACTTGGAACAATTCCTATTGCATTAAATTTATCTTTCCATCTCTTTGGAGTCATAGTAAATCTATTGTATGGTACTTCTTCAGTTTTAATTACGTGAAATTCCACGGAATTAAAATTTTCGTTATTTATTTGTTCCTACAAACCATAATAATCAAATGAATTTCTATTAGACATCCAATTTCTAATTACGCCTGATGGATCTTCTGGATTTTGATATTTTACTAAATCAGTAAGTGATATATAATCTACATCTCCAATTCTCATTATTCCTATTTTATTATTTATAACATTAATTTCAGTTTTTACTAAATCTTTTGCCATATTTTTCCTCCTTTCAAAATAGTCAGACAAGCTTGACTAAGCTTCTGCCTATATCAATTTTACCATAAAATTTAGTTAATTATCTTCTTTAACACAAACAAACCGGTATATTATGTCTGCCTTTCTTTTTAATTCTTCACTTATTTTCAAATTTTTAGTTTCTATCTCAAGCATAATCACCCTTTCATTTTAAACAAAAAACTAACATTTCTGTTAGCAATCTATTACTTAAGTTCGAATAGTTCGAGCCATCTATCAATTTGGTGCCAGTAAGGAGCAGGTCTAACAACTCCTAGGCAAAAAGATGATAGTAAGTAATAAACTTACTTACTAACTACATTATACACATCAACAAAAGAAAAGGAAAGTATTTTATTGAAGTTGTCAACAAAAAGTAGACACTAAAAAAGAATTATTTGAAGCCTAGTTG